>CAYXHF010000001.1:0-23122 GCA_964464815.1 uncultured Faecalibacterium sp.
CTTACCTGGTCAACACCGGCTGGAACGGCACCGGCAAGCGTATCACCATCAAGGACACCCGCGGCATCATCGACGCGATCCTGAACGGCGATATCCTGAAGGCGCCCACCAAGAAGATTCCGTACTTCGACTTTGAAGTGCCCACCGAGCTGCCCGGTGTTGACACGAAGATCCTGGATCCTCGCGACACCTACGCCGATGCTTCCGAATGGGAGACCAAGGCGAAGGACCTGGCTTCTCGTTTCCAGAAGAACTTTGTCAAGTACACTGGCAACGACGCTGGCAAGGCGCTGGTCGAGGCTGGCCCCAAGGCGTAATTTTCCCCAAAACAAACAAGGGCGACTTGTCTCATGTGAGGCAGGTCGCTCCTTTTTTACGTGCGAAAATAATGCGGGAGTGGTATGAGTTTTTGGAAATGAAAAACGCCCTGCTGACTGGAAAAGCAAGCAAGGCGCTATTCGGAGTATCGCTGAGGGATGGAGGTTTCGCCGACGAGGTAATCAATGCTGGTGTTATATAAGCGTGCAGGGCGAATCAAGATGGCGACAGGAATCTCCGTCGTGCCGATTTCGTATTTGCTATAGCAGGTCTGTGTAATACCGAGAATTTTCGCAATCGCGGATTGCTTCAAGTCATGCTCCTCACGCAAATCACGAATGCGCGGATAGGGAATATGCTGTCGCAAGAAAAAGCACCTCATGACTATTATAGGATAAGCTGAATTAGCCTATTGACAAATAAGCGGAGATACCATGAAAGAGTGCCTGGAAAGCAACACGGGACGCACCGCCATCACAGCAGTGCGTCCCATCTTTTTTTTATTCAGGAAAATCAGTCGTCGAATTCCACCATGCCCTGCGTCTCCAGGAAGAGCTGCTGGGCGTCCAGGTAGTCGTCAATCAGCGCGGCCAGCTTGACGGCTTGCTCCGGCGTCAGGTCGTTGGCTGCAAGCAGGGTGTCGAGAATCGCTTCAATCGCCTCGTCGTCCTCGTAGTAGTGGTCGCCTGCGTAGCCGTCCTCGTCCAGAACACCAGATGCGTGCATGTACGCCATGTCCGCATCAATCATCTGCGGCACAAGCGTTGCAATCTGGTCGGCTAGCTCGGGATGGTCGGCCTTGCGAATCACACGGGTGATGAAGGCCGCGGCGGCTGTTTTGTCATAGCCATGCATCATAGCACACATTTCCTTTCGTCATGCGGCATTGGAAGAGCACACAGGGGTCAGATGACCGCCTTGAACTGCTCCAGAATGTCCTTGAAAACGTTGAGCGCGCGGCGAACGGGTTCGGGGCTGCTCATGTCGATGCCAGCCAGCTTCAGCGCGTCAATCGGGGAGACGGAAGAGCCGGCAGACAGGAACTTGCGGTAGTCGCGCACGGCGCTCTCGCCTTCGGTCAGAATCTTGTCGCTCAGGCTGACCGCGGCGCACAGGCCCGTGGCGTACACGTACACATAGAACGCACGATAGAAGTGCGGAATGCGCATCCACTCGTTGCCGATGTTCTCATCCACCGTGCAGACGGCGCCGTAGTACTTCTTGTTCAGGTCGTAGTAGACCTTCGTCAGGCTCTCGCGCGTCAGCGGCTGACCCTGCTCGGCCATGGTGTGGGCAATCAGCTCAAACTCGGCGAACATCGTCTGACGGAAGACCGTCGTGCGGAACTGCTCCAGGAAGTGGTTCAGCAGGTACGCCATCGTCTTCTTGTCATCCTTGAAGGTGTCCAGCAGGTGACGCATCATGGTCGCCTCGTTGCAGGTGGAGGCAACCTCCGCCACGAACAGGCTATAGTCACTCTTGGGCGCAGGCTGGTTGGTGTTGGAGTAGAAGGAGTGCATGGAGTGGCCCAGCTCGTGCGCGATGGTGAAGGTGTCGGACAGGTTGTCGTTGTGGTTCAGCAGCACGTAGGGATGGACATTGCGCAGATTGCCGGAGGAGAAAGCGCCGGAGGACTTACCCTTGGAGGGATACACGTCAATCCAGCCACCGTCACGTGCCTCACGCAGCTTTGCCAGATAGTCTTCACCCATGGGCTTGAGACCTTCCAGCACCAGATCGAACGCCTTGTCATAGCTCAATTCCATCTGGAAGTCCTTGATGATGGGCGTGTACAGGTCGTACATGTGCAGCTCGTCCAGACCCATCAGCTTCTTACGCAGCTCCAGATACTCATTCAGCACCGGAATGGCGTTATGCACTTCATTGATGAGGTTGTCATAGACGCTCGTGGGAATTTCCAGCGGCTTCATGGCTGCCTCACGGGCCGTCTCGTAATGGCGGGCGCGCGCGTGGAAGACGTCATTCTGCACGCTGCCGTTATAGGTGGCGGCGATGGTGTTGCCGAACTTACCATAGGTATCCATGATGCCATCGAAGGCGCACTTACGCACGTTACGGTCGTTGCTACGGATATACTGGGAGTAGTTGCCTTCCGTCAGCGGCTGCGTCGTGCCGTCGGCCATCGTCACATCCGGGAACTGCATATCCACGTCGGTCAGCATGCCGAAGATATTATTCGGCGCCTGGCCTACCTGACCCATCATGGCCAGCAGCTTTTCCTGCTCCTTCGGCAGGGAGTGCGGCTTCTGGCGCAGCAGCTGGCGCAGGAAGGCATCATAATCGGACATGGCAGGATCGTCAGCCATGTCACGCAGCGCGGCTTCATCCATGGCCAGCAATTCCGGCTGGAAGAAGGAGAGCATGGTGCCCACCTGCATTCCCATCTGGGAGACGCGGGCGCGGAGGTTCTGGGCAACAGGGTCAGCGTTATCGGTTTCACGGCGCAGGAACGCGTAGGAGAAAACCGGGCTCAGCTGCTCATCGAGCTGGAAGTAATCCTGAATCGCCTTACGAGGATTTTCGGCGACCTTACCTTCATAGGCGGTGAAAGCCTTTGCACTTTCCAGGACAGCGGCGAGGGCCTGTTCCCAAGCTTCATCGTTAGGGTAGATATGGGTCAAGTCCCACTTATATTTAGCGGGAATCTGGTCACGAGTACGAAGCTGTTCAGACATGATAAAATTCCTCATTTCTGCCGTAAACGGCGAATTATGGTCAAGTTTATTGTACGCTCCTTTCGGAGAAAAAGCAAGTACCAGGGGAAAAGAATATACCCCAAAGACAGAACACCAAACCCTATCACGCGGAAACTGTCAAATCACGTCATCAACTCCATCGCGAAATGGGTTTTGAAAGGGCCGACGGCCCTTCGCAGGTCAAGGGCAGCGCCCTTGTGGGGTCTGGGGTAAAGCCCCAGAAGTGCAATCAAAAAGGCGCACTCAATCCTCTTCACCATCCAGCAAAGCACGCGCTCGCAAAGTCGCGGAGACTAACTTTCTTTCCTCATGGCAAGAAACAAGCATGGTTAAACAAGAACTGCTTGGTTTTCTCCGTTGCGGCTAGGCATTGTTTGCTGCAACCAAGGGGCTTTCCGCTCATCGCCAGTGTGGCTCACACCCTTGGAACCCTTTGCGTAGATGAATTTTTTTGCAGCAAAGGTTTTTGAAATTGACTTCTTTGCTCGTGCTGGATTTTGTAAGCAATCATTAGCGGTTGCTTTTATCCGCGTTTGACGGAGCGGCGCTTTTCGTAGGTGATGGGGCGGTAGACGCTTGCGGTGGTGGCGCCGTTGGGGAAGAAGGCAATCGTGTCGTTTTGTAAGATGATGATGCCGCTAGAGCCTTGCAGCTGCGTCTTATCCAGAAGAAGCTGGAGTAGCTTGGCGGTGAGTGTCGGGCCGCCGCCTTGTTCGAGACAGTCCTTCCAGAGCGTAAAGTGACAGCCTTCCGCAAAACGGGAGCAGAAAAAGCTCCGCGGGTTTTCCAGTACTTGCCCCTTGTGGCATACGGGACAATGACAGCCTTCGACCGGGTCGCCGCGTAGGACAAGAGCGTGCGCACGTTGCTTGCGACGACCGTCGTCGGGGAATTCAATGTCGGCGCGGTTGTTGCGGGCGTAGTTGACAAGGAAGGTGGAGAATTTGCGGATGCTGTCCATGAACTTGTCCGCGTCCTGTTCGCCATCGGTGATGCGGTCAAGCGCAAGCTCCCAGCGGCCGGTCATTTCTGGGGAGGAAAGCTCCTGCGGGACGATGGCAATCAGCTGAACGCCCTTATCGGTGGCGAGAATCGTCTTGCCCTTGCGGATGGCGTAGCCGACCTTGATGAGACGCTCAATGATGTTGGCGCGTGTGGCAGGTGTGCCAATGCCACGTCCTTTCATTTGACGGGCGATTTCCTCATCGGTGGATTCGCGCCCGGCGTTTTCCATCGTGGCAAGGAGAGAGGCGTCGTTGTGCTGTGCCGGCGGCTTCGTCTTGTCGGCCTTGACCTCGCTGCCAATGACGGTGCGCACATCGCCAGCGGTAAGCGGCGGTAGAACGGTGTCCTCCTCGGCATCGGCGGGCTTTTTGCGGCTGCGGCTTGTGGGCGGCGGATTCTCCAGCGGAGGAATGTCGTGCCAGCCGTTCTGAATCACAACACGGCCGTTGGTGCGGAAACGGTGTTCGCCGACGCCTGTGATGACCTTCGTGGCGTCAAATTCGCATGCCGGATAGAAGGCCGATAGCATGCGGCGCGTCACCATATCGTAGAGCTGACGCTCATCGGGCGATAGGGTGTCAAGCCGGATGCGGCGCGGCGTGGGAAGGATGGCATGGTGGTCGGTCACTTTGGTTTCGTCGATGGTGCGCTTGCTGACGGGAAGGTGCCCATTGGGGAGCGCACCGGCAATCAGCTTCTGGTAATTGTCAGGGAGCATCTTCATCGTCTGTACGACGCGAGGAATCATGTCCGGCGGCAGATAGCGGCTGTCGGTACGCGGATAGGTGAGCGCCTTGTGCGTTTCGTAGAGGGATTGTGCCAGCTTCAGCGTTTTGTCAGCTGTGAAGCCGAGCAGGCGGTTCGCGTCGCGTTGCAGGGAGGTCAGGTCGTAGAGCTGCGGCGGTAATTCGCGCCCACGGGTCGTCTCGGCAGAAAGAACGGTGGCCGTCTGGCCCTGAATCTGAGCGGCAATCTCCTTGGCGGTCTGTACCTTGGGGATGTGCGTGTTGGGATTGAGCGCCTCGGAGAACCACATGCCCTTGTAATCGCCGAAATTGGCGGTCACGGTGGCGTACTCCTCGGGCTTGAAGTCCTCAATTTCCTTGCGGCGCTTGACCAAAATAGCCAGCGTCGGCGTCTGCACACGGCCAACGGAGAGGAGCGCGTCATAGCGCAAGGTGAAGGCGCGGCTGGCATTCATGCCAACGAGCCAGTCGGCCTGTGAGCGGCACTGTGCGCTGCGGTAAAGACCGTCGTAGGCGCTGCCGCTCTTGATGCTGCGGAAACCCTCCTGAATCGCTTCGTCCGTCATGGAGGAAATCCAGAGACGGTCAAAGGGCTTGTGACAATTGGCCTTTTGATAGATGTAGCGGAAAATCAATTCACCTTCGCGCCCTGCGTCTGTTGCGCAGATGAGCCGGTCAGTGTCCGGCGCGTTGATGAGGTCGCGGACAACCTGAAACTGGTCGCGACTGCTGTGGATGACCTTGAGCGGAATATCGTCGGGCAAAATGGGGAGCGTGTCAAAGCGCCACTGCTTGTACTTTTCGTCCAGCTCATCCGGTTCTACCAGTGTGACCAGATGACCTACGGCCCAGGTGACGATGTATTCTTCGCCCATCAGGCAACCACGGCCGTTTGTCTTGCAGCCCAAAACGCGGGCAATATCGCGCCCAACGCTGGGCTTCTCGGCAATCACAACGGTGCGTCCCATGGCTTGCTGCTCCCTTCTTTCATGATGATTGGTTGGATGAATGCCTGTAAACCTGGGCGTGGATGCGCAGGGAAAAGGCATCAGAACTTTCCTATTCTACCACATTTGACGCAATCAGGCAAGCATGGTATAATAACATGCAACTACTTATTGGGACGCGCTGTGTATGCGTCCTGTAGGCTTTGTGCGAACGCACATGAAGGAAGGGACGTTTGATGCTGGACAGCAATCAGGTGGTGGAGGCCATTCATGGCAGCTACGCCACGGGCAGCAAGAATGGCTTTCAGAACGTGCTGGGGCTGCTGGAAAGAATGCGCAAGGCGCTGCCGGAAAAAAAGGCGGTGCCGGTCATCCATGTCGCGGGAACGAACGGCAAGGGAAGCACCTGCGCGATGCTGGAAAGCGTGCTGCGCCATGCGGGATATAAAACAGGCCTGTATACATCGCCGTTTTTGCAGGCGTATCAGGAGCGAATTCGCCTGAATGGTCTGCCACTGGATGAGGAGCGGATGGTGCGCTATGGCAATCCGCTGGTGGACGCAGCCGAAAGCATGCGCCAGGAGGAAAATGCCTTCGTAACGCCCTTTGAGATGGGAACGGCCTTGGCGCTGGCTGTGTTTGCCGGAGAAGCATGCGATGTGGCCATTGTGGAAGTGGGCATGGGCGGCAGGAAAGACCCGACGAATATCGTTTCGCCGATTTTGTGCGCCATTACCGCGATTGGGCTGGATCATCAGGCGTATCTGGGCGATACGCTGGCAGCCATTGCGAGCGAAAAAGCGGGCATTATCAAGCCCAATGTCCCCGTGGTCTGCCATCCGGCGGATGCGGCGGTGCAACAGGTGTTTGCAGAGGCCGCGGCGGCGGTGCATGCGCCCTTGCGCCAATTGACCCATGCGGCGATTTCACATGCGACCTATGATGCGCATGGGGCGTGCGTCAGCTATCAATTGCAGCAGCCGTGGCAGGCGCTTCGCCTTGCCCTGCCGGGAGAGCATCAGGCAGATAACGCCATGAGCGTATTGGCGATGGTGGAGGAGCTGCGGGCGCAGGGCTGGCACATCACCGATGATGCGGTGCGTGAGGGCCTTGCGAAGACGGTGTGGCCCGCACGGCTGGAATGGTGCGGACAGGTGCTGCTGGATGGGGCGCATAACCCGCAGGGCGTGCAGGCGCTGCGCCACTTTGTGGAGCGCCATTTGCCTGATACGCGCCGTGTGCTGCTCTCTGGTGTGCTGTCCGATAAATTGCAGGAGGACATGCTGCGCGATTTTGCAGCCATGGCGCAGACGGCAGTGACCGTGACGCCGGATAATCCTCGTGCGCTGGATGCACAGGTGTATGCGCAGGCCCTGTCGGCGCATGGCATACATGCACAGGCGGCCGCATCGCTGGAAGAGGGACTTCAAACGGCACGGACGCTGGCAGGTGAAGACGGCATTGTGATTGCGGCGGGATCGCTGTATTTTGCGGGTAGCCTACGAACAGCGTTGGGACTGAATTGGCGCTGATTAGGAAATGTCTTTTTGACGAGATTTCGTATCAATTGTGCGGAAGAAGTGAGGGAAAGCAACATGGAATTTATCCACGAACCTGTTTTGCTCAATGAAGTGCTGGAATGGATGGCCGTCAAGCCGGATGGTGTCTATTGTGATGGCACACTGGGCGGCGGTGGCCATAGCGGCGCGATGCTGCGCCAGTCGGGCGGCACGGCGTCGCTCTATGGCATTGACCGCGATATGACGGCCATTCAGGCGGCCAGTGAGCGTTTGCACGAATATCCGGGCTTCCATGCGCTGCATGGCAATTTCCATGACGGCAAGGCGCTGCTGCAGGCGGCAAATGCGCCACTACTGGACGGTGCGCTGCTGGATCTGGGCGTGTCCTCACCGCAGCTGGATCGTGGCGAACGCGGCTTTTCCTATCACGAGGATGCGCCGCTGGATATGCGCATGGACGTCAGTCAGGGCATGACGGCGGCCGAGCTGCTCAACACCTACAGCGAGCAGGAGCTGTGCCGCATCATCCGCGATTATGGCGAGGAAAAATGGGCCGCGCGTGTGGCGGCCATGATTTGCGAGCATCGCGCCAAAAAGCCGATGGAGACGACGTTCGACCTGGTGCATGCGGTCGATGCCGCGATTCCCAAGGCCGTGCGCCGTAAGGATGATGGCCATCCGGCACGCAGAACCTTCCAGGCCATCCGCATCGCCGTCAATGACGAGCTGGACCCGCTGGACAAGGCAATTTGCGATTTTGTGGACTGCCTGAAGCCGGGTGGCCGTATGCTGGTGATTACCTTCCACTCCCTGGAGGACAGACTGGTGAAGCGTTGCTTCCAGCGTTTGCAGAACCCTTGCACGTGTCCGCCGAAAGCGCCCATCTGCACCTGCGGCAAGAAGCCGATGGTGAAGGTGCTGGCCAAGGGTGCAGTTGCACCTACGGCAGAGGAAGTGGAGCGCAATCCGCGCGCCCGTTCGGCGAAGCTGCGCGTCTGCCAGAAGCTGGAGGTGCAGGAATAATGCCCACGCTGTATGTGGTCGGTACGCCCATTGGCAATCTGAACGACATGACGCCGCGCGCCATTGAGACGCTGCGCAAGGTGCAGCTGATTGCAGCGGAGGATACCCGCGTGACCAAGAAGCTGCTAACGGTGTTTGACATTGACACGCCCCTGACGGCCTGCCATCAGCATAACGAGGACACCAAGGGCGCGTATCTGGCGGACAAGATGGTCGCCGAGCAAATTGACATTGCCCTGACGACGGATGCGGGAACGCCCTGCATCTCCGACCCGGGCTACGCGCTGGTGAAGGCGTGTGTGGAGCGCGGCATCGAGGTGCTGGCGATTCCGGGCTGCTGCGCGTCGATTTCGGCGCTGTCGGTCAGCGGGTTTGATACGCGGGAATTCGCCTTCTACGGCTTCTTGCCGCGCGAAAAGAAGGATTTGCGCGAGAAGCTGCAACAGATGGCGCGTCAGGTGAAGGTGGCGGCGGTGCATGAATCGCCCTTCCGCGTGGTGGAGCTGGTGGAAACCATCAGTGAAACGCTGCCGGGCTGCCGCGTGAGTGCGTCCTGCGACCTGACGAAGCTGCACGAAAAGACGATTCGTGGCACGGCGGAGGAGGTCTTGCAGCTGCTGCGCGATAATCCCAAGGCGGAAAAGGGCGAGTACTGCCTGATTCTGGATATGCATGAGGTGACGCTACCGGAGGAAAAAGCGCCGGTGGCAGATGTGACGCTGGAGGCACGGCTGATTGATGCCATGGTGCAGCATGACCTGTCCCTGCGGGATGCGCAGAGCGAATTGGTGCTGGACGGTGAAAAGAAGAATGCAGTCAAGGCGGCGGCGTTGCGGCTGAAAAAGCTGTTTGCGGAGGATGAGTGAGTATGAAAACCATACAGGCACAGACCATTACCGATACGATTGCCCAATTGTGTATTCAGGCCAACCGCGATTTGCCGCAGGACGTGGCCGCGGCGCTGCATGCGGCACAGGAGACGGAAACCTTTGCGCCCGCACAGGATATTTTGTCTCTGCTGGTGAAGAATGAACAGATTGCCCGCAACACCCAAATGCCCATCTGTCAGGATACCGGCATGGCGATTGTGTTTGCCGATGTCGGGCAGGATGTGCATATTGAGGGCGCGTTCGAGGAGGCTATTCACACTGGTGTACATCGCGGATATGTGGAGGGACTGCTGCGTAAGAGCGTGGTGGGCGATCCCTTGCGCCGCGTGAACACGGGCGACAATACGCCGGCCATCATCCACACGCGCCTTGTGCCGGGTGACCAGGTGACATTGACGGTCGCGCCCAAGGGCTTTGGCAGCGAAAACATGAGTCGCTTGCAGATGCTCACGCCCGCCAGTGGTCTGGAAGGCGTGAAGCACTTCGTGCTGGAAACGGTGCGCATGGCAGGGGCAAATCCCTGTCCGCCGATGGTGCTGGGCATTGGCATCGGTGGTGACTTTGAGCAGGTCGCGGAGAATGCCAAGCGTGCCCTGATGCTGCCGCTGGGCAAGCAGAATGACGATCCGTTCTATGCGCAGCTGGAAACGGAGCTGCTGGACGAAATCAACCGCACGGGCATTGGCCCGCAGGGCCTGGGTGGCAGAACGACGTGTCTGGGACTACATGTGATTGCGGCGCCGACGCATATTGCCGGTCTACCCGTGGCGGTGAACGTCAGCTGCCACGTGACGCGCCACGCAACGGCAGTGCTGTAATAACAAACGGAGGGAAAACAAATGCGGAAACTGACAACGCCTCTGACGGAGGAAATGGTCAAATCGCTGCATGCAGGGGAGCATGTGCTACTCTCTGGCGTGGTATATACGGCGCGTGACGCGGCGCATCTGCGCATGATGGACTTGCTCAGGGAAGGCAAGCCACTTCCGGTGGACTTGGAGGGACAGGTGATTTATTACGCCGGCCCGACGCCGACACCGGCAGGTCGCCCGGTTGGCTCGATTGGCCCGACGACGTCCACACGCATGGATGCCTCCACGCCGACGCTGCTTGCGCATGGTCTGCGTGGCATGATTGGCAAGGGAAGCCGCTCACAGGCTGTGATGGATGCCATGCAGGAGCATCCGGCGGTGTATTTTGCGGCGGTCGGCGGCGCGGCGGCGCTGATGGCCGAATGCGTCACGTCGCTGGAGGTTATTTGCTGGGATGATTTAGGCCCGGAATCGGTCAAGCGTCTGACGCTGCATGAGCTGCCGCTGGTGGTGGCGGCAGACTGCTATGGTCAGGATGCCTTCACCCTGGGACAGCAGGAATATCTGGAACAACAAAAATAATCAAGCAGCCCGGAAGCCGAAGCAGAGAATTCTGCCGTGATTTCCGGGCTGTTTGTGCCTTATACTTCTTTCACGAAGTGGTGTGAGGGATGGAACAGGCGACTGCGGTGATACGCAATGCACTGAAGCAGGGAGCAGAGCATCCATCCGACCGGATAGCTCAGCGCAACGGCGATGAAGCGCAAATTCTCATCCGTGATGAACGACGTGGCGCAGAAAAGGTACACCTGACGGAACAGCACGAAGGAGAAGAGCATGATGAGCGTGGGCAGCAGGGAATTGCCGATGCCGCGCAACGCGCCGGAGTAGAGCTGGTTGAAGGTAATCAGCAGATAGAAGGGCGTGATGATATACAGGAAACGGATGCCATAGCCGATGACGGTTTCCGAATCGCAAATCAGCGAAAGCAGCGGGTGCGCAAAGCACATCACGAGGCTGGCGCAGACGGCCATGCAGCCAAGGGACAGCAGAATGCCGGTGCGAACGCCCTTGCGCGCGCGTTCGGGCTTGCGTGCGCCCCAGTTCTGTGCCACGAAGGTGGTGGAGGCTTGCGCAATGGCCATGACCGGCACCATCAGGAAGGCGTCGATGCGGTTGTATGCCGCCCAGCCCGAGGCGCTCAAATCGCCCAGGTCGTTGATGTAGCCCTGCACAAAGACGTTGGAGAAGGAAGTCAGACCCTGCTGGATGCTGGCGGGTAAGCCGATAATCAGAATCTGCTTGAGCACATCGCCGCTGATGCGCAGCTTGTTCCAGCGCAGACCGTATGCGCTTTTTTCCCTTGTCAGGACAAACAGCACCAGCACGGCACTGGCCGCCTGCGCGATGATGGTGGCGTAGGCCACGCCCGCAACGCCCATGTGGAAGCGAATCACGAACAGCAAATCCAGCGCGGTATTGAGAATCGCGGAGAAAATCAGGAAATACAGCGGTCGGCGTGAATCGCCCACGGCACGCAGGATGGCGCTGCCCATGTTGTAAATCAGCAGGCCCGCAATGCCGGAAAAGTAGATGGTCAGGTACTGGCTGGCCTCCTCGAGCATAATATTCGGCGTGCGCATCAGGCGCAGACCGGGCGTGACCAGCGAAACGCCAACAACGGTCATTACTGCGCAGAGCAAAAAGGTGACAACCATGGTGGTATGCACCGCGCGCTGAATTCTGTCCTCATCCTTGGCGCCATAGGCTTGGCTGATGACCGCACCAGCACCCAGAGAAAGACCGTTGCAAATGCCGATGAGCATGTTGATGATATTGCCTGTTGATCCGACCGCGCCAAGCGCCGTTTCACCCACGAAATTGCCCACAACAACCGTGTCAACGGTGCTGTAGAGCTGCTGGAAGAGCAGCCCGATGGTCAGCGGTAGTGCAAACGCAATATATTGGCGCAGGATGCTACCCTGCGTCATATCTGCATCTTTGCGTGCCATATGAATCATTCCTCCTGTTCGCTTTCAATATATCACGCATTGTATCCTTCGTCAATGCATACGCTGTCATCACATGCAGAATTAGAAGGTTTGCCACACAGAATCTTTCCATGCAGGAATACGCTTTGACTCAACAAAAAACGCCTGTGTCGCGTTAAAAGGGCGACAAACAGGCGCAAGGGCCAAAGGAAAAGAGAATTACAGGCGCTTAAAGCCATGGCGACCGTCATTGAGGACGTTGGCATAGCTGGCAGGATCCTCGGCGGCCAGACCGCAACCAAGCACGACGCTGGTCTGCGGGTCGTCGGCGACGCCACAGGGAATGTGCAGGGCGGAGAAAATCGCATCCGGCAGGCGAGAAAGCCCTGCCGCGCCACCGGTGAGGATGATGCCGTCCTCGAAAATGTCAGCGGCCAGCTGCGGCGGCGTGCGCACCAGCACGTTCTGGATGCTGGTAATCAGCGCCCCAACCGTCTCGCGCAGCGCCTCATAGATTTCGCTGGCGTGAATTTCCTGCGTGTGGGGAAGACCAGTCAGGCGATAGCGGCCAACGACCTCCATCGTGAAGTCGTTTTCCGGCTCAACGGGCATGGCCGATCCGAGGGTGATTTTGACCTGCTCGGCGGTGCGCTCACCAATCAGCAGGCTGTATTTTTGCAGCAGATAACGGATAATCGCTTCGTCAAAGGCATCGCCGCCGTAGTAGACACTGGCGGACTGCACCACCTGTCCCTCAGAAATGACGGCAATGTCGGTGATGCCGGCACCCATGTCGATAATCATGTGGCCATAGCGCTGCTGCAAATCAAGCCCAACGCCCAGCGCGGCGGCCAGCGGACGCTCCAGCAGATGGGTACGCTTCACGCCTGCGTCCAGCAGGATGTTAATCAGGGAATGCTTTTCCGTCTCCGTCACGCCGGAGGGAACGCTCATGACGACCTTCGGGCCGGAGAACAGGCGCTTTTCCAACACACCGCCCAGAAAGTACCGCAGCATTGTGTTCGTCAGCTCAAAATCGGCAACCGTGCCCTGACGGAGCGGACGGAGCGCCAGAATATTGCCCGGCGTGCGCCCAATCATGCGGTACGCATCCGTGCCGACAGCCAGCACCTTCTTGGTGGAGCGCTCAATGGAAACCACCGCCGGTTGACGGAGGACAATCCCCTTGCCCTTTTGGTAAATCAGCACGTTGGAGGTGCCCAAATCAATGCCTAAATCGTTCAGCTGTGCCATATATCTATCTCACCTATTATGCATACTCCATGGCGCACTTTGGCACCATACAGCCTATTATACCATTAAAAGAGGAAAACGTAAACAGCTTTTTTTCCATCGGATGCCTATTTCCGCGCAGAAAAACATAAAGATACGATGAGAAAGGAGGCGCGGCGATGCGCAGGGAGCCGTTTTTTCCAAGCGAGGTGACCGGACAGGCCGTCACGGCGACGCTGACAGGCCATACAAGGGTGTATATTGAGCAGCATCAGGGCCTTGTGGGCTACACGGAGGAGGAGGCGCTGTTCCGCACAAAGGAAGGGACGCTGCGCATTGGCGGCAAGGCGCTTCGCTTTGCGCTCTATACGGCGCAGGAGGCCGTTGTGACCGGCGAAATTGAGCAAATCACGATGCTGGGAGGCGGAAAATGAAAACGGACAACCGTCCCTGGCGAATGGAAATCACGGTCGAAGGGCTGAACCTGTCGCGCTTTGTGCGTCGGGCAGGTGAACAGGGGATTGCGCTGGAATCGCTCACACTGCATGGAAGGCACTTGACAGCACAGGTACGGGAGAACGACCTGCTTGTACTCAAGGCACTGGCGGAAAACGGCGGCTGGCGCTTGCAAACGGGTCGGCGACTTGGCACAGGGCGATTGCTGGAAAAGCTGAGAAGCCGCATGGCACTGGTGGCGGCGATGCTGCTGGGTGTGGCGGCACTGGCGCAGGCGTCACAGGTGATGTGGCGCGTGGAGATTGAAAATGCGGGAATTTACGCTGCTGACCTGCCGGAATATCTGGCGGCGCTGGATATTACGCCGCCGCGCTGGAAGAAGGAGGTGGACACGGGTGCATTGCGTGACCTGCTGGAATGGCGCTATCCAGAAACGGCGTGGATTGAGTGTGGCTGGCGCGGCATGACGCTGACGATTCGTGTGGTGGATGGCGTGGCATCCGGAATGGCGCTTTCCAGCGAGGGCGCAGGAGATGTGGTGGCGTCGCGCGACGGAATTGTGGCAAGCATCCTGACCAAGGCCGGGACAGCCGTGGTCAAGCCGGGAACGCTGGTCAGAAAGGGCGATGTGCTGATTCGCGGCGAGGAGCGGACAGCCGACGGGCAAACACGCTCTGTTTCTGCGCGCGGCGTGGTCATGGCGCGCGTCTGGGACAGCGCCGCCGTCACCATGTGCACCACCGAGCAGCAGACGATTTACTCCGGGCGCGTGCAGGATACCTTACTGGTCACAACGCCCTTGTTTCCGCTCTGGCAGGTGGAGGAAAGCGGCTTTGTCACACAGGATGTGTCCAGACGAACCATGCCGCTGGGTGGCTTCTTCTTTCCCATGACGTGCGTGTGGGAAACACGCTATGAATGCCAAATGGAAACAAAGGAGCGCTTATTTGCGGAAGTTTCTGGGCAAGCAGGGACGGCAGCACTGCGAAAACTGCGCGAAAAAATCGGGATGAACGAATCTTTGGTTGACAAGTGGGTAAATTGTAGTATGATAGAGGATGAGGTTCTGTTGGCTGTCGCAACAGGCGAACGCCTTGTAGACATTGCCATTCAGCAGCCTTCCGGTATGGAGGAAAATGCGCTTCCGCCGGGATGAGAAAGAAGGAACTTCACTTTTGACTGAAACGAGAAAAATCACCCTGACGCTTGATTCGATGGACCTGTATATGTCCCTGTTCGGCCTGAATGACCAGAATGTCGCCTTGGTGGAGCAGGAATGCGGCGTGACGATTGCCCTGCGCGGGTCAGACCTGACTATCACGGGCGAGGAGGCAGACGCAGCACTGGCGGAAAGCGTCATCTGCAAGCTGCTGGAAATGATAGGCCATGGTGACCTGGTTGACCGCACGCGCATCCGCTACGCCATTGCGCTGGCGCGGGAAGGCAATGTGGATCGCATTGACGAAATCCTGCGCTCCGTGGTGGCCATTACGCACCGCGGCAAGCAGATTCGCTGCAAGACGCTGGGTCAGCAGGAGTATGTGCAGGCCATCCGTGACCACGACCTGACCTTTGCGGTCGGCCCGGCGGGTACGGGCAAAACGTACCTGGCAATGGCACTGGCCGTGGTGGCGCTGAAAAACAAGGAAATTGAGCGAATTGTCCTGACGCGCCCTGCCGTGGAGGCAGGCGAAAAGCTGGGCTTCCTGCCCGGTGATCTGACGCAGAAGGTCGATCCCTACCTGCGCCCGCTGTATGATGCGCTCTATGACTTCATGGGCGTGGACAGCTATCAGAAGCTGCTGGAACGCGGTGTGGTGGAGGTTGCGCCGCTGGCGTACATGCGCGGCCGCACACTGTCCGATTCCTTCATCATTCTGGATGAGGCGCAGAACACGACCTCGGAGCAGATGAAGATGTTCCTCACGCGTCTTGGCTTTAACAGCAAGGTCGTGGTGACGGGCGATATTACCCAGACGGACCTGCCCTATGGCAAAAAATCCGGTCTGGCGGAGGCCGTGGAGATTCTCAAGGGAATTCCCTCCATCGGCATGGTGCAATTGACGCACAAGGACGTGGTTCGCCACGAGCTGGTGCAGCAGATTGTGCAGGCGTATGACGCCTACTACAGCCAGGAAGCAGAAAAGAAGGCACAGCGCCCGTAATCCTGCTTTTCGGTGCAGAAGGAGAGAACATCCATGCGTATGTTCAAACGCGAAAACAAACAGAACCGCCGCCCTGTGCTGGGGCGAATCGCCATGTGGTTGCATAGCGGCAACGCCAAGTGTGCCCTGATTTATCTGGTGGGCACACTGGTGCTGCTGGCCATGTTCTGCGCGGCGTGCGCTCCGAAGCGGTATAGCCTGAGTGTCGGGTCGATTTCGCATCAGACAATTACCGCCACCAAGGACGTGGAGGATATTGTCACCACAGAAGCACGCCGGAAGGAAGCAGAAAGCAAGGTCGAACCGACCTATCACTTCCAGGAGGGTGTCACCGAGCAGGTGATGGACGATTTGAATGAAACGTTCCGTCAGCTGCGCGTGGTGCAGCAATACGGGCTGACGCTGCGGGACGATGTGAGCATGTCCACCAGCACCAACCTGATGACCTACACCAATGACGAAATTGAGTATGCCGTGGCGCAGGTTGATGCCATCACGCTGACGCGCTATCAGGCCACGGTGCTGCTGCGCAGTAGCACGGAGGACTTTGATACCATGGTCTCCACCGTGCGTCTGGCGGTGGAAAGCGCCCTGAACACGACCATCCGCGAAGGCCAGGTCAGCCAGTCGATTGCCACCATCCGTCAGATTGCGGGCTATCGTGTGGAAACCTCGCTCATGCAGAACATCGTGCCGGTGGTGCTGAATCATTGCATTCGCCCGAACATGGTGGTCGATCAGGAAGTGACCGAGCAGGCGCAAATCAGCGCCGCCGCACAGGTGGAGCCGGTCATCTACTTGCAGGGCCAGAACATCATCCGTGAGGGCGAGCGCGTGCAGGCCAATCAGCTGATGATGCTGGAGGCGCTGGGTCTGCTGGACACGGGCAACTATGACCTGGATATTTATCTGGGTGCGATGCTGCTGGTGGTGCTGGCAATGCTGGTGCTGATTCTGATGCTGCTGATTTTGAAGCCGCAGATTTTGTCCGACGTTCGCCGTTCGCTGGTGATTGTGGTCGTGCTGGTGGTCTGTGAAGGCCTGTGCGTGATTGCGGTCAAGCTGCTGGATGTGTATCTGGCGCCGGTCGTGATGGCGGCGATGCTGCTGACGGGTCTGCTGGGATCGCGTGTGGGCTTGTCGGCGTGCTTCACGATGGCGATTATCGCCGCTGGCCTTTCTGCGGGCAGCAGCAATGCGTACTCTGCGGAGATGGTGCATCTGCTGCTGACGGGCATTGTGTCCGGCGCGGTCGTGGTGCGCTACCTGAAGGAAAAGCCGCAGCGCGTGCGCATGGTGCTGGCTGGCGTGATTGCGGCGGTGGTGAACCTGCTGGTGATTCTTTCCGTGGGTCTGATGACCTCCAGCAATATCTCCGGCGTCATGTATGATGCGGTGTGGTCCATGGCCAGCGGCATCCTGAGTGGCCTGATTGCTGTGGGCTTCCAGCCTGTGTTTGAGGCGGCGTTCAATCTGGCCACGCCCAGCAAGCTGCTGGAACTGGCAAATCCGAATCAGCCGCTGCTACGCCGTCTGCTGCTGGAGGCGCCGGGTACGTACCATCACTCCATCGTGGTGGCGAATCTGGCCGAGGCGGCGGCGGAGAAGATTGGTGCGAATCCCTTGCTGGCGCGCACGGGTGCATACTTCCATGACATTGGCAAGCTCAAGCGCCCGCTGTACTTCAAGGAAAATCAGATGGGCGAGAACCCACATGACAGCACCGATCCGTATGTGTCTGCCGCCATTGTGACGGCGCACACGCGCGACGGCCTCATGCTGGCGCAGAAGTATCATCTGCCGCCGGAAATTCAGACGATTATTACCGAGCATCATGGCGACACGCCGGTGATGTTCTTCTACCACAAAGCGCTCCAAATGGCAGATGGCAAGCCGGTGGACATTGCCGACTTCCGCTATAGCGGTCAGCGTCCCACGACGAAGGAGAGCGCCATTGTCATGCTGGCTGACACCATCGAGGCCGCGGTGCGCTCCCTGCCAGACCCGACGCCCAAGGAAATTGAGCAGTTCATCGAGCGCCTGGTGCGAGGCAAGCTGGAGGATGGTCAATTGAGCAATTCTCCGCTGACCTTGCGTGACCTGGATGCGATTGTGGAGGCGTTCTGCAAGACGCTGAGCGGCGTGTTCCATGAGCGCATTGAGTATCCGACGGTGAATGTGCCGGCGCGTCCGCTGGTGAACGCCGAGAAGGAAGCGGAGAAGGAAACGAAGCAGCAGGCACAGGAGGCCACTGCACCCGCCGCAAAGGAAACGGCAGAGCCTGCCGTCACAGCGGACACAGCAGTCTCTCCGGCCGCACCGGTCGCACCGGTCGCACCGGCGACGGAAGCTACGGAACAAGCAGAAGAACCGCACGCAGAAAACGAAAGCGAGGAAACCACATGAAGCTGCTATGGCAAATTGATACGCAGGTAGCCCCGCAATGGCTGACGCTGATGCAGACGGCGGCCGATTGTGCCGTGTGGACAGAAGGCGTGACGCGTCCCTGTGCGGTCTGCATCCGCCTGTGCGGAGACGAGGAGATTCACGAAATCAATCGCGAATATCGCGGCGTGGATCGCGCGACAGACGTGCTGTCCTTTCCGACGGTCAATTATCCTGCGGGCAAGACGGCAGGGCAGTGCGACACGCTGCTGGCGCGCGAGCTGGATGACGAGCTGGATGCCAGCATGCTGGGCGACCTGATTCTCTCTGTCCCGCATGTGCTGGCGCAGGCGGAGGAATACGGCCATTCGCCGGAGCGCGAGGCGGCTTATCTGGTGGTGCATGGGCTGTGCCACCTGATGGGCTATGACCACATCGAAGAAGACGACAAGAAGAAAATGCGCGCGATGGAGGAGAAAATCCTCTCCGCGATTGGCATGAGCCGCGAGGAAAACGCCGCGCCGCTGGTGACAGATGAAACGCTGCTGGCTATGGCGCGGGAGGCAATGCAGCGCAGCTATTCGCCGTATTCCCACTATCCGGTGGGTGCGGCGCTGCTGTGTGCGGATGGCCGCGTGTTTCAGGGGTGCAATATCGAAAACGCATCCTTCGGGCTGACCAACTGCGCGGAACGCACGGCCATTTTCAAGGCGGTCAGCGAGGGTGCAATTGAATTCACAACCATCGCGATTGCCTCCAGGGAATCCGCGCCGTGGCCCTGCGGTGCGTGCCGCCAGGTACTGAATGAGTTTGCGCCAAATATCCGCGTGCTGGTCACGTGGAATGATGGCGTGGAAGAAGCAACACTGTCCGAATTGCTGCCGCATGGGTTCGGCCCGAAGCAGCTCAAAGCAAAGGAGTAAATCAATTCATGAGTGAAAACAAGAAGTTCCATTCTGGCTTTGTGACCATCGTTGGCCGCCCGAACGTGGGTAAGTCCACGCTGATGAATGCAATGGTGGGCGAGAAGATTGCCATTGTTTCCGCACGTCCGCAGACGACGCGCAACCGCATCATGGGCGTGATGACGCGTGATGATTGGCAGATTGTCTTCCTGGATACGCCCGGCATCCACACGCCCCGCACGAAGCTGGGCGAAAGCATGATGCAGTCCGTCAAGGAGGCCATGGACGGCATGGACGGCGTGCTGGTGCTGGTGGACGCAACGCAGGTAGGCGAGCATGACCGTGCCATCGTGCGCGATATGGGCATGAAGAAGGTGCCCAAGGTGCTGGCGCTGAACAAGATTGACCTGCTGCCGCCGGAAAAGCTGCTGGGCCTGATTGCCTCCTTCGCCGATTGTGGCTATGACGCGATTATCCCCATCAGCGCCAAGACGGGCGACGGTCTGGATGACCTGCGCAATCAGCTGTCCGCGCATCTGCCGGAAGGCCCGAAGTACTTCCCGGATGATATGATGACCGACCAGCCCGAACGCCTGATTTGCGCGGAGCTGATTCGTGAAAAGGCGCTACAGCACCTGCGCGACGAGGTGCCGCACGGCATCGGCGTAGAAATGATGGGCATGGAGAAGCAAAACGACAACTTCATGGAAATCAACGCGACCATCTACTGCGAACGTGATGCACACAAGGGCATCATCATTGGCAAGCGTGGCGCAATGCTGCAAACGATTGGCTCGGAGGCACGTGCGGATATTGAAAAGCTGCTGGGCCTGCATGTCAATCTGAAGCTGTGGGTGAAGGTGCGCCCGGACTGGCGTAACCGCTCCTCGGATCTGCGCACGTTGGGGTATGACGCAAAATAAGGAGGCAGACCATGAGCAAGTACTTTGGTACGGACGGCTTTCGCGGAGAAGCGAATCGTGAGCTGACGGCGGATCATGCCTACCGCGTGGGACGCTTTCTTGGCTGGTATTATGGCGAAAAGAAGCGCCGCGCAGGTGACACGTCGCGTCCGCGCATCGTCATTGGCAAGGACACCCGCCGCTCCAGTTACATGTTTGAATATTCGCTGGTTGGCGGTCTGACGGCCTCGGGTGCGGATGCCTATCTGCTGCACGTGACGACAACGCCGTCTGTGGCATACGTGGCGCGGTTGGATGAATTCGACTGCGGCATCATGATTTCCGCCAGCCACAATCCCTATGTCGATAACGGCATCAAGCTGATTAACGGCCAGGGCGAAAAGATGGATGAGGACACGATTGCGCTGGTGGAGGCGTATCTGGACGGCTGTCTGGAATGCTTCGGGCAGGCGTGGCCGGAAATTCCTTTTGCGCATCAGGAGCAGATTGGCTGCACGGTGGACTACGTCTCCGGCCGTAACCGCTATGTGGGCTATCTGATTTCCTTGGGCATGTACTCCTTCAAGGGACGCAAAATCGCGCTGGACTGCGCCAATGGCTCCAGCTGGCATATTGCGCGCGCGGTGTTTGATGCCTTGGGCGCGACGACGCTGGTGATGAATGCGGAGCCGAATGGCGTCAACATCAACCGCAACGCTGGTTCGACCCACATTGAGGGCTTGCAGAAGTTCGTGGTGGAAAACCACTGCGACGCGGGCTTTGCCTTTGACGGTGATGCAGATCGCTGCCTGTGCGTGGACGAAATGGGCGAGGTCGTCACGGGCGACCACATCCTTTACATCTGCGGCAAGTACATGAAGCAGCGCGGCGAACTGATGGGCAACACGGTCGTGGCAACGGTGATGAGCAATCTGGGCTTGTTCCGTGCGCTGGATGCGGAGGGCATTCAGTCGGCCAAGACGGCGGTTGGCGATAAGTATGTGTACGAATACATGACCAAGAACGGCTGCCGCTTGGGTGGCGAAAACTCGGGTCACATCATTTTCAGCAAGTATGCGTCCACGGGTGACGGCATTCTGACGAGCCTGAAGGTGATGGAAGTCCTCTGCGCTGGCAAGAAGACGCTGCACCAATTGGCGCAGGAGCTGGTGATTTATCCGCAGAAGCTCATTAATGTGCGTGTGAAGGATAAGACGGCAGCGCAGAATGATGAAGTGGTGCAGCAGACGATTCGTCAGGTGGAGAAAGAGCTTGGCAGCAACGGTCGTGTGCTGGTGCGCGAAAGCGGCACGGAGCCGATTGTCCGCGTGATGGTCGAGGCCATGGATGCGGAGCAGTGCGAGGAAACCTGCCAGCGAATCGCACAGACGATTTGTGACAGAGGCTACGTGGTGTCGTAACTGTCGGAAATGGTAAGCCCTTGTGCAGCCCCAAAGCGGAAAGTAAGCAACAAGAAAAGCGGCGTGATGAAAAGTCACGCCGCTTTTTTTTAAGCATGTTTTCAGTTCTGGTTCAAAAGGCTGCCATTCCGAAGACGTCAGAATGGCAACGGATCGCCTGGAAGAAAGTGTGCAAAATCGTATTATTGCAGCTTTCCCGCAATTTCACGGGCAACGTGTACGCCGCTGGCCGATGCGTGCGACAGAGAATGGGTGATGCCACTGCCGTCGCCGATGATATACAGGCCGGGATAGTGGCTTTCCAGATGCTCGTTCACTTCTACTTCCATGTTGTAGAACTTGACTTCCACACCGTAAAGCAACGTATCCTCGTTGGCGGTGCCGGGCGCAACCTTGTCAAGTGCGTAAATCATCTCGATAATGCCATCGAGGATGCGCTTGGGCAAAACAAGGCTCAGATCGCCGGGCGTGGCATCCAGCGTCGGCGTGATGAAGGCTTCTTCAATGCGGTTGGGCGTCGAACGACGACCGCGAATCAAGTCACCAAAGCGCTGGACAATTACGCCGCCGCCCAGCATGTTGCTCAGGCGTGCGATGGACTCGCCATAGCCGTTGGAATCCTTGAAGGGCTCGGAGAAATGCTTGGCCACCAGCAGGGCGAAATTCGTGTTCTGCGTCTGGCGGGCAGGATCCTCATAGCTATGGCCGTTGACGGTGATGATGCCGTTGGTGTTTTCCGTGACAACCGCGCCCTTCGGATTCATGCAGAAGGTGCGCACACGGTCACCGTACTGCGACGTGCGATAGACAATCTTGCTCTCATACAGCTCATCCGTCAGGTGCGCAAACACCGCTGCGGGCAGCTCGACACGCACACCGATGTCAACACGGTTGGAACGCGTGGGAATATTCAGCTCACGGCAGGTGGACTCCATCCACTTACTGCCGCTACGGCCGACAGACACGATGCACTGCTTGCACGTATAGGTAGCATCCGCACAAATGACCTGATACCCGTCATCCAGGACGCGCAGATGCTGCACCGGCGTGTTGAAGAAAAAGGTGACGTGCTCCTTCAGATAGTTATAGATATTTTCCAGCACGATATAGTTAATATCCGTACCCAAATGACGCACGGATGCATCAAGCAGGTGCAGGTCATTCTGGATGCAGAGCGTTTTGAAGCGCGTGCCTGCGGTGGAATAAAGCTTCGTGCCTTCACCACCATGGCGCAGGTTGATTTCGTCCACATAGTTCATCAGTTCCAGCGCTTTTTTCTTGCCGATACGCTCATAGAGCGTGCCACCGAAGTCATTGGTGATGTTATACTTGCCATCGGAAAAAGCACCTGCGCCACCAAAGCCACTCATAATGCTACAGCTTTTGCAGCCGACGCAGCTTTTGACGCGCTCACCGTCGATAGGACAGCGACGCTTGTGCAGCGGATTACCGGCTTCAAATACGGCAACGCGAAGGGAAGGATTTTTCTGCATCAGCTCATAGGCAGAAAAAATACCGCCCGGCCCTGCGCCAACAATAATGACATCGAATTCCATAAAGAATCGCCTCCAATAAAAATACACTATATTATAGCAGAAAATTTTCGTAATGTAAAGAAAAAGAAAAAAATAAACACGCGGAAAATGCCAGAAAAAGCCGCCAACTCAATCGCGAAATGGGTGTCGA
>CAYXHF010000001.1:23222-48583 GCA_964464815.1 uncultured Faecalibacterium sp.
CTTCGCAGGTGCAGGGCAGCGCCCTGCTGGGGTCTGGGGTGAAGCCCCAGAAGCAAGTAACACGCGGAAAATGCCAGAAAAAGCCGCCAACTCAATCGCGAAATGGGTGTCGAGAGGGCTGAAAGCCCTTCGCAGGTGCAGGGCAGCGCCCTGCTGGGGTCTGGGGTGAAGCCCCAGAAGCACAATCCAGTAAACAAAATGCTTTCGCGCTTCTTTTTGTAAACCCATTGCAAAAAAACAGGAAAGAAGGTACAATGATAGGGACGGTAGAGCAACGGTAGCTCTGCCTCGGAAAGGCTTGAAAAGTCATGGATTTGTTTGATTTGATTGGCCCGGTCATGATTGGCCCGAGTAGCTCCCACACGGCGGGCGCGGCGCGGATTGGCCTGACGGCGTATTCCTTGCTGGGTGAAAAGGTTGCGCAGGCTGTGATTGGCCTGCATGGGTCGTTTGCGAAAACATATCGTGGCCATGGTACGGATCGCGCAATTGTGGGCGGCCTGCTGGGAATGCATGTGGATGATGTGCGGCTGCGTGAATCGCTGGAAATTGCGCAGAAGGAAGAAATGGCGGTTTGCTTTGAACAGGTGAATCTGCGGGGCGCACATCCCAATACGGTGCTGCTGCAAATTACGGGCGTCTCGGGTCGAAAACTGACCTTGGAGGCGGCATCGGTCGGCGGTGGCAATATCGAGATTCATGCCATCAATGGCCAGAAGGTGCAGTTCTCCGGGAAGGCAGATACGCTGATTATCAATCATACCGATATGCCGGGCATGATCGCGGCTGTTACGACGGCGCTGGCGCAAAAGCAGGTGAATATCGCGAATATGCAGGTCTATCGCCGGAAGGCGGGCGGTGACGCCATGATGGTGCTGGAGCTGGATGGCGAATTGAATGAAGAAATGCTCGGCACGATTTCGGGTGTGGCAGGAATTCGGAACTGCACGTTCCTGAAAAGGAGAGATGACTGATGGATTATACCTTGCGGGAATGGGTGCAGCTGGCCAAGGATGGCTCGATTGCCACGTGCGCGATTGCAAAACAGGCCGAGGAGTCGGCGCAGAGCGAGGAAAGCGTCCGCGAAAGAATGCGGCATCATCTGCATTGCATGCAGGATGCGGTGCAGCAGGGACTGGATGCGCAGCTGCGTAGTGTCACAGGGCTGACGGGCGGTCAGGCGGCATTGCTGCAAAAGCGCTTGCAGGAAGGAAAATGCCTGGCCGGTAGCCTGCTGGGAAAGGCAGAGGCGTATGCGCTGGCAACAGCGGAGTGTAATGGCTGTATGGGAAAAATTGTGGCCGCTCCGACGGCAGGCGCGTGTGGTATTCTGCCTGGCGCGGTGCTGGCGATGATGGAGGAAAAGCATATCCCGGAGGAACAGGCGGTTGACGCGCTGTTCGTGGCGGCGGCAGTCGGACAGTCCATTGCGACACAGGCGAGTATTTCCGGCGCGGAAGGCGGCTGTCAGGCGGAATGCGGTTCGGCGGCGGCCATGGCGGCGGCGGCGCTGGTGTATCTGGAGGGCGGCAATGCCCAGCAATGCGCGGATGCGGCGGCGTTTTCGCTGATGAACCTGCTGGGGCTTGTGTGTGACCCAGTTGGCGGTCTGGTGGAGGTGCCGTGTGTGTACCGGAATGTTGGCGCGTCGGGCGTGGCGTTCACGGCGGCAGATATGGTGCTGAGCGGCATTCGCTGCCCGATTGAGCCGGATGAAATCATTCTGGCGATGAAGGAGGTCGGCGATGCGCTGCCGACCACGCTTCGTGAAACGGGCGAAGGTGGATGCGCGGCGTGCGAAAGCATCTGCCGGAGACTGAAAGGAAACTGATGCCATAACAACGGCTGTTGCAGCAAAAAAACTGCAACAGCCGTTGTTTTACATTATGGGTAGGGTTGGAATGCGCTTTTTCATGCGCACGGTCGTGCCCTGACCGGGCGAGGAGGTGACGGACAGATCGTCCATGAACGTCTGCATGACGGCAAAGCCCATGCCGCTGCGCTCCTGCTCGGGATGCGTGGTGAAGAAAGGCTCCATGGCCCGCTGAATGTCGGAAATGCCTCGGCCCTTGTCGGTCACGTCGATGGTCAGAAGAGTGCCGTCAATCTGGGCGCGTAGGATGACCATGCCGCGCGTACCCTCGTAGCCGTGGACGATGGCGTTCGTGACGGCCTCGGAGACGGCGGTCTTGATGTCCGCTAATTCGCTGACGGTCGGGGAGAGCTGAGCCGCAAAGGCGGCAATGACCACGCGGGCAAAGCCTTCGTTCTCCGGTAGGGATAGGAACTGCGTTTCCATTTCGTTGTGATGACTCATGCGCGTGCCTCCTGCTGTTTGTCCAGCTGACGAATGATTTTGTCCAGACCGGACATGTGGAACAGGCGCTTGATGTGGGCGTCCATGCCGTAGACGGCTAATTGCCCGCCACGGTCGCGTAAAATGCGATACCGCCCCAAAACAACGCCGATGCCGGAGGAATCCATGAAGGTCAGCGCGGAAAAATCAAGAACCAGCGTGCGGATGGTGCGATCCATCAAAAGCGCATCCAGATCGCGCCGTACCCCTTGTGCGCAGCAGTGATCCAGCTCGCCACGGATGCGCACAATCAGCCGATCACCATCGCGAATTGATTGTAGCATAGAGAAAAACTCCCTCCTGTTTTTGTCGCCGGAACAGTTCGTCAAAGACAATGCGCTTTCCTGCGATGAAAAATGGGAGGTTTTGTCGAAGTGAAAAAAAGCATTCGCAAAAAACGACATTTGCATGTAAAAAAAGCCGGATTTCTCCGGCAAATGGATGCTTTTCGTCACCGTGCGTCACGTTTTGAGCTTCATGAGGATGACGCCACCCACCATCAGCGCCACGCCGAGCCACTTCTCCCACGTGAAGGGCAGCTTCTCCGCACCCAGCCAGCCGAAGAAGTCAATCAGCGCGGCGACGGTGAGCTGGGAAAGCAAAATGGTGGAGATGGCAACCGTTGGCGTCAGATTGCCGATGGCCCACATGACCGTGAGCGTAATGACCGGCGCAAGGACGCCGCCAAGCCATGAATACCAGGGTGCCTGGGGCAATTGACGGATGTTGCCACTGCCAAAGAAAATGGCGACAAGCAGCGCCAGCACAAAGCCGACAAGCTGCACAAATGCGTTCGTTTCCAGCGTGCCGACCTTTTCGCCAAGGCGTGTGTTCATCACGCCCTGAAAGCTCATGGCGGCACCGGCCAGTAGGGCAGAAAGAAAACCCAGCATACAAAGGCACCTCCCTATCGTTGGGAATAGTATGGCCGTATGCTGGGGAAATATGCGTATTACTCGCGGTAGCGCGTCATCATGGCCTTGAATAGCTCCTGCGCCGAGGGCGGCGTGTAGGTGATGGCGTTCGCACCGGCTTCGATGGTGGCTGAAATGGTGTCCGGCTTGTTGCCGCCGGTGGCAATAATCGGGAAATCAGGGTATTCCTGCCGGATGCGCCGGACGATGGCGGGCGTGTTCGGGCCGCCGGCAACGTTGAGGATGGATGCTCCGGCGGCAATGCGCTGGGAGATGTCGGTCTGCTCATCCACCACAGTGATGATGGAGGGAATATCCACGGCCTTGGAAACGGCCATCAGGTTCAGGTTTGAAATGGGTGCATTGAGCACAACGCCCATGGCGCCCTGTGCCTCGGCGTCCTTGGCGAGGGATACGGTGCGGATGCCCTGTGTCGTTCCGCCGCCAACGCCGCAGAAAACGGGAATGTAGGATGCTTTGATAATCGCATCGCTGATGGATTGCTGCGGTGTAAAGGGATAAACGGCAAAGACCGCGTCTGCATCACAGTTTTTGATAATGGCCAGGTCGGTGGTGAAGACAAGGCTCTTGATGCGGCGGCCGTAAATCACAATGCCGCTGGCCCGGCGAATTTCTGCGGGCATTTCCAGAATGTTGTGGCGCAGACGGCTGTCAATTTGCGGGGGAAGCTTCTTGGGCTGCTGCTCCATGGGAATGACACCTCCTTAGGGCTTTTTCTCCTCCGTCTCCTTGGGCACGAGGAGATCCACCTGGTCGTGAATGGCCTGCATACGCTGGTCAAGGGATGCAATGTCGGTGGCGACGCGCTGCAATTCGTCCGAAATGTGCTTGGGAATGCTCTCCTGTGCCTTGTAGCGCAGGGAGTGCTCCAGCGTCGCCCAGAAGTCCATGGCGATGGTGCGAATCTGCACCTCGACCGGCACGAGAATGCGCCCCTCGGAGAGAAAAACGGGAATTTCGACAATCAGATGCAGGCTGCGATAGCCGTTGGCCTTGGGTTCGCGGATATAATCCGACATGCGAATCAGATGCACGTCGTCCTGACCAACCAGCAGATTGGCAATCGTATACACATCCTGCACGTAGGAGCAAATGACGCGCACACCAGCAATGTCCTGCAAATTCTCCACCGCGCTGCTGATGCTGACCGGATAATGGCGGCGCTTGAGCTTCTCCATCATGGACTGGATGGATTTCAGACGGCTCTGCATGTGGTGAATGGGGTTGCGGCGGTGGCGCAGTTGGAATTCGTCATCCAGAATTTCCAGCTTCGTCTGCACTTCGCGGATGGCGGCGGAGTAGCGCGACTGGACAGAGAAGAATTCATCGACCATGTGCTGAAACTCTTCACTGACCTGCTGCAATTGGTGCGGATCGGTGGTCATGGGTGTTTCCCTCCGTTTCTGATGTGGCGTGTTTGGGCTGGTAGGGAATCTGAACGCGGAAGGTCGAGCCTTCGCCTAAGCGGGACGTGACGGTGACGCTGCCGCCCAGCATGTCCAGAATGCGCTTGACCAGGCATAGGCCAAGTCCAACACCTTCCTGCTTGCGGGATGCATCGGCCTGATAGAAGCGGTCGAAAATGCGCGTGACGGTTTCTTCGCTCATGCCGACACCGTGGTCGGTGATTTCCACCACGGCCGTATCAGCGGCAAAAACGCGAATCTCGATGGCGCTGCCCGCAGGGGAGAATTTGATGGCGTTTTGAATGATGTTGCTCCAGACGTGGCTGAGCAATTCCTCATCCGACTGGACGGCAATACTGTCCAAATCCAGCTGTAGGTCAATGTCCTTGGCGCTCCATGTCGGCTCCAGACGCAGAATGACCTGGCGCAATTGCTCGTCCAGGGAAAAGCTGCTGAGTGACGCCGGGCCGGTCTGCTGCTCCAGTGATGACAGGCGCAGTAGCGTCTGCGACAGGCGCGAGAGGCGGTCGCTCTCCTGCGCGATGAGGGCAATGTATTCCTGCTGCTGTTCAGGGGTCAGGCCGGGCATTTGCAGAAGGCGCGCAAAGCCGCGAATAGAGGCGATGGGCGTCTTGAACTCATGGCTGATGGAGCTGATGAAGTCCTTTTGCAGATAGGACGTGCGGCTGAGCGCCTCGGTCATGCCGTTGAAGGAACGCATCAATTCACCCATTTCGCCAGGAACGTGGGACGAATCCAGCTTGACGGTGAAGTCGCCGTCCTGCACCTTGCGCGTGGCGCTGGTGATGGCATGCACAGGGCGCGATATCCAGTAGGAGGCAAGCGTCACCATTAGCGCGAAGACGGCCAGAAAGCTGCTGGAAGAGAAGATAATGCGCGCAAAGGCCACGCCGTAGCTGTGACGGGTGCCTACCGTGGCAATTTCCAGCACGCCGGAGCGCGTCTGGACGTAGGTGATGGGCTGCTGTCCGGTACGCATGAGGGACACGATGCCCGTGCGGCGCAATTCGTGCTGGACGGAGGTGGAAAGCAGGGATGCCTCTGCTTCCGTGAGCTGCGAGACGGCGATGCCCTCTTCATCCAGCAGGGAAATCAGCTCGTTGGTGTTCAAATCCGTGCGCTGCTCCAATTCCAGAAAGTACAGCGCCAGGGCACGCTCCTTCAGGCGCAATTCCTGCAAAAGGCTCAAATGCGAAAACAGGAACGCAAATATAATGCTGATGATGCTGGCCAGCAGGGAGCAGGCCAGCAATAGCGCCATCGTGCGGCTGCGGAAGGAATAGGGTGTTTTCAGAAGATGATTGTGACGCTGCTTATCCATTTTTGACCGCCTTGTAGCCTAAACCGCGAACGGTGACGATGCTGAAATCGGGGAAGACCTCGCATTTTTCGCGCAGACGCTTGATGTGTACGTCAACGGTACGCTCGTCGCTTTGTGCGTCCATGCCCCAAATCTCGTCCATCAGCTGACGACGGGTGAAAATCTGCATCGGGCTGGATAGCAGCTTGAAGAGCAGGAAGAATTCCTTTTTCGGCAGCGTCAATAGCGTGTCGCCACGCTGCACGGTCAGGGAATCGTAGTCCAGATGCGTTTGCCCAATCGTCAGCTGGTGGCTGGTCATGGCCTGTGATCGGCGCAACAGTGCCTGCACGTGCAGGAGCAGCTCATCCAAATCTACAGGCTTGGTCAGATAGTCATCAGCGCCGGCGGTGAAGCCTGTGCGCTTGTCATCAATGGTATCGCGTGCCGTGACAAGCATAATCGGCAGGCGCGGATATGTCCGGCGCAGCAGCTGTGTCAGCTCCCAGCCATCCATCACGGGCATCATGACATCGGCAATCACCAGATCGGGCAGCACCCGGTCAATGGCGTCCAGCGCCTCCTGACCATTGCCCGCGTTGACAACAGAATAGCCGTTCATGCCTAAAAAAGCGCCCATCATGCGCTGTAAAGTCGTATCATCCTCAACGACCAGAATCGTAAACATCGGCACAACGCCTCCTCTATGGTATCTCTACATACATTATATCACATGGAGCGCAAAGCATCAATAGGATTTAGTCGGGAAGCTTTGCGTGCGGGCGCCCAGCCAAAGAGGATGCCAACCGTCGCCGAGAAGACAAAGGCCAGTGTAATGGCGCCAACATTGAGAACAAAGGGAATATCAATCAGCACCGCAATGGCGAGGGACACCAGATTGCCCACCACAATGCCGATGCCACCGCCCAGCAGTGAAAGCATGATGGATTCAAGCAAAAACTGCACCTGAATCAGCCACGGAGACGCACCGAGCGCCTTACGCAAACCAATCTCCGTCGTGCGTTCACTGACGGAAACGAGCATCATGTTCATGATGCCAATGCCGCCAACCAGCAGGGCGATGGAGGCGATTCCGGCCAGCAGGGTCGTCATCATGCCCGTGATGGTGTTCATGGTGTCCAGCAGGGAATCCAGATTGATGAGGCGATAGGTGTTGTCGCGATAATTAAAGCTTTCGTCCAGATATTGCCGGACGGCACTGACGGTTGCGGAGGCATACTCAGAATCCCGCAAATACAGCGTCAGGGAAGAGATGGTGCTTCTACCGGCCAGACGCATGGCCGCAGGATAGGGAATGATGGCCGTGCCGCCGTCGCCGGAAGCAGACATCATCGACATGACATCGTTGCCGCTGTCTTCATTCAGCACGCCGACGATGGTGAAAAACTGGCCATGCAGGATGATGGACTGATCCAGTGGGTCATCGTTGGGGAAAAGCTGACTGGCAAGCGTCTGGTCGATGATGCACACGTGGCTGGAACGGTCCATGTCGATGGGCGAAAAGGCGCGGCCACGGCCAATCAAATCGTCAGAGAGGGAAAAGTACACGTCGCTGTGTCCTTCAAGAGTGACATCCTCCACCAGATGGCCAGCTTCAGCGGCGTAGGTGGTGAGCGAGAGATTCGGGTCAATGCCCGCAACGTTATCAATGGCGGCAAGGCGCGTTAAATCCTGCGTCCCAAGCCCCTGCTTGATGGACGTGCCCGTGACGCTCAGGGTCAGTTTGCCAGCACCGAGTGCGGAAAACTGGTTGGTGATTTCTCCCGTGGCGCTGCTGACGGTCGTAACCAGTGCGATAATGGCCGTCACACCGATGATGATGCCCAGCATCGTCAGGAAGGTGCGCATTTTGTTGGCGCGGATGTTTTGCCACGACAGGCGAAGGCTTTCTTTAAGCATCTTCCGGCACCCCCACACTGATTTCGCCATCGAGAATGCGGACGATGCGCCGTGCGTGGCGTGCGATTTCAATGTCGTGCGTAATCATGATGATGGTGCGGCCTTCCTCGTTCAGCTCGTGGAAGAGGCCCATGACCTGACGGCCGGTGGCGCGATCCAGTGCGCCCGTAGGCTCGTCCGCAAGGAGGATGCTGGGGTCATTGGCCAAGGCACGTGCAATGGCCACACGCTGCTGCTGGCCGCCGGAAAGCTGGCTGGGGTAGTGCTGCATCTTGTCATGCAGACCGACCTTTTGCAGCATGCGCGCCGCGTGATTGTGACGCTGTGCGGCACCCATGCGGGCGTAAATCAGCGGCAGCTCCACATTTTGCAGGGCCGTCTGGCGCGGCAGCAGCTGGAAGGACTGGAAGACAAAGCCGATTTCCTTGGAGCGCACCTTCGCCAGCTCCTTTTCACTCAGCGCACAAACGTCGCGACCGTGCAGGTGATAGCTGCCGCTGCTGGGTGTATCCAAACAGCCGATGATGTTCATCAGCGTCGATTTGCCAGAACCGCTCGGGCCTAAAATTGCAACAAATTCGCCCTTTTCGACCTGCAAGTCAATGCTGCGCAGGACGGCCTGGGTTTCATCGCCCATGCGGTAGGTTTTGCAGATGTTCTGCATCGAAAGAATCGTTTCTGCCATGCAAGTGCCTCCTTACTGCTGACGCATGAACGGCGGCATCATGCCACTCTTGCGCGGCAAAAGCACAATGTCGCCGGCGCGCAGACCACTGGCAATTTCCACAATCGTGCCGTTGTTGATGCCGAGTATCACGCGCTGCTGCACGATTTCGTCGTGACGGTCATAGCAGTAGACAAACGGCTTGCCATCCTCGTCATACTGAATCGCCTCCACGGACAGGCAGGTGGCGTTTTCCACTTGCTTGTACAATACGCGGATTTCGCAGGAAAGTCCCATGGCCAGCGTGTCGTCCTGCGGCAGGCTCAGCGTCACGTCGTAGTAGGCAAGGCCGCCGGAGACGGTTGCCTCCTGTGCAATGCGGGTGATGGTGCCGGACAGCTCCGCGCCCGTGGACAGAATCGTCACATCAGCGTCCTGTCCCACAAACAGCGCCGGACGGTCGTATTCGTCCACGCGGAAGACAATCTGCGGATGCGCATAGTCAGCAACGCGGAACAGCTGCTGTCCGATGGCAAATTCCTCATCCTGCGCCACGTACAGGTCGGTCAGCACACCACTGATGGGTGAACGAACGAAATTGCCGTTTTTCAGCTTCAGGACAATATCGTTCTTCTCCACCCAATCGCCCTCCTGGAAGGCAACCTCCTTCACGCCGGTTTTGGCGGTGGCCTGAACAACCTGTGCATCCTTGCTGCTTAAATTGCCGGAGAAGGTGTAGTAGGTGCGAATGCTCTGTGTGCGCGCCAGCTCCTCAGTATAGGCGATTTCACTGTCAGACTGGAAGAAATACAGGACGGCAAAAGCGACAAGCGCTAAAATCAGCAGAATAACGAGAAATTTTCCAACTCGCTTCATCAAAATGGTTTACTCCTTTCGGTTTTCACAAATACCATGGGGTAGTATACCCGTGAAGAATGAAGTGGATGTGAAGTAAACATAAAGCGAAAATGAACAAAAAACACTCCGGAAACGCGTTTTCAGCATTTCCGGAGCGCAAAGGTTATTCGTTTTCCGACTCCCAGCCCTGATACGATTCTTCCTCCAGCAGGTATTCAAAGCGGCCATCGGTCACGCGGGTCAGCGTGTCCAGCACCTCCTGCGCATCGGTTTGGCGAATCAGGAGCGTAAAACCAACAGCAGTGGTGAATTCGCTGGACAAAAGCTGTACGGGCAGGCTCCTGAGTGCGTACTGCACCTTGTCCCACAGGGGATAGGCCACCTCGCACAGATACTGGCAGGATGGCAGCATCTCCACCACCTGCGCGGCCTTGAGGGCCACCACAGCGCCCTGCGTGTAGGCGCGAACGAGTCCGCCAGCGCCCAGCAGTACGCCGCCGAAATAGCGTGTGACGACACAGCAGCAGTTCACCACACCCTGATTTTTGAGTACCTCCATCATCGGAAGGCCAGCTGTGCCACCAGGCTCGCCGTCATCGGAATAGCGCATGATGCCCGCATTGCGGCCAATCACGTAGGCGTAGCAGTTATGCGTGGCGTCCTTGTGGCGCGTGCGAATCTCCTGTAGGAAGGCCAGCGCCTCTGCTTCTGTTTCGCAGGGCGCGGCATAGCCGATAAAGCGGCTCTTGTTGATGATGAATTCGTCGGAATCGGAGCGCCGGAGCGTCCGATAGGGCTTCATGGGCGGCGTGCTCATGCCAGGAAGAGGCGGCGGAAGTTCTTCTTGCCCTTCTGAATCAGCAGGCCGTCATCGGGCACATCGGCGATGGTGGCGTTCAGGTCTTCGACCTTCTGCTCATTGACCAGCACCGCGCCAGCCTTGATCTGATTGCGGGCGTCGCTCTGGCTCTTGCACAGGCCGGACTTCACCAGCATGGTCGTCACGCGGCTGTCAGCGGCAAACTCGTCCTTTGTGACGGTGAAGGACGGCACGGACGCAGGGGAAGAACCACCTGCGAACAGCGCGGCGGCAGCATCGGCAGCCTTCTGGGCTTCTTCCTCGCCGTGAACCAGCTTGGTCACCTCAAAGGCCAGCACCTTCTTCGCCTCATTGATTTCGCTGCCCTGAAGCGCACCCAGACGGCGCACCTCGTCCATCGGCAGGAAGGTCAGCAGGCCCAGGCACTTCTCCACGTCGGCGTCATCGACGTTGCGCCAGTACTGGTAGAAGTCAAAGGGCGTGGTCTTGTTCGGGTCGAGCCACAGCGCGCCCTTCTCGGTCTTGCCCATCTTCTTGCCGTCATGGGTCAGAAGCAGCTGGAAGGTGCAGGCAAACGCCTTTTCGCCGTCCTTGCGGCGCACCAGATCCGCGCCACCGAGCATGTTCGACCACTGGTCGTTGCCGCCCATTTCCAGACGGCAGCCGTAGCGGTGGAACAGCTCCAGGAAGTCGTAGGACTGCATGAGCATGTAGGTGAATTCCAGGAAGGACAGGCCGTTGTCGCTGGCCATGCGCGTCTTGTAGCAATCGGCGGTCAGCATCTTATTGACGGAGAACATGGCACCGATGTCACGCATGAAGTCGATGAAGTTCAGGTTGCGCAGCCAGTCGGCGTTGTTGACGATGATGGCCTTGTCGTCGGAGAAGTCCAGGAAGCGGCTCATCTGCTGCTTGATGCATTCGACGTTCTGGTCAATCGTCTCCACGGTCATCATCTTGCGCATGTCGGTCTTGCCGGACGGATCGCCAATCATGGCCGTGCCGCCACCCATCAGGGCGATGGGACGATGGCCCGCACGCTGCATGTGCGCCATGGCCATAATCGGGATGTAGTGGCCGATGTGCAGGGAATCGGCGGTCGGGTCGAAGCCAACGTAGAAGGTGGTCGGCTCCTCAAGCTGCTTGTACAGCTCGTCCTCAAAGGTCGTCTGGGCAATGAAGCCACGTTCTTTCAATACGTCAAGAATATGCATGGGGTTTCCTCCTTATCATCATGAAAAGCTTTTTTATGCATGCAGGGCAGCGGCGAAAATCTCTCTGAGTACGCACATGCCCTGATGAATTTGAGGGATGGTGGAATTGGAGAAGTTAAGGCGCAGGGTGTTGTCATGGCCGCCGTCGCAGAAGAAATGCGTCCCCGGGACATAGGCAACCTGTCGCGCAACGGCCTGTTCCAGCAGCACCTTGGCATCAATGCCCTCGGGCAGGGTGACGAAGATGAACAGGCCGCCTTCAGGACGCGTGTAGGTCGTGCCGGCAGGGAAGGTGGCCAGCTCCTCGAGCATCGCGTCCATCTGTGCCTTGTAGCTCTGGCAGATGCTGGCGATATGTGCAGGCAGGAGATTGCGCCGCAGGTACTGATCCACAATGGCCTGTGTCAGGTTGGAGGTGTGGACGTCAGTGGACTGCTTGCCGATGGTGCATTTGCGCAGGATGCGGCTGTCACCCGCCATGAAGCCAACGCGCAGGCCAGGGCTGATAATCTTGCTGAAGGAGCCAAGGAACACGACCCAACCGTCCTTGTCAAACGACTTGATGGACGGCAGCGCTTCGCCGGCGTAGCGCAGGTCACGGTAGGGATCGTCCTCGGCCACAACAACGCCGTACTTGGCGGCCAGCTCTGCAATGGGCTTGCGACGCTGGGCAGAGAGCGTGATGCCGGTTGGATTCTGGAAGGTCGGGATGGTATAAAGCAGCTTGGGGTGATAAAGACGCATCGCTTCTTCCAGCTTTTCGGGAATGATGCCGTTTTCATCACTCTCCACCGGCACAAGGCGTGCCTGATAGAGCCGCATGCACTGCATGTTGCCCAGGAAGGACGGATTCTCCACCAGAATCACATCGCCCGGATCAATGAGCGCCTTGACCAGCAAATCCATCGCCTGTGTTGAGCCTGTGACCGGCAGCACCGAAGGCACGTCGCACCCAAGCTGTGCCTTGACGTAGGCATGTAGGCTTTCCAGAAAGGGCGCATACCCTTCTGTCGCGCCATATTGCAGGATGCGCTTGCCGTCCTGCTGCAACACCTGCTGGGCAATCTCCGCGCACTGCGCATCGGGCAGGGCAGAAAGTGCTGGATTCCCACCGGCAAAGGAAATCATGCCGGGCTTGGCAATCATCTTGAAAATTTCACGGATGGCGCTGCCGCTGACCGCATCAAAGCGATGCGCAAAGCGGATATCGTCAAGAGTCATCAAAAACACCTCCGTTTGCTGTGTCGGCAATGATCAGGGGAAACCTGCCGACAATGGCAATAAAAAACACCTTCGCCGGAAAAATCCGGGAAGGTGACATATTGCCACGGTACCACTTCCATTTAGCCACGATGTGTGACCCTCAGGAGGAACTAGCATTCCTCTTGCGCTGTAACCGGCGCACCGGATGCTGCCTAAACACCGCAGACGGCTTTCAGCAGATAGCTCGGAACTGTACGTCATTCCCAGCGTCGCTTGCTCCCTTGCACCAGCCGGGATGCTCTCTGTGTGCGCCGCAAAGCAGGAATGCCTCGTTTCCTCATTGCCCTGATGGTGGCATGATAGCACGCTTTTTGACGCTTGTCAAGAGGGCATGAAGAAATGTTTAAGAGAAAAAATGGTGCAGGTGCTTCCTTTTTGCACCAAATTATCACGAAAACGACACAAAAAACGAGGAAAAAGGTGAATTTTGCGGAAATTCCGCCCCTGAATTTCGCAAAGAGGCGGAAAAAGTCTTGCCAATTCCGCGAAAATCCTGTATACTATACTATGCCCCAGCCTTGGGTGGATTTATTGTGTTCTTAAAGCCACAAGGACTGGGAAGCCCCTGGAAGAAGGAGGTCATTTCTACCATGGATTGCAAAATCAAGAATGACATTGGTACGATCTATATTACAGAGGATGTTCTGCTCAAGGTAGTAGGCTATGCGGCGCTGGAATGCTACGGCATTGTGGCAATGTCCTCGAAGCGGGCCAAGGACGGTATCGTCGAATGGCTGGGAAGGGAAAACCTCTCCAAGGGCGTACAGATTCGCAGTGTTGGCGATATGCTGGACGTCGATCTGTTCATCATCGTGGAATACGGCATCTCCATTGCTGAGGTGTGCAAGACGATTGTGGACACCGTGCGCTACAAGCTGGAAAGCATGACGGGTGTGACGGTGCGCAAGGTCAACATTTCCGTGGAGGGCATCCGCGTCTAAGCTGTGCTGAATGTAGCACGGGTACAAAGGCTGCAAGACGGAGTGAGTGATAAAAACGCCTGTTGCTCATGTGGGTGATATGCGCGTTGGCCTTCCGTCTGTCTTTTGCCTGTCAAAAAGCACACCTGAATCGACATGCGGGAAAGCGCGACTTTTCCTGTGTCCAGACGGCTTGCGGTAGGACCGCGGTCGGAAGTAGGTAGGAGGAATTTACCCTTGATACAGCATAAAACCATTGATGGGCTGCTGCTGCGCGACATGGTCGTGGCAGGTGCGGCACTGCTTGAAAAGAACCGGGAAGCGGTTGATGCGCTGAACGTGTTCCCTGTGCCCGATGGTGACACAGGCACGAATATGTCCCTGACCATGCAGAGCGCAACGCGTGAAGTGAATGCGAAGGAATACCTGCGCGCTGATGAAGCTGCCGCTGCCGTCTCCAAGGGCGCACTCAAGGGCGCGCGCGGTAACTCCGGCGTCATTACTTCTCAGCTGCTTCGTGGCTTTGCCACGGCGCTCAAGGGTGTGGAGAAGATTACGCCCGTGCAGTTCGCGGCGGCGCTCAAGGCTGGCTCTGACAAGGCGTACAAGGCCGTCATGAAGCCCAAGGAGGGCACCATCCTGACCGTGGCGCGTGTCGTGGCGGAGGATGCGGTGAAGTACACCGAGGAGCATCCGGATGATTATGACGGACTGATGAACGTCATCCTCACCAGCGGTGAAGCCATCCTCAAGCGCACGCCGGAGATGCTGCCTCCGCTGAAGGCGGCAGGTGTTGTCGACTCAGGTGGACGTGGCCTGATGCTGATTTACACCGGCTATGCGGCTGTGATGCGCGGCGAGGAAATCGCTGATCCGGCAGCCCTGCTGGCTGGTGACAGCCAGATTGAAGAGGACATTCATGACCTCTCTGGCGATTTGCCCTATGCCTATTGCACGGAATTTGACATTGTGCATTTCCGTGACGATATTACCGAGGGCGATGTGGATTCCTTCCGTCGCCGCCTGAACCGCATTGGCAATTGCGTCAAGGTCACGGGCGACATGACGGAAACGAAGGTGCATGTACACACCAACGATCCCGGCAATGCGGTGCAGTATGGCATTGAGCTGGGCGAATTGGTGAACATCAAAATCGAGAACATGCTGGAAAAGAAGCGCGCGCTGGAAGGCGAAAAGGCGCCCGCCAAGATTGAGACGCCCACCGAACCGGCCAAGGACTTTGGCATGGTGGCCGTGTCTCTGGGCGAAGGCTTCTCCAACATCTTCCGCGATTTGACGGTGGATGTCGTGGTCGAGGGCGGCCAGACGATGAATCCGTCCGTGGATGATATTTTGATGGCCATCAATCAGGTGAACGCGAAGTGCGTCTTTGTCTTCCCGAACAACGGCAACGTGATTTTCGCGGCCAATCAGGCGGCGGAGCTGGCCGAGAAGGAAGTGCATGTCATTCCCACCAAGAACGTGGCGATGGGTATTGCGGCGGCTGTGGCGTTCCAGGACGATGTTTCCGGTGAGGAGAATGCGGCACGCATGGCCGAGGCGGCAGAACACGTCAAGACCGGCACCGTCACCTACGCCGTGCGCGACAGCGAGTACAATGGCGTCCAGATTCACAAGGGCGACATTATCGGCATGCACAATGGCCAGATTGAATACTGCGGCAGCTCCGTGCATGACGTGGTGCTGGACATGATGAAGGCCGTTGTTGATGACGACGCGGAGTTGATTACGGTCTACTACGGCGCGGACACCACCAAGGAGGATGCGGAGCAGGTGACGGCAGAAATCGCCCAGCAGTATCCGAATTGCGATGTGGATTGCCTGATGGGCGGTCAGCCGCTGTACTACTATCTGATTTCTGTGGAGTAAATCATATGGAACTTTCCGACATGAAGGGCATTGGCCCGACCCGGTTGGAAGCACTTCGCGCAGTGGGCATTTGCTCATTGCGCGATTTGTTGTATTTTCTGCCCGTCCGGTATGAGGACAGGACGCATCCCACGCCGTGCTGTGATGTGCGCGGCGGCGAGGTGCTGGTAATGGGCGTGGTGCAGGAAAAGCCGAAATTGTCGCGCTTTAATGGCAAGACGAAGGTGTCGGCGTATTTGCAGGACGAAAGCGGAAGACTGCCACTGGCGTGGTACAATCAGCCGTGGATGGTGCAGAACGTGCCGGTCGGACAGGCGATTATGCTCTATGGCCGTGTCGGCCAAAGCCGTGGCAAGCCGATTCTGCAAAACGCCCAGCGTGTCACACAGCCGGATATTCAGCCCGTCTATCGCGCCGTGAAGGGCATGGCGGGCAAGGTCTTCCGCGAAACTGTCAAGCAGGCGCTGGAGCAGGTGGAGGATTGCTGTCCGGAGACGCTGCCGAATGACCTGCGCATGCGCCACCAGTTGTGCGAGCTGAACTTTGCCATCCGGCAGGCGCATTTCCCGCAGAATGTGGACAATCTCCGTCTGGCACGGCGGCGCCTGGCATTTGAGCAGATGCTGATGTATCAGGCGGCGCTGGGAATGATGCGCGGCCATCAGGAGGCCGGAACGCCCTTGCCGATTCCAGCTGATGCGCCGGAGCGGTTTTGGCAGACGATGCCGTTTCCACCGACGGGCGCGCAAAAACGCGTGCTGAACCAAATTGCGGAGGACCTGCGCAAGGATCGCGCGATGAGCCGCCTGGTGCAGGGCGATGTTGGCTGCGGCAAGACGGCACTGGCCTTTGGCGCGATTGCCATGACCTGCCAGAGTGGCTTTCAGGCGGCGATGATGGCGCCGACGGAAATTCTGGCGCGACAGCACTACGAAACGGCGAAGAGCATGCTGGAAAAGCAGGGGATTCGCTGCGGTCTGCTGATTGGCTCGATGCGCCCAAAGGCCAAACGAGAGGCACAGGAGGCATGCGAAACGGGCGCGTATCAGGTCGTGTTTGGCACGCATGCGCTCATCAGCGAAAAGGTGGCGTACCACCGTCTGGGGCTTGTTGTGACGGACGAACAGCACCGCTTTGGCGTCATGCAGCGCTCGGAGCTACAGAAAAAAGGCGCGGACGGCAAAACAGCACCGCATGTGCTGGTCATGTCGGCCACGCCGATTCCGCGCACGCTGGCGCTGATTCTCTATGGCGATTTGGATGTGTCGATTGTCGATGAACTGCCGCCGGGCCGCACGCCAGTCAAGACGCGCGTCGTGCGGGAGGAAAAGCGCAATGACATGTATGGATTCTTGCGTGCGGAGGTGCAAAAGGGGCGTCAAGCCTACGTTGTTTGTCCTTTGGTTGAGGACAGCGAAATGATGGAGGATGTTGCCAGCGCGCAAACGACCTTTGAGGAGCTGCAATCGGGCGTGCTGTCCGGACTGCGCGTTGGGCTGACATGGGGCGCACAGCCGGCTGAGGAAAAGGCGCAGGTGCTGTCGGACTTCACGGCAGGCAAGCTGGATGTGCTGGTGTCAACAACGGTGATTGAGGTGGGCGTGAATGTGCCCAACGCCAGCGTGATGGTGATTGAAAATGCAGAGCGCTTCGGACTGAGCCAGCTGCATCAGCTACGTGGCCGTGTCGGACGCGGCTCGGCGGAAAGCTGGTGCTTCCTGCTGGCGGCAGAAAATGAGCGACTGCGCATCATGACGCAGACGAATGACGGCTTCGTCGTGGCGCAGAAGGACCTTGAATTGCGCGGACCGGGCGATTTGATGGGCACGCGCCAATCGGGCGAAATGATGGCGGACTTCCTGCTGGACGGCGACGTGAAGCTGCTGGACGAGGCGGTGCGGTGCATGAAGCGCTTACGCGAGGATGCGTCCCTGCAAGCGGAGCGCGAGCAGGTCGAACAGGAGGCGGTGCGCCACTATCGGGACAAGCTGGCCAATATTGCACTCAACTAATACACGAAAAGCTCCTGCTTCCCCAAAACGTGGAAACAGGAGCTTTTTATGCATATTAGTACCCGCGGCGCTGGCGGCGGTTGCCGGAGGACTGCTTTTGCTGCTTGCCGGAATCGCGGCGATTGCCCGAATCGCGTCGGTTGCCCGGGCGTGCGTCCGTGTCGCGCGCGTCGTGGCGCTGCTTGTCGGGATGACGGATGGCCTTGCGGGCATGTGCGGGATTGTCGCCGGGCTTCGGCGGGCGACGGTCGTTGTGCGGCCGACCTTCCGGCGGCACGAGGCAGTTCTTCCCAAAACCAATCAAATCCTCACGACCGGCCAGACGAAGCGCCTTACGTACCAGCGGCTGATTCTGCGGGTTCTTGTACTGCATCAGCGCACGCTGCATGGCCTTTTCCTCCGGCGCACGCGCGACGAAGACGGGCTGCATCGTGCGAGGATCAAGGCCGGTATAGAACATGCAGGTCGAGAGTGTGCCAGGTGTGGGATAGAAGTCCTGCACCTGCTCAGGATAAAAGCCGGTGTCGCGCAGATAGCACGCCAGTTCAATCGCGGCATTCAGGTCACTGCCGGGATGGCTGCTCATCAGATAGGGAATCAGATACTGCTTCAGGCCAAGCTGCTCGTTGACCTGCTGATAGCGGTCGACAAACGCATCGTACAGCTCACGGCGCGGCTTGCCCATGCGATCCAGCACGTAGGGGCATACATGCTCCGGTGCGACCTTGAGCTGGCCGGAAACGTTGTATTTGCAGAATTCCTTCAGGAAACGCGTGGGGTTCTTATCGGCCATGATGTAGTCATAGCGCAGACCACTGCGGACAAAGACCTTCTTCACCTTCGGCAGCTCGCGCAGCTGCTTGAGGACGGACAGGAACTCCTCGTGATCGACCTGCAAATTCTTGCACGGCTTGGGGAAGAGGCACTGACGATGCTTGCAGGCACCGACCTTCATCTGGTTCTGGCATGCGGGCTTGCGGAAGTTGGCGGTCGGGCCACCGACGTCGTGGATGTAGCCCTTGAAGTTGGGCAGGGTGGTCAGCGTGCGGCCTTCCTGAACGATGCTTTCCGGGCTGCGGCTCTGGATGATGCGTCCCTGATGGAAGGTGATGGCACAGAAGTTACAGGAGCCGAAGCAGCCGCGCGTGGAGGCGATGGAAAACTCAACCTCCTGCAAGGCAGGAATGCCGCCAGCCTCCTTGTACATCGGGTGGTACGTGCGTGTATAGGGCAGGTCGTACACTGCGTCCAGCGCCTCACGGCTCAGCGGCAGACAGGGCTGGTTCTGAATCAGATAGCGGTCGGTATCCTGCTGCTGGCACATGCGCTTGCCGCGAATCGGATCCTGCTCGTCATACTGCACGACGAAGGCCTCGGCGTACTTGCGCTTGTCCGTTGCAACCTCCTGATGGCTGGGCAGCTGGATGCAGGTCGGGTCGGGCGTTTTGCTCATGTAGCAGATGCCGCGCATTTTCGGCAGCTCCGCTGGATTCATGCCGTCGGCCAGCCAGTTGGCGCATTCGATGATGCTCGTTTCGCCCATGCCGTACATCAGCAGCGTCGCGCCGGAATCGACCAGAATGCTGTGGCGCACCTTGTCATCCCAGTAATCATAATGGGAGAAGCGGCGCAAACTGGCCTCAACGCCACCGATGAGAATCGGCACATCACGATACGCCTGACGAATGCGATTGCAGTAGACAATCGTGGCACGGTCAGGGCGCATGAAGCCCTTGCCACCGGGCGCGTAGGCATCATCGTGGCGGCGCTTTTTGGCCACGGTGTAATGGTTGACCATGCTGTCAATGACGCCCGCGGAAACCAGAAAGCCAAGGCGCGGACGGCCAAAACGCTGGAAGGCAGAGGCGTCCTGCCACGGCGGCAGACAGAGCATGGCCACGCGATAGCCAGCCTGCTCCAAAATGCGGCTGATGATGGCCAGGCCGAAGGACGGATGGTCCACATAGGCGTCGCCGCAGACATACACAAAATCCGGTGCGTCCCAGCCACGTGCGTGGCATTCCTCCATCGTCACCGGCAGAAAAGTCGTGTTCAGGGTGTTCTTCATGGGTGTATTGCTCCCTCGCTTTCGTCTCCTCTATTGTAATGGAACAGATGCGGATTGTCAAGGCGCGGGAAATCGGCAAAAAAGCTTGCAAAGTGCGCCGTGTCGTGGTATAATAATTCCTCTGAAAGGAAGGTGTGCCCTGATGCAGAGCATGACCGGTTACGGACGGGAGACATCCCGTCAGGGCGACTGGGAGATGACGGTGGAGCTTCGTGCGGTCAATCACCGTTTTTTGGATTTGTCGATTCGTCTGCCGAAGGGATTGACCTTTCTGGAGGACACGCTGCGCAAGTCGCTGGCATCGCTGTGCCGTGGGCATGTGGATGTGCAGCTGACGCTGCGACGCATCAGTGGTTCGGCCAGTGATGTGTCGGTGGATGAGGCGCTGGCGGCGGCGTATATGCGCGCGGCGCAGGCGCTTTGTGCATCAACTGGTGCGGAAAACGACCTGACAGTCAGCCGATTGCTGCAAATGGACGGCGTGACCAGTGTGACGGAAAGTGCGCTGGATGAGGACCTGCTGACGGCGCTTTGTGCCGACACGGCGAGTCAGGCGGCGGCCCATTTGACGGACATGCGTCTGCGTGAAGGCGAAAATCTGCGTCTGGATTTGCAGGAGCATTTGCAAAATGCCGCAGCCCTTCGCGAGCAGATTTTGGTCTACGCTCCGCAGGTGGTAGAGGAATACCGTCAGCGCTTGGTGGAGCGTCTGGCACGCTTGCCGATTGAGCCGGTCGATCCGGCCCGCTTGGCGCAGGAGGTGGCCCTGATGGCGGATAAGTGCGCCATTGATGAGGAGCTGTCGCGCCTGCAAAGCCACATCACCCAAATGTCCAGCTATCTGGATGCACAGGGCGAAACGGGCAAGAAAATGGACTTCCTGATTCAGGAAATGAATCGCGAGGCCAATACCATCGGCAGCAAATGCTCCGATGCCCGCATTGCACAGTGCGTCGTCAATCTCAAGAGCGAAATTGAAAAGCTGCGCGAGCAGATTCAGAATGCCCTCTGAATCATGACAAGAGGAACTATGGGAGGAAGCACCATGAGTGAAACACGAAAGGGAATGCTGCTGGTGATTTCTGGCGCGTCCGGCACCGGCAAGGGAACCATCATCAAGGAATTGATGAAGCAAGATGATAGCCTTGTGTTTTCTGTCAGCGCGACGACCCGGAAGCCTCGGCCTGGTGAAGTGGACGGCCGCGAATACTATTTTGTCACCGAGGAGGAATTTGCCCATAAGGTGGCGAATAACGAATTTGTGGAGCATGCGAATGTGTTCGCCAACCGCTACGGCACGCTGCGTAGTGAAGTGGAGCGCCGCATCGAAATGGGTCAGAACGTGGTTCTGGACATTGACGTGCAGGGTGCGGAACAGGTGCTGGCGCGCGAAAAGGACTGCGTGAGCATCTTCATTCTGCCGCCGAGCATGACGGAGCTGTTCCACCGCCTGGACAACCGCGCCACGGAGACGCCCGAACAGCTGGCCATCCGCAAGGCGAAGGCGCGCGACGAAATTGCCCTGAAAACCCACTACCGCTACAACGTCATCAATGACACGGTGGAAAAGTGCACCGCACGCATCGCCGCCATTATTGATGCCGAGCGCTACAACACGCTGCGCTACACGGTGGATGTGCCCGAATAAGCATTGCGTTTCCTGCCGCGATTGCGGCTGAACATAGAAGGAGGAACCCATATATGTCGATTGTTGATCCGTGCGTCCTTGACCTGCTCAAGCATGCAGATTCCCGTTATACCCTGGTGGTTGAGGCCAGCAAGCGTGGCCGTCAGATCATCGGCGGCAGCAAGCCCCTGCTGGACAATGAGGGCATGAAGGCGCTGAAGACGGCGGTGGAGGAAATCAACCGTGGCCTGATCACCTACGATGCACCCGCTGAGGAAGAAGAGGAAGATGACGGCGATGAGCTGTGAGCTTCCCATGCTGCGCGATAAGCATGTGGTGCTGGGCGTAACGGGCGGCATTGCCGTCTACAAAAGCTGCGAGGTGGTGTCGCGTCTGCGCAAGCTGGGCGCACAGGTGCATGTTATCATGACGAAAAACGCCACGCAGTTTGTCCAGCCCCTGACCTTTGAAACGCTGAGCAACCACCCGGTCGTGACGGACACCTTTGCGCGTCCCGAAACGTGGGAGGTGGAGCATATCGCCCTGGCCAAGCGTGCCGATGTATTCGTGATTGCTCCGGCAACGGCGAATATCATGGCGAAGATGGCTTGTGGTATTGCTGATGATATGCTGTCCACCACGGTGTTGGCGACAAAGGCGCCCGTGCTGGTCGCACCGGCGATGAATACCGGCATGTGGACGGCGGCGGCAACGCGCCAAAATGTAGAGACGCTCAAAGCCCGCGGGGTGCATTTTGTTGGCCCCGATGCGGGCTATTTGGCGTGTGGTGACACTGGTGCGGGACGCATGAGCGAGCCTGCACAGATTGTGGAGGCAATCGCGGCGCTGCTGTGCCCGAAGCAGGACATGGCAGGGATGCGCGTGCTGGTCACAGCGGGTGCGACGCGGGAACGCCTTGACCCGGTGCGCTACATGACAAACGATTCCTCCGGCAAGATGGGCTTTGCCATTGCCGAAGCGGCGAAGAAGCGTGGCGCCGATGTGACCGTCATTGCCGGCAGCACGACTGCCGCTGTGCCAGAAGGCATCGACATTCGCCGTGTGGAAAGCACGCTGGATCTCTATCAGGCGGTAACGACCACTGCGCCGAACATGGACGTGGTGATTCAGGCCGCTGCACCGGCGGACTACCGTTTCAGCGTCCAGTACGCCCAAAAGCACAAAAAGGCGCATGACGGACAGCCCTTGACCGTGGAGCTGGTGGAGAATCCGGACATTGCGGCGGCTGTGGGTGCGGCCAAGCGTCCCGGACAGATTCTGGTCGGCTTTGCGGCGGAGACGGAGAATTTGCTGGAAAACGCACAGCGAAAGCTCAACAGCAAGCACCTGGACTTGATTGTCCTCAACGACGTCAGCCGTCCTGGCGCGGGCTTCAACGTGGATACAAATATTGCCACGCTGATTACGCCGGATGAGCAGGTGGAGTATCCGCTGCGCACCAAAAAGCAGCTGGCAGAGGACATTCTGGATAAAGTCATGCAGCTGAAGGAAAAAGCATAAGCAAAGGAGCAGACACAGCAAGCTTTTCTGTATCTGCTCTTTTTTTGTATGCGGTTTGGGAAAAAAGAAGGGCGATTGCGGAGAAATACTGCTGCAATCGCCCTGTTTTTATGAAATTACACGTTAAACAGCAGATCGTCATAGGTCGGGAAGGGCCAATCGGCCTTGCCAACCAGCGTTTCCAGCTCATCGGCCTGTTCGCGGACGGCGGCCATGGCGGGAATAATCACGTTGTGCTCATACTTGGCGCGCTCCAGTGCTTCGCCGCGATTGGTGGCCTTGATGGCGCTGCGGAGGCCCTCAATGGCCTTGTACAGCTTGGCGTTCCGCTCGGCGACACTGCGCAGCACCTTTTCCTCGGCAAACGGCGTTACGCCTGCATCGCGCATGGCGTTGACCGTGCGGGCCAGATTGCCAGCGAACTTCATCGTGGCCGGCAGAATTTCCTTCTCGGCCATCATCAGGCAGGTTTCCGCCTCGATGTTCAGCACCTTGGCATAGCTTTCCAGCTTAATTTCATAGCGGGAACGGATTTCGCTCTCCGTGAAGACGCCAAAGCTGGTGAACAGGCGAATGTTCTTTTCGTCCAGCAGATGCGGCAGTGCATCAACCGTGCTGGGATAGTGCGGCAGACCACGGCGGGCAGCCTCCTCAACCCATTCGGGCGCATAGCCATTGCCGTTGAAGATGATGCGGTTATGCTCCCGCAGATTGCGTACAATCAGGGCATGCAGCGTTTCGCGGAAATTCTCCGCGCCCTCCAGCTCATCGGCGAACTGGCGCAGGGCATCGGCCACAATGGTGTTGATGACCACGTTCGTTTCGGCGATGGAGTCGGACGAACCCAGCGAACGGAACTCGAACTTATTGCCCGTGAAGGCGAACGGCGATGTGCGGTTGCGGTCGGTGTTGTCCTGCGGGAACTTCGGCAGCACGCTGACGCCGATTTCCAAATCATGCTTGGCGGAGGCGCAGTACTCCTTGTCCTCCTCAAAGGCATTGACAATCGCGGTCAGTTCGTCACCCAGGAACATCGACACAATCGCCGGCGGCGCTTCATAGCCGCCCAGACGGTGGTCATTGCCCGCAGAAGCAACAGAGATGCGCAGCAGGTCGGCATGCTCATCCACTGCCTTGATGACGGCGGTCAGCATCAGCATGAACTGCGCCGACGTGGCCGGATCGTCACCGGGCTCAAGCAGGTTGTAGCCGGTGTTGGTGGACATGGACCAGTTGTTATGCTTGCCAGAGCCGTTCACGCCCTCAAAGGGCTTTTCGTGCAGCAGGCAGACAAGACCATGACGCGCCGCGATTTTCTTCATCAGCTCCATCGTCAGGTGGTTATGGTCGGTGGAAACGGAGGTGGTGCAATAGATGGGTGCCAGCTCATGCTGTGCCGGTGCGGCCTCGTTATGCTCCGTCTTGGCCAGCACGCCCAGCTTCCATAGCTCCTCGTCCAGCTCGGTCATGAATGCCTTCACGCGCGGCTTAATCGAGCCGAAATAGTGGTCTTCCAGCTCCTGTCCCTTGGGCGGCTTATTGCCAAACAGGGTGCGGCCGGTGAAAATCAAGTCCTTGCGCTGGTCATAGAGCGCCTTATCGACGAGGAAATACTCCTGCTCCGGGCCAACCGTGGGCGTCACGCGCGTGGCATCACGGCCAAAGAGCTTGAGGACACGCACCGCCTGCTTGGACAGCGCCTCCATGGAGCGCAGCAGCGGCGTCTTCTGATCCAGCGCTTCGCCGCCATAGGAGCAGAACGCCGTGGGAATGCACAGCACGCCATCCTTGATAAAGGCATAGCTAGTGGGATCCCATGCGGTATAGCCGCGCGCCTCAAACGTGGAGCGCAAGCCACCAGACGGGAAGGAGGATGCATCCGGCTCACCACGCACAAGCTCCTTGCCACTGAATTCCAGAATGACGTGGCCGCCATCCTTGGGGCTGATGAAGCTATCATGCTTTTCGGCGGTAATGCCGGTCAGCGGCTGAAACCAATGCGTATAATGCGTGACACCGCGTTCCACCGCCCAGTCCTTCATGGCGTTGGCCACGACATTGGCGACCTGGCTATCCAGTGGCGTACCATCAGCGATGGTTTTATGCAGCGCCTTATAGACATCCTTAGGCAAGCGCTGCTGCATCACGGTATCATTAAAAACACTACTGCCGAAGAGTTCCTCCATGTGGGACATTTGCGATTCCTCCTCAAACGATGTGTGAAAAGCGTATCTTTCAGCAGGGACAGGGTACGACGTAATAAGGAAAAAAGCGCTGCGAGAACGAATGAAATTCATCTCACAGCGCCCTGCTGACGGTAGATAGTATAACGAAGACAAGCCATTTTGTCAAGACGATTCACACAAATTTTTTTCTTAATTTCCGGGAAAATGTTCGGGAAACAGGTGCGAAAAGGCGAGAAAATGGGGTATGGAGAAGGAAAGTTGCTTGATTTAGCAAGCGGCAACAATCCTTCCGGCGCTTCGCGCCACCTTCCCTTACACAAGGAAGGCTTTGTCTTATGCCGGGCAGTCGGTGCAACCATGCGTATGTTTTGATGAGGCAG
>CAYXHF010000001.1:48683-220625 GCA_964464815.1 uncultured Faecalibacterium sp.
TCCTTGCTCCAACCCAATCCACCTTCATCGAAGGCGTCTCCGAAGGGTTCAAAGGGGCGACCGGAAAGCCCCTTTGGAAGCGACAAGCCAAGACAAGCAACAAGAAACAAATCAAGAGCCGCAAAAAACTTCCATCTTCTTGACAAATGCGCACAAAAGCATTATTGTAAGTAAGAAAAAAATTACCTGGAGGCGGATAAAGAATGAGCTTTCCTGTCCATCCCTGGAAAGTCGTGGAACGTGGCTGGCAGGCCGAAACCCATCGTTTCGCGGAATCCCTGATGTCCCTGGCAAATGGCTATATGGGCTTGCGTGGCAATTTCGAGGAGGATTACTCCGGCGAAACGTTCCAGGGAACCTACCTGGGCGGCGTGTGGTTTCCGGATAAAACCCGCGTGGGCTGGTGGAAAAAGGGCTACCCAGCGTATTATGGAAAGGTCGTCAATACCGTCAATCTGATTGGCGTGCATGTGGTCATTGACCAGCACCCGCTGGATTTGAGCCGCGCCACCGTCTGGGAGTATGAGCGCGAGGTCGATATGCGAATCGCCGTGCTGTATCGCCATGCGTGTGTGGATATGGATAAGGGGAGCCTGACGCTGGACACGTGGCGCTTTGTGTCGCTGGATACAAAGGAGCTGCTGTGTATCCGCTATCAGGTGACGCCGTCGTTTGATTGCCATATGGAGGTATCGCCGTATCTGGATGGCAATGTGCGTAATGAGGACGCGAATTATGGCCAGACCTTCTGGAATATGGTCGATGGCGAGGGCTGGGACGAAAAGGGCTGTGTGCTGGTGCAGACAAAGCCCAATTTCTATGGCGTGGAGCGCTTCACCGTCGCGGCGGCCATGGCAAGCCAGGTGGATGGTCTGGATTATATCGACACGGCGGCAAAGGCCGGGTATAGCGCAAGCCTCTATGCAGGTGAGGTCAAGACGGGCACAACGGTGCGGCTGGAAAAGTTTGTGGCGGTGTATACCAGCCGTGACCATGCCAAGGATACCCTGATGGACCTGGCCGTGAAGGCCGCCGAGGAGGCGCGTGACCGTGGCTGGGAGGCATGCCTGAAGGCGCATAGCGCCGCATGGCAGAATCGCTGGAGCATGGCCGATGTGCAGATTGAGGGCGATGATAGCGCACAGCAGGGCATCCGCTTTAACCTCTTCCACCTGATGAGTACCTATACCGGCAACGATGCACGGCTGAACATCGGCCCGAAGGGCTTCACGGGAGAGCGCTTTGGCGGCGCAACGTATTGGGACACGGAGGCATACTGCCTGCCGGTGTTCCTGGCCATTGGTGGTGCAGACACGGCGCGGCAGCTGCTGCTCTATCGCTATCATCATCTGGATGCGGCGCGCCAAAATGCGCAGAATCTGGGCATGCCCGGTGCGCTCTACCCGGTATCGACCATCACGGGCAATGAGTGCCATAATGAATGGGAGGTTGCCTTTGAGGGCATCCACCGAAACGCGGCCATCGTGCATGCGATTTATGAGTACACGATGTATACGGGCGACGAAACGTACCTGCTGCATGAGGGCGTGGAGGTCATGGCGGAGGTGGCCCGCTTCTGGGCGGGACGCGTGCATCTGAATCAGCGCACGCAGAAGTACATGATTCACGGCGTGACCGGCCCGAATGAGTACGAAAACAACGTCAATAATAACTGGTATACCAACCGTATGGCGGCGTGGTGCCTGGAATACTTCACGGATACGTGCGAAAGGCTGGACGCGGAGCGCCTGGAGGAACTGCATGTGACGCAGGAGGAAATCCAGCACATGCGCGATATTGCGCAGCGTATGTACTACCCTGATGACCGTGGTCTGGGCATTTTCCCGCAGCACGATGCGTTCCTGGATAAGGATTTGCACCCGGCGTCGGAGATTCCGCCGCAGGAGCGTCCGCTGTATCTGCACTGGTCGTGGGATCGCATCCTGCGCTCGGGCTATATCAAGCAGCCGGACGTGATGATGGGACTGTACTTCCTCAATTACCTTTACGACACGGACACGATTCGCCGGAATTTCAACTTCTATGCGCCCTTGACGCTGCATGAATCCAGCTTGTCACCGTGCATTCACTCCATTTTGGCGGCGCAGATTGGCGAAAAGGATCTTGCGGTGGCGATGTATAAGAGCACGGCGCGCTATGACCTGGATAATATCAATCAGGATACGCGCGACGGCCTGCACATCACCAGCATGTCCGGCTCGTGGCTGGCACTTGCCAAGGGCTTTGCGGGCATGCGCACGCTGGGCGGCTTGCGCTTTGCGCCGTTCCTGCCGGAGTGCTGGAATGGATACGGGTATAAGTTTAACTACCGTGAGCGTGTGGTTGAGGTGCGCGTAAAGCCCAGGGGCGTGACGCTGACGCTATTGTCGGGCGATGCGCTGGATGTGGAAATCTACGGCCACACATACCTGCTGGAGGATGCATTGACTGTGCCGCTGGAAAGATAATCATACGAAAACAGCCTGGTTCATATATACAGGGTGTAGGGAGAAAATCGCCTGCACCTTGTTTTTTGTTGCGCCAAACGAAAAAGTCTGCGATTTCCCGGCGTGGAAAGCGTCTCAAGCCCTGTTCTTTTTTCGGGAAATGTGCTATAATGAAGCTATGCGCAGAACAATGCGCCAGAGGGTCGGTCTTGACCGAAGAAGGAGTACGATATATGTTTGAGCCGCGAATCAAGAATGAACAAACGGACTTGCTGATGAAAGCCCTGCTGACGCTCAAGTCGGAGGACGAGGCATATCGCTTCTTCGAGGACCTTTGCACGGTTGCGGAGATGAAGAGCATGGCCCAGCGAATGGAAGTTGCCAAAATGCTCAGGGAACATGCCACCTATCAGGAGATTGCCCGTCAAACCGGGGCATCCTCTGCCACCATCAGCCGTGTCAACCGAGCCCTGCTCTATGGGGTGTCCGGTTATGAAAAGGTGTTGGATACGCTGGAAAAGACGCAGTGTGACCAGCAACCATAATTTGTTGCAGAAAAGCAGAAAGTGTCCGCCAATGGGAAAGGGTGCGTCAAACGCCGTCCTGTATCCCGGCGGGCTGGACAGAAAGTTTTGAGGTAACAAGATGGATTTGAGTATGCTCAACCCGCAGCAGCGCCTTGCAGCCGAAACGCTGGAAGGCCCGGTACTGATTCTGGCCGGTGCAGGCTCTGGCAAAACACGTGCCCTGACCTGCCGTGTGGCGAATTTGATGGCGCATGGCGTGCCGGCGTATCATATTCTGGCGCTGACCTTTACCAACAAGGCCGCCAAGGAAATGAAGGAGCGCATTGCCGTGCTGGTGGGCGATGAAGCCAATGATGCATGGGTCTCCACGTTCCATGCCACCTGCGCCCGCATTTTGCGCCGCGATATTGAAAAATTGGGGTACTCCCGCTCGTTTGTGATTTATGATGACGATGATCAGGCGGCGGTACTCAAGGAAATCCTCAAGCGCTTGAACATTGATGACAAATTCCTGCCGATTCGCGAATTGAAGTCCAAGATTTCGGACGCGAAGAACAAGCTCATGGGCCCGTCGGAATGGTTCGAGCATTCGGAGCGGGATTTCCGTTCCCAGCAGATTAAGCGCGTTTTCCTCGAATACGAGACGCGCCTGCGCGCCCTGAACGCGCTGGACTTTGACGATTTGCTGGTGCGCACGCTGGAACTGATGGCCGAGCATCCGCCGGTGCTGCAATACTACCGCCAGCGCTTCCAGTACGTGATGGTGGACGAGTATCAGGACACGAACTATGCGCAGTATATGCTGGTCAAGCTCCTGACGGATGAAAGCCGCAATCTGTGCGTCGTGGGCGACGATGACCAGTCCATTTACGGCTGGCGCGGCGCGGATATCCGCAATATTCTGGACTTTGAGAAGGACTATCCGGATGCGAAGGTGATTAAGCTGGAGCAGAACTACCGCTCCAGCGCCAACATTCTGGATGCCGCCAATCAGGTGATTGCCCACAACTCCGGCCGCAAGGAAAAGAAGCTGTGGACGGAGCAGCCGGAAGGTGAACTGATTCGCCTCTTTGCCGCGGGTGATGAACGCGAGGAGGCCGCATGGGTGTCCGACCGCATTCGCCAGATGAACCGGCACGGCGAATCCTATGGCAATATGGCGATTCTCTACCGCACCAATGCGCAGAGCCGTGTGCTGGAAGAAATGCTGATGCGCTCGGCGATTCCCTACAAGGTGTTCGGTGGACAGAAATTCTATGACCGCAAGGAAGTGCGCGATGTCATTGCATACCTGCGCGTGATTGTGAATCCGTCGGACGATGTGTCCCTGCGCCGCATCATCAATGTGCCCAAGCGTGCCATTGGTGACAGCACGGTGCAGGAGCTGATGAACCACGCACGGGAAAACAATATGCCGCTTTATAGCGCCCTGTCTGATATTCCTGAATCCCTGTCGGCGCGTCCGCGCAAGTGCGTGACGGACTTCTTCATGCTGATGACGATGCTGCTGGCGCTCAAGGAAACGATGTCCCTGACGGAATTCGTGACCACGCTGGTGGACAAGACGGGCCTTCTGGCACAGTACCAGAAGGAGGACTCCGACGAGGCGCGCAGCCGTGTGGAGAACATTCAGGAATTCATGGGCGCGGTCGAGGAATACGCCAAGGTGACGGACAATCCGACCTTGGAGGACTATTTGGAGAATGTGTCGCTTGTCACCGACCTGGATCAGCAGGAGGACGAGCGCGGCTATGTGACGCTGATGACGCTGCATTCGGCCAAGGGTCTGGAATTCCCCAATGTGTTCATGACGGGCATGGAAGAAGGCATTTTCCCGTCTGCACGCAGCTTGCAGGATGACACGCGCATGGAGGAGGAACGCCGCCTGTGCTATGTGGGTATCACGCGCGCGCAGAAGCGACTGTTCATTTCCCGCGCCACGCAGCGCATGCTCTACAATCAGGTGAACCGCAATGCGCCCAGCCGCTTCTTGCAGGAGATTCCTGCGCGTCTGATGACGGACGAAATGGCGACCATGCGTGAGCATTTCGGCGATCGTGCGCAGATGCAGGGCAGAACCCGCAATCAGTACAATCGCGGCGGTGCAACACCGCGCACCACGCCAAGCAGCACACCGACCGTCCGTCCGGGCGGCAGTGGCCTGAAGGGGCTGAATATTCCCGGCGTGCAGAAGGGCTTTGGCTTTTCGCAGTCGCCGGCGCGTCAGCTCTCCGACAGCGTGCTACAGAATATGTATCAGCCCGGCGACCGTGTGCGCCACCTGAAATTCGGCGAAGGTACGGTGCTGGAAGTGACCGGCACGGGCAGCACAAGCCGCATTAAAATCGAATTCACGGCCTACGGTGTGAAGGAATTCGCACTGACGGTAGCGCCGATTGTCAAGGTGGAGGATTAACGTATGGCAGAGGCAATGCGCCGGATGCGCGTCCTGGCGGATGAATTGAACCGCGCTTCCCAGGCCTACTATTTCACCAGCGAGCCCATCATGTCCGACATGGAATGGGACAAGCGCTATGATGAATTGTCGATGCTGGAGAAGGAGACGGGTGTCGTCCTGCCGGATTCGCCGACCCATCGCGTGGGCGGTGAGGTGATGACGGCGTTTGCACCGCATACGCACATCAATCGCTTGTGGAGCATGGACAAGGCACAGTCCATCGGTGCGGTGGAGGATTGGATTCGCCGCACCGAAAAGCTCAGCGGGCAGGACGATTTGCGCTACTGCGTCGAATACAAATTTGACGGCCTGACGCTGAATCTGACATATCGCGACGGCTGTCTGGTGCAGGCGGCCACGCGCGGCAACGGCATCACGGGCGAGGCGATTCTGGCGCAGGCTAAGACCGTCCGCACCGTGCCGCTGACGATTCCCTACAAGGGGCTGCTGGAGGTGCAGGGCGAGTGCATCATGCGTCTGTCGGCCCTGGACAAGTACAACCAGACGGCCAAGGAGCCGCTGAAAAACGCCCGGAATGCGGCCGCTGGTGCACTGCGCAACCTCGACCCGGCCGTGACGGCATCGCGCCATCTGGATGCATTCTTCTATCAGATTGGCACGATTGAAAATCCGCCGTATACCGATCAGCAGGGAATGCTGAATTTCCTGCGGGAGAACGGCTTCCAGGTTAGCCCGTATCTGGGACAGTGCCAGAGCATTGCGGAAATCGAAGCATGCATCCACGCCATTGAGGAGGAGCGCAGCAGCCTCGATTTCCTGATTGACGGCGTGCTGGTGAAGGTCAGCGATTTGTCTGTGCGTGCCAGCATGGGCTACACAGATCGCTTTCCGCGCTGGGCGATTGCCTTCAAGTTTGAGGCTGAGGAGACGACAACGACCATCCGCAGCGTCACGTGGGACGTGGGTCGCACGGGCAAATTGACGCCGGTGGCGCATGTGGAGCCGGTTGACTTCTACGGCGTGACGGTGCGCAAGGCAACACTGAACAACTGGGGCGACATTCAGCGCAAGCGCGTCGCTATTGGTGCGAAGGTCTGGATTCGCCGCTCCAACGACGTGATTCCTGAAATTATGGGGCATGTGGGCGATCCCGAAGAGGGCGAAACGCCCATCGAGCGTCCGGCCACTTGTCCGGCATGCGGGTCGGCGTTGATTGAACGCGGGGCGCATATCTTCTGCATGAACCGCGATAGCTGCCGTCCGCAGGCAGTGGCGCGAATCAGCCATTTCGCCAGCCGTGATGCCATGGACATTGAGGGCCTTTCCGAAAAGACGGCAGGGCAGCTCTACGACCAGATGAACGTGCGCGACCCGGCGGATTTGTACACCCTGACGCGTGAACAGGCTCTGACACTGGACGGCTTCAAGGAAAAGAAGGCGGACAACCTGCTTGGGGCGCTGGAAAAGAGCAAGCACTGCACGCTGGATGCATTCCTGTTTGCGGTGGGCATTCCGAACATTGGCCGCAAGACGGCACGCGATTTGGCCGCGAATTTCGGCACGTTGGAAAACGTGTCGCACGCCACGGCCGAGGAGCTGGTGGCCATCGACGATGTGGGCGACATTGTGGCGCAGAGCGTCATCGAGTTCTTCTCCTTTGAGGAGAACCGTCGCATGATTGCGCGTCTGCTGGAGGCCGGTGTGACCCCGCAGGAGACGAAGAAGGTTGAGGGCGGCGTGTTTGACGGCATGAGCATTGTCGTCACGGGTACGCTGCCGTCGCTGTCACGCAAGGAGGCAGAGGAGCTGATTACCGCAAACGGCGGCAAGGCGGCCTCCTCGGTCAGCAAAAAAACCGCCTTCGTCGTGGCAGGCGAGGCGGCTGGCAGCAAGCTCACCAAGGCGCAGACCCTGGGCATCGAAGTGATTGACGAACAAGAGCTGCTGCGCCGGTGTGCTTCACACTGATTTCATCTGCATGGTTCATAATGATTAACGAACGGTAGACGTGCGGTGCATCGCTTGTGCGAAAGCCGCTTGTGCAGGCGTCATGGCAGCGGCGGCTGATGCTGCGGAGGAGGCAGCAGGGCTGTCGCTGCCTGTTGCGCTATTGCTTTGGGTGATGGGCGCGGCGTTCGGCGCGGTATTGTTGGCCTCCGTGGCTGGGGTCATTTCGGAAACGACATGTGTGTTGGGCGTGGCCGGGTTCATGGCAAACGCAGGGTCGGTCAGAATCTGTCCCGGCTGATAGCCTGGCAGGAGGAATGTGACGAACTTGATGGAGAAGATGTCACAAACCACATAGCGCAGGTTCAAGCTGTCATACAGCACGATGAACTGCGTGCCGACATAGTACAAAAAGCCCTGCCGTGAGATCAGATTGCCCGTGCCAATGAGAAAATCGACCAGCACGTAATTGCCGATGTTTTCTTGCAGCACCTCCTGCATCGAGCCTTGGAAGCTGGCTGTGTCAAAATTCTGCGTTGGCGGCACTTGCAGCTGCTGCTGTGTCTGCATGGTTTCCTGCTCACTCATGAAATAGAAGCACCTCCTTATTTGCCGGGCAGCATGCTGCCCATGACTGCTTCACTGTATGCGCAGGAACTGGAATCCATGATGAAAAGAGGAAGAGAATGATTTCCCGATTGGACGCATATGCGGAGGCGCTGCGGACGAATCCGCTGAGCTTTCTGCTATCGCTGGCCTATACGCTGGTGGTTGTGCTGTTGAGCCTGATTCTGCACGAATGTGCGCATGGCTATGTGGCCTACCGCTGCGGCGACCCGACGGCGAAGATGATGGGGCGATTGTCCCTGAACCCGAAGGCGCATCTGGATCCGCTGGGAACACTGAGCATGTTCCTGATTGGCTTTGGCTGGGCCAAGCCTGTGCCGGTTGATCCGCGCAATTTCCGCCATGGGCGGCGCGATGAAATTCTGGTGGCGCTTGCGGGTATTGTGACGAATCTGGTGCTGTGCCTGCTGGCCGTGCTGTTGAGCGTGGTGGTGGGCAAAATCATGTTTGGTCAGGAGCTGCTGGATGAGGTCATGCGCTATTCAGATAGCGTGTCGTACCTGTTCAGCCCGTTTTACACGACCAGCATGAACACCGGCGGCGCGGATATTGCAAATGGCACGTTCATGGCCGAATTCGCGGCAGATTTTGCGGTGCCGTGGCTGATGTATGTGCAGCGCTTTTTGCTGATGATGGCGCAGTCGAATCTGTGTCTGGCCATTTTCAACTTCCTGCCGATTCCGCCGCTGGATGGCTATCATTTGGTCAATAACGTGCTGTTCAAGGGCAAATGGCAGCTCAGTCGCAAGACCTTCCTGATTGCGGAGGGCATCATGGTGGCGCTGATTCTGACGGGTGTGCTGAACACCTTCCTGGGTCAGGCGCTGCTGACGGTATACGAATTCCTGCTCAAGGGCGTGCTGGCCCTTGCGGGCTTACGATGAGGATGTGCGGCCATGGCAATGACGTTTCAGCTCAAGGATTTTGACGGCCCGCTGGATTTGCTGCTGTTTCTGATTAACAAAGAGAAAATCGACATCAAGGATATTTTCGTTAGCCAGATTACCGACCAGTACATCGACTCGGTGCGCAATGCGCCGGACCTGGATATGGACGACGCGACGGGCTTTCTGGTCATGGCGGCAACGCTGCTGGAAATCAAGTCGCGTGCGATGCTGCCGCGCCCGCCACGCATGGAGGAAGGCGAGGAAGACCCGGAGGAGGCGCTGATTCGTCGCCTGGAGGAATACAAGCGCTTCCGCGAAACGGCAGATGCCATGAAGCAGTTCGAGAAGGCGGCAGCGGATTTGTTCACCAAGCTGCCGGAGGAATATCCCTTGCCGCCACAGGAAACGGAGCTGGTCGGCCTGACGCTGGAAGGCCTGACGGAGGCGTTCCTGCGCATCTGGTCGCGTAAGCCGGCCAAGGACGACAGCCCTGAAACAAACCACTATGCACCGCGCGATATTCACCGCGACGAACATAATGTGCAGGAATGCATGCTGACGCTGCTCAAGGGCGTGGCGGCCAAGGGCTGCCTGTCGTTTGAGGAGACGTTCAGCGATGCACCGAGCAAGGAAGAGGTCGTGACGCTGTTCCTGGCGCTGCTGGAATTGCTCAAGCTGGGCGAGATTCACGCCGAGCAGGAGGGCACGTGCGGACAGATTGTGCTCTATCCGGGACGCGGGAGAGACGTGGACGAATATGCCGAAATCGAAGAGGACGGCGCGACGGAGGAGAAGGAATGAACGAGGGAAAGGAAGAACAGCTACGATTTCCCGATGAAATCATGGAAGAAGGCGGAAATCTGGCTGGTCGCATAGAAGCCATCCTGTTTGTGGCAGGGGAAGCGGTGCGTGTGGAGGATTTGTCCAAGGCGCTGGATGTGCCGGTGCGCGAGGTGGAAGAGGCGCTGACGCAGCTGCGTGACGAATACGATTTCAACCAGCGTGGCTTTTCTCTCAAACGCTATGGCCATCAGGTGCAGCTGGCAACGCGGGCGCTGTATTCCCATGACGTGGTGCGCCTGCTACAGCCGGTGCAGAAGCAGTCGCTGTCCCAGGCGGCCATGGAGACGCTGGCGGTGGTGGCCTATCGTCAGCCCGTGACAAGGGCCGAGGTGGAGCAGATTCGTGGCGTGAAGTGCGACTATTCGCTGCAATCGCTCATGAATAAGGAATTGATTGCGGAGGTCGGGCGCAAGGAAGCGCTGGGCCGTCCGATTCTGTATGGCACGACGGACACGTTCCTGGCGCACTTCGGCATTTCGTCCCTGAAGGAGCTGCCGCCGATGCCCGAAAAGCTGTCGGATGAGACGGAAGGCAGACCGCTGGATGATGACATTCCGGATTTGATTTCATAAAGACCAAGGGGAAAAGGAGGCAACGCAACATGGAAAAGACGATGAAGATTAACGGCATGATGTGCAACCACTGCAAGATGGTGGTGGAGAAGGCATTGAAGGCGATTCCCGGCGTGGAAAGTGCCGAAGCGGATGTGGCTGGCAAGTGCGCGAAAATCGTGCTGAATGCGCCGGTGGAGGACGCGGTGCTGATGGAGGCTGTATCGAAGAAAGGCTTTACGCCCGTGGAAATTGCATAATATCGGGCCATACGATGCCATCCGACCAGAAGAGCAAAAGCGCTGCTGGTCGTTTTTTTGTACGCACCAATCGCGCAGTGGCTCATATGTTGGTGGTGAAGGCTTCCTCCATCAGGTGCGGGAAGCCTGAATAGAGAAGGAGGCGCAAGCAAATGTCTTTCTATTCCTACAAGAACGCCAACCCTGGCTGCTGCCCTGGTACGATTTCCGGAAATGCGCTGGACGGCTTGCAGGAAAAGGTGTGCGTGCAGGTCAAGCGCGTCTACGACAGCGCCATGACGCAGGAGCAGCTCAGCAATCAGACCATCACCATCACCAGCTACGCACAGGTTAACAACACCTGCACCTGCAACGCGTGCGGCTGTCAGGAGACGCAGGAGACCATCACGCCGACCTCCGCACCCGTGCCGCCCATCACGTTTGAAAGCTGCCGCAGCACGACGACGGAGGGCACGATTCGCAACCTGACCGTTGATCGCCTCTGCGACCGGCCGTGCTTTGCCCGTGTGCGTGCGACCATCGACATTCCGATTGACATCCTGTTTGTGGACAGCCGCTGTGTGGAGTACATCGGAAAGGCGGTCGTCAGCGTCAACCGCGACGTGCTGCTGAGCATCCCGGACGAGTCGATTGTGCCCTACACGCTGGAAAGCATGGTCAGCGCTATTTGCGTCAGTGGCACGTATCTGGGCAACAACCAGTTCTGCATGACCATTTGCGTGACGACGATTTTGAAGGTGCTGGCGGAGGCAGAAATGCTGATTCCCAGCTACGGCTACTGTCCGATTCCGCCCGCAGAGGAATTTGCGGAGAGCGTGTGCGACGAGTTCTTCGCGCTGCCCTTGTTCCCTCCGCAGTCGATGTGCAATAGCGGCAACGCGACGGTAAGCGGCACGATGCGTGCGGCCACGGGCACGACGGGCTGCAATTGCAACGGCACATGCAATGGTACTTGCGGCGGCAATTGCGGCTCCTGCGGCACATCCGGATGCGGCAGCTGCAACTACACCACGGGATCATAACACACAAAGAGCCGCATCCTGACTGGCAGATGCGGCTCTCCATTTTTGTGTATGACAGGGGAATCAGGAAACCTACTGCTCCGCATGGCCTTTTTCGTCTGTCTGTGGACGGCGGCGATGAAAGCGGAGTTTCTGTTTGTTTGGTGGTGCAGGCGTTTCCGGCGCGGGTGTCGCTTGCTCCTGCGTAAGGGGCAAATCGACAAAGAACGTGGTGCCTGCGCCGACCTTACTGCGCACGCGGAGCTGTCCCTTGTGGCCCATGACGATGATGCGCGCGATGGACAACCCTAATCCGTGACCACCGCTTTCGGCCTTACGGGCGCTGTCGGAGCGGTAGAAGCGCTCGAAAATCTTCGATAGCTCCTCCTTGGGGATGCCCGGGCCGTTGTCGCTCATGGAAAGGGTACAGCCTGTGGCCGTCTTTTGCACGCCGATGGTGATGCTACCGCCCTTGGGCGAATACTTGACGGCGTTATCGCACAGGATGCGCATGACCTGCTTCATCATGCCACGGTCGGCTTCAATCTCCACATGGTCGGATGGGGAGAGCAGGAAGGTGTCCTCCGGCGTGACCATGGCGGCCTCACGCTGCACCTCGCTGGCGACATCCAGCATGTCAAAGTGGGTCATTTCCATCAAAAGGGTCTTCTTGTCGTGACGCGCGAGGAACAGCAGGCTTTCGACCAGCTCCTTCATGCTTTTTGTCTCCTGCGCGATGGCGGTGATGCCCTCGTCCAGAATTTCGGGGTCACTCTTGCCCCAACGGGAAAGCATGCTGACGTAGCCCTGAATGACGGCGATGGGCGTGCGAAGCTCATGGGAGGCATCGGAGACGAACTGCTTCTGGCTGTTGTAGGACGTTTCGATGCGGTCAAGCATGGAGTTGATCACCGTCGCCAGATCCTTCAATTCGTTTTTTGTGCCAGCGATATTGATGCGGTTGGAAAGGTTATTGGCTGACAGCGTGGCGGCCATGTCGGTAATATCGCGGATAGGCGCCAGGACGCTATGATGCAGGCGCTTTCTGTGCCAGACAAAGTAGAACATGCGGTAGAGGTCGCCCAGCATCAGCGCGAGGATGGTGTAGAAATACAGCATCATCGGTTCCCTGAGGCTGAAGGTGAGCAGCATCGTCTGGCCGGACATGTGCTGTGTCAGGGCGATGAAGCGAAAGTCCGTCAGGATGGATAGGGGCGACAAAATTCGATATGCGCCACGTCCCATGGATATGCCGTCCGAGCGGAATTCTGGCGACATGGTGCAGGTCACATTGTCCAGCGTTGACAGAGGCAGCGTGCCATCACTGAGCAATGGTGTGATTTGCAGGCGGCTGATGTCATGCTCCAAAAAGGAAAGGGTACCGATGGAAAACAGCAGCGTCACCAGCAAAAACACCGGCAGGAAGGAGCGCAGCAGCTCAAAGCTGAAATGAATGGCGATGCGGAAGGTCAGCGACAGGCGAATGCGGGATACAGCAGACGGAAGACCACGCGGCTTTGGCGTGGAAGACACATCCGCGATTTTCTGGCGTGTCTTTTTGGACATGCGGCGCTTACTCATCAATGCGGAACATGTATCCGACAGCACGGATGGTGTGCAGCGTCTTCTTGCCAAAAGGCTCGTCTATCTTGTGGCGCAGGTAGCGGATGTAGACATCCACCACGTTGGTGTCACCCAGATAGTCGTATCCCCACACATCGCTCAGCAGTGCATCCCGCGTCACGGCCTCGCCCTTGTGGAGCATCAGGTATTTGAGCAAATCAAATTCCTTCTTAGTCAGATTGATGGGCGTGCCGTCCATGCTCACGCTATAGCTGGACGGTTCCAGCACAAGACCGCCAGCGGACAGGGTATTCGATGCCGTGCCAGATGGTGTGGCACGGCGCTTTTTCAGCCCAACACGAATGCGGGCCAGCAGCTCCTCAATGGCGAAGGGCTTTGTCATGTAGTCGTCTGCGCCCATGTCAAGGCCCATGACCTTGTCGGACACGTCGTCCTTGGCGGTCAGCATGATGATGGGCAAGTCGCTTTCGTGGCGCAGACGGCGGCAGACCTCGATGCCGGACAGCTCCGGCAGCATGAGGTCGAGAATCATCAGATCGGGCTTCCAGTTCAGCGCCTTGTCCAGCCCTTCGCGGCCATCACCGGCGGTCTGCACCTCGTAGCCCTCGTGGGTTAACTCCAGCTCAAGAAAGCGGGCGATTTTCTTCTCGTCCTCAACGATGAGAATTCGGCTCATGGAACGTTTCTCCTTTGCGTAGATATCGCGAAAACGCCAAAGAGCGGGAGACGCCAGCACAAACGGCGCATCCCGCAGGAAAAGGGGTCAAGGCTGATTTTGCACTCCGAAATGGCTGAAAAATACCAGCAGGGAGGCAAAAAACAGCAGGTTTGATGCAATCAGCACACCAAGCATCAACGGGAGCATCGGGCAACCTCCTTTTTCGTCCGGGAGAGATTACTTGATGGTCGCGGAGTGGAAGCCATCCGTGTCGTCCTCGATGGTCACACTGCCGTCCTGGCTGTCCACCTGCACGGGCACGTTGATGGTCGGACAGGTGTGATATTCTGCGGTGGGTTTGTCCTGATAGAAGCTGTTCGTGGGCTGTCCGGCGTCTTTGTCGGCGGTAGTGGTGGCGTCCTTGTCGCCGTTCATGCCGTCCTGAAAGCTGCGGGCGAATTCATTCACCGTGCTGCGCACATTGCTGGCAGCGTTCTTGACCATGCGATCCATATTTTCGCCCGCAAAATCCGGGTCGTCCTTCACAAAGGAAATGTGGTAGCCAAGCACCAGCACCAGCACGACGGAGAGAATCAGCAGATGCGGGCTGATCAGCGCACCGACGATGGTGAAAAGCAGCGAGAGGTTGACAATCGGCGTGGCCGCACGGGAAATCTTCACGCGCGAACGGTACAGCTTGTTGATGAGCGACACAACAGCATTGCTGCCGCTATGGCCGGACTGACCATTCTGAGCGGAGGCGGTGCTGTTTTTTCCCTTGCTCTTGCTCTTCTTGCTGGTCGTGTCTTCGGTATCGGGCTTCATGCGGCCATTGCGCTCCAAATCCACCAGGGCACGGGCAACATTGCCATTATGATAATCCAGCAGGGAAACAGCCTCCTGATAGCTGATGCCGCTCTTCTGCCGGAGCAATTCCACATCCTCAATCGTATAACTTGCCATAATCAAAAAAACTCCTTTCCTGTTTGCGGGTGTCCTTCACCCGACACGTATATCATAACACAAAGCTGGAAAAAAAGCTTGAGAAAGATGAGAAGAAAGGATGAGAATTTCATGAGAAAGGCATGGCATTTTCCTGCAAAAACGATTGACAAACATCTGGAAAGTGCTACAATAAACATGCCGTGGATACACGACGCAAAAGAGGAGGGGAAACAAGATGCAGATGTTTGTCCTGGTGCTGAATCGGGAGGAATTCTTGGAGCCACTGCTGGAAGAAATGCTCAAAGCCAACATTGGCGGCGCAACCATTCTGGAATCGACCGGTATGATGCGCGTGCTGGATGGCGACCACAATGTAGACGATCTGCCTGTGTTGGGGCTGCTGCGCCACATGTTCAATCCGGAGCGGAAGCGTTCCAAGACGATTTTCACGCTGCTGAAGTCCGAACAGATTCCGCAGATGATGGAAATCATCAAGAAAGTAACTGGTGGACTGGACAAGCCTGACACAGGTATTTGCTTCGCCCTGCCCACAACATTTGTGGAAGGGGTCGCGAAAAACAAATGAATATACTCTTTGCCCTGGCAATTGCCATGGCGATTGGCATGGCGATGACACGCCTGATTAAACTGATTCACCTGCCGAACGTGACGGCGTATCTGATTGCGGGTCTGCTGGTTGGCCCGTATGTGCTGGGCGTCATGACGCCGGAGATGAATTCGCAGCTCGCCATCATTTCCGATGTGGCGCTGGGCTTCATTGCTTACTCCATCGGTAGTGAGTTCAAAATCTCCTACATCAAGGAGATTGGCATCAAGCCGATGGTGATTACGTTCTTTGAGGGCTGTGTGGCATCGCTGCTGGTGTTCCTGACGCTGCTGGTCATTGGTCAGCCGCTGCCCATTTGTCTGTCGTTGGGTGCAATCGCCGCGGCAACGGCTCCGGCCGCTACGCTGATGGTGGTGCGCCAGTATAAGGCAAATGGCCCGGTGACGAAGATGCTGCTGCCCGTCGTGGCCATGGACGATGCCCTGGGCCTGATGCTCTATGCCATCATGATGGCGATTGCACGCACGATTGATAGCGGCGCGGCACTGAGCGTAATGACGCTGTTGGTCAAGCCTCTGCTTGAAATTGCTGGTTCGCTGGCGCTGGGCGTGGTGATTGGCCTGATGATGGTCTTCTTCCTGCGCTTCTTCCATTCGCGCGGCAATAAGCTGACGATGACCATTCTGGTGGTCTTCCTGGCGGTTGGCCTGAGCTCCATGCTGGATTTGAGCAGCCTGCTGGTGTGCATGATGGTCGGCGCGACCATGATTAACATCAGCACGGACTCTCCGGCGCTCTTGGAGCAGTGCGACCGCTTCACACCGCCGCTGTTCCTGCTGTTCTTCGTGCTCAGTGGTGCAAGCCTTGACCTGGCGGTGCTGCCGACAGTTGGTGTGGTGGGCATCGCGTATGTACTCAGCCGTGCGGTTGGCAAATGCTGCGGCGCAACGATTGGTGCGACGCTGGAAAAGTGCGACAAGAACATCGTCCGCTATCTGGGCTTCACGCTGATTCCGCAGGCTGGCGTGGCCATCGGTATGGCGCGTATGTCCATGACGGACTTGCCGGCCTATGGCCCGACCATCAACGCGGTGGTGCTGGCTGGTACGCTGATTTACGAGCTGGCTGGCCCGGTCATCACAAAGATTGCCCTGACAAAGGCTGGCGAAATCAAGGAAAAGAAAAAGGTCAGCGCAGTGGCGTAATCACATTTGGTGCAAAGAAAAATCGTCTTCCCAAACAAGCGGGAAGACGATTTTTTTATATGTCCTCAATTATTCATCCGAGAACTGGCTGGAGAAGCGATTGCGGCGCTTGTGCTTGCGGTGGATGCGGAAGAGCAACACCAGCACAGCCGTGGGAATCAGCAGGATAATCAGCGCCGGAATGACCGTCTCCGGCACAATCGGGATGCCGGTCTGTGCCTGTGTCATGGCGACGATTTCCTCATAGGTCAGGGGGAGATTGTCGCGGCGCGCGATGCTGCGGCTGGCGACCAGATTGAAGGTAATCGGCATGCCATCCTCGCGGACGTAGGTCATTTCGCCCATGATTTCGCCCGCCGTGACTGGCGCGGCAAAGTCGCGGGTGTAGTTGACCGTCACCAGATCGCGCAGGTTCTCCGACAGGTATTCAATCTGCGACTTCGTGGTACTCAGCTCGGCCAGGGACGCCTGCGTGGCATTCTGCGGCTGACACAGCAGCGTCAGCTGACCCAGATTCGGGTCATCCAGCGCATAGCCACTGGTGTAAATGGACAGAGGATGGAGGTTGAACAGCTCGGAGATGGTGACGTGCTGATACTGGCTGAAGCCATACTCCATCAGCTTCTTGGTGTCCGTCCAGACGCCGTACTGGCTGGAATACAGCACGACAGAAATCAGCTCCACGCCGTCCTTTTCGGCCGAACCTACAAAGCAGTACTTCGCCATGGAGGTTGAACCGGACTTGATGCCGTTCATCGGCGCGTAGTAGTAACGGTTGGTGTCGTTATTGTACTGGGGGAGCATGATGCGGTGGCGCGTGGTCAGTGTTCGGGAGCGCTGCAAATTCGTCTTCGCCATGGTGTAGGAGGTCGTGTCCGCAATGGTGCGGAAGGTATCGTTCTCCATGGCGTACTGCGCCAGTTTGGCCAGGTCGCGTGCGGTCGTGTAGTGATTGTCATCATGCAGACCGTGCGGATTAACAAAGTGCGTGCTGTTCATGCCCAGCGCGGCGGCGGTTTGGTTCATCAAATCTACAAACGTGCCTTCGTCGCCACAAACGGCCTCGGCAATGGCCACGGCGCCATCGTTACCGGAGCGAATCAGCGTGCCAAACAGCAAATCCTGCATGGTCAGCTCCTCGCCCTCCTTGAGGCTGATGGTGGTTGCATCCGGGTCGAGGTTCTTCATCGCCTCGGCTGACGCGTTGTAGCTGATGGTGACGGTGTCGGTTAAATTGCGGTTGATGATGCCCAGCAGCACCGTCATAATCTTCGTTGTGGATGCGGGATACATGCTCAAATCAGCATTCTTCTCAAAGATGACATCGCCGCTTTTGCGCTCAATCAGAATGGCGGAGGTGCAGTAGAGCTGGTCGGCCTCCAGCAGCTCCGGATGCTCGGCATCGTAGGGATTGGCGTTGGGATCAAGGGTCGGATCAGGATTTTCTGCCAAAGCGCTGCACAGCAGCAGCGAAATTATCGTCAGTAGGCAAAGCAGCCGACGGAATGTTTGCATCAGGCGCGGTCGTCCTTTCCAGCGGACACCCGGAAATGCGGGCATCGCTTTCAGTATCAGAGGTATCGCTCCTATTATATCATTTTCCGACAAGGATAGCAAGGGGCAAAGGAAAAGGACTGCCCGAAAGTAAATCGGACAGTCCCATGGCTTATACGCGCAGGAACGTGGCAGTCGTGCGAATGGCCTCGGCCGTCTGCGGCATGACAAAGGGCACAATGCCGTCAAAGCCTACCAGCTGCAACAGCAGGAAGGCGACGCCCAGCACCGCCACATACAGTGCGAACCAGTTCAGGCTGACGCGACTGATCAGGCTGAGCATGAAGCGAATGGCCAGATAGCCGCTTACGCCGGCCACCACCATACCGACCAGCGTCGGCACAAGGGCAAGCTCCTGGAACCAGCCCTCTTCAATGGCGGTCTTGCCGTCGATGAGCAGTGCGCCGACGATGGCCGGTGCGCTCATCATGAAGGAGAACTTCGCCGCACTCTTGCGGTTCAGGCCGGAAAGCAGGCCGCCAGCCAGCGTCGAGCCACTGCGGGACACGCCCGGCATGAGCGCGATGCCCTGCATGCAGCCCATGATGATGGCGTGCTTGTAGCCGGGCTTGTCGGCGGCGTTGCGCATCTTGGCGCTGAACGTCTCCGCAAAGAGCAGGAAGAAGCCCGTCAGCAGGAAGCTCACGCCCAGGAACCAGCCCGTTTCGCAGGAGGTGATGAAGTCATCAAACACCACCTTGACCACAAGCGTGGGCATCGAGGCGATGAAGAGCAGCAGCAGCGTCTTGGAACGGAAGGGGTTGCGCAGAATTGCCCACCAGTCCTTCCAGAAGACAATCAGAATCGGGATGAGCGTACCCACATGCAGCAGGATGTCCAGAATGTGATAGCCGGATATTTGCGTCACGTCAAGCCCCAGCAGCATGCGCGCCAGCAGCAGATGACCACTGGAGGAGATGGGCAGGAATTCACCAAGACCCTGCACCAGACCGAGAATGGCCGCTTGCAAAATATTCATGTTGAAAAACTCCTTTCGGAAGTTAATTTCTTTGGTAGGCGATGGTCAGGCGCTTAGCCGCGCATCCACTGGACGCCCTGCTTGCTGTCCTTGACCACAATGCCCATGTCCTTGAGCACGTCGCGAATGCGGTCGGATTCGGCCCAGTTCTTGTCCTTGCGGGCCTGATAGCGGCTCAGCAGCAGGTCACGAACGGTGGCTTGCTCCTCCTCAGAGGCATCGGCGGGCGCGGTGATGACGTATTCGTCCTCGCCATGCGCGGCGCTGGTGGCCTGCTGCGCCTGACGCAGCTTGTCGGCCTTGGCCAGCAAATCCAGGGACAGCACGGCGTCAAAGTCGCCAACGAGGGCAAGCTTCTCATCGTCGGTCAAGTCCTTGGCCTTCAGCACGTCGTAGAGGCGCGTCACGGCCAGGGACGTGTTCAGGTCGGCATCCAGCGCCTGCAGGAACTTATCCTGATACGGCTTGAGCTTTTCCTGGTCGGGCGTGGTGCTTGCAGGCGTCAGGGCAGCCACACGGTTCAACAGCTTATTGTAGGCCGCGGCGGTGTTGTCCAGGTTCTCCCAGGAGAACACGAGGTTCTGACGATAATGGCTCTGCAAGCAGAACAGGCGATACACCAGCGGGTCATAGCCCTTTTCCTCCAGCAGAGAAACCGTCAGGAATTCGCCCTTGGACTTGCTCATCTTGCCGCCAGCGGTGTTCAGGTGATGCACATGGAACCAGTGCTTGCACCACTCATGGCCCAGATAGCTTTCGCTCTGCGCAATTTCGTTGGTGTGATGGGGGAAGGCATTGTCGATGCCGCCGCAGTGCAGATCGAGGTATTCGCCCAAATGCTTCTTGCTGATGCAGGAGCATTCGATGTGCCAACCGGGATAGCCCACACCCCAGGGCGAATCCCACTTGAGCGCCTGATCCTCGAACTTCGACTTGGTGAACCACAGCACGAAGTCGGCCTTGTTGCGCTTGTTGGTGTCTTCGCCCACGTCCTCACGAACGCCGACCTCCAAATCCTCTTCGTCGTGGTCGTTGAAGACATAGTATTTGCCAAGCTTGCTGGTATCAAAGTAGATATTGCCGCCAGCCTGATAGGCGTAGTCCTTGTTCAGCAGCACCGTCACCATGTCGATGTAATCATCAATGCAGTTGGTGGCCGGTTCCACCACGTCGGGCGTCTTGATGTGCAGCTTTTCGCAGTCGGCAAAGAATGCATCCGTGTAGTACTTGGCAATTTCCATCACGGTCTTATGCTCACGGCGGGCGCCCTTGAGCATTTTGTCTTCGCCCGTGTCGGCATCGCTGGCCAGATGGCCAACGTCGGTGATATTCATCACGCGCTTGACGTCGTAGCCTTCATAGCGCAGGGCCTTTTCCAGCATGTCCTCCATGATGTAGGTGCGCAGATTACCGATGTGGGCAAAATGATACACCGTCGGGCCGCAGGTGTACATGGACACCTGCTTGCCAAAGCGCGGCACGAACGGCTCTTTACGATGCGTCAGAGAATTATACAGAATCATTGGTGTAACACTCCTTTGTCGCGGGAATCAGACTTCCTGCTGGAAGGTGAATCCGTAGAAATCGAATTGGCAGCCGGGCAGGAACACGAACGTGACGGCGCACACGCCCGGCAGGACAGGCAGCACGAAGCGCTGTGTGCCACGCGATTTACCCGCAAACTGCGCCAGCGCGGTCATCTGCTCGCCATCGCGATTGGCGAAGCGAACGGTGATGGAGTTGCATTCCAGCGGCGTCTGGCCGTCAATCAGCAGGGTGGCCTGCGTCGCGGTGCCAAAGTCCATGTCCTCATAAATCAGGGAAACGTTGTTGCCGATGCCCAGAATGGCTTCCTCGCCACGGGTGAAGCTATCGCCGTAAATGCTGTCGGCATCCAGCGCACGCTGCGGCAGCCAGGCACGGCTTTGGCGCGTGAAGGTGAAGCCCTTGAGGTGAATCTTTTGGCTGTCCAGAGAGAAGCAGAGCGTGTGGATGCCTGTCAAACGCTCCGGCAGACGATACGTCTGGGGCTGATAGACGTTCCAGATGCTGGGCTTCTGGTATTCCAAAACGGTAAGGATGCGGCCGCCCTGATCGGGAATGCCGTCCCAGAGGGTAATCTTATACAGGTTGCCATCCAGCGCGAAGATGGGCAGATTCACCTCATCCGAGCCGACCGGGCCAAAGTCGATGTTGGTGAAGCCGGCCATGCTTTTGCTTTCGCGGGCGAAGGAGATGCCCTGTTCGTTGCCGTTGCCAATGTCGCCACTGCTGACATCAAACAGACCAGCGGAAACGAACTGGTAGGGATCAAGATAAGGCTGACCCATGCCGGAAATCGAAATGTTCTGCTGGCTGATGATACGCACGTGCGAATAGCCGTTGTTGCAGCAGGCGCGCAGATACACCGTGTCATCACCCAATGCGGTGACAGTTACGATATCACCATTGACCTCACAGCGGGCGCAGGGGGTGTCAATGCCCTTAGCGTTTGTCATGCGGTAGGTGATTTCCTGCGCCGTGGCATCTGCGGGATGCAGCACCACACGGAAGGAAACCGTCGTCTGTTCAGGGGAAAGCGCTGTATTGCCCAGCGGAATCAGCTCAATGCGGCGCACCGGCTTGTCCTTGGGCATGTCGTCCTGGCGGCACAGTGCCGTGTGGCAGCTGCGGCCTTCCTGCTTGGGTGCAGATACTACCGGCAGCACCAGCTCTGCGTCTTCCAGACCATCGCCCGTGACGTGTACGCGTACCTCGCCCGGCATGTCCAGCGCACCCACAATCGCCAGCAGCTTGCCGCTGAACAGGCGACGCGTGGTCGTTTTGTAGCCGTCCGCATCCGACGGGTCGCCGTTATCCAGACCCATCAGGCGGCCAGCACCTGTGACGGACACCTGCACACGGTCAATGGCGTTTTCCACCGGATGGCCGTTTTCATCCTGCACAGAAATGGTCAGGAACGTCATGTCCTCGCCATTGCCCAGCAGCTGCGCATCCTCTGCTTCCAGCACGATGCGGTGGCTTTCTCCGGGCGTGTAACGGACGTCCTCTGCCACCAGCTGGCCTGCGGCATCATATGCCTTGGCGCGCAGCTCACCGGCCTCAAAGGGAATGTGCCATACAGGGCGATTCTTCGTCCAGTCGGTCATGCTGTTGTCCTGCACGCCCAGAGAGCGGCCGTTGAGCAGCAATTCGACCTTCGCCGCGTTGGTCATCACCGGCACGTCAATCAGCTGGCCGGGATTCCAGTCCCAATAGATGCCGATATGCGCCATCGGTTCGGTTGTCCAGATGGATTTGCACAGATACCAGAAGTCCTTGGGGAACACAGCGGTATCCATCATGCCGAAATAGCACGAGCGCGTGTGATAAGGTGTGGGTTCGCCGATATAGTCAATGCCGCTCCACAGGTACTGACCGGCGGAGTAGGGCGTCAGCAGATCCTCAATCAGGCACTTGCGCAGGTCCTTCGTGCCCCAGCTGGTGGGCGAATTGCCTAAGGACGAGCATTGCAGGTCATCATCGGAGAGAATCGAGGCATCAATGGGCATATGATAAATGCCACGGCTGGACAAAATGGAGGACGTCTCGCTGCCATAAATCGCCCAGTCCGGATGCGCCGCGTGATGCTCCTCGTAGCACTTTTCGCCGTAGTTGTAGCCCTGTGCCTCAATCAGGTCTGCACAGCGCTGTGCGCCTTCCCACGGCATGAAATTGCTGCCGATGGTGATGGGTGCATTGCCGTGCGGGTCATGCAGACGAACCTGCGTCGAAAGTGCGACGGTGGTGTCGGTAGCGTCGGCGTCGATATTGGTATCGGGAATTTCATTGCCGATGGACCACATCACCAAACAGGGATGATTGCGGTCGCGGCGCACCCAGGAGGCCACGTCGTCCGGCATGTCAGTGGGGAAGAAGCGGGCGTAGTCAAAGGGCGTTTTGGCGCGCTTCCACATATCGAATGCTTCGTCCACAACCAGAATGCCCATTTCGTCGCATAAATCCATCACCTGACGTGCAGGCGGATTGTGGCTGGTGCGCAGGGAATTGACGCCCATGCGCTGCATTTCGCGCAGCTGACGGCGCATGGCCTTCTCGTGGAAGGCAGCACCCAGACAGCCAAGGTCGTGATGCAGGCAAACGCCGTGCAGCTTCACCGGTTGACCGTTGAGCAGCAAACCACGGTCGCTGGTCAGGCACAACTCGCGGAAGCCAACGTTCTGCACCATCGTCTGCTCACCCAGCACCGTCATCAGGCGGTACACGTGCGGCGCATCCGGCGACCAGAGCGCAGGGGAAGACACCTGCATCTGGCACAGCACGTGATTGCCCGTGGCCTCGGCGGTGACTTCACAAACGTGGGTATCGCCGTCCAGCAGCACATGGGAGAGCGTTGCGCCTTCCGCTGCGCCAGACAGCTCTGTATCAATAGAAAGCGTCCAAAGGCTGTCCTGATGCGTGGTGGAGAGATACACACCGTCCAGCGGAACGTGATGGCGCGGCAGCACATGCAGCGTCACATCGCGGTAGATGCCCGCGCCGGAGTACCAGCGGCTGTTGGGGCTTTGGTGGCGAATGTGGACATGCAGTGTGTTATCGCCTTCGTGCACAAGGCCTGTCAAATCGACATCGAAGGCCGTGTAGCCATAGTGATGCGTGCAGACAATGCGGCCATTGAGCAGCACATCACAATCCATATATACGCCGTCAAAGCGCAGTACAACACACTTTTCCAGCCAGGCAGCCGGAACGGTCAGTGTGCGCAGATACCACGCATCGGTCGTTTCGTAGAGGTCGTTTTCGTTCTCAATCAGAAAATCGTGGGGAAGATCGACCGGACACATGGTGTCGGGCGTGACATCTGCCAACGTGGAACCAGTCGGACATTTACAGAAGCGCCATCCATCGTTCAGAAGCCGTTCCATCCTACATTTCCTCCGTAACACGTGATCATGTGGACGCAGGGTTGCGTCATACAGCCAAAGAGCGCCGTATTATGTAATAAATTCGCTTTCTACACGAAAAATCCTGCCGAAAGCGGCCACTTTGCGTGAAAAAAGCGAAATTCTCTACTGATATAATGCCTTGTTCCATAGAAAACGACAAAACGGGACGCCGCCGGAGAAAAACTCCGCAGCGTCCCGCAAAAAATTGCTTATACGTCCATGAACTTCTGGAATTCCGGCAGGATGCCAATGCCATCCGGATAGTGCGCCGCGAATTGCGGCACGGCATGGCTGGGGAAGCTATTGCCCTCGATGAAGGTCGGGCCGTCCGGCGTGATGGCTACATCCCAGGCGACAAAACGCATCTGCGGCACCTTTTTTGCGGCCTCCATGCACATCTGCTTGGCTTCCTCCCAATAGGGAATGGTGAAGCCGATGATGTCCGTGCCGGTCATCGGGTGCTTGGTGTAGGTGTTGCCGGCCTTGTCCGCACCGACGGTCAGCAGCTTGCCGCTGGCCAAGTCAATGCGCGCCGCCATACCGCCACAGTCCACATTGTCCATCACCTTGCCGTTGCCAATGCGCAGGAAGGCGTAGACGATGCCCTGCTGCTTGTCACCCAGCAGGGTGGCGATGCGGCAGGTGTTGACGGATGTGGGGCACATACGCGCCATTTCCGGATGCTGGACAACAATTTCCTCCAAAATGCCAATCTGCTTTTCCATCAGCAGGTGGAGGAACTGCTCGGGGCCATCCTTCCAGTCCTCGGGCGTGAATTTCAGAATGCCCTGACCGCTGGAGCCTTCCAGCGGCTTGCCAATCAGCGCGGGCAGCGTCATCATGTCCGCAAGCGCCTGAAGGGAAGTGCTTTGCGTAATCAGCAGCCACTTGCGGCCAATCCACTCCTTGAACAGCGCATTGAACTGCGTCTTGTCATCAAAAAAGTGCCAGTAGGCCTTATCGTTCATGCGGCGGACGATGCTGTTGGAAATGCCGCGGGTGATGACCGTGCGGCGCTGGGCATCGTTCAGGCGGTACATCTGAGCGATTTTGTAATCGACATAGCCCGCATTGTACTTGATGGCGCAGCGCAGCATGTCGCACAGCAGCCATGCGCGGGACTTGCCGGAACGCTCATGCAGCAGACCCGCAGTCTTCCACATGGCCTTCCAGTCCATTTTGACAAGACGCTTACAGAAATACGAAAGACGGCTCATATCGCGCGCCCCTTTCCGGCATGTTGTTTCGGGGAGGAGATGGCTTTTTTACACGTTGAAGCGGAACAGCACAATGTCGCCGTCCTTCATCACGTACTCCTTGCCTTCGGAGCGAACCAGACCCTTTTCCTTGCACGCGGCCATCGAGCCAAGCTCCACCAGGGTGTCATACGGCACGATTTCGGCACGGATGAAGCCCTTCTCGAAGTCGGTGTGAATCTTGCCAGCGGCCTGCGGCGCCTTCGTGCCATTGACGATGGTCCATGCGCGGCACTCGTCCTCACCAGCGGTCAGGAAGGAAATCAGACCCAGCAGACGATAGCAAGCGGTAATCAGACGATCCAGACCGGACTGGCCGATGCCCAGACCCTCGATGAACTCCGCCTTTTCTTCCGGGCTCATCTGAGCGATTTCTTCCTCGATGGCGGCAGAAATGACGATGATTTCTGCATTCTCGCTCTTGGCGATTTCCTCCACCTTGTCAATGCCTGCGATTTCGCTCTCGGGCTTGCCCAGATCATCCTCGGCAATGTTGGCCGCGTAAATGACCGGCTTGGTGGTCAGCAGGAACCAGCCGTCCAGCACTTCCTTTTCCTCATCCGTTACAGGACAGGTGCGTGCCGGCTTGCCGGATTCCAGGTGTGCATACAGCTTGTCAGCCAGCTCCACCTCCACACCGGCCTTCTTGTCGCCGCCACGGAAGTTCTTCATCGCCTTGTCCTTACGGCGCTGCACCGTGTCCATATCGGCGAAAATCAGTTCCAGATTGATGGTTTCAATGTCGCGGGCCGGGTTGATCGAGCCGTCCACGTGGATGATGTTTTCATCCTCAAAGCAGCGCACCACATGCACAATGGCATCCACCTCGCGGATGTGGCTGAGGAACTTGTTGCCCAGACCCTCGCCATGGCTTGCGCCCTTGACCAGACCGGCAATGTCCACAAACTCGATGGTCGTGGGCGTAATCTTCTTGGGATGGTACATCTCGCCCAGCACATCCAGACGATGGTCGGGCACCATCACCACACCGGTGTTCGGCTCAATGGTGCAGAAAGGGTAATTAGCGGCCTGTGCGCCCGCCTGCGTAATCGCGTTAAACAGAGTGCTTTTGCCAACGTTGGGCAAACCTACAACGCCTAATTTCATGGTACAGATTCTCCTTCTGTGATTGCTACAGCCCTCTTATTATAATCGCATTTCACAAGAAATGCAATTCATTTCCCGAAGAAATTCTCTTCTTTCGCCCGGAAAAGACGAAAAATGGGCATCTGGAATTAAAAAAGCGCACCGCCTTCCGAAAAGAAAGACGATGCGCATAAATGGCAGGTCAGGTCTGATTGCCAGCGAACTGGGTCATGTACAGCTCGTAGTACTTGCCCTTTTTCGCCAGCAGCTGTTCGTGATTGCCGATTTCGGCCACGCGTCCCTGATCCATGACGACGATTTTGTCCGCGTCCCGGATGGTACTCAGGCGATGCGCGATAATCAGGCTGGTGCGGTTCTTCATCAGGCGCACCATGGCGTCCTGAATCTTCTTTTCCGTGCGGGTGTCCACGGAGGAGGTGGCCTCGTCCAGAATCAGAATCTTGGGGTCGGCCAGCACGGCACGGGCAATTGCCATCAGCTGGCGTTGGCCGTGGGAAAGATTCGCACCCGCTTGCTTGAGGAAGGTCTGGTACTGCTGCGGCTGGCGCTCGATGTAGCGGCGGATGTGGCTCATTTCGGCGGCCTCGACCATTGCGGCATCATCAGCGGACAAATCGGCGTACTTGATGTTGTTCTCGATGGTGTTGGAGAACAGCACCGTGTCCTGCAAGACAATTGCGATATTCTTCCGCAGGAAATCGCGCTGAATGTCCTGAATATTGATGCCATCGACCAGAATTTCGCCGCTGTCCACGGGATAGAAGCGCATCAGCAGATTGACGACGGTCGTTTTGCCACTGCCTGTTGCGCCAACAAGGGCGATTTTCTGTCCTGGCTCAACATCCAGATTGAAGCCATACAGCACCTGCTTGCCAGGAACGTAGGAGAAATCGACATTGCGGAAGGAGACCTTTCCCGTCAGGGAAGTCAGCTCCTTTGTGCCACTGTTGTCCTCGTCCGGCTCGTCCAGCAGGGTAAAGACACGCTCCGCACCGGCGATAGCGGTCTGAATCGTGCCGTAGAGCTGAGCAATCTCGTTAATGGGGCGCGAAAACTGCTTGGCATAGATGATGAAGGCAGAAACAGTGCCGATGGTAATCAGACCCGTATAGGCAAAATAGCCGCCAAAGGCCGCGACAATCACGAAGCTGATGTTGGAAATGCAGTTCATGATCGGGCCCATGGAGCCGCCCAGAATGCCGGCTGTGATGCTGGCCTTGCGCAGCTCCTCGGAGGTGTCGCAGAACTCCTGAATGACGTCATCCTGCTTGTTGTAGGCGACGATGGACTTGTAGCCGGTAATCATCTCCTCGGAGTGGCCGTTGAGCTGGCCCAGTAGGGCAGAGCGCTTGCGGTAAATCTTGCGCATGGCCGTGGACATCTTCTTGGTCACAAACAGCGTCAGCAGCACCGTCACCATGGTGATGAGGGTCAGCTGCCAGCAATACCAGAACATGATGGCGACCGTGCCGAGGATGGTCATGACGCCGGAAATGAGCGAGCCGATGCTTTCGGAAATCGTGCTGGAGACGTTCTCCACGTCGTTGGTCATGCGGCTCATCACGTCGCCACTGGAATGGGTGTCCAGATACTTGATGGACAGATGGTCAATCTTCTCAAACAGGTCATGACGCATCTGCCTGGTGATGCTTTGGCTCAGCCGCGCGGCGGTGAGCGATTGCGCCAGCCGGAACAGAATGGTGGCCAAATACACCACCAGCAGCAGTACAAGGCAGGTCAGCAGTCCTTCCCACTGATGGTTCTTGATGGCGTCAATGGCGTTGCCCTGCAAGGAAGGCGCAAGCAATTCGCCCAGCGTCACGCAAATGACGGCGCCCAGCAGCAGCGGCAGGTACTTTCCGGCCTGACGGAAATAGTGGCTCAGGCGAAGAAGTGTCTCTTTGACATTGGCGGCATGCTCAACCGTGCGGCCCATGCCACGACCCGGGCCACCACCGGGTCTTCCGGGACGGCCGGGAGGCGGCGCACCCGCGGCGTTTGTGCGGCGATAGGCGCGGATGCTTTCCTGTGGCGCATGCTCAAAGCCCTTGGGCACTTGTTCATTGCTCATGCGTGTCGCCTCCTTCCTTCAACTGAGAATGGTAGATGTCCCGATAAATATCGGAGGATTGCAGCAATTCCTCATGCGTACCCATTGCGGAAATTGTGCCACCATCCAGCACCAGAATCTGGTCGGCATCGCGGATGGAGGCAATACGCTGTGCAATGATGATTTTGGTGACGTTCGGGCATTCCTGACGAAGCGCGGCGTACAAATCGGCCTCTGTCTTGAGGTCAAGTGCGCTGGTGGCGTCATCGAAAATCAGAATTTCATGCTCCTTCAAGACGGCGCGGGCGATGGAAATGCGCTGCTTCTGGCCGCCGGAGAGCGAATGACCGCCTTCTGTTACGGGCGTGTAGTAGCCTTCGGGCTTGGCGCAAATGAAATCATCGGCCTGTGCGATTTCGGCCGCCTGCTTGATTTGCACCGGCTGCGCATCGTCCTTGCCCCAACGGATGTTTTCGGCAATGCTGCGGGAATACATTTCCGCCTTCTGCATGACGATGGCTATTTTGTCGCGCAGGGCCGTCATGCTGTATTCCTTCACGTCCACGCCGTCCACAAGAATCTGTCCCTGCGAAACGTCGTAGAAGCGCGGAATCAGATGTGCCAGCGTCGTTTTGCCACTGCCGGTTGCGCCAATAATGGCAAAGGTCTGGCCGGACTTGATGCGGAAGGAGATGTTTTCCAGCACGTTCTGGTCGTCACTGCCGGGATAAGCGAAGCTGACGTTGCGGAATTCAATCGTGCCGCACTCGTTTTCGCCATGCAGCTTTTCGCCGTCCGGCAGCACCTCCGGCGCATTGAGCACCTCGTTGATGCGGTCGGAGGAGGCTTTGGCGCGGCTGAACGTCTGGAAGATGTTCGCCATGAACGTCACGCCGTGCAGAATCTGAGACAGGTACGTGATGGCGGCCATGGTGTTGCCGGGCGTGATGGCGCCACCTGCCTTAACGGTATAGCCGCCGACAAACAGCACCGCCACCACACATAGGTTGAGGACGATGTTCATGCACGGCCCCATGAAGGCCAGCAGCGTCTGCACATGCAGATTCTCCTGACAAAGGGCGTCGTTGGCGCTGTCAAAGCGCTCCAGCTCGTAATCCTCCTTCACATATGCCTTGACCACGCGCGCACCAGCCACGTTTTCCTGCATGATGTGGTTGATGCTGTCCAGTCGCTTTTGCACGATGGCGAACAGTGGGGAAGTGCGCTTGAGGAAAAAGCAGGTGAAGAAGACGACAAACGGCAGACCACAAGCCGCAATGAGTGCAAAGCGTGGCGACTGGCGATACAGCATGACGATGCCGCCCAGGAACATGACGGAGTTGCGCACCAGGCCGCGCACGCTCATCATGACCATCTGCTGCACCTGCGTGACGTCATTGGTCAGGCGTGTGACCAATGAGCCGGTGGAAATTTTGTCCGTCTGCTGGAAGGAGAGATGCATGATTTTCGCAAAAACGTCCTTGCGCAAATCGTTGCTGAAATTCTGTCCCGCCAGATTGGCGAACACGCCCGACAGCATGCCGCAGACACCGCCCAGCAAGACGGTCAGAATCATCTGAATGCCCACGCGGATAATGAGCGACACGTCGCCGAGCAACACGCCATGGTCCACAATGTCGGCCATCATGTCCGGCTGAAGCAAATCTGCCACGACCTCGCCCATCATGAAGAGCGGCGCAAGCAAACAGAAGAACCAGTATTTTTTCAGGTATTTTCGCATGGCGGAAGCTCCTTTTGGATAAAGTCGGTCAGTTCGTGCAGAAAAGGCATCAATTCTTCCTCTTTCTGTGCGCCGACAAAGGCAGTGATGGCATCGTCGGACTGTCTCAGCCGCTGATGCAGGCGGTCGGCGACCTCCTGCCCTTGGGACGTCAGGTACAGCTTGATGCACCGCTTGTCGGCGTTGTCGGCTTCCTTGCGCAGATAGCCGTCCTCAGCCATGCTTTTGACAGTCTGATTGACCGCCGAGGTCGTCACGTTCAGAAATGCGGCAATGCTTTTCTGGCTTGCACCGGGATGATGGTGCAAAAACATGAGGACGGAGCGGTAGGAATCGGGGATGCCCTCTGCTTGTGCAACCTGCCGCATGTGGTCGCTCCAGGCGCGACGCGTGCGGCAAATACCATGCATGAGTGTCCAGCGTTTGTCCATCAACGTGTTCCACTTCCTTAGAGAGGTAATTAAGTACTTAATTAGTATACCGAGAAAATGAAACGATGTCAAGAAATCGTTGTGCGATATGGAAAGAAAAGAACAAAAAGAGAACATCGCCAAGCGTGTTGACGATGTTCTCCGATATGGCTTTTACGTATTAGCAGTAGAATTCCATCGGGTAGGTCAGGTATTCGTTGGGATCAAGCTGATCGGCGGTCACATAGCCAGCGGGCGCAGCAATCAGGCTGGGCAGGCGGTTGACGACCGTCGCGCAGGTGTGCTCGACCGTTGCGGGCTTGACCACGTGGAACTCGGTATCGGGTTCGCCGGTAATCTTCCAGTCGCACATATCGCCATCTTCCGGGCCATAGACCTTGCCGATGGTTTCTTCCTCGATGGTGATGCCCTGCATGGTTTCAATCGTCACCACGGCGGACATACCGATGCAGTTGCCGGCAGGAATCGTCTTGCCCAGGGTGGAGGAATAAATATCGTGGTCGATGATACAGGGCACATGCTTCTGCGTGATGGACTTGATGGTCAGACCCAGCTTGTTGGCCAGAGCTTCGCTGGCGTTCCAGGCGTAGGAAGGCTCAAAGACCTCGGGATGCGCAATCTGCTGCTCAAATTCCTCAGCCGTCAGGTCACAGCCGTGTGCCTTGGCCAGCGCCAGACCGTATTCATCCACGTTGTAGCTGTAGGCGCCCTTGATCTTCGTAATCTTATGGCAGCCGCCAGCAACCAGCGCGACCATGTTAATCCAGAAAATGTCCTGCATGCCGCTGCCGGTGATGGTGCAGCCCGTTTCCTTGGCCAGCGCGTCCAGACGGTTAATCTGTGCCGCAGAGGTCGTCCACGGATAGATGGCTTCCTCGCAGGTGGTGATGACGTTGATGCCGCGCTCCACGCACTTTTCCACGTGGTCATAAATATCGCCGATGAAGCTGAACAGCGTCACAATCGCCACGTCCGCGTCGCACTCATCCAGCACCTTGTCCGCATCATTCGAGATGATGACGCCCGTCTTCAGGCCCAGACCGGCGAAGTCGCCCACGTCCTGACCCACAACCGCGGGATCAACGTCAATCGCGCCCACAATCTGCGCGCCATGCTCATGCAGATAGCGCAGAATGTACTTGCTCATCTTACCGCAGCCATACTGAACAACCTTGATCTTTTCCATAAAAAACATCCTCCTTTAAGGTATGTTGTGTTGGTTGGATGCGAACCAATCTGTCTGTCGCACCTCGGATGCTTTTATGATACACCCTCATGTTGGATGAGAGTCAAGGGATTTGCAAAAATTTTATCAATCGCGGAATTTGACCGGCACCTGCAAGCGCAGGAACATGCTGCGCTGCCGACTGTCGAAGACGTTGAATTCCGTCAGCACCTCGCAGATGTAGTCGCCACAAATCTGCCAGCCCTGCGCATGGCAAAAGTCAAGAAGCCGCTGGGCGTAGGGGATTTCCTGATCGTAATCATCCAGATAAATGCAGGCAAACATACCGCTGTCCATGATGGTGACATCGGGGAACAGCTCCATGTCGCGATGGTCGGCGAAGACAAACACGTTCTTGGGCACAAAGTGTCCCTGTCCGAAATCGTCCATGGCGATGGAGGTGCCGGTGGAGTAGGAGTGGATGTGGGAAAAACCGCGATCCATCAAGGCTTTGCGCAAATGCAGCAGCTCCTGCTCGTAGGCACGGATGTCCGTTTCGTAGAAGTTGGTCTGGCAGGGCAGGCCCCATAAATAGCGGCGGTCGATGTATTCCAGCGCAATTGTGCCCTGCACGGGTGATTTCCGGTATCGCTCAATGCAGACGATGGCGCGTTCCAGCGCGTTGTGGCGTGCGCGAAGCTCTCGCATCTGCTGGTGCATTTGCTCGTTTTTCTGCACCAGAATGGATTCAATCAGGGTGATGTCTTCCTTTTCTAGCACGCGCCCGATTTCGCTCAAGCTCATGCCAAGCTCCTTCATATAAGCAATCATATCCAGACGCGCATTCTGTGCAATGTCGTAGTAGCGGTAGCCCGTATCGGGATCCTTGCGCCGTGGATGCAATAGCCCCAATTCATCATAGAGCCGCAGCGTTGCCACGGTCAGGTGATTCATCTCGGCCATTTTGCCGATGGAAATCAGTTCGTCGTGCATCAGCCTACCTCCCAAAAAACCCTCATGTTGCGATAGAGTTTAGCAGAGAAAATCCGACATGTCAAGAACGAAAGTGGCGAAAATCAACAAAGCGCAAGAAACAAAAAACAGACAGGCCGAAACCTGTCTGTAAAATAAGAATAGCGAATCAGCAGACCGTGATGTCACCGGAGCTCGTATTCAACGAGCCGGTAAGCGTGCGTGTACCACGCGTATTGAAATGCGTACACACGTCACCCGCACGGCTCGTGGTAGAGACGGAATAGGTGCCAATGTCCTCGGGAATTTTCAGCTCGATATCACCGCTGACGGTGTTGCCGCTAATCTGGGCAAGACGACCGGTTGCAGTGATTTCGGCGTCGCCGCTGACGGTATTGAAGGCCAGCGTCTCGGTTTCACCATGATATTCAATATCGCCACTGACAGTGCCCAGCACAGTATTCTCGCAATTGCCGGTCAGGCGCATATCGCCGCTGACGGTCTTGCAGTGGATGTCCCTGGCGGAAAAACGTCCCTGAATCTCGCCACTGGTGGTGGAAATCGTGACATTACACAAATCGGCTTCGCTGGGTGTCAGGTAGATATCGCCACTGGTCGTGCTGACCGACAGGTCGGGCGTGTCAATGGCGGCGAAGGTGATATCGCCACTGGTACTGGTGACGTTGACGCTGGGCGCGGAAATGGCCTTGATGGTCGTGTCGCCGCTGGTGGTCAGGATGCGCACGGAAGCGTCCTGCGCCTCCGGCAGGGCAATCGTTACGGAATCCACACCCATCATGCCACCGGACTTGCTGATGAATTTCATGCTCCGGAGAATCTTGCTGGCAAAATTCGTCAGTTGCGGAATGGCGCTCTCAAACGTGATGGTGGCGCCATTCTCCGTTTCAAACTTGACGTGCTTGCCGTGAAACTGCATCGTATCCGATGCCTGATGGACGATGTCGGGATTGCGGCGAATGTTTAGCGTGCCGTCTTCAAGCGCGCAAAGCATCGCATAGGCATCCTCTTCCGGATCAAAGTGAACGTGAACCAGATTGTCCTGGGAGCGCTCCACAGTGATTTCCTCGCTGACAAGCACCATTTCAATATGCTTGATGTCGCTGGGGTCAAACGTGTAATCACTTCGGCATTCGGCGCGGGCGTCGTCGTCAAAGGAAGTCTCTTTTTTCTTCACCGGGTACTGGCTGATGATGTCCTCCATGCCCTTGAGGCTGTCCACCACGGCCGCGATGGCATCATCCTCACTCAGACCGCGGGAAATCATATCGGCATAGCGCTCCTGGCAATTGGTCATGGTTTCGTCGTAGAGGGCCTGCACCTCTTCATTCATCTGTACATCCTGGAACAGCAAATCGACAATGCGGCCAACGGTATCATTGTGCGTCATAACAAATGTCCTCCTTTATCGTTCCATCATATGATTCATGACTTGATGCGCGTCGCAGCGATAGCTCCGGCTGATTTTCTGCCAGCAGAATGTATCGCCGATGAAGCGCTTTGAAAAAGAAAATGTCTGGTAAGCAGAAGTGGGTCGGAAGGAAAATCGCTGCGTGTTCATCCTTTATACCTCCAGCAGGTGGTCAAGCTGTCGTTTTGTTTCATTCCAGGCGGCAATGTCCGCTTGCAGCTTGTCGCGCCCGGAATCGGTAATGGCGTAGTAGCGGCGGCGTGCGCCAGTCGCTTCATTGCCCCAGTAGGAGGTAATGTAGCCAGCCGTTTCCAGTCGGCGGAAAGCGGTGTACAGCGTCGCCTCCTTGAGTTCCACAGTGCCGTCGCTGAGGGCGAAAATATTTTTGTTGATCTGGTAGCCGTAGCTATCCTCCTGCACAAGCTGGCGCAGAATGATGCTGTCCGTATACCCACGGAGAAGATCCGCAGAGAGAGCCATGTTGTGTCACCTCCTGTAAGCTGTCTGCTTCCAAGGTGTCTCGCCTTGACGAGTATCATCATAGCACGAGATACCTCATCTGTCAAGGTATCTCGAAAGAAAAATACAGGGGTTTTGCTTCACTGTTCTTTTGATGTACAGCCCTTGCGAAAAACGGCGCAATCGCGTACAATGGAAGGGAAAAACAGTGGCGCGATATGTGCCGCAAGAGAGGCAGGGGAAACAGGATGGCGAAGATTCAGATGACAACGCCGCTGGTCGAGATGGACGGCGACGAGATGACGCGAATTCTTTGGGCAGATATTAAGGAATTGCTGCTCGAACCGTTTGTGGACCTCAAAACGGAGTATTATGATTTGGGCCTGAAGCATCGCGACGAAACGGGCGATCAGGTGACGGTGGATAGCGCCAACGCCACCAAGAAGTACGGCGTGGCGGTCAAGTGCGCAACGATTACTCCGAATGCGCAGCGTATGACGGAATACAACCTGCACGAAATGTGGAAGTCGCCCAACGGCACGATTCGTGCGATGCTCGATGGCACGGTGTTCCGCGCACCGATTCTGGTCAAGGGCGTGCATCCGACCGTCCGCACGTGGAAGGAGCCGATTACGATTGCCCGTCATGCATATGGCGATGTGTATCGCAATACGGAAATTCGCGTGCCGGGTGCTGGCAAGGCGGAAATCGTCTTCACGGGTGAGGATGGGCAGGAGATTCGCCAGACCATCTTCAACTTCAAGGGCCCGGGTGTGGTGCAGGGCATGCACAATCTGGATGCGTCCATCACGTCCTTTGCGCATGCGTGCTTCCAGTACGCGCTGTCTGTCAAGCAGGATTTGTGGTTCTCCACCAAGGACACCATCAGCAAGACGTATGACCACCGCTTCAAGGACATTTTCCAGGAAATCTACGACGCGCAGTATCGGGAGCAGTTTGAAAAAGCGGGCATTACGTATTTCTATACCCTGATTGACGATGCCGTGGCGCGTGTTGTGCGCAGCAAGGGCGGCTTCATCTGGGCCTGCAAGAACTATGATGGTGACGTCATGTCCGACATGGTGGCCACGGCCTTTGGTTCGCTGGCCATGATGACCTCTGTCCTCGTTTCGCCCGATGGCAAATTTGAGTACGAGGCGGCGCATGGCACGGTGACGCGCCATTACTATCGCTATCTGAAGGGCGAGGAGACGTCCACCAACCCGGTGGCGACCATCTTCGCGTGGTCTGGCGCACTGCGCAAGCGTGGCGAAATGGACAATTTGCCGGACTTGATGGCTTTTGCGGACAAGCTGGAAAAGGCGACCATTGACACCATCGAGGGTGGCGTGATGACCAAGGATCTGGCGCTGCTGTGGGAAGGCTCGCCGTGTGAGGCGGTCAACAGCCGCGCGTTCCTCAAGGCTATTGCGGAAAAGCTGAACGCATAATCGAATGCAGTCGGAAAGGCAGACAGGAGAGCATCCTGCCTGCCTTTTTCGTGTGACATTTTCGTGTCACAATTAATTATATATACAAAGCAAATTTACAAAATGTGCAGATGTGGAAAGACACTTGGGTTGAAGTGGACAAAAATGCATAAGATAATACCCATTTTCCACAAGGAATGGGTGTTGCTTTTTCCCGAAAAAACAAATATAATAGAGAAGGTAAACTATAGAAGAAAAAGTTCACGCCAAAGCTTTTTGGCGTCCTGAGTCAGACTCAAAGAAAGCGCAGGGAGACGAGCCAATGAAGAAAATCATGCTGGTCTTTGGGACACGTCCGGAGGGCATCAAAATGTGTCCGCTGGTCAAGGAACTAAAACAGCACGAAAATGTGCAGACGGTTGTGTGTGTGACCGGACAGCATAAGCAAATGCTCCAGCAGGTGCTGGATGCCTTCGCGGTCGTGCCGGATTACGATTTGGAAATCATGCAGCCGGGTCAGACGTTGTTTGACGTGACGTGCATGGTGCTGGAACGCATTCGCCCGATTCTGGAAAAGGAACGCCCGGATATCGTTCTGGTGCATGGGGATACGAGTACGGCATTTGTGACGTCGCTGGCGTGCTTCTATCTGCATATCCCGGTCGGGCATGTGGAGGCTGGCCTTCGCACGTATGACCTGGACAGTCCGTTCCCTGAGGAATTCAACCGGCAGGCCGTCTCCCTGGTCAGCCGGTATCATTTCGCGCCCACGGAAAAGGCGAAGGAGAATCTGCTCAAGGAGGGCAAACGGCCGGAAACTATCTTCGTCACCGGCAATACCTCCATTGACGCGCTGAAAACGACGGTTCGCGCCGATTACCTCCATCCGGAGCTGGCATGGGCGCAGGGAAGTCGCCTGATTCTGATTACGGCACACCGCCGCGAAAATCTGGGCGAGCCGATGCATCACATGTTTCGCGCGATTCGCCGTGTGCTGATGGAGCATCCGGATGTGAAGGCCATTTATCCGATTCACCTGAACCCGGTTGTTCGCCGTGCGGCAGAAGAAGAGTTGTCAGGCGTGGATCGCCTGCATATCATAGAACCGCTGGATGTGCTGGACTTCCACAACATCATGGCGCGCTGCCATTTGATTCTGACGGATTCCGGCGGCATTCAGGAGGAGGCGCCGGGTCTTGGCAAGCCGGTGCTGGTCATGCGCGACACGACCGAGCGCCCTGAGGGCGTGGCGGCAGGTACGCTGCGTCTGGTGGGAACGGATGAGAATACCATCTATCGCCAGTTCAACCTGCTGCTGGATGACCCGGCTGCCTACGCGGCTATGGCGCATGCCAGCAATCCGTATGGTGACGGCTTTGCCTGCCGCCGCATTGCAGAAATCCTCTGCAAATAAAACGTCATGAAAGAAAAGTACGCCGGAAAGGAGCAACCCTCGCGTGGAAGAAAAGCGCTACAGACGAACCGTGGCCATCATGCTGACGGCGATTATCGTGCTGCTGGTTGCCTCCGGCGTGATGCTGGGCGTGCTGATTTGGCAGACGCTTCATTTGGAGAAGGAAACGCCCACGCCACCGACACCGACGGCACAGACGAATCAGGAGGTCTTGATGGCATCCGATACGCAACCGGACAGGACAAAGTGGTTTTCCGCTTATGATGCTGTTTTGCAGGATGGCGCGGGTCGTTCGGTGCAATTGTCCTCCTACCGTGGCAAACCGGTGGTGCTGGTGTTCTTTTCCAGCTGGTGTCCGGATTGCAAGGCGTACTTCCGTGGTGATTGCCAGGCGGCCATGGCTGCGGCGGAGCAAAGCGGCGCGGAGGTGCTGCTAATCTGCCGGGAAGGCATGCGCGGAGACAATTGGATGCTGGCAGAGCAGGAGCTGACGGCATGCGGCATGACGACGGAGCAGCTGCTGATGGATACATCGGCGACGCTTTACACCGCCATGGGGCTGCACAGTGTGCCCAGTATGGTGGTGCTGGATGAAAACGGCGTTATGCGCACGGCACGAACCGACATGCCGGATGCGCAGGGCATGGTGGCACTCCTGCAAAGCGTACAGCAGCCGGAAGAAACGACGCTGTCCTTTCTGACAACGTATGTGATGCAGGCGGATGGGGCGATTCCCTCCGGCTATCGCATGCAGGGCGGCGAAATCGTATTGAACGATACCGTGCTGTCGGAGACAATGGGGCTGATGATGCTCTACGCCGTCCAGAAAGGCGATGAGGCGTTGTTCACCCAGTGCTGGCAGTATGTACGGGATGTCATGTCCCGTGGCGGATTGACCGCATGGCGCATGGAGAACGGCAAGCGTGCCGATGTCAATGCGTCGCTGGATGATTTGCGCATCCTGAAGGCATTGATGTGCGCGGAGGACACCTGGGGCGGCTATGCGCAGGAAATTGCGCAGCGTGCCAAGGCGCTGTACGACGCTTGCGTGGTGCGCGGCTATCTGGTGGATCATGTGACGATGGATCGCATGAAGCCGTCTGACAGCGTGACACTGTGCTATCAGGACACGCAGACGATGCGACAGCTGGCCACATACGATGCGCGCTGGACGGCAGTTGCCGAAAAGACAGAAGCACTCTTTTCGCAGGAGCGTGCATTGGTCAGCGAGTCATTGCCGTTATACCGTGCGGCATACAATCCGGTGAAGGAGACCTTTACAGACGATGCGCCGCAAATGACAGAAGCGGCCATTGCCCTGATGTACGCCGCGCAGTGCGGCAGGCTGCCGGAAAAAACGCAGGAATGGCTCTTGCAGCAGCTGACAGACGGGCATGTCTACGCATGGTATGACAAAAACGGTGCTGTGCGCACGGGCTACCGGTATGAGGCCAGTGCGACATACGCCGTTCTGGCGCAAATGGGCGCGATGATGCAGCAGACGGAAATAACACGGCTGTCGATGGCGCTGCTGGAAGGCAGTCGCAAGAATCAGGGCGCGATGCTGGGCGCCTATGGCAGCACAGCAGGGGAACAGTCCTACACCTTTGACGAGGTACAGGCGCTTTTGAGCTGGCAGCTGTTCCAGTAAGCACAGGGCACAATGCAACGAAAGGAGGGTGCGAAGAAGGATGCTACGATGGATTTCGTGGGCGGTGGTCAAGCTGAGCGGACTCATCGTCGCGCTGTATCACCGTATTGCCGATGCGGTCAAGCGCTTTGACAAGAGCATGCAGACGCGCTACCGTCCGCGCCGGTTGGCTCTGGTAACGGTGCTGGTGATTGCGGTGCTATCATCAGTGATGCTGTTCGTGCCACCTTATCTGGGTCTGTCCAATGATGGCAGCTTCGATGCGGTATTGGCGGATGTCGGTCTGACGCGCCTTGACCCGCAGGATGCAAGCCTGTATTTCAACTATTACGAGCGCGAATACCTGATTGATGCCAGCAATGCGGGCAGTGGAGACACGCCACTGTTGCTGCGCGTGATGCTTCGGGTCGCGATTGTGCTGGATGAGCTGGTGACGCGGGATGGCCTGTTCGACCTGCGTTTCCTGGCGGGAATATATCTGGCGGTATATCTGCTGCTGATTTATCAGCTGCTGTCGCATTTGCTCACGCGCATCGGCGTGTATGCGGAGGGCTTGCTGCTGTCTGTCTTCGCGGTGCTGATTTTCGGCGATTCGACAATGATTACGCGCTTTGCCTCGTTCTACACACAGCCGCTGGAGCTGATTTTGCTCATCGGCATTGGCGCGTGTGTTCAGTCCATTCCGCAGAGGCTGGATAAATACCTGCCGCAGATTGTGATGGCGGTGCTGGTCATTCTGCTGATGGGTGTGAACAAGTACTGCGCGGTGATGGGCCTGATGTTCTCACTGGCGTATTGGCTGATGATTCGCTTCCGAGCGGATGCGCGCCATCAGGCGCTGTATGCCCTGCTGGCGATTATCCTCTGCGCCGTCAGTGTGGTGCAGACGGGCAGCATGACGCAGAAGCAAACGGTCAACGAAAAGGTAGACCAGATGACGCGTGGCGTGCTGTTTCAGGCCAATGATCCGGAGAAGGCACTGGCGCAGTTCGGCATTGATGCCCGCTATTCCGTCCTGACGGATGTGTACGCCACGCAAAGCTATCCGCTGGTGCTGCCGGAAAGCGGCGCACTGGATGAAGGCTTTCTGGATCATTATACGACAATGGACGTGCTGCTGTACTACTTCCGGCATCCCAACAACCTGATTGGCATGTTTGAGGTGGGCGTGAGCGATGCATTCGTGATGCGCACGGACTTCTCCGGCAACTACGAAAAGAGTGCGGGCATGCCCGAAAAGGCAAAGACGCTGTTTATGGCGCTCTGGTCCACCTTCAAGGAGCAATCCGCACCGCAGACGGCGGCGTCGCTGCTGCTGCTGGCCATTGCCTTCCTGCTGTTTCTGGGGAAAAACAAGAAGAAGGACGGCGTTGACCAGACGCAGGAGAGTGCATACTCCACGCTGGGCGTGGTGATGTTCCTGAGCGTATCGGTGGAGCTGGTGACGGTGCTGGTCATGAGTGGCGACAGCTTGCTGATTCGCGAAACATTCCTGATGGGATGCCTGATTGACCAAATGGCGCTGATGGTCTTCGCCGAGGCGATGCGCAAAATCAAGAAGATAGAAACCCAATCGTAAGGGAGGATGAGCCTGGTGAAAAACGAGAATCAGACAGCTATGATTCAGCGTGATATATCCGTGATTCTGCTGCTGTTCTGGGCCTTTCTGCAAGCGGTGCTGATGGTCTGGGCGGAAAAGGACATGCAGACGACGTATCTGGTGATGCTGCTCATCATGGATGCGGCGGTGCTGTGTGGCTTTATGGATCGCGTCAACACGGCTGTGGCGCTGGCGGGTACGATGACCTGCGGATGGGTCGTCTACAAGCTCTACTCGTTCTACACATTCGGTAGCATGATTTATGGCGCGGATTATCTGCTGGCGCCGCTGCCGCTGCTGGGTGTATTGTCCGCATCGCTGTTTTCGGGCAGTATGCACCGCCTCAATGCGGAAAACACGCTGCTTCGCCGTCAGGTGGAGGAGCAGGTGCTGATTGATGAGATGACAGGGCTGTACAACCTGCGCGCCATGTACCGCGATGCGCAGATGATGGTCAACTACAGCGCGCGCAATCATCTGCCGGTGTCACTGATGCTGATTCAGCTGCGGTACGAATCGGAATTCCGCGGCATGCTGTCCCATAACCGCTACGTGATGATGCGCAAGCGTCTGGCGACGCTGGTGCAGGACAGCGTGCGCGTGGAGGACAAGGTCTACTGCATTGATGAACAGGGCACGATGGCGATTCTGCTGACCTCCAATGAGGCCAACAGCGCCTATGTCCGCAGCCGCATTATTTCGCATGTGACGGCACCCAATGCGTTCGATGAAATTCTGGAACGCGGGACGAAGCTTGATCTGCGCATTGCTTGCAAGGAATATACCGACACGTTCGGTAAGGACATGATGGCCTTCAAAAAGGCGGTTGAGAGTGAGCTGGCCTATGATGTGTAAGGCAAAACACCTGCTGTGGCTGGTGGCGCTTGCCTGCGTGCTGCTGTGGCCCAAGGCGGCGATGGCGGATGTTACGCGCCTGCTGGTAATCACGGATGAGCAGGTCAGCGATACAAGCGCCGCCATGACGGCAGTGGTGCGCCAAATTGCCCTGTATAGCAACTGGGAGTGCTCCTTTGTGGAGGCACGCGAGGTGGCAGAGACGAAAGGCTACACCGGCATTATTCTGGCGCTGGATGCGCATGGTGAAATGCCGGAGCAGGCGGCGGCGCTCCTTGCGCACAGCGACTTGCCCATTTTCGTCATTGGGCAGGGCGGTATTGCGGAAATCGCAGACACCCAGCTGTATCAGGGCTCGATGACGATGCGCCTGACCACGCAGGGCAATGAGCAGAATGACTCACTGCTGCGTGCAACAAAGCTGCTACTGATGCAGGGCGAAGGCGAAAGGCTGGGTGGCACGCTGTTTGTCGGCGGACAGGAGCTGCCACTGTGCCAAAGCATGGGACGCATCACGCACCTGTGCTATTTTGCACCGGAAAAGGAAGCGGAATGCGCCTTCCTGGCAACGATGCTACAGGAATGGCTCTGGCCGTATGAAAATGACCCGGTGGCCTATGGTGACTATCTGGTGCTGGATATGGCATATCCCTTTACCGACCCGGAGTCGCTTTTGGAACGTGTGGACATGCTGGAGGAGGAAAACGTACCCTACAGCATCGCTGTGATGCCGATGTACGCCAATGCGGAGTATCCCGCGATGAAGCGCTTCTGTGAGGTGCTTCGCTATGCGCAGAGCAAGGGTGCAAGCATCCTGATGCATGTGCCGCTGGTGGTGCTCCAGAACGTGGAGGTGGATGACCTCAAGACGAACATTGCAACGGCTTACTCGGCGTATTCGCGCTATGGCGTGTATCCGCTGGCGATTGTCGCGCCGGATGTATGGCTGATGAGCGAAAAAGGGCAGGAAGTGCTGCGCGGCTGGCGCACGGTGTTCATGTTCACGTCGGATGAGGCGGTCTATGGCACGCGCCTGAAGGAAAACACGGCCCTGCGCGATGGTCATCAGCTGATTGCGCCGGCCTATCAGCAGGCGGATGCGTACACCTCCGCTTATCCGCAGGCGATTTATATCGACGTGGCAACGGATACGGAAACGATTCGCACGCAGGTACAACGGCTGAAGAACTCCCGCTTCGTTCTCAAGGATGTGCGGGATATGGAGAATGTGGTTTACGCGGGGAACATGTACGTCCACTATCTGCCCGATGAGGGCATGATGGTGGATGGCAGCCGTGTGTCCCTGGCTTACACACGCTTCACCTATGAGGACAATTTCGTCTATGATCGCGGCTTTATGCAGCACATGGTGGAGCAGATTCAAAGCAGCAACAAGCTGATTATGGCCTTTGTGGCGATTGCCTGTACCTTCTTCAGTGTGGGCATGGTGCTGTCCCGTCGGGATACGCGCCGCCAGCTGCTCGGGCTTGGCAAGAAGAAAAAAACGCAGTGTGAGGAGGTGGAGATAGATGACGCTGGCTGACTACCTGATGCTGATTTCCATGGTCTGCATCTGGTCGATTATGGCCATCAATGTATTTTTGTCTGTGGGCGGCTTCATTTATTACCACCGCTGCCGTCAATCCGACGGACATCACGAATTGGAGGAATATCCGTTTGTGAGCGTCATGGTACCGGCGCATAACGAGAGCATCGTGATTGCCAGAACCGTGCGCGCGCTGCTGAAATTCGATTATCCGCAGGATAAATACGAAATCATCGTCATCAACGACAATTCAAATGATGATACCGCTGAGGTGCTGAAAAAGCTGCAAGCGGAATTTCCCACGCGCAACCTGATTGTCATCAGCACCGACAATGTCATTGGTGGCAAAGGAAAGTCTAATGCGCTCAACATCGGGTATTCCGTGGCAAAGGGAAGTGTCTTTGCCATCTACGATGCGGACAACACGCCAGAGCCGGCGGCCCTGCGGATTCTGGTGGAGAACCTGATGATTGACGATTCTCTGGGCGCGGTGATTGGCAAGTTCCGCACGCGCAACCGAAACGCGTCCCTGCTCACACGCTTTGTGAACATCGAAACGCTTTCGCACCAGTGCATGAATCAGGCCGGTCGCTGGTTCTACTTCGGGCTGTGTACGATTCCTGGCACGAACTTCGTCATTCACCGCCACATCATCGAAAAGATTGGCGGCTGGGATCCCGATGCGCTGTCGGAGGACACGGAAATCAGCTTCCGCATTTATCGCATGGGCTACAAGATTAAGCTGGTGCCGCAGGCGGTGACGTGGGAGCAGGAACCGTTCCGCTTAGGCATCTGGTTCAAGCAGCGCACACGCTGGGCGATGGGCAATCTGTATGTGCTGATGAACAACATCAAGTACGTCTTTGACCCCAAGGGTGGCAAGATGCGCCTGGACGTGGCGTACTACGCGCTGGTGTATCTGCTGATGGCGTTTACGCTTGTTTGCTCCGACGTGCTGTTCGCGCTGGGTGTGCTGGGCTACAGCCATGTGTCGCTGGGCGGCCTGTCCACGATGGTCTGGCTGATGGCCTGTGCGCTGTTTGAGTGCAACGTCATGCTGACCCTGGCGCAGGAGAAAAACGAGTTCAGCCTGCAATCGGCAGGACTGGTGCTGCTGATGCTGTTTTCCTACTCGAAATTATGGGTGATCGTGGTGCTTCGCGCCATGTGGATGACCATCAAGAAGCTTATCAATAACGTGGACTACACATGGTATAAGACAGAACGCTCCGCAGACTAAACGGGAGGATGAATCAAATGAAAGAATGTGGCTTTTTTCGGGGATTGAAGCGCTGCCTGAGCTGCCTGATGGCGCTGATGCTGCTGCCCATGGCAGCGCTTGGCGAATCGGCAGAGGAAATGCCCACAGGTGTGGTGGACAGCTTCGTCCAGGAGGCAATGGAGAAGCAGGAGGCCGATGCGGCCACTGCCTTCGTCGCTGGTGCGGAGGAAGGCGCGTACTACGCCGATTTCACCTTTGGCGGCGTGCGCACCCTCAGCGGCATCACCACGACGCTGAGCCTGTATGCGAATCTGCCCAAGTACGCCAAGCCCACGCACGCGGTGCTGTGCCTGAGCTACACGGCGTCTGACCTGATTCTGACGGACATTTCCTCTCTGACCTTCTACATGAACGGTACGCCCTTTGGCTCGAAGCAGATTGCCGTTCGCGGCGATGGCGCGCAGACGGTGGTGTACATCACCGTGCCAGTGGAGCTGCTGCAAACGGGCTATAACCTGCTGGAAATCCTGTCCTACGTCCGCCTGACGGATGACGAAGGGTGCAAGGATGACTACAACGGCGCGAACTGGGTCAAGATTGCGGACACGACCTGTCTGCGCATCTACTACGAGATTTCCGACGATGCGGACGAGCTGTACATGTATCCGTATCCGTTTGTGTCCCTGATGGATACCACGGGTGCCAACAGCGCCATCGTGACCAGCGACCGGGCAGAGGAGTCCGAGCTGACGGCCGCGATGATGCTTATGGCGGGTCTGGGCAACAGCCTCTCCTCCCAAAACGACATGGAAATGTGCCGCCTGTCCGAAACAAGCCGCAGCAACATCATCTATGTGGGCCTGAAGGAAAACACGCCGGAATCGCTACTGTCCCTGCTGAATCAGGAGGTGCCGGAAACGGGTACCCTGGTGCAGCGGGCGACGGATGGCGACAAGAACTACTTGCTGATTATCTCCAACGAGCCGGCTGGTCTGACGGAAGGCGCATGCCTGATGAGTGACACGGCGCGTGTGGCGCAGCTGCATATGGTGCAGACCTACGTCACGGTTGGCGAGGCGGCGCAGTACGCGCTGGCGTCCACGTCCTCGGGACTGGCGCTCAATGGCCAGTACACCTTGAAGGACGTGCTTGGCGCGGGCATGAGCTTCAGCGGCCCGTTCGCCCAGACCTCGACCATTTATCTGCCCGTGCCGGAGGACTATGTGCTTTCGAGCGAAAGCCGCTTCTCCTTCGATATTCGCTACAGCGAAAATCTGGACTTTGACCGCAGTCTGCTGACCATTTACTGGGGTACGAATATTCCGCTGTATTCCCACAAGCTGAGCAAGGAAGGTGCGGTCGGTGAGACGCTGACCTTCTCCGTGCCGGCGGATGCCATTGGTGAGGCGGGTAGCAGCATGACCCTGGTGTTCGACCTGGAAATCAAGGATCTGGACTGCACCGTGCGTTCGATGAACACGCCCTGGGCTTATATCGCGGCGAACTCGACGCTGTATCTGCCGCAGGGGAAAAACACGTTCCTGAGTCTGTCGTCCTTGCCTGCGCCGTTCCAGGTGTCGGGAAAGCTGAACAAGACCGCGCTGGTGCTGAGTGACAACCCCACGAAGGAAGAAATGACCCTTGCGGGTCGCGTGATGGCCATGATTGGCGCAGGCAGCACGCCCTATGGCGAATTCATGACCGTGACGGCCGGCCATTTCAGCGAGGCGAAGTACTACGACTACAACCTGATTGTGGTGGGCCTGTCCGAGAAGAACGAGGCGCTCAAGCAGATGAACAGCGCGCTCCTCTTCGGCTACACGGAGGACATGAGCCAGCTGGCAGAAAGCACCAAGCTGGTCATGAACAGCGAATATGCGCGCAACGCGGGCGTGATGCAGGTGTTTGCTTCGCCCTACAACGAGACGACGTATGTGCTGGCCGTGACCGCGACGACGCAGACGGGCATCGACAACCTGCTGGACATTCTCAGCTCCGAGCGTGGCCGCTGGTCGCTGGGCAAGGAAGCGCTGGTGATTGATCCCTACGGTGGTGCATCGAGCTATCAGTTCACCGTGGCAACGCTGGGCACGCAGACGAACGAAAAGCCGTCCTTCACCGAAGTGGTCACGAAGAACCGCGAGCCGATGATTCTGCTGATGGTCGGCATGGGCTGCATGGCGCTGCTGCTGATTGCGGTGGTGCTGGTGCTGGTGCGCGTGCATCGCAGGAAGAAGTACGACGAGAACTAACCTTTGGTGCAGGCTGGTAGGAGAGTGCTGCCAGCCTACGCCCTTTCCCGAAGAAGAAAAAGCCACAAAAGAAGCGTGTTGGCGCGGAAAACAAAAAGCCAAGAAGGAGATGAGGCGCACGTGCTGTTTAACTCCATTGAGTTCCTGATTTTCTTTCCGACCGTGGTGCTGCTCTACTATGCCATCCCGGGAAAGTGGCGCACGTACTGGATTCTGCTGATATCGTATCTGTTCTACATGAACTGGAATCCGAGCTACGCGTTGCTGCTGCTGTTTTCCACGGGCATCACGTTTGTGTTCAGCTTACTGATTGGCAAGCATCGCAAGCGCGAGCTGGCGGCGGAGGAAAACGGACAAGCCGTGCGCCACTGGTCCAAGGCATTTGTGGGCATTTCCTTTGCCGTTAATCTGGCGATTCTGTTTTTTTATAAATACTTTGATTTTACGGTGGACAACATCAACACGGTGCGTTCCTGGCTGGGACTTGCAAATGTGACGCCGAGGTTTGATGTGCTGCTGCCGGTGGGTATTTCCTTCTACATCTTTCAGGCACTGTCCTATGTGGTGGACGTGTATCGCGGTGACGTGCGCACGGAGAAGAACTTCTTCAAGTACGCGGCGTTCGTCAGCTTCTTCCCGCAGCTGGTGGCTGGCCCGATTGAGCGTTCCACCAATTTGCTGGAGCAGTTTGACACGCCCCATAAGCTGGAATACGACAACGTTCGCGACGGCCTGCTGAAAATGATATGGGGCTTCTTTCTGAAAATTGTCATTGCCGACCGTGCGGCTATTTTGGTTAATCAGGTATTCAACTACAGCGCCTATTATGAAGGCCCGACGGTTGCGGTGGCATGCATCCTCTTTGCCTTCCAGGTGTACGGCGACTTTGCGGGTTATTCCCATATCGCCGTGGGTACGGCGCAGGTGATGGGCTTCAAGCTGATGAAGAACTTCAATCGGCCGTATTTCGCCTGTTCGGTGTCGGACTTCTGGCGGCGTTGGCATATTTCGCTGAGCACGTGGTTCCGCGACTACCTCTATATTCCTTTGGGTGGCAGTCGGCGAGGAACAGGTCGCAAGTATCTGAATCAGATGATTGTCATGCTGGTGTCCGGCCTGTGGCACGGCGCGGCGTGGAATTACATCATCTGGGGCGCACTCAATGGCGTGTATCAGGTGGTGGGTGACATGACGAAGCCGTTCCGCCGCCGGATGCAGGAAAAGTACGACCTGCGCACAAAGAGTGTCAGCTTCCGCATGGGACAGAGCCTTGTCACGTTCCTGCTGATTGACTTCTCCTGGATTTTCTTCCGTGCCAACACGATGCAGGACGCGTTGCACATCGTGGGCAGCCTCTTCCGCGGTTGGAGCTGGAAGGTGCTGTTTGACGGAAGCTTCCTGCATCTGGGCTTCACGGCGTCGGACTGGATGATTCTGCTGGTGTCCCTGCTGGTGCTGCTGGTGGTTGGTCTGATGCAGGAAAAGGGCATTTCCGTCCTGGAAACGGTGAAGCGCCAGCAAATCTGGCTTCGCTGGGGACTGTACCTGACGGCACTGTTTGTGGTGCTGCTGTTCGGCATCTATGGCCCGAGCTTCGCGGCATCGTCGTTCATCTACTTCCAATTCTAATGAAGGGAGCGCGAACATCATGAAAAAAGCCATCAAGATCATCGCCTTCCTATTGGTGTTGGCGGTGTGCTATCACGTTGTTGATCATGTCATGATGATTAAGACGGATGACATGGTGTCGATGATTAAATATCGCGAGTTGCCGCCGGATACAGTGGATGTGCTGATGGTCGGCTCGTCGCACGTGGGTATGAACATTGATAATCAACAAATTTTTGATGAATATGGGATTGCAAGCTATAATCTATGGGTCGGTATGCAACCGCTATGGAACAGTTATTATTATGTGAAAGAGGGCTTGAAGTACCAGACACCAGATGTGGTCATGGTGGATGTATTTCTGACAGGCACAACTGTTAATGATTCAGAAAATGCGGTGGCGCTGAAAAATATTCAGTATTTACCCTTTGGACTAGATAAAATCAATGCGGCGTTTGCTTCATTCTCCACATGGCAGGATGCACTGGAGGCATTGTGGGGGTTGCCGTATTATCATACCCGGTTTGATGAATTGACAATGGATGACATGAATTTGCAATATGGCAAGGAGGATTTATCCCTGCCGACGGCAAAACAAGCAGAGGGTGCAGTGACGGAAATTCAGTTGCTTGATTATGCATCCATGGATGATACCTTGCCCTTAACGGAGAAAAATGAAAAGTACCTGCGAAAGCTCATAGCTCTTTGCAAACAGAAAAAAGTGCAATTGGTGCTGATAGTATCGCCATTTCAGGCAACTGAAGAGGAGGCATGCCGAATCAATACAGTTGCAAAAATTGCAGAAGAAGAAGGCGTTCCATTCCTGAATTTTCTGAAAACATGGCATACGGATGGCATTGACCCTAAAACCGATTTTTACGATATTGGCCATTTGAATAATGCTGGTATTGCAAAGTTTTCTCGAATCTTAGGGGCGTATTTGGAAGAACAATATGATTTGCGTGATTGCCGTGCTGTTGCAGGACATGTGTGGAATACCGAAAACAAGAGCAGCATTGGAAAATTACCACAATATCAAATGAGTACGGTTTTCCAGGGGGACGGCCAAACCATTGCGGAAGATACAGGGGTGAAGCTGTACGGCAATCGCTATGGTTCGTGGACAATATTGACCCGAATTGCATTGCCATTGCCATCTGATAATGAAAATCAAGTGGTGATGTCCTGCTTTGATGAGCAGAGTAGCGCTGATTATCATGGTTTGCTGATTCGTGGTAGCAAGGGTGCAATACAACTGCAATTGGGCAACAACCGTGCATTCTATTTACCAATACCGGATGCAGATGAAGTAACGCTTGCGATTACGAAGGAAGGCGACAACTACTCGATTTATTGGAATGGTGACAAGCTGTATGAAAACGAGTCCCTTCCCTGCGACGCCTACGAGGGCACGCTCCTGCTGGGCTGTCAGGAAATCGAGCCGGGTGGCGAAAAGTTCCGCTTCTCGCCCACGCGTGTGCTGAATCTGGAGGTCTACGATAGTGTGCTGTCCAGTGACGAGATTGTCGCATGGCAGCCGGAGGCGTTGCCCGAAGCACCCAAGCCGCTTGGCGTGGGTCAGACGGTGGCAACGGAAGCCTACACCATGCCGGAACAGTTTGTCGGCGGTGCGGATGGCTACCGGCAGGGCAGCTATGTCGATACGCAGATGAAGCTGTTTGAAACGCCGGCCACGCGCTTCACCATGCTGACCAGCATTGTGCCGACGACAGAGGCCAGCGGCGGCGTGTTCCTGTCCTGCTTTGATGAAACGGCGGGCGCGTACCGTGGCTTGATTATCCGTCAGCTGGATGATGCGCAAATCAACATCGTGTACGGCCAGAATGCGGGCGTTACCGTACCGGGTACGCTGGATAAGGAAATGCACATTGCCATCGTCAAGGATGGCAGCAGGTATCAGATTTACGTCGACGGCGCGCTTGTTGCCGAAACAGAATCGGCCATGAAGGGCTATGACGGTACCTTGCTGCTGGGTGCACAGCGCGATGCAGATGGCAACATCTTCCGCATCAGCAAGACGCAGGTCAAGCATCTGTCGGTCTTTGCGGGTGCAATGACGGCAGAGAACGTGCAGGCGTGGACGTATCCGGCGGCAGAAATGCCAGGGCCCTTGATCGCGGAATCGGCGGCCTACCAGATGTCGGGTGCATTCATCGGCAATGGTACGGATCGTGCGCTGGATACGGGCGTAAAGCTCTATGACGTCAGCACCAAGGACTGGACGCTGGATACTGTGCTGGATGTGCGCAGAGGTGTGAACAACGGTGTGTACATGTCCTGCTTCAGCGAGGAAGTTGGGCGCTACCGTGGCTTCATGATTCGCCAAAACGATGCGGAAACGCTGACGGTGTATGTTGGCAATTGCGCCACCATCACGGTGGATATTCCCAGCACGGCGAATCAGATGCATCTGGTGCTGGTCAAATCCGGTAACACGTACGCACTCTTCTGTGACGGTCAGCTGGTGGAGACGCTGGAAAGCGCCTGCGACAACTACGATGCGACGCTGCTTGTCGGCGCACAGCGGGATGCGCAGGAAAAGCTGTTCCGCTTCTCGAATGCGGGCATTCAGCAGCTCACCATCACCGATGAAGCACTAACGGATGAAGCGGCGGCAGAAAAATCCCTGCCGGTGGTCAAAAAGAACCGCTTCTGATGAAAATAAGCTCCCGGCGCAAGGGGAAAAGGTGACTCTTGCGTCCGGGGCTTTCGTGGAATCAATGACACAAGGAGGAAACTGCGCATGGAACGAAAAAGTCGGGCAAGGCTCATGGGTTTCATGGCGGCGCTGCTGACCATGGCGGCACTGCTATGGACACTTTTTGCTGTGCCGACTGTGGGTGCCGTGGCTGATGGCAGCTATGTCACAACGGCGACGGCCATGGCGCTGGAATATGATGCGCAGCGTGTGGACGCGCAGGGGCGCATGGAAACCTTTGCCTATACAGATACGGCGTACTCGACGCTGCTGCTAGGCGAAACAAGCTCCATGGGTGCGGCGGTGGCGCTGGTGCGCCTTTGCACGCATCCGTTCGGGCTGGAATTCTCGACCCGGTATCTGGCATTTGTGTATGCCGCCCTGATTGCTTGGGGCGCATATCTGGCGGTATCGGGACTGATGCGCCGCTCGCGCATGCTGGCCATGCTGGCGATGGTGGCTTATCCCATGCTGATGATGCATTCCTCCATTGTGGGCTATCTGAATAGCCTGTATGCCATCGGCGCGGCCATGGCGTACCTGCTGCTGTTTGTGGGAGCGCTGATGCATGTGCTGTGCCAGCAGAAGGGCAAGGGCTGGCATCATACTCTGCTGGTGCTTGTGCTGGGTACGCTGCTGCTGCGCAGTATGGTGCAGATGAGTGCGCTGGTGCCCTTTGTGGTGCTGGGCGTGGTAGCAACGGCCGTTCACTCCTGCCCGGGTAAGGGCTGGCGACTGTTGCAGGTATTCTGCACGGTGATGGTATCCATCTTCTGTGTGGTCAATGTCGCCAATACCTATGCTAACGACAAGACGGTATCCTCCACGGCGGCAGATTATCTGGCGGTTTTTCAGGGCTATCTGCCCGCATCGGAGCATCCGGAGGAGACACTGGATGCGCTCGGTTTGCCGCAGGATTTTCTGGCGGACAGTGGTCGAAGCTACTATGAAGCGGAGGAGAATTTTGTTCACAATCCCCGTGAAGAGGAAACGGCGGCCTTGCTGGCTGAAACAATCGGCTTGTCCAAGCGCCTGTCGTACTGTCTGACGCATCCGGAAACCATCGGGAATATTCTGGAGAATAACAAAATTGCATTGCAGGATGCCTACAGCTATTATATCATCAACGATGCGGGTCAAACGCATCAGCCGCGCCTGTCGCCGTATGCAATTCTGGAAACGGTGTTTGGCCGTGGCGGGTATCAGAATAACGCCAGTCGGATGCTGCTTTGCGCAGTGCTGCTGCTGGTGGTGCTGTGGCTGTCGCATCGTCAGGCGGGCAGTGGCCTGCTGTGTCTGACGATGGCGGTCGGCATGCTGTGTGGCGTGGTATATTTGCCGCTGTGTGTGGCGCTGACGGGCGGTTATGACCTGACTGTCATGAAAGCCTTCCTATTCTTAATGGGTTGGATGGCGCTGATGCTGATGGTCGGCTGTGCGGCCATGGTGATTCAGTGCGGCATGGAATGGCTGCGCACGGCGCAGGGAAAGCTGCTGCTTGCGCCGATGCCCGCAGGGCAGGAGGCTGGCTTCCTGCTGACGTTGCGGCGCGTCTCCATCAGTCGCCAAATGGTGGTGTCGCTGACGGCTGTGGCGTGCATTGCGCTGTCCTGCTGGCAGCTGCTGCCAGAAGAGCACATTGCAGGCGTCAACAACGGTGACTATGGCCGTATGATGGAGCAGATTGACCTCTACTGGCAGGAAGAACAGCTGCGGGATACCTCCACGCAGATGTCCTCGCAGGTTGTGGAGGACTACAGCTACCGCGAGCCGTTCCATCCGGAGCGTCTGACAAGCCTCGACCCGACGTATTCGCTGCTGTTTCCGTCGATGGTGGTGCGCTTCATTACGTTTTTCACGGGTGGTGGCTATTCCACGCAGATACAGGCGTTTGTGCTGTTGGCGCTCACGATTGCGTCGCTGCTGCTGATTTTGCACGACCTGTACCCGCTGCTGGGCAAGGTGACGGCGCTGCTGGCGCTACTGATGACCTGCATGCTGCTGGGAGAAAACTACATCGCGTGGTATAACTCGCTCTTTGGTGAAACGATGATTCCCGTTGGCCTGATGATGACAATTGCGTGCGCGGTGCATCTGGCGATGATGGAGCGTGGTAGCCGTAAAAGCTGGCTATGGATGCTGCTGTTGGCCATCAGTGTTCGCACGCTGTGCTGTGCCAAGGCGCAGATGGCGTTGGCGCTCCCGGCGGGTATTGTGCTACTGGTTGCCTTTGCCGTGTACCATCGGCCACAGGAAACAAAACGCATGGCGGCATTCCTGACGATGAGCGCGGTACTGGTGGGACTGGTCAGCTGGGATGCGATTGGCGTGTACCGCAAGAATCAGGGTGTGTCGGAGGAGCAAACCATCTGGCAGAGTGTGTTCTACGGTGCGCTGATGATTGCCGATGACCCAGACGCCGCGATGGAGGAGCTGGGCATTCCGCCGGAAATGAAGGCAGACATCGGCAAGCATGCCTACTACGACAGTCGCGATTACGTCTATGCCATCGGCTCACAGGAGCTACGCGAAAAGTTCTACGATCATGTCAGTACGGTGTCGATGGTCAAGTACTATCTGCGCCATCCCAAAGATTTATTCAGGATGATGGACCGCGCCGCGCAGGAATCTGTGCAGTTGAGCGCGAATTTTATGACATACACGGGCATGCAGTACAGCGACAATCAGCCGATGTACCGCTTCCAGGTGTGGCGGTATATCCGCGGTGCCTTCGCGGGACGCGCCTTCTGGCAGTATGTGCTGGGCTATGGCGCAATCGTGGTAGCCTGCACGGTGCTGCTCATCCGCAAAAAGACGGCACCGGACGAGAAGCTGCTTATCACTTTGCTGCTGTGCGTGATGTTCGTGGGCGTCATGCAATACCCCTTGTCGGTCATCGGCAACGGTTTTGCGGACAACAACAAGCAAATGTATACCTTCATGCTGTGCCACGATTTGCTGCTGATTACGTGCGTGACAATCGCGGTACGGAAACTGATTCCAAAATCGTTCCTGCGGGAGAAAGGAGAGGAGCATCATGCCAAGAAAGAAGAATCTGCTTGATTATATCATCTTGTCATTCTTTGCCATGTGCATGGGCCTGGCCTTGTGTGCCTGCATGTTCTATGTCACCCGCGCGACGGACAGAGAATACCTGAATCAGGGCAAATGGGTGCTGAGCATGATGGCGCTGTCCTTGCTGGCCCTGCTTGGCTCGCGATTGGCCCGCAAGGCGGGTGACAAGATGCCCGACCGTGCCAAAACGGCGGTGATGTGCATCATCTGCGCATTGCTGGTGGCGGCAGGTGTGGCCTTGCGCCTCTGGGCCATTTGGAGCATCCCGATTGAACCCGATTCGGACTTTGAGACATACTACCGCATGGCAGGTGAGCTGCTGCGCGACACGCTGATGTCGCCGGATGCGGCGGCGGATCGGCGCTATATTGCGCTCTATCCGCACACGATTGGTTTCCCGATGCTCTTGCTGTGGCCGACGTTTTCGCTCTTTGGCGAGTCGGTGCTCAATGCGCTGTATGCCAATCTGGTGTGCAGCTGCATCGGCATTCTGTTGACGGGCCATATCGCCAGACGCTTGTCGGGACGTATCGGCGCGGTGGTGGCGGTTGGCCTGATGAGCCTGTGGCCGTCCCACATCTTCTACAGCACGATGGTGGCCACGGAGCCGTCCTTCACGATGTTGATTCTGCTGGCGGCTGACATTATGATTGGCTTGCTCGACCGCGAAAAGGGCAGCCTCTACGAGCTGAATCCGGGACGCTCCATTGGCATGATGATGCTCCTGGGTGTGGTGCTGGCGCTGGCGGGTGCGATTCGCCCGATGGCGATTATCCTGCTGGCCGCCTATTGCGTGGCGCAGCTGTTTGTTACGGGCGACCCGACAAACCGCATCAAGCTCGATGGCGCGCGCTATGCCACCAGCCAGCCAATCATTTGCATTGTGCTGGTGCTGCTGTGCTATCTGGTGACGAACTTCGTGATTTCCCGCACTGTTTCGGATATGATTGGCGAAAAACCGGCGTCCGGTCTGTCGGCATCGGGCTATAACCTGATGGTCGGCTTGAATAGCGAATCCGGCGGCTTGTGGAATGAAACGGACAGTAATTTCTTTGCCACTGCATACGAATCGACCGGTTCGGCCAATGCGGCGCATCAGGCATGCATGGAGGTTGCTGTGCAGCGCTTTCAGGCAGAGCCGGAGAACGTATTGAACCTGATGGTCAGCAAGTTCTGTGACCTTTGGGGCACGGACGATTTCGGTATTGACTGGGTGCTTCTCTGGACGGGTCAGCAAAACACCCTGACGCCCGAGCTGCAATCCCTGCTGGAAGAAATTCGCCCGCTTGGTCGTGTGATGTACATGGCGCTGCTGCTCTTTGCGGCGATTGGCTGCATGGAGGCGTGGCGCCGCCGCTGGGCACCGCCGCCGATGGTGCTGGTGTGCATGCTGTTCTTCCTTGGTACGGCGCTGAGCCATATGCTGCTGGAAACGCAGGTGCGCTATCACTACAACATGATTCCGTTCCTGATTTTGCTGGCGTCCTGGACAATCAGCAATTGGGGCATGTTCCCGCAGGAAAAGGAAAAGCTGCGCGTGGTGTATCAGGATCGCACCGTGGAAAGCGGCCCGGAGAAGGATCATACCCGCTTTGACATGGCCAAGGCGCTGGCAGACGGACATATCTTCGTTTCGACCACTCAGAACGTGGCCGACCAGGCGAAAGCCGAAGCGGAGGCAAAGGCGGCGGAAGAAGCCGTTGTGGAATCGACACCTGATGCTGAACCGGAAACGCCGACAGAGGAGCCTACTGAGGAAGTGGCCACCGAAACGGAAGAAACGGAAGAGGCGGTAACGGAAGAAGCAACGGAGGAAGTAGATACCGCGTCTGAGGAAGACGCTGAATCTGACGAATCCGATGAACCTGCGGATGCTGAACAGCCTGCAATCGAGCCGGAAGACGTGAGCGAAGAAATTCCCTCCGAACAGCCTGAAACCAGTCCGGACAACGAAGCCACGGAAATCACCGAGGTGGAAGAAGTGTCCGAGGAAACTGACGACACCGAAGGCATCGCGAAAATCGAGCTGCCTGCCTCCTGGCAGAAGGACGAAACGGTCGATACGACCATCGCGATGGAAAAGCTTACGACGGCGGCAGATGAAGCCGAGAAGGCCCGGAAAGTCGAGCTGCTTGTTTCTTGGAGGCAGAAGGAAGAAGCTGCCGATGAAAGCGGGAACGCTGCTGACGAACCGGAGATTGTTTCCGAAGTCGAGCCTGCGGTCGAAGCGGAAGTGGTGGCTGAATCCGAATCGGAAATCGAACCGGAAATCGTTCCTGAAGTCGAACCTGTGGTTGAAGTAGAAGCTGCGGCCGATGCTGAACCCGAAATTGCAGACGAACCCGAGGCAGAAGCAGACGATGCAACTGCTGCTGCACCTGAAATCGCGGCAGTACCGGACACCACGGTTGTTGTTCCTGCACCGGTCGCCGAAACGGAAGTGGATACGGATGAGGATGCGCCGGAAACGGCAACGCTCATGCTGATGGTCTACGAAAAGGTCGGCGAGAACAAGAGCGTGCAAATCTACAAGAACAAGGCGTTCCCGCTGGTGGAGGGCACGTGGCAGATTGCAAACAACGCTGGCAAAAAGCCCCAAATCACAGCACAAGTCAAATTTTTAGGACGAATTGGGAGAAAAACAGCAAGAATTAACATCGTTCTTTACGAAAAGACTTGCGAAAACAAAAATACGATGCTATACTGTAGGAAGGGTTGTTGCATTAGCACCGATGAATGGCTGCTGTACAACAATGAAGGAGACAAACGAAAAATAACAGTCTGCATGAAAATGCAGGAAGAGAAGGCTGGGGAGTATGTCTGAACGAAGTCAGCAACAAGCTGCCTTTCCTGAGGAGAAGAAGACGGGTGCCAAGCTGAAGGTGCCCATCAACGAACTAACCGGATTACCTGAACGACAAGGCTTCCTGACGCTTGTGGAAAAAGAGCAGGCGCAGGGCAATCTGACAGGGAAGTGCATCGTCTCCATTGATATTGAGCATTTCAAGCTGTTCAATAACTGGTATGGCCAGGTGGAAGGCGATGCACTCCTCAAAACGATTGGCCATGAGCTGGCCGTCTTTGCCAGGGAAAAGGGCTACAACGCAGGCTATTTTGGCGGCGATGACTTTTTCCTGTGCATGACGGACGAAGAAGCCCTGGTGCAGCAGGTGTATGACTTGGTGTTCCACTGTTTGGTGGACTATCAGCAGCTGGAAGGCTTCCTGCCGATGATGGGCGTGTGCGCCATCATGACGGATGGCCCGGACATCAGTGTGCTGTGCAACAATGCACAGATTGCATCGGCGTCCGTGCGTGGAAAGCTGAATCACCGCATCTGCCGCTTTGCTGATGACATCCTGAAGCGTCTGGAACGTGAGCAGCGGCTGCTCAGTGACGTGCGCGTGGGCATTCCGCGCGGCGAATTCACCTTTTATTTGCAGCCCAAGTGCAACAGCAAGACGTCCAACATCGTCAGCATGGAAGCGCTGGCGCGTTGGAATCATCCGGAGCGTGGATGGATTTCGCCGGGTGAATTCATTCCGGTGCTGGAAAGCAGCGGTTTGGTGACGGAGCTGGATTGCTACATCTGGGAAAGCGTCTGCAAGACCATGAGCCGCTGGCTGACGGAAGGGCGCAACATCGTGCCGATTTCTGTCAACGTGTCCATTACCGACATCAAGGCCATGGACATTCCGGAGCATTTCCGGAAGCTGGTGGCACAATATAACCTGACACCCAATCTGATTCGTGTGGAAATCACCGAAACGGCCTTTGCGGAAAACAGTGCGCAGGTGCGTGATGTGGTGGAGCGGTTGCATCAAAACGGCTTTGTGGTCCTGATGGATGACTTCGGCAGCGGCTATTCGTCGCTGAACATGCTCAAGGACACCAGCGTTGACGTGTTGAAGCTGGATATGAAGCTGATTGATATGGACGCCGAAAACCGCATGAAGGGCATCCAAATCATTGATTCTATTGTCAGCATGGCGCACAAGCTGCGCATGGGTATCGTGGCCGAGGGTGTTGAAACAAAAGAGCAGGTGGACATGCTCAAGGCCATGAACTGCATGTATGGGCAGGGCTACTACTTCTATCGGCCGATGCCGGTGGAGGATGCGGAGCGTCTGCTGCTGGCGACCGAGCCGGAGGACGTGGAGGAATTTGCGCCGCACTTTGGTGCGCAGATGGCGCCCACGCCGGTGAAGCGTGCCTGGGTGGCGACGCCCGAAATTGAGCAGGAGGTCTTTGATACGCTGGACAGCAGCTTTTTGCTGCTGGGGCGGTTGAAGCTCAACACAAGCGAATATCAAATTCTCAAGCGCACCGAGCCTTTGCCGGAGCAGCCCAAGCATACGCAAATGCACTTCGCGCTGTTCAACAACGAAATGGCGCTGCGTAATCTGATTCATCCGGATGATCTGGATGCATATCAGCAAACAATGGCCATGGCAAACCTGCGCACAGAGTTTTTCAGTGGCCGCAAGCAGCTGGATTTCCGTTTCCGCCTCTATGATGGGGAGCGTTTCACCTGGGTCGAGATGTGCGTGCTGCCGACCAGTACGTATACGCCCCAGCATGCGTGGGTGCTGTTCTACATCCGCAGGACAGACGCCTTGCAGGGCATGGAGGAGGATCGCCGCTATCGGCAGGAGCTGGAATATGTCTGCAACTGCGACTCGCTCACGGGGCTATTCAACCGCGTGAAGTTTGAAAAGGACATTTCCACCCTCAAAGAAACGATGCCCAGCGTCATCACCTGCGTCTACATGGACGTGATTGGCCTGCATGAAATCAACAATCATTTGGGCCATCAGATGGGTGACAGTATGCTGTGCATGGTGGCCGGTATGGCACGCAGTCTGTTCCAGAATGACATGCTGTACCGCATTGGCGGTGATGAATTCGTTGTCCTGTGCAAGGAGCGCACGGAAAAGGAAGTGCTGCTGTCGGTGGAAAAGCTGCGCATGATGCTACGCGCGGCGCAATATGAAATTTCCATCGGTGTGGCGCAGGGCCAGCAGCAGGACTCCTTGCAGCTGGTCATTAATCAGGCGGAAAACGCAATGCTGCGTGACAAAAACGCCTATTACCAGCAGCATGACAAGGAAGCGCGCATGAATCAGCTGAACGAAAAGCTGGAGCAGCTGATGCAGGAAAAGCGCGACGAGGACCAGTTCATCCGCGTAATCGCACCGGAGTATATGGCTGTATACCTCATCAATTTGGCGCAGGACACCTTCCGCAAGATTCTGCTGCCGGATTACTTCCGCGAAATGCTGGAATCAAACCGTGGGTCGTTCCTGCGGGCGCTGAGGGAGTACATTCGCCTCTACATCGCGCCGGAGGATCAGCCGCGATTCCTGCAATTGCTTAATGCCCGCGTGGTGCGCCAGCGCCTGGAACAGGAAAACGTCATCAACGAGCGCTATCGCCGCACGGATGGCATGAACATCAAGCTGCGGATTTTGCCCTACGACACGGAAAACAAGACCGAGGAGACCATCTGGATATTCGCCAAGGATACAGACGCAGAGTGATTTTCGCGCATCCGGGACGGAAACGTTGCCGGATGCGCGTTTTTTTACAATTCGGTGATTGAAGTTTAATGAGAAATGCTGTATAATATTAAATGGTGAAATATGAGCTTGCTATAAAGATTTGGAGGAATGAACCGTGGCATTAAAAGCCGTTTTTGATAAAGCACCGCTGACAACGCTGACCTGTCAGCCTCTGCGTGCCGGACAGGTGCGCGTGGAGCAGGAGAGCATCCGCCGCCTGTATGCACAGGTGTGCAAGGAGCAGGCACCTGCCTTCCTGGAGGGCGCGTATCGCCTGGGCTGCCTGCTGGGCAAGAATATGCAGGAAGAGCCTGTGACCGCTGCCATTCGTCAGGCGCTGATGCAGCAGAAGGAGAATGGCTCCTTCGCCATGACGATTGAGGAGACGGTGGCGCTGCTGCGTGCCGCATGGGCGCTGTATGAAGCGGAAACGGACAAGCACGTGCTGGAATGCATGCTGCGCTATTTTGCATGGGCCGCCGCGCAGTGGCAGGATATGGTGCAGGATGAGTATCTCCGTGCGTTCCCGGCGGATATGCTGGAGCTGATGGAGAACCTCTATCGCGTGACGGGCACGAAGGCTTTCCTGAAGCTGTGCGATATGCTGTCGGAAAACGCGATGAATTGGAGCAGCGTCCTGACGACGACGAATTTCCAGACGCCGGCGCACCGCACGGTGACGCCCAAGGAAATGCAGGAGGGTCTGGAAAAGGAAAATGGCGACATTGGCGGCTACTATACGCGCATGTCCCTGACGGGCAGCGGTATGGCACTGGCTGATGGCGTTCGTGCGTCGATGGCGCGTGGCTGGCTGAATGGCTCGGCGTCGGAGATGAATGCAGGCAAGCTGGGCTGGGAGAAGCTGAGCCGTCATCACGGCGCAATCTGCGGCGGCCTGACGGATTTCCCGATGCTGTCTGGCCTGTCGCCCAGCGCTGGCGTCAGCACGATTGGCGCGGCCGCATGGGCAGAGGCGTTTGTGAGTGCTGGCATGGGTGCGCATGCTGTTTGGGCGTGGGATGCGCTGGAACAGCTGGTTTGCAATGCACTGCCGTCCTGCGTGAAGGCAAATGGCGTGGAAATCATGCAGCGTGTGAACGTCCTGCATGCGGAATATCCTGCGGCGACGCAGGCTGATTTGGCGCGTCTGGCGCGTGGCTATGCCATGGCGATGCACGCAGCCGTGACGGCGTGGCCGGATGGCTTCGCGGTCAACCTGATGATTCCCGGCAAGTACGCGGTATGCGACAGCAAAATCATCCTCACGATGGAGGAGAAGGCCGGTCGCTGCGTGATGAAGCTGCACATGAAGAACGACCAGAAGGCGCACTTCCATATGCGCATTCCGCATTGGGCGCGCACGTGCGAATTCATGGTCAATGGTTCGCCCGTGGCCGATCGTGCGGGTCGTCTGGTGGATGGCTGCATCGGTCTGGAACGCGTGTGGCATGATGGCGACGAAATCACGGCCGTGTTTGAAAAGAGCATCGTGCGCCATGATGGCTATCATCAGGGTGTGTATCTGACCTGGGGTGCGGAGCTGCTGGCGCTTCCTGCGGAGGAGCAGTGGGCGATGGCGCTGTGCGGTTCGGCGAAGGAAAAGGACGGCGAAATCGTCGCACCCTTTGCGCCGGTGGAATGGAAGCAAGGCAAGGATGCACCGCTGGATGTGCCGGTGCTGCCGTCCTTGGCCGGCGAGCTGTGCCAGATGAAGCTGGTGCCGTATGCGCAGCTGGAAAACCACATTGCATTCTTCCCGCGGGGTGACAAGGCATGATCAGTGTTCGCCTTGCCCCGATGGCGGGCATTACGGACTGGCCCTTTCGCCTCTTGTGCTATGAACAGGGCTGTGATGTGGCAACGACCGAAATGGTCAGCGCCATGGGGTATTTATACGCACCGCGCAATCATCCGGCAACGGTGTCGCTCTTGACACGGCAGGAAGGCGAAGGCAAGCTGCTGGTGCAGATTTTCGGCAAGGAAGCCGACCTGATGGCGCGTGCAGCGGAGGAAATCTCCGCGATGGGGCGCTTTGATGGACTGGACATCAACATGGGCTGTCCGGCGCACAAGGTCGCGTCCTCAGGTGAGGGCAGTGGTCTGATGCGCAATCCCGAAAATGCGGAGAAGATTCTGCGTGCCGTTTGCAAGGCCAGTCATTTGCCGGTATCGGTGAAGATGCGTCTGGGCTGGGATAGCGAGCATATCAACGTGGTCGATATGGCCAAAATGGCGCAGGACTGCGGCGTGTGCGAAATCGCGGTGCATGGCAGAACGAGAATGCAGCAATACAGCGGCCATGCCGACTGGGACTATGTGCGTCAGGTCAAGGAGGCCGTCAGCGTGCCGGTAATTGGCAACGGCGACATTTTCGCACCCGAGGATGCGCAAAAGCATGTGCAGGAAACGGGTGTGGATGGCGTGCTGATTGGTCGCGGCTCACTGGGCAATCCGTGGCTGTTTGGTCAGGTGAAGGCGCTGATGAATGGTGAAGCGGTGCGCAAGCCCTCCTTGGAGGAGCGTGTGGAAACGGCCCTGCGCCATTATGACATGCTGCTGAATTGGAAGCCGCAGCGCGTGGCGGTCAATGAAATGCGCAAGCACATTGGCTGGTACGTCAGCGGCCTGCGTGGCGCGGCACAGCTGCGCAACCGGATTAACCTGCTGGATGATCCGCAGGAGGTTAAGGATTTACTGCGCACATTTGCCTTTGCCGCAGAAAATGCGGAGCAGGACGATTGTGCGGCAGAAGGGGATGGAAAATAACATGCGGAAGCTTCGTTCAGCGGTGGCGCTGTTGCTTATATGGCTGCTGACGTGGTCTTGCGCCATTGCGGAGGTGCCGCTGCTTCAGCAGGCCACCGACTGGGATTTGTCGGACACGCCGGTGGAGGTGACGCTCTCGGCAAGCCTTCAGGCGCATATGCCGTTTGATGAAAATCGTCTGGCGATGCTGCGGGAGGTGCTGGAACCGCTGTCCCTGTCACTGTATGCGTATCAGGACGAAAGTGCCGTGTCCATCTTGATGAACGGTGCGTCGATTCTGTCGCTCTCCCAAAAGGGCAACGAGGCGCAGATTTCCTGCGTGCCAGGCGTGTCCTACACGGCGCAGGGACAGGATGTGCTGTCCCTGATGCTGGCCAGTGATGTGACGACGGGCAGCTTTGAAGCGCTGGATGGCACATACGAGCAGTGGCTGGATGACGGCTGGGTGGTGCTGACGGGCTTGCTGGAGCCCTTTGCAGAATACGGCAATCGCAAGAGCGTCAAGACAACGGTCAAGGATATGGGTTTGGCGCGTTCCTGCACGGATTACAGCGTACCCAAGAGCAAGCTGGAGCAGATGCAGCAGACGCTGCTGAACCTGTGTCCGGAAGGCGATTTGCACGCTTTGCTGGCGTCGCTGACCTTCTCCGGCGTGCAGAAGCTGCGCGTCTATCGCACGGAGGACAATGTACCTCTGCGCATGGAGTACAACGGCGTCTGCGGTGTGAACGGCAAGCTGCGCACGGTGAAGCTTGTCTGGCGCATGAAGCGCGAAAGCGACGAGATGCGCGACGAAATCACCCTGACCTCGCCGGCAAAATCCGGTACGGACAAGAACACCCTCAGCTTTACGCGTGTGGTGACGCTGGGAAAGAGCAACATCACGGTCAAGGGCGACTACTCCTACAAGGTGACGGCGAACAAGCAGACCTCCCTGACGGAGGCGACGTTTGAACTGACCAACATCTTTTCACCAGAAGCCGATGAATTGACCGGCCACGTGGTCATCAAGCGCCAGCCGGACACGTCGGAAAAGGCAAAGACAACCACGACCATTTCGCCCAGCCTGCATTTGAGCGGCACATCGGATGATCCGCGTGTGCAGGGCAGCATTGCCTATGAACAGCAAAACAACATCGGCGTGACCGAGGCGGGTGAAATCAGCATCCTGCTTCAACGGGCGGAAGGATCGCCGTGGACGGAGCAAATGGCGCTGGTGGACCTGTCGAAGCTGGATGCACCGGCGCTCCGGGCGCAGCAGAGCCAAATTGCCAGTGCGTTCACGATTGCGATTGTGCGTCCGCTGATTCAGACGCTGGGTGCAGAAAAGGCATCGTATTTCTTCCAGGACATGTCGGCAGAGGAAGTGGCCGCCATCATGGCGATTGCCGATTCCGCTGTGGAGCTGGAATAAAGGAAAACAGCCACCTTGGGGCGTGTATCCTTTCATTTGAACAACAAGGAGGACAATCCCATGCTGAAACGGTTTCTGGCGGTGCTGCTTTGTGCGGCAATGCTGATGACAACGGCTTTCGCGGCGAAGGAAGACGAATACACCCTTCCCGAGCTGTTCTACCAGCACTTTGTGGTGCAGGATTATCCCATCCGCGGCTCAATGGCACTGACGGCATCAGGAACGGCCTCCTGGCTGGATTTGCTGCTGCCCTGGACGGCCTCGACGCTGCATCTTCGCCTGCTGAATCTGGAAAACAGCGATGATTTCCAGTACCAGCTGTATGCCGAGGATGCTCAGGGCAACCAGAAGGCGCTGACGCAGCTGTATCGCCAAAATGACGCGCTGTTTCTGCGCTCTGACCTGCTGCCCGATACGCTGCTGACGCTGCCGATTGGTGGCGATTTGCTGGGCACACTGCTGGGTGAGACGGAGCAGGGCAATGATTCCTTCTACAGCGTGGTGCTGGGCATTGTCAACCAGCCTGATATGATTTGGGAGAGTGTCTGGGTGCCGGTGTTGGAATCCTACCTGAATGATATGGAGCTGTGGCTGGCTGACTACGCCGCAGAACCCACGATGACGGGCGATACCGGCGATATGACGGTGCAGATTAGCTATGTCATTCCGGCGGAGGCTGTCAAGCAGCAGGCCAAGGAAATCTGGCATCAGGTGCTCTTTGATGAGAACCTGCTGTCCCTTCTGCGTCCCTTGATGACGCAGGAGCAGCAGAATGTGTACCTGAACAGCGCCATGACGTATTTCTATGACTACTGCATCGACCTGCTGCCGATGGAAGGCGATTTGCGTCTGTCGCGCACGATGTCTGCCCGTGGTGAAACGCTGGGCGTGAGCGTAGCGTTGCCGCTGCCGGAAAACACGTGGGGCTTCACTAACCTGACCTTCCGTCAGGACGAAAACGGCTTGACGCTGATGCTCCTCAATCCGGAGCGCACCCTGACGCTGACCGCACAGCAGCAAAGCGACGCGGAGAACGAAACCTGGACGGGCATGCTCACCAGCGTTCCGGCTGCCGGTCAGGATGAAAAGCTGCTGATGGCAAACTATCAGTTCACGCGCAAGCACACCACCAGCATGGACAGCGACGGCACGCGCCACGACGACACGGCCTGGATGCTGACGTTTGCGCCTGCTGACGAGGATGCAGAGAACGAGCAGTATCTCCACTTCGAGCCAGTCGAGGCCGCGCTGACCACGGCGTTCATCCGCGAAAACAAGGATAGCGCACCGGTGCGCCTGAACGTGACCGCCTCCCTGCACATGGCAGAAGCGGATGTGGGCCTCAAGATGGCCCTGCGCACGACGAACCGCTGGAATGCACTGATTCTGCCCACAAGCGGTGCGGAGAACGTGCTGACGATGGACGCGGCGCGTGCGGTGAATCTGCTCACCACGGCACTGAGCAACACCATCAGCATCATGACGAGCCTGACGCCCGATGCCACGACGCAGACGGTGACGAACAGTGACTTGCCGGTGGCACAGTAATTCAAGGTATACAAACACCCGGTGCTTCATCCTGATTTCAGGGAAGCACCGGGTGTTTTTTTGATTGCAAATTACGTTGCGGTTGTCTGCGGGAAAATCCTGTGGTTGACAAAGAAGAAGACGATGGCTGAAATGACGCCGTTCCACACCAGCGTTCCCAGATTGTAAATCCAGTCCGGCACATACCTTGCGGCCAGCGCCACCCATGCACAATTGATGGAATTCACCAGACACGTGACAAAGCAGAAGGCCAGGGTGTACAGCACAATCTGACGGCCTACATGCCCCTGTGCGTGGAAAACAAACTTGCGCTGAAGCGGAAAGTTGATGCATTCGCCCACAATCATGGCAATCATGTAGGCGCACAGATAGGGCAGACCGCCATGCGCCGTGTCATAGCCGAAGATGTTCCAGCGGAAGGTTTCGCCAAGCAAGGTGACCTCCACACCCGGCCAGCCGAAATCGACCATGGGCAGGAAGGAGAACAGGCGCGGCAGAAAAAGCAGCAGGACATATTTGAGTACCGACACAATGCCGGACACAAGCAGATACAGGCCGCCTTCCTTGAGCAATCGGGATTTGGGAGACGCCATAAGCATCACTCTTTACGAATAGATTTTGCGCCCATGTCCATCCGCCACGCCCGACAGGCGATGGAAGAAGGTGTTGATGATGTCGCGCCATTCGCGGGCGTTGTGCAGCTGGCGCTGCATGCGCTCGGCAACAAGGGCGGCATCCTCCTCGGGCAGGGAGAGCGTGGTCAGCTCATTGGCCGTGCGCTCCACCCAGGCACAGCCCTCGAAATGATCGTCGTAGATGCGCTGAATCATCGTGCGGCCATCGCGCATGCGGTAGTCATAGGGCAGACGATGGAAGAACAGCAGCAGCTCGTCCGGACAGGTGGAGAGGTTGGTGTAGCGCGCACAAATGGCCTCCGGGTACTGCAAGGCGTAGCCGGTGCCGTTTTCGGTGCGGTCAATGCCAATGGCGTTACGGTCGGCCTTGTGGTAGGTGCCCCATGCCTGATACTCATATCCATCCGGGCTCGGGCCGTAATGATGATTGGGCGATACCATCCAGCAGATGCCCAGCGGCGCGGTGTACTGCTCGTAGGCGTGGCGACTGCCCATCAGGATGTCCGTCAGCGTGTTTTCCTGCGCAATGGGCAGGGCGTAGGTCAGCTTGACCCATGCGTGGATGATGTCCTCGGGCGTAGCCATATCGGGATTCCACGCCAGCAGACCATAGCCGAACAGATTCAGCGCGGCAAACGGATGACCTGTCATGCACCAATCGCGGCCGATGTTGGACACGGCGGCCATGGACATGATGTTGCGGCGCGGCAGATCGGCCATGACCTCCTGCCACATGCCCAGCATGGCGTAGATGTCAATCTGCTGGCCGGTGTATTCCTGCGCAAGCTGCCATTCCAGCGCCAGATTCGTCTTCGGCATGGCCAGCAGCGTGGGAGAAATCGGCTCACGCACCTGGAAGTCAAACGGGCCGTTCTTGACCTGCAAAATAACGTTGTCATCGAACTGGCCGTCCAGATAGACGTAGTGTTCATAGGCAGCCTTGGGACGATCGGTCGTTTCGTCGCGCCAATCCTGCTGGCAGTTATACACAAAGCAGCGCCAGATAAGCATGCCGCCGTAGGGCTTGAGTGCACGGGCGAGCATATTCGCGCCTTCGGCGTGATTGCGGCCATAGGTGAACGGCCCTGGACGATGCTCACTATCTGCCTTGACGAGGAAGCCTGCCAGGTCCGGAATCGCCGCATAGACCTCGGCAGCCTGATGCTTCCACCATTCCTGCACGCGGGAATCCAGCGGGTCAGCGGTATCAATGCCGTGGCGCATGGGCTGCGCATAGTCAATGGAGACCATCAGGCGCACGCCAAAGGGACGGAAAATCGCCGCCAGCTTCGCCAGCTCCGGCAGATAATCCTCAATCAAGCGATGCGCCGGATCGTGGACGTTGACGTTGTTCACGCACAGCACGTTCAGGCCGACAGAGGCAAGCATGCGCGCCAGCTGCCGCATGCGTTCCGGCTCATAGGAAAGCTTGCCGCCCTCGAAGAAGAGGCTGCGCCCTGCGTAGCCGCGTTCCACCGTACCATCGGCATTGTCCCAGCAGTTCACCATGCGCAGGGGATACTGCGGCGTGGCATGCAGCGTTTCGGCCACAGGCTTGCCGATAGCAAGCGTCATCAGCAGCGCATACACGCCGTAGAGCAGCCCCGTGCTGCCGCCGGTGATGGTAATCTGCTGTGCATTGCGCGACAGATGATAGCCTTCCCCAAGTGCATCGTCCTGATGCAGGGTGACGGACAAATCGGGAGCGAGGGTCGGCAGCACCTGCTGCAATTCAAATGCGGCGATCTCGTGCGGTTGCTGGAGTGTTGCGGGAACATCTTGCGCCAGAAAGGGAAGCCAGGCGCGCCATTGCTTCGTCATAAACAGGAAACCTCCTGTGAAAAATTTTAAATTGATTATAACATGTTTAGCATCTTTTCACAAGCAAAAAGCAATTATTGCGCAGAAATCAGCAATTGTTGAGGATGAATTACACAAAAAAAGAGAAATGAAAACAGGAAAAAGCGTCTCCTGTGTCGAATCACTCAAAGGCGGCTGTCTTTGGACAGACAGCAGGAAAGGATTGACGAACAATGGCCTTTACAGTTCACGCGGTGCTTCCGGGCGTATGGCATATCAAGGATTGCATGGGGGTATGCATGACGCTGCTGGAAGGCGAGCATGCGGCCCTTCTGATTGACACAGGCTATGGCGTGGAGGACGTGGCGGAATTCATGTCCCACATGACCGACAAGCCCCTGGCCGTATTTCTGACGCACAATCATCACGACCATGCGCTGGGCGCGCGCTGCTTTCCGGAAACGTATATGCTGGAGGCTGACCGCGAGGCATGGGGAGAATACACGGGCGAAAAGAAGCGCCGCGAGGTACTGACGCAGGCAATCGGCAAAAATCTGGCCGTGGATGAAAGCGTGTTCCTTGCGGGTGAGATTCCGATGCCGAAGGTGATGCAGCCGGGCGAAATCGACCTGGGCGGCCTGACGGCGGAAATTATCGAAGCGCCCGGTCATACGCCGGGTTCGGCGGTGGTGTATGTGCCAGAGCTGAAATTGCTGCTTTCCGGCGATGACTGGAATCCTTGCACGTGGCTCTTTTTCCCGCAGGCGCTGGGCATGAAGGAGTTCCGCAACACCATGCGCGGCGTGCAGCAATTGCCGTTTGAAAAGGTGCTTTGCTCGCACCGGGAACAGCTCTACGACCGTAACATGTTCGACGATTTCTTCAACGCCCTGACGGATGGCAACCTCCGTGCGGCAGAACCGGTGGATATTGGCGGGTATGAGAAGATTGATACCTGCCAGGCTTATCTGCCGCATGATCAGGTGTTTGTCTTTGACTGGGCAAAATCGGGATTGTAAGCGAAAGAAGGGATAATGATGGCACAGCATATGATTCACGTGACGGCAGATAGCCGTGCGGAGTTTGCCAATCACACAGCTTATTGTGTCGGCACGGGTCGCATGGGACTGGCGATGCAGCAGGAGTATCAGCAGCAGCTGGCGATGACGCAGGCAGAATGCGCCTTCCAGCACATTCGCGGCCACGGCCTGTTCTGCGATGACATGGCGATTTATCAGCCCTACCAGACCAAGGATGGCGCATGGCATGAGGGCTACAACTTCACCTACCTTGACCGCGTGATGGATGATTACCGCCGTCAGGGGCTTAAGCCGTTTCTGGAACTGGGCTTTATGCCGGACAAAATGGCCAGTGGCACGCAGACCATCTTCTACTGGAAGGGCAACGTGACGCCGCCGGCAGAGGATGCGAAGTGGGTGGCGCTGGTGCAGGCGACATTGCGCCATCTGGCAGAGCGCTACGGCAAGGAGGAAGTCTCCACGTGGCCGTGCGAGGTCTGGAATGAACCGAACCTGCCGGGCTTCTGGGAGAATGCGGATGAGGAGAAGTACCATCACCTCTACGCCGTGACGGTCAAGGCAGTCAAGGAGGTTCTGCCGGATATGCGCGTTGGCGGCCCGGCCATCTGCGGCGGCGCGACGTCGCTGGACTGGGTGCGCAACTTCCTGACCTTCTGCCGTGAGGAGCATCTGCCGGTGGACTTTGTGACGCGTCATGCCTACATGGGCGAAACGCCGGAGCATCAGGGACGCTACCTCTACCACACGATGCGCAGCGTGGACAGCCTGATGGACGAAATGCAACAGACGCGCGACATCATTGACAGCTTCCCGGAATATCGCGGGATGGAAATGCACATTACGGAGTTCAACACGTCCTATCATCCGTTCTGTCCGATTCATGATACGAACCTGAATGCGGCGTACATGGCGGGTGTGCTGGCGCGTATGGGTGATGTGGCCGCATCGTACTCCTACTGGACGTTCGGGGATGTGTTTGAGGAGCAGGGTGTGCCGTCGCGTCCCTTCCATGGCGGCTTTGGCATGATTGCCAACGGCTGCATTGCCAAGCCGACGCTGTGGACGTTTGCCTACTTTGCGAATTTGACGGGTACGCCGGTCTACCGGGATGAGCATGCGGTCATTGTGCGCAAGGAAAACGGCGATTATCAGGGCGTGCTGTGGAATCTCTGCCGCGAAAAGCGGGAACAGGTCGAGGTGACCATCACCCTGCCGGGCGAAGGCGAATACACCTTGCTGACCGAAACCGTGGATGAACAGACGACCAATCCGCTCAAGGTTTGGCACGATTTGGGCGAGCCGGGCAGCCTGACGACGACACAGCTGGCGCTGCTTCGTCATGCGGGCGAGGCGCAGGTGCAGTCGGACATGGTGACGGCTGTTCAGGGTGAAGTGGCGGCCAAGGTGCTGCTGCGCGAAAACGCGGTGGTGCGCTTCACCATGTCTCCACGCAGGGAGCAGGGTGACTACGGATACGACTATACGTGGTATCAAACGCATGCCTGATGCGCCTGGAGTGCGGAGAATCGTGAAATTGCCTCTTGACAAGCCAGTAGAAAAAAGGATATAATACACTCATTGCAATGAGGGAAAGAGTACTGTGTGCGGACACGCCAAGAGAGCTGCGGTTTGGTGGAAAGCAGCCGGAATGCGCATGGGAAGATGGCTCCTGAGCATCACATGCCTGAAACAGCAGCGATGCAGGAAAGTAGGGCGTGGCGGGTCGCGCCGTTATCCGCAGGATAAGTGATAAATCAGGGTGGCAACGCGGATTTCAGAAGTATGCTCAGATCCGCCCCTCGGCAAATGACAGGGGCGGGTCTTTTTTGTATCCGTTTCCCGCAAAAAATCGGAAATTGGAGGATGACAACTATGTGTGAAACGTGCGATAAGAAGACGTTCTACATCACTACACCCATTTACTACCCCAGCGGCAATATGCATATCGGTCATACCTATACCACCGTTGCGGCCGATACCATGACGCGCTTTAAGCGCATGACCGGCTATGACACCTATTTCCTGACCGGCACGGACGAGCATGGTCAGAAGATTGAAATCAAGGCTGCTGAGGCTGGCGTGACGCCCAAGGAATTCGTGGACAAGATTGTCGCGGAAACCAAGAAGCTCTGGAAGCTGATGAACATTCAGTATGACGACTTCATCCGCACCACGGATGAGCGCCATGAGAAGATTGTGCAGAAAATCTTCCGCCAGTTCTACGAGCAGGGCGATATTTACAAGAGCGAGTATGAGGGCATGTACTGCACGCCCTGCGAATCGTTCTGGACGGCGTCCCAGCTGGTGGAAAAGAACGGCGAGAAGGTCTGCCCGGACTGCGGCCGTCCCTGCCAGCCGATGAAGGAAGAAAGCTACTTCTTCCGCATGAGCAAGTATCAGGATTGGCTGATTGATTACATCGAGACGCACCCGGACTTCATTCAGCCTGCGGCCCGCGCCAACGAGATGCTCAACAACTTCCTCCGTCCCGGCTTGCAGGATCTGTGCGTCAGCCGCACCAGCTTCAAGTGGGGCGTTCCGGTCGATTTTGATGACAAGCACGTGGTCTATGTGTGGATTGACGCGCTGAGCAACTACATCACCGCCCTGGGCTATGGCACGGATCATGATGAGCTGATGCAGAAGTACTGGCCGGCTGATGTCCATCTGGTGGGCAAGGAGATTGTCCGTTTCCACACGATTTACTGGCCGATTATGCTGCATGCGCTGGGTCTGCCGCTGCCCAAGCAGGTGTTTGGTCATGGCTGGCTGCTCTTTGGCGGCGACAAGATGGCCAAGTCTAAGGGCAATGTGCAGTATGCGCAGCCCATTGTCGAGCGCTATGGCTGCGACGCCCTGCGCTACTACCTGATGCGCGAAATGCCCTTTGGCGCGGATGGCAACTACACCAACGAAGCCTTCCTGACCCGCATGAATGCCGATTTGGCCAACGACCTGGGCAACCTGGTCAGTCGCACGGTGGCAATGCTGGAGAAGTACTTTGACGGCGTCGTGCCGGCTTGGACCGATGCGGTTGACCCGGCGGTCGATCAGCCCCTGCATGAGCATTGCCAGGCGCTGCCCGCACTGGTGGAGGAGCAGATGAACAAGCTCCAGTACAGCCAGGCGCTGGTGGAAATCTGGAAGGTCATTGGCGAATGCAACAAGTACATCGACCTGACGCAGCCCTGGGTGCTGGGCAAGGATCCGGAGAAGAAGGATCGTCTGGCCAATGTGCTGCTGACCCTGGCCGAGTGCGTGCGCTATGTGGCGGTGCTGATTTATCCGTTCATGCCCACCACGCCGGAACGCATCTTCCAGCAGCTGGGCGTGACGGACGAGGCGCTCAAGACGTGGGATTCCCTCAAGAAGTTTGGCCAGCTGCCCGAAGGCACCAAGGTCTGCAAGGGCGAAGCACTCTTCCCGCGCATTGACGTGAAGAAGGAACTGGAAATCCTGAATCCTGCGCCCGTGGAGGAGAAGGCCAAGGCTGAGAAGAAGCCCGCCAAGCAGGAAAAGAAGCAGGAGAAGAAGCACGAAGAACCGGAATTCCCGGCGGAAATCGCATTTGATGATTTCTGCAAGTGCAAGATGCAGGTGGCGCGCGTGCTGTCGTGCGAAAAGGTGGAGAAGAGCACCAAGCTGCTCAAGTTCCGTCTGTCCTTTGGTAAGGATGGGGAGCGCACGATTCTCTCCGGCATCGCCAAGTATTATCAGCCCGAGGAACTGGTCGGCAAGCAGGTCGTCGCCGTGACGAACCTTGCGCCGCGCAAGATTGCGGGCATCGAGAGCCAGGGCATGATTCTTTCTGCCGTGGATGATCAGGACAACCTGCGCCTGATGAGCGTTGGCGAAGGCGTGGAGGACGGTGCAATCATCGGATGATCGAGCTGTTTGACTCCCACTGCCACGTGGATGAAGAAAAGTTCGATACAGACCGTGAGGATGTGCTGATGCGCATGGCGGAGGCTGGCGTGACCCGGTATGCTGTAATTGGCTCGGACATGGCAACCTCGCGCCATGCGGCGGATTTTGCGGCGGCGCATCCGCAATGCTATGCGGCGGTTGGCATTCATCCGCATGAGGCCAAGGGCTTTGTGCCGGAGGACCTGCAAACGCTGAAACAGTGGACGCAGGAGGAAAAGGTCGTCGCGATTGGTGAAATCGGTCTGGACTATTATTATGACCTGTCGCCACGGGAAGTGCAGCTGGATGTGTGTCAGCAGCAGATGGAGCTGGCGTGGGAATTGTCCCTGCCGGTGGCGTATCATGTGCGCGACGCCCATCAGGATATGCTGGATTTGATGAAGAAGCACCGTGCGCATCTGACCGGTGGCATCATCCACTGCTTTTCGGGCAGCTGGGAGATTGCCAGGGAATACTTGAAGCTGGGCTACTACATCAGCTTTGCCGGGCCGGTGACGTTCAAGAAGGCACCGAAATTGCAGGAGGCCGCGGTCAATGTGCCGCTGGACAGACTGCTGATTGAGACGGACAGTCCGTATCTGGCGCCCGAACCCGTTCGCGGACGCCGCAACGAGCCGACAAATGTCCGCTATGTGGCGGAAAAGATTGCGGCCCTGCGCGGCATCCCGCTGGAAGAATTGGCACAGGCGACCACAAGCAACGCAATGGCCGTCTACAGGATTGGACAATAATCACATGGCTGCCCTGAAACATGATGGGCAGCCTTTTCCTGCTGTATTGGTTGCATAGAATTGTGAATCATGGTATAATGGCTATATGACAGTGAATCAGGAGGCGCAGCATATGCTGGCAGCGGTATGTATGAACCCGTCCTTTGACCGCACCGTGACGGTGCAGGCCCTTCGCGTGGGCGAGGTGAACCGCGTTCTGTCCGTGCGGCAGGATGTGGGCGGCAAGGGCATCAACGTGGCCGTGACAGCGCGTCGTCTGGGCATGGAAAGCCGCGTAATCGGCTGCGCAGGGGAAGATGGCATCGACAAGGTGCGTGAAGCCCTGGACGCAGAAGGCGTGCAGCATGCCTTCCTGCCGGTAACGGGTGCGGTGCGATTGAACACCAAGGTTGTGTCGCTTTCCGGTGCGCCGGTGACGGAAATCAACGAGCCGGGCGCGGCGGTGCCGGATGTGGCACGCCCGCAATTCTTTGCGATGGCGAAGGAGCAGCTGCGCGATAGCCGCTACGTCGTTCTGACCGGTTCACTGCCGCCCAAATGTCCGGCAGATACGTATCGCCAGATGATGGAAATGATGCCGGAACACCGTTGGGTGCTGGATGTCAGTGGCGAAGCGCTCCTGTCGGGGCTTTCTGCAAAGCCGTTTCTGGTCAAGCCCAACCGCGAGGAGCTGGAGGCAACGCTGGGACGGCCACTGCATACAATGCAGGAGCTGTGCATGGCGGCGCGGGAATTGTTGCAGCGTGGCGCACAGCATGTGTTGCTCAGCCTGGGCAAGGAAGGCGCATTGTGGGTGAGTCCGCAAAGGACGATGCATGCGCCAGCGCTGCCTGTGCCAGTGCATTCGACCGTTGGCGCAGGAGATGCGATGGTCGGCGGCGTCATGGCGGCGCTGGATAAGACAGACGATGTGCGTCTGGCATTTCAATACGGTATGGCGGCTGGAAATGCTTCTGTCATGACAGAGGGAACACAGCTGATTCGTGCTGAGGATTTCGCGCAGCTGCTACCGCAGGTGTGCATACAGGATGTGGAATAATGCTTTTTCGCAGAGTACGGGCAGAATTTTCAGATGGCGTGATTGACCTGCTGCCCTTGCGCCTTTATCCGCCGGAAAAGGAAATGGGCTTTGGGCGCGTGTACGATTACATGATTGTACCGCACGGCACGCATCGGGAGGCGGGACGCATTTCCCTGCGCCTTGGCGAAAGCCCGTGTGTGTACTATTTCGGCCATATTGGCTATCATGTCGATCCGCCGTATCGCGGGAATCATTATGCCCGCCGGGCATGCATGCTCCTGCGGCCACTGATTGCCATGCACGGGAAAAGCAGTGTGGTGATTACGACCGACCCGGACAACTGGGCGAGCCGAAAGACGTGCCTCGGTCTGGGCTGCAAGCTGGAAAGAACCGTTGCCGTGCCGCAGGAAATTCGCGACCGCTGGGAAATCAGCGCGGTGAAATGCCGCTATATCTGGCGCGTCGGCACGGATGCCCATGACCAGAAGCGATAAAAGATAGGGGATGCGTAGGGGTGGAAAAGACCATCGGCGGAATCAAATGGCATTATGAACTGGAAGGCACAGGCGCGCGTCGCGTGGTGCTGCTGCATGGCTGGGGCTGCACGGAAAAGCTGATGAAGCCCGTCAGCGATGCATTATCGCCGGACATGACGGTCCTGCGCATTGATTTTCCGGCGCATGGGCAGAGCGAAAAGCCGTCGCAGCCTTGGGGTGTGCCGGATTTTGCCGCATCCCTGCTGGAGCTGCTGGAAGCGTTGCACTTTCTGCCGTGCAGCGTGATTGCGCATTCCTTCGGCGGCCGTGTGACCATTGAGCTGGCCGCAGGGCATCCGGAGCGCTTTGAAAAGCTGATTTTGACGGGTGCTGCGGGCATTCGGCCCAAAGCATCGGGTGAAAAGTCGAAAAAATCAGTGCGGTATCAGCGCTTGAAGAAGCTCAATGCAGTGGCGAAAAAGCTGCGTGTGCTTGGCCAATGGCCGGACAAGTGGCAGGAGGCGCTGATTCAGAAGTACGGCTCGAAGGATTATGCGGCGCTATCGCCGGATATGCGCCCGACGTTTGTGCGCGTGGTGAATTACGACCAGAGCGAAATGCTGCGCAGCATTGAAAATTCCACCCTGCTTGTCTGGGGCGACCGGGACACGGAAACGCCCCTGTGGATGGGACAGCAGATGGAACGGGAAATTCCCGACAGCGGCCTGGTGATTCTGGATGGCGGAAGTCATTTCGCCTATCTGGAGCAGGCGGCGCGGTTCGGGGCAATTGCAAGACAATTTTTGCTGAATTAAATCCATCGTGGACGACAGGGCAGGAGTGGAGTTTGTGACGTATTTGGTCAAATGGCTGCTGGCGCTTTCAACGGCATTATCGATGCTGCTGGCACAGCAGAGCCTGATGCATGCTTTCCAGCTGGAAAGCTATCAGTTTCCGGGATATTTCAAAACGCTGCGCAGGACGTGGAAGCGTTCGGTGCGGCCGGGCTTGCTGCTGGCGGTGTACCTGACGCTATTGTTCCTGGTGTACCGCAGCATTAATCGCACGATGGAGGACGGCATCCTGACGCTGCTGCTGGCGCTGTGCAATCTGGCGCTGTCGGTGGCTGGTGGCTGGTGGTGCCGTTCGGTGCTGCGTCTGAAGAAGCCGAAAAAGCCGTTTGTGGTCACGATGCGCGTCAAGCGCACCTACATCGTGATGGCGGTGGTGTACACGCTGGTGTGTGCGCCGGTGGCTTTGTGGGCGAAGGAGTATATCTGCGGCCTGATGCCGCTGCTGCTGCCCCTGTGGGTGGCGCTGGGCGGTCTGCTGGCGTGGCCGATTGAAAAGCTGGTGAGTGAAATGTACTTCCGGGATGCCCAGAAGAAGCTGGCGCAGCGCCCGGACATCATCAAAATCGGCATTACCGGCAGCTACGGCAAAACGAGCGTGAAGTTCATTCTTGGCACGATTTTGCAGGAGAAGTACCAGACGCTGATTACGCCCAGCAGCTTCAACACCCCCATGGGCGTGACGAAAATCATCCGTGAGCGACTGACACCCGCGACGCAGGTGTTTGTGGCGGAAATGGGTGCGCGTCACGTGGGCGACATTAAGGAACTGTGCCGTCTGGTGCATCCGCGCTATGGCGTGCTGACCAGTGTCGGCCCGCAGCATCTGGATACCTTCCACACGCTGGAGCGCATCAAGAATACCAAGTATGAGCTGATGGATGCGATTCCGCAGGACGGCTGCTGCTTCTTCCCGGACGACGGCGCGATTTGCCGCGAGCTTTACGACCGGACGGAGAAGGAAAAGCGCCTGTGCGCCCTTCAGCAAAATCTGGATGCGGATGTGTGGGCCAGCGACGTGACCGTGTCTGAAAACGGCAGTAGCTTCATCCTGCACACCTGCACCGAGGAGGTGGCGTGCCAGACGCGCTTGCTGGGTGCGCATAACATCCAGAATATTCTGCTGGCCGCCACGGTGGCGCTGCATCTGGGCTTAACGATGAAGCAGGTGGCGCGAGGCATTTCCCGCTTGCAGCCGGTGGAGCATCGCTTGCAGCTGATTCCCTCCAAGGGCATCACCATCATTGATGACGCCTTCAACTCCAATCCCAACGGCGCGAAGGCGGCGGTGAAGGTGCTGGGCGCATTCCACACCAGACGCATCATCATTACGCCCGGTATGGTGGAATTGGGCGACAAGGAAGCGGAATTCAACCGCGAATTCGGCCGCGAAATCTGCGGCAATGCGGATATCGCGATTCTGGTAGGCAAAAAGCATACACAGCCCATTGCGCAGGGTCTGCGCGAAGGTGGCTTCCCGGAGGAAAATCTGCACATCGTGTCCAGCCTGGATGAGGCAACGGCACTGCTGGGGCAGCTTGGCCAAGCGGGCGATGTGGCGCTGTTTGAAAACGACCTGCCCGATCATTATTCAGAAAATAAGTGAGGATAAGCATATGGCAAAGATTCAGCTTGGCGTTATCTTTGGTTCCCGTAGCTGCGAACGCGAGGTGTCCATCATCAGCGCGGTGCAGCTGATGAACCATGCCGACAGCGAAAAGTATGACGTGATTCCGGTCTATATTGCGGAAAACGGCGTCTGGTACACGGGTGAGGCGCTGCGCCGCATCGAGACGTACACGCCCTTTGACCCGAACAAGAACGGCATTGAGGCGGTTGCGCTGGACGTGACGGCTGGTTCGGGTGCGCTGATTGCCAACCGTCCGGCCAAGGGTCTGTTCGGCCATCCGACACAGGCCGTGGTGGCGCGTCTGGAGGTGTGCGTGATTGTTATGCACGGCCTCAATGGCGAGGATGGCACGTTGCAGGGCATGCTGGAATTGGCGAATCTGCCCTATACCTCCACGGGTGTGGCCGGCAGCGCCATTGGCATGGACAAAATCATGATGAAGCAGTTCTTCCGCGGCGCAGGGACGCTCCCGTGCCTGCCGGACTGCTGGTTCACCCGCGCGATGTATCAGCAGGATAAGAATCAGGTGCTGGACAAGGTCGAAAAGCAGCTGGGCTATCCGGTGTTTGTCAAGCCGGCCAACCTCGGCTCGTCCATTGGTGTCAGCCGTGCGGATGACCGCGAGGGCTTGATGGACAGCCTGGAGCTGGCGTTTGAATACGACCGCCGTGTGCTGGTGGAAAAGGGTCTGGATCACCCGATTGAGTTGAACTGCTCGGTGCTGGGCTATGACAACGATGTGACGGCCAGCCCGATTGAAATGCCGATTTCCGGTGAGCAGTTCCTCGATTTCAAGGAAAAGTATCTGGCCAATGGCGGCTCGAAGGGCATGGCCAGCCTGCATCGCGTGCTGCCCGCGCCGATTGAAGACAGCCTGCGCGATGAGATTCAGCAGATGTCCTGCGAAATCTTCCGCATGCTCGACTGCAAGGGCGTGGTGCGCATCGACTACATGTTCGATCGTGCAACGGAAAAGGTGTATATCACGGAAATCAACACGATTCCGGGTTCTCTGGCGTTCTACCTGTGGGAGAATGCGGGCGTGAAGTATGCCCAGCTGATTGATCGCATGGTGGACTATGCACGCAAGGCCCATGAGGATCGCAACATGCGCAATTACGCCTACTCCTCCGATATTTTGAAGGGCGTGTCGCTGGGCGGCGCGAAGGGAACGAAGGGCGCAAAGGGTGCAAAGCTGTAAGCGGCGCATGCGCTGTGTGTACGGAAATACGAAAGATTCGGTGAACGCTGACAGGAGGTGAACACCATGCGACTGGAAGATATTCAAACCCCACAGGATATTCAGGGCCTTTCCTATGCGGAAATGGAGAATTTGGCGGCCCAGATTCGGACGGAGCTTGTCTCGACCATTTCCAAGCGCGGTGGCCATTTGGCCAGCAATCTGGGTGTGGTGGAGCTGACCATGGCCATCCATCGGGTGTTCCACATGCCGGAGGACAAAATCGTCTTTGACGTGGGGCATCAGAGCTATGTACATAAGCTGCTGACCGGGCGCTACCGCACATTCTGCACGCTGCGCTCCTTCGGAGGCCTGTCGGGCTTTCCGAAGCGGTCGGAGAGCGAATATGACGTGTTCGAGACAGGTCATGCCTCCACGGCGATTTCTGCCGCTTTGGGACTGGCGCGTGCGCGTGATTTGCAGGGGCAGAAGCATCATGTGCTGGCGCTGGTAGGCGATGGCGCGCTGACGGGCGGCATGTGCTATGAGGCACTCAACGATGCGGGCGATAGCCACACGCCGTTGATTGTGATTTTGAATGACAACGAAATGTCTATTGCGCCGAACGTGGGTGCATTGTCACAGCACCTGACGGAGCTGCGCGTGTCCAGTGGCTGGACAAGCACCAAGAAGGTTGTGCGCAAGGGATTGGCATGTCTGCCGCTGGTTGGCAAGCCGATTCAGCGTGTGCTGTCATGGAGCAAGAACACGGTCAAGTCCATTTTCCGCCTGGAGAATCAGGAGGGCTTTTTCAGCAGTCTGGGCTTCCATTACTACGGCCCGATTGACGGTCATGACCTCAAGGCACTGGAACGCACACTCGAGGCGGTCAAGAAGCTGAATGAACCGGTTGTCGTGCATGTGCTGACGAAAAAGGGCTATGGCTACAGCGCGGCAGAGGAAAAGCCGGAGAAATTCCACGGTACGCCTCCGTTCTATGTCGAAACGGGTACGGCGCGCCAAAAGGGCGGTCTGCCGTCCTATGGCCGTGTGATGGCCGAAACGCTGGCCGACATGGCAAAGCAGGATGATAAGATTGTTGCCATTACGGCGGCTATGCTGTCGGGAACAGGCCTGAGCTACCTTGCTGAAAAGTACCCAAGGCGCGTGATGGACGTGGGTATTGCCGAGGAGCATGCGGTGACGCTGGCGGCCGGTCTGGCGGCTGGCGGCATGAAGCCGTATTTTGCGGTGTATGCCTCCTTCTTCCAGCGCGCGTATGACCAGATGATTCACGATGTGTGCATGCCGCAGCTGAATGTGACGCTGCTGCTGGACAGAGCAGGTCTGGTCGGTGAGGATGGCGCAACGCATCACGGTGTATGGGACCTGGCGTCGATGCTGCCCGTACCGAACATGACGGTGCTTGCGCCGCGCGATTTGCCGGAATTGCGCCGGATGATTCGCTGGACAGGGCGCTATACAGGGCCGTGCGCCATTCGCTATGGCCGCGAATCGGTCGATTTGTCTCCGCGCTATCCGCAGCAGGATGAGGCGTTTGATCCGCTTCGCTGGGAGATAATGGAGCAAGGCGATGATTTGGCACTGCTGGCCGTCGGTTCGATGGTGAACGAGGCTGTGCTGGTGCGCGATGTGCTGGCCGAACACGGCATCCATGCGGCACTGGTCAACTGCCGCAGCGTCAAGCCCATGGACGAGCAGGTGCTGCGGGACATGGCCTCGCGTCCGATTGTGACGCTGGAGGAGCATGTGCTGACGGGCGGCTTCGGCAGCGCGGTGTGCAGCTTCCTCGTGGCGGAAAATCGCAAGCCGCCGCTGGTGTCCTTTGGCATTCCTGACACGTTTGTGCAGCATGGCCGCCGTGACCAGCTGCTGAAATATCTGGGGCTGACGCCGGAATTGATGACACGGCGCATCATAACGGCGCTGGATGATGGGAGAAAATCGGAAAATGAGTGAGAAACAACGCGCTGATGTGGCGCTGGTGGAGCGCGGCTTGTGCGAAAGCCGCACGAAGGCGCAGGCCAGCATTATGGCTGGCGAGGTATACGTGGGGACGCGGCGCATCGACAAGGCGTCGGAGCTGATTAAGGCAGAGGACGAGCTGGAAATTCGCGGCAAGTCGAATCCCTACGCCAGCCGTGGCGGATTGAAGCTGGAAAAGGCGATTCGCTCCTTTCAGGCGGATTTGACGGGCAAGGTATGCATGGATATTGGCGCGGCGACAGGTGGTTTTACGGACGTGTGTCTGCAAAACGGCGCGGCGCACGTCTATGCGATTGATGTGGGCTATGGTCAATTTGCCTGGAAGCTGCGTAATGATCCGCGTGTGACGCTGTATGAGCGCACCAACGCGCGCATGCTGACGCCGGATATGGTGCCGTTGCACCCGACGGTGACGGTGATGGACGTGAGCTTCATCAGCATTCGCCTGATTCTGCCCGTGGCGGCAAGCCTGATGGGTGAGGAAGGCGTGTTCTATACGCTGATTAAGCCCCAGTTTGAGGCAGGACGCGACCGCATCGGCAAAAAGGGCGTCATTCATGACCCGAAGGTGCATGAGGACGTCTTGCAGGAAATCGTGGATTTCGCGCCGACCATCGGCTGGCAGGTGCAGCAGCTGGATTATTCGCCCATCAAGGGGCCGGAGGGCAACATCGAATTCCTGGGCAAAATCACGGTGCGCACGCAGGAAACAGAGCCGATTACCCCCGAAATCATTCATGCACTGGTCAAGCAGGCACATCAGGAGCTGAAACAGCACTGAATAGCACTTGCATAAATATTCATTCTGTGATATAATAGCACCATCAGATGCGGAAAGGGAGGCGACCGGCATGCAGGTAGGACTTGTCATTCATGGCCGACGCGCCGATGCATTGGCGGCGGCACGGGATGCGGTCCAGCGATTGCAGGACGCCTCGTGCGGTGTCCTGGCGGAGGAGGAAGCACTGCCGCTATTGGGTGAGGGCGTGCGCTCGCTGCAAGCGCCGGATGCATATGCAGATGTCATTCTTTCCCTTGGCGGAGATGGCACGCTTTTGCGTGGCGCGCAGTATGCCCTGAAATGGGATGCGGCGCTGCTGGGCGTGAATCTGGGACGTGTGGGCTTTCTGGCCGAAGCGGAGGCAGAAGCATTGCCGCAAATGCTGCGCGATGTCATCCAAGGCCGCTACGAAACGGAACGCCGCGCCGTGCTGAATGTGACGCTGGGGCAGGAGCATTGGTACGCCGTCAATGACGTGGTGGTCAGCCGTGGCGGCTATGCGCGACTCATCACTGTGACGGCGATGGTCGATGGCGAAATGGCCGGGCGATACATTGCCGACGGCATGGTCGTTGCCACGCCAACCGGCTCCACGGGTTATTCGCTTTCCGCTGGCGGCCCCATCGTGTCGCCCAAGGTCGATTGCATGGTGCTTACGCCCATTTGTGCGCATAGCCTGCAGCATCGCCCGACGGTGGTGCAGGGTGGTGCGGACATCTGTCTTTTGCTCGGCTCGGACGCGCCACAAAGCGCTTGCTTGCAGGTCGATGGACAGACGCGGGCACAGCTGGATGACGGCGCGGCGATTCAAATCGCCCGTGCGGAAAAGACACTGCGTCTGATTCATACCGGCACACAGCCGTTTTTCCATCTCGTCCGCGAAAAGCTGACGGAATGGACGCGCTCATAAACACGCAACAATCCTCACAGAATGAATAAAGGTAGGTGCAACGGACCATGAAGACTGTCCGGCAAGTGGCCATTCTCGATATTATCGAGAAGCAGGAAGTGGAAACCCAGGAGGAGCTGGCGGCAGCCCTCAATGCGCGCGGCATCCGCGTGACGCAGGCAACGGTGTCCCGCGATATTAAGGAGCTGCGACTGCTCAAGGTGCTGACCAGCAGCGGCAAGTATAAATATGCGACCAGCGATCAGGCGGAAAACAACCTGTCGGAGCGCTTTGTGCGCATGCTGTCGGAATCCATGCTGTCGGTGTCCTACGCCAACAACATGATTGTGGTCAAGACGCTGTCCGGCTCGGCCAATGTAGCGGCTGAGGCGCTGGACAACATGCACTGGCCCGAGGTGCTGGGTACGCTGGCGGGTGACAACACCATCTTCCTGGTGATTCGCTCCAACGAAGACACGCCGGCGGTTGTCTCGCGCATCCGGGAAATGATGAAGTGACACAAGAAGGAGACGCTGCCGTCTGTCCGCCCAAACGGATGGGAAGCAGCGTCGTCTTTGCATTGTCAATCGCGTAAGCAGAGAATAAGGAGTATCCACCATGATTCTATCCATGCGAATGCGGAATATTGCCCTGATTGAGGAGCTGTCCCTGGAATTTGGCGACGGCTTGCACGTCATGACCGGCGAAACAGGCGCAGGAAAATCTATCGTTGTGGACGCGGTGAATCTTGTCCTTGGTGGCCGTGCGGCGCGTGAATTGATTCGCACAGGGACAGATAAGGCGTGGGTTGAGGCGGTCTTTGATGCCGCAGGTAATCAACAGGTGGCCGAATGGGCCAAGGCGCAGGAGCTGGAGGACTTTGACGGCACGGTGACGCTGTATCGCGAAATCACGCGTTCTGGGCGCAACCTGTGCCGCGTGTGTGGTGTGGTGATGACGCTGTCGGCCCTGCGCGACGTGGCGACGCTGCTGATGGACGTGCATGGCCAGCATGAGGCGCAGTTCCTGATGAACTCCCAGTATCATCTGCTGTTCCTGGATGCGGCCGGCGGCGCGGATTATCAGGCGCTGCTCAGCCGTGTGGATGCGGCGTATCAGGCGTTCATCACCAACCATCGCCAGTATGCGCGCCTTGTCAAGGAAAACGAAAAGAAGCAGTACCGCATGGAATCCCTGAAGCGGTCGCTGGAGGAGCTGGAGAAGGCACGCCTCAAGCCCGGCGAGGAAGAAGCCCTGAGCGCGGAAAAGGAGCGCTTCCGTCATTCGGAGAAGATTGCTTCGGCCATCCAGACGGCGCATCAGGCGATTTCTGCCAACGAGGACAGCGAATCGGTGCTTGCCCGTGTGAAGGAGGCGTCCGGAGCGCTGAAAACGCTTGCGCCCTTCGGGGAGAACTTCGTCAGCCTGTCTCAGCGCTGCGAATCGGCCTATTACGAGCTGGAGGAGATTGGCTACGAGCTGGCCGACCTGTCGGAAAAAGGGGAGTATGATCCCGTTCGCGCCGATCAGGTGGAGATGCGGCTGGATTTGATTCGCCGCCTGGAGCGCAAGTACGGCGATACGATACAGGACGTGCTGTCCCAGCAGGAGAAGATGCAGGAGGAATACGACAATTACGTATCCCTGGACACGCAGGTTGCCAAGACCGGCGCAGAGCATAAGCGACTGCTGGCGCAATACCGCCAACTGGCACGCCAATTGACGGAGGCGCGGCACGGCCTTGCGGACGTGTTTGAGAAGCAGATGATGGAGCAGCTTTCCGACCTGGGCATGGGGAACACGATTTTCCAGGTGTCCTTCGCGATTCGGCCGGAAGGGAAAATCTTCATGCCGCAGTCGGTCGGCGATGACGTGATTGAGTTCATGATTTCGCCCAATCCCGGTGAGCCGCTCAAGCCACTATCCAAGATCGCATCGGGCGGTGAATTGTCGCGCCTGATGCTGGCCATTAAGAGCCTGGAAGCGGAAAAGGGTGGTGTCGGTACGATGGTCTTTGACGAAATCGACACCGGCATCAGCGGTCGCATGGCGCAGGTGGTGGCGGAGAAGATGGCGCTCATTGCCAAAAAGCGTCAGGTACTGTGCGTGACGCATCTGCCGCAGATTGCAGCCATGGCGGAGCATCAGTTCCTCGTGGAAAAGCGTGTGGAGGAGGAACGCACCAACACCAGCGTTCGCCTGCTGACGCCCACGGAGCGCATCGGGGAAGTGGCGCGCATGCTCGGCGGTGCAGATGGCAGCCAAAACAGTGCCATGAGCCACGCCGCACACATGCTGCAAGTGGCCGGACATCTGAAAGAAGAAAACGTTAGCTGCAACTAATGGCAAAACCGCATAAAAAGCGCCCAATGACATTTGGCAAAGTTTTCGCTGTACCAAATGGGCGATAGTATGATATAATCTATTTTGTGTGATTGTGTCCTGTTCAGGCGAAAACCGTCTGGATATCCGTCAGGTGCAGGGATGCGCGGGCGGAAAGGATTTGGAAAGGGGTTTTTCTCCGTGTTTGTCAAACACATGTTTCCCGGCGGAACGCATCCGCATGAGGGTGCGAATGGCAAGGCTGTCAACAGCGGCAATGCAATTCGTGAGCTGCCCGCACCGGCGCGGGTGGTGATTCCTCTTTCGCAGCATATTGGCGCACCCTGCAAGGCCATTGTGCAAAAGGGTGACCAGGTGCTTGCGGGCCAGAAGATTGGTGAGGCCGGCGGCTTTGTGTCCGCACCGGTGCATTCTTCTGTCTCCGGTAAGGTTGTCAGCATTGAGCCGGTGGAGCTGGCCAACGGTGTGGCAACGACGGCGGTCGTGATTGAAAACGACTTCCAGGACAACTGGATTGAGCTGCATCCGGCCGAGCATCCGGAAACGCTGACGGCACAGGAATTGCAGACGATTGTCCGTGAAGCGGGCATCGTCGGTATGGGCGGCGCAACCTTCCCCACGCAGGTGAAGATTACGCCCGCCAAGGGCAAGACGATTGAGAAGCTGGTCATCAACGGCGCGGAGTGCGAACCGTACCTGACGGCTGACCATCGCCTGATGCTGGAAAAGGCGGCAGAAATCATTGATGGTATCCATCTGATGATGCTGGCGCTGGATGTCAAGGAAGCGCTGGTTGGCGTGGAAAACAACAAGCCCGATGCCATTGAAGCACTGAAGGTTTCGGCTGGCAATGTGGAAGGCATCAAGATTTGCGCGCTGCCCGTGCGTTATCCGCAGGGCGGTGAAAAGCAGCTGGTGTACGCCCTGACGCGCCGCAAGGTGCCCACGGGTGGTCTGCCGCTGGATGTTGGCTGCGTGGTGTGCAACGTCGGTACGGTCTATGCGATTCAGCAGGCCATCCGCGAGGGTCGCCCGCTGGTCAGCCGTGTGACGACGGTTGGCGGTCTGGTCAACAACCCGGGCAACTTCCTGGTGAAGGTCGGCACGCCCATTGACACCCTGCTGGAAGCCTGCGGTGGCTTGCAGAGCGGCGTCAAGATGCTCATCAGCGGTGGCCCGATGATGGGTATGGCCATCAACCGCACCGATATTCCGGTGACCAAGGGCACCTCCGGCCTGCTGGCGCTGGGCGAAGAGGCCGTTGACCCGGTGGAGGCGGCTTGCATCAACTGCGGCCGTTGCCTGCGTGCTTGCCCGATGCAGCTGATGCCCACGCTGCTGGATCGCTGCGTCCGTGCGGACCGCTACGACGAGGCGGAGAAGAACGGCATCATGAACTGCATTGAGTGCGGTGCATGCACGTTCGTTTGCCCGGCAAAGCGTCTGCTGACGCAGTCCTGCCGTCAGGGCAAAAAGGTGATTACGACCAAGAAGAAGGCCGAGGCTGCCAAGAAGGCGGCAGCGGAAGCCGCGAAAAAGGCTGCGGAAGAGCAGCCCAAGAAGGAGGCATGACACCATGCAGAACAATCTTGTGATGACCTCCTCTCCTCATCTGCGTGACAATAGCAGCACGCAGCGGATTATGCAGGAGGTTTGCCTGGCCCTGCTGCCTGCGGGCATTGCGGGCGTGATCCTCTTTGGCTGGAATGCATTGCTGCTGATTTGCCTGTCTGTGGCATCCTGCGTTCTGTCCGAATTCGTGTGGGAAAAGCTGACGAAGAAGACCGTGACCATTGGCGACTGGAGCGCCGTGGTGACTGGTCTGCTGCTGGCCTACAACCTGCCGGCGAATGCGCCGTGGTGGCTGGCTGTGCTGGGCGGCTTCATTGCCATTGTGCTGGTCAAGCAGATGTTTGGCGGCATTGGCAGCAACTTCATGAACCCTGCGCTGACGGCTCGTGCGATTCTGTTCGTGAGCTGGTCTGCACTGATGAGTACCTATCCGCAGACGAACTTTGCGGTGGATGCCACGACCTCTGCCACGCCGCTGGTGACGCTGGCGGGTACTGGCGTGGACGGCGTTCGCTTCATCGACCTGCTGCTGGGCAACTGCGGCGGCGTGCTGGGTGAAACCTGCAAGCTGGCGATTCTGCTGGGCGGTGTGTACCTGTGCGTGCGCGGCATTGTGGATTGGCGCATTCCGGTCAGCTTCATTGCGACCGTGTTTGTCTGCTACCTGATTAAGGACAACTTCCAGATGGCCATCGACCAGGTGTTTGCTGGCGGTCTGATGCTGGGCGCCTTCTTCATGGCGACGGACTATGCGACCAGCCCGGTCACTGTGTCCGGCCGCATCATCATGGGTGTTGGCTGCGGTCTGCTGCTGTTTGTCATCCGTGCGTTCGGTAACTATCCGGAGGGCTGCTCCTTCGCGATTCTGTTCATGAACGTTTGCACGCCGATGATTGATCGCTTCACGGCGCCGCGTCCTTTTGGGGAGGTGAAGAAGCATGGCTAAGAAGAAGACGTTCCTGAGCGTGCTGCTCAATGGTCTGATTTGGGAAAATCCCACGTTCGTGCTGATGCTGGGTATGTGTCCGACGCTGGCCATCACCACCTCCGGCATGAATGGTATCGGCATGGGTCTGGCAGTGACGGCCGTGCTGATTTGCTCGAACCTGTTCATCAGCCTGCTGCGGAATATCATTCCCGATAGTGTCCGCATTCCGGCTTACGTCATCATCATCGCGTCCTTCGTGACGATGATTGACATGCTGCTCAAGGCGTTCATTCCGTCCCTGAGCCAGGCGCTGGGCATGTTCATTCCGCTGATTGTTGTGAACTGCATCATCTTTGCCCGTGCGGAATCCTTCGCGTCCAAGAACACGCCGATTCTCAGCGTTGCGGACGGTCTGGGCATGGGCCTGGGCTTCACCTTTGCGATTACGCTTCTGTCCGTGATTCGTGAGGTGCTGGGCAATGGCACGTTCTTTGGCATGCAGATTATGCCTGCGGGCTATCAGCCCATGGGCATCATGACGCAGGTGCCGGGCGGCTTTGTGACGCTGGGCGTGCTGCTGATTCTGGTCAACGCACTGCGCAATAAGTTTGCGAAGAAGGAGGTGGCAGCATGAACTGGTCGAATTTGCTGACAATTCTGGTGGGCGGTCTGCTGGTGAATAACTTCGTGATGAACCGCTTCCTCGGTTGCTGCCCGTTCCTGGGTGTGTCCAAGCAGTTTGACACGGCCAAGGGCATGTCGCTGGCGGTCATCTTCGTCATGACGCTGGCAAGCTTCATTACCTGGTTTGTCCAGCAGCTGCTGGAAATACTGGGTCTGGCGTATTTGCAGACAATCGCATTCATCCTCGTCATCGCGGTGCTGGTGCAGATTGTTGAAATGGCGCTGAAAAAGATTTCTCCGTCGCTGTATCAGTCTCTGGGTGTGTATCTGCCGCTGATTACCACCAACTGCGCGGTGCTGGGCGTGGCCATCCTGAATGTGGATGAGGGCTACAACCTGCTGGAAAGCACGTTCAACGGCTTCTGCGCGGCGGCTGGCTTCGGTCTGGCGATGCTGCTGTTCTCCTGCATTCGTGAGCGTCTAGCGCTGGCGAACATGCCCAAGTGGATGAATGGCTTCCCGGGCGCACTGATTACGGCGGGCCTGATGGCGATTGCGTTCATGGGCTTCGGCGGCCTGATTTAATAAGGAGGAGAAAGCATCATGATACTGGTCAATATCCTCGCTGCCGCAGGCTTGCTGGGGCTGATGGGTCTGTTGTTTGGTCTGCTGCTGCTGGGTACCTCCAAAGTGTTCTCTGTGCCGGCCAATCCCAAGCGCAACGCGGTGCGCGAGGTGCTGCCGGGCGCCAATTGTGGCGCATGCGGCTTTCCGGGCTGCGACGGCTGTGCCGATGCGATTGCCGCTGGCAAAGCGCCGGTGAATGCTTGCCCCGTGGGTGGCAAGGCTGCGTCTGAACAGATTGCGGCCATCATGGGTACGGGCGACGCGGTGGAAACCGTGCGCAAGGTGGCCCGTGTGCTTTGCCAGGGCGATAGCGAGCATTGCAAGGAAAAGTTCGAGTATCGCGGCATTCAGGACTGTGTGGCGGCCTCTGTCGTGAACGACGGCAACAAGGCCTGCAAGTTCGCTTGCCTGGGTCTGGGCAGCTGCGCCCGCGTGTGTCCGTTCGATGCGATTCACGTCGATCCGGCCAAGAAGATTGCCGTGGTGGACGAGGAAAAGTGCATGGCTTGCGGCAAGTGCATCGAGATTTGCCCCAAGGGTGTGCTGAGCCTGCGTCCGGTGACGGAGGACGTCACGGTGCGTTGCCGCACGACCGAACCGGCCAAGAAGGTGCTGTCCGACTGCAAGGCGGGCTGCATCCATTGCGGCAAGTGCGCGCGTACCTGCCCGCATGAGGCCATCACGATGGTCGGCGGACTGCCGGTCATTGATCAGAGCAAGTGCCAGCATTGCATGGCGTGCGCTGAAGCATGCCCGACGAAGGCCATGTGGTCCAAGCACAACGCATAATTTTGCAAATCAAAAAAGGTTGATGGAGCGTAAATGCCCGTCAACCTTTTTTTATGATACAAAAAACTGCTCCCTTTCGGAAAAAGGAGCAGGGAAAGGATGGCAGGGAGCGCTGTACGCGGCGTTCCTTGCTTTATTTTTCTGCTGTGTTGCCTTGCAGGAGCAGCGGCAGGCGCAGCGTCCATGCGGCGGTACCATCCATATCAAAGAGTGCCTGATTCTCCCATGCACAGCCACCGTACCACTGGCCAGCGTCCTTCGGGTCATAGCCACCGGCGTAGCTGCTGGCCCAACCAGCGCCGTATTGCTCCCAAAGTGCGGATTGCGCCTCCCATGTGTTGGCGGGCACGGGAATCCACGCTGGCTCCCAGTAGAACACGCCCAGCGCACCGGCCTGTACGGCAGTTTGCACCGTCTGGCGGAAGTCCTCGGCCTGTCCGGCACGGCTGATGGGCGACTTCATGTCGCACCACTCATTGGGGACGCTGTTGGGGTGCAAATCGAGGTTGTTGCTGGTGAAGGGATACGCCGTTTCGGCAATAAAGACCTGTTTGCCGAAATTTTCCCGCACGTCCTGCATCAGCGCCACCAGATTTTCGCCCGTTCCATGCCAATAGCTATAGTAGCTATAGCCCATGACATCGAAATCGACCGCCGCGTCGCCTTCGCAGACCTCACGGATGTACTTCTGGCTGTCTGCTTGATTCACGTTGGTGAAATGGACGGCGACCAGGGCGTCGGGGAGTGTGGCGCGAACGGCGGCGCTACCCGCATTCATCAGGGCGTTGCGGCCTTCCAGACTCCATTCGCCAGCCATGCCACCGTTGATTTCGTTGCCGACCTGCACCATAATCACATCGGCGCCGGTATCGCGAATCTGGGTCAGGGCATCGACCGTGAAGGTGTAAAGGGCACGGCACTTGGTGTCCAAATCCATCTGCACCCATGCCTTGGGACACATCTGCTTACCCGGATCTGCCCAGAAGTCACTATAGTGGAAGTCCACCACCAGCGACAGTCCGGCGCTTTGGCAGCGGCGTGCAATCTCCACCGCCGAGGCAACGTCGCAGTTGCCGCCGCCGTAGCCCATGCCATTCTCGTCAAACGGGTCGTTCCAGATGCGCACGCGCACGCTCGTCCAGCCGGACTGCTTGAGCAGCACAAACAGGTCGCAGGGATTGCTGTCGCTATCGCGGTAGACGACGCCGCTGTTTTCCTCTGCGAGGACGGTGGAAACATCCGCGCCAAAAAGAAAATTGTCGGGAAGCCCATCAACCGGGGGAACATCAGCTGACGCGCAGCAGGGAAGCAGGAGTAACAAAAGAAAAAGAGCGATGAATTTTGCCATGCGAAACAACTCCTTTGCAAGTTCGACTGCATTGTAAAGAAACATTTTTTCCCTGTCGCCATTATAACAAATTGACGCAGAAGCGTCAAGAAAAAGGAAAAAAGTCAACAAATTGAAATGTAAACGCTATCATTCGGGATTTTTTCCAATATTATCGTGGAAATCGGTGCAGAACATCTTGCAAAAATCAATGAAAAATAGTATAATCAGATAGGTGAACCAGCAGAGTACATTTCACCGGGAAACTGGTGGATGTTTTCTGCGCGGGATTTTTTCCTGCACTATGTAAAAAAGGAGTGTTTCCAATGGCGAAGAAGTATGTATACCTCTTCAAGGAAGGCAACGCCAACATGCGTGAGCTGCTGGGCGGCAAGGGCGCCAATCTGGCTGAAATGACCAACTTGGGCATGCCTGTTCCCCAGGGCTTCACGGTGACTACCGAAGCCTGCACCCGTTACTACACCGACGGTAAGGTAATCGGTGACGATATCATCGAGCAGATCTATGCGGCTCTGGCTGAGACCGAGAAGATTGCTGGCAAGAAGTTCGGCGACGACAAGGATCCCTTCCTCGTTTCCGTTCGTTCCGGCGCTCGTGCCTCCATGCCTGGCATGATGGACACCATTCTGAACCTAGGCCTGACGGACGTGTCCGTTGTGGGTCTGGCCAATCTGACCAACAACCCCCACTTCGCATACGACGCCTATCGCCGTTTCATCGCCATGTTCTCTGACGTGGTTATGGAAATCCCGAAGAGCGAGTTCGAAGCTGTTCTGGACGAATTCAAGGAGAAGAAGGGCGTCAAGTTCGACCGCGACCTCTCCGCTGATGATCTGAAGGAAGTTGTCGTTCGCTTCAAGGAAATCTACAAGAAGCACATGGGCGTGGACTTCCCGCAGGACCCCAAGGTCCAGCTGATGGAAGCTGTCAAGGCCGTGTTCCGTTCTTGGGACAACCCGCGCGCGATCTACTATCGCCGCATGAACGATATCCCCGGCGATTGGGGCACTGCTGTTAACGTGCAGGCGATGGTCTTCGGCAACATGGGCGAGACCTCCGGCACGGGCGTTGCCTTCACGCGTAACCCCTCCACGGGCGAGAAGAAGCTGTACGGTGAGTACCTGCTGAACGCTCAGGGCGAGGACGTCGTTGCGGGTATCCGTACTCCCGAACCCATCTCCCACCTGCAGGAGCAGATGCCCGAAGTGTACCAGCAGTTCGTTGACATTGCCGCGAAGCTGGAAGCGCACTATCGTGACATGCAGGACATGGAATACACCATCGAGCGTGGCAAGCTGTACATGCTGCAGACCCGTAACGGCAAGCGTACCGCTGCGGCCGCTCTGAAGATCGCTGTCGATCTGGTGGACGAAGGCGTGCTGAGCGAGGAAGAGGCAGTGCTGAAGGTTGAGCCCAAGCAGCTCGACACCCTGCTGCACCCGAACTTCGACGCTGAGGCTGTTAAGAAGGCGCCCGTCATCGCCAAGGGCCTGCCGGCTTCTCCTGGCGCTGCGACCGGTGGCATCTACTTCACCGCTGACGAAGCGGCTGAGCACGGCAAGAACAAGGAGAAGGTTATCCTGGTTCGCCGTGAGACCACGCCCGAAGATATCGAGGGCATGGACTACTCCCAGGGCATCCTGACCGTCTTCGGCGGCATGACCTCTCACGCGGCTGTTGTTGCCCGTGGTATGGGCCGTGCGGCTGTCGTTGGCTGCGGCGCTCTGAAGATTAACGAAGAAGCCAAGACCCTGACCGTGGGCGACAAGGTGTACCATGAGGGCGATTTCATCTCCCTGGATGGCTCCACCGGTAACGTGTACGACGGCCAGATTGCGACTGTGGAAGCTTCCATCTCTGGCGAGTTCGCTCGCTTCATGGGCTGGGCTGACGCTGCCCGTCGCCTGAGCGTCCGTACCAATGCGGACAATCCCCGTGACACCAAGCAGGCTGTGGCCTTTGGTGCGGAAGGTATCGGCCTGTGCCGTACCGAGCACATGTTCTTCGAGTCCGATCGTATCGCGGCTGTCCGTGAGATGATCCTGTCCGACACGAAGGAACAGCGCGAAAAGGCTCTGGCGAAGATTCTGCCGATGCAGCAGGGTGACTTCGAGGCCATGTACAAGGCGCTGGAAGGCAAGCCCATGACCGTGCGTTATCTGGATCCGCCGCTGCACGAGTTCGTGCCGCACGTGGACATGAAGGACGAAATCGACGAGCTGGCCAAGAACCTGGGCATCTCCTCTGAGGAAGTCATCCACAAGATCAACGCGCTGCATGAGTCCAACCCGATGATGGGCCATCGTGGCTGCCGTCTGGCTGTGACCTATCCGGAAATCGCTGCGATGCAGACCCGTGCGGTCATGCAGGCTGCGATCAACGTCAAGCGCGAATGCGGCTACGACGTCGTGCCGGAAATCATGATTCCGCTGGTTGGCTCCAAGAAGGAACTGGCCTTCGTGAAGTCCATCGTGGTTGAGACCGCTAAGAAGGTCTTTGAAGAGCAGGGTGTGACCCTGAACTACCACGTGGGTACCATGATTGAGATTCCGCGCGCGGCTGATACCGCTGACGAAATCGCTGAAGAAGCTGAGTTCTTCTCCTTCGGCACCAACGACCTGACCCAGATGACTTTCGGCTTCTCTCGTGACGACGCCGGCAAGTTCCTGGATTCCTACTACGAGAACAAGATCTACGAGAGCGATCCCTTCGCTCGTCTGGATACTGACGGTGTGGGCAAGCTGGTCGAAATGGCTGCGAAGCTGGGCCGTCAGACCCGCCCCGACATCAAGCTGGGCATCTGCGGCGAGCACGGTGGCGATCCGAGCTCCGTCATGTTCTGCCACAAGGTTGGCCTGAACTATGTCTCTTGCTCTCCCTTCCGTGTGCCGATCGCTCGTCTGGCTGCGGCTCATGCGGCGATCCTGGAGAAGCAGGGCAAGTAATTGCCTGATGCGTCTTGATGCGTGCTGCGCATGCTGATGGACGAAATGTGAATCTCCAGCCCCCAAAGTCGAAAGGCTTTGGGGGCTTTTTGTAATACCATAAAGCAGGGGAAAGGCAAAGCTTTCAACCAATTCATGAAAACGGGATAAAATGACCATTTTTAAAGCAAAAAAGACAAAAGAAAGCAAGGTAATCTGCAAATTGATGAATTGCAGCGTTTTTTCTTTCATTGTAAAATACAAGTAAACCCTGAATCCACGATGAGGAGGTTATCATGTTGAGGAAAATGAAGGCTTTGCTTGCGCTAATCTGTGTGTTAGCACTGGCAACGACGAGTGCGTTGGCATCGGACCTGGGTCTGAATGCCAGCAACAGAAAGATTGGCGGGAATGAAGGCGTGACATTGAAGGAACAGAATGGTACGCTGACATTCGGCTACGGCAAGATTTGGATGAATTTTGACGAAGCCGGCTTCTGGAATGCCAAGGGCGATAAGGCGGCTGCGGCCAGCACGTCCACGGATTTCGGTGACACTGCTACCGTCACCCAGCAATGGGAAAACGGTGACACGCTGCAAACGAACATGCGCGTGGCGACGAACGGCACGATGATTCTCACGCAGGAAGCCAAGACGGAAACGAATGGCATCTCCTCCGTGAGCTTCACCCTGAAGGTGCCGCTGGACTACGAGGTGATTGTTCCGGCATGGAACGGTATTCGCCTGACCCGTGGCAATGCTGTTCCTTACATGAGCCGCCTCGCGTATCCGAATAACTGGCAGGCGCAGATGATTCTGATTCAGACGACGACCGGCGGCCTGCTGGTTCATGCGGATGATAACGGCAGCCAGTTCAAGGCGCTGAACATCGTTTCGGATGAGAATTACTTCTACATCACCATTGAGACGATTCCGCAGGCTCCCTTTACCCAGTATACGAGCTTTGAAACGGTCGAATGGAACTTCGTGCCGTATCAGGGCACCTGGCAGCAGGGCGCGCAGATTTACAAGGACTACATGAACAAGACGTTCGGTCTGGATGAAATCATTGCCGCCAAGCCGGAATGGGCCAAGGATATTCAGCTTGTTTGTATGATGGACGTGGTGGATATTCCGCTGGTGACGGAACTGGCGAAGATGGTCGATCCGGAAAAGACGTTGCTGCATCTGGTGAACTGGCGCACGTCCAACTACGACATGAACTATCCGGATTACTCGGTGCGTGCTGGGTTGAAGGATGGCGTCGACTACGCGCATGAGCTGGGCTTTAAGGTCAGCGTGCATGCAAACATGCTGGGCGCGCATCTGGATAATGTCGATTATCTGGAGCACAATCTGGCAGATGAAGCTGTGCTGAATAGCACCACTCTGGAGCAGGTAATTGAAGGCTATACCGCCTTTGGTCAGGACTATGCGTTTGCTCAGGTGAATCAGGCCAGCACCGTTTGGCAGGATGTGCTGATTGAGAACCTGCACGAAGTGATTGTGGATGTCGGCGTGGACGTGGTGCATCTGGACCAGTCGCTGCTGTGCTTCAATGACGGCCGTGGCCTGATGAATGGCATGACGACCATGCAGGGCAACGTGGAATTGCAGCGCCGTCTGGCAGAAGCATACCCGAACGTGGCGTTCAGTGGCGAAGGCATCAACGAGTTCAACGCTCGTTATGCAACCTACCTGCAGATGCATGTCTACGGTCTGGACAATCAGCAGCAGTCCTGGAACGAAACGTGGTTTGATCAGGTGCTGCCTATCACGAATTTCTTGTTTGAAGAGCAGATTAACGTGTACCACTATCCGGCTCTGCCGACGACGCAGGAAGCGCAAGAAAAGTACTGGCAGGCATGGTATCGCTCTGGCAACCAGCGCGCCAATGACATTACCTGTCTGTACCGCTTCAACCTGGATGAAATCATGAATCCGACGTTGACGGGTAAGCTGGCGCTGTGGGATGCCAACTTCCGCATGGAAAACGAACCGGTGATTGATACCTCGAAATGGGCAGAGGATGTGCTGCTCTCCTTGAAGTGCAAGGACGGTCATATTGCCCAGTGGAAGCGCGATGCATGGGGCACGTACTTTGTGGCGGATGCATCCAAGCCTGAGGAAGTCTCCGTGCGCTTTATCGAAGGCGTAGAAACTGCGCCCATTGATGGCAGCATTCCGGGCTGGCGCATCTATCATGACGGTATGGTGATGGGTCTGGATAGCGAAACTTCCTATCTGGTGGATAATACGCCTTTTGACCCGAACCAGACCCATATCACGGAGATTGAGAAGAATCTGAATATCCGTGACTTTGAGGAAAATGACGACTATTTGGTCATTGGTATTCAGGAAATTGTGCCCAGCAACGAGCGCACTATCAACTTCTTGAAGTATGACGGTGTGATGCGTGCAGGCGAAACGTTGGATTCTGGCGTTACCAATGCAACGGCTGAGTTTGCTTCGGCGAATGGCTTTGACTATACAATGCCCTCCAAGGCGGAAATCCGCAACTGGGGCGACCGTGCCAAGTTCCATCCGCCGTGGGCATCGGAAGGCGCCCCGATTGGCTATGCATGGCTGGAAGCTGACATCCTGCTGGAAGAGTATGGCGAGACTGTATTCACGGCATCGCCCGCTATGGCGTCTGCGGCCAATGCTGCGACCAGCGATGGTGTCGAATACAAGTTCATGGCGTGGGCCAAGGATGATCCCTCCAATGTTGTTTCGACGGAAGTGTATGTGACATCTGAAATCGGTACGCCGGTTAAGATGGACCTGACCCAGTTTGAAGGTCGCGAAATCACGGTTCGTATCGAGTGCCATGCTGGCCCCTCGACCGCAAACGACTCGACGGTCCTTGTTGCGCCGCAGGTGGTGCAGAGCCGTGGTGAACGCGAACAGATTATCACCTACGAAATTGTCACTGAGCAGGAAGCGGAGCAGATTATGTCCATTTCCGGTAAGGCTGTGGTCGAGAACGTGGGTGAAAAGACCTATCGCGTGGAATGCCCCATCAGCGACACCATCTACTTCATTTACAAGCAGGCGAAGGCCGAGGATTACATCGACCTGGCCTGTGCGGCGGGTGTGTCCGTTTGGCGTATGAACGATGGTACGCAGAAGAATGTGCCGGAAGGCCAGAAGCCGGTGGAAAAGGTGCTCGATGCGCATGACGACATGTACAACGGCCTGACGGTTCTGCCGCCGGAAGATGGTGCGCTGTGCACGACCTACCTGCTGACGCTGCCGGAAGAAAAGGCAAGCTTCCATGCAATGCTGCTGGAGGTTTCCGGCACTGGCAAGGTGACCTTCACGCTGAGTGTGAACGAAACGCTGCTGGCCCAGTGGGAACAGTCGGGCGAGGACGCATGGCAGGAAGTGGAGACGTCGTTGGAAGCGTATGCTGGCCAGACGATTCTGCTGACCATGAGTGTGGAAGGCAATGGTGCGATGGGATTCTGGGGTGAACCTTACCTGGAGGTTGACTAATCCTCTGGGCAAAGATAAAAGGAGGAACCAAACCATGAAAAGAAAGTTGCTGCTCATCTTCCTGGCATGCCTGATGTGCCTCTCCGCCGTTTGCGCGGAGAGCACACCGGTGTCGTCGCCTTCGGCTGGCGAAGTGCCGTCCAACGTGTACGCGCCGGACATGAACAATTGGGGTACCCAGAACAATAACGGCTGGCGTTACCTGTCCTTGAAGACAGATGGCACGTATTCGGAGATGGGTTACTACACGACGTCTGACATTGGCTGGCAGCAGTCGGCCTTTGCCTCTGACCCTGGTGCTGATCTGGAGATGTTCTTCATCAACCAGAACAGCTTCTTCACGGGCGAATCGGGCACGCTGCCTGTGTACGCTTTCACCGTGCCGAACGATGGCAGCATCGAACTGAATTTCTCGACCCATGGTCAGGAAGATATGCATGCCAAGGTTCTGCTGGATGAAGAGCTGATTCGTGACGACGTGACCTTCAACACCACGGGTGCGAATGCTGGCTTCACCAACCACTCTACCCGCATGGAGGTCAAGGCAGGCCAAACGATTTACCTGATTGGCTATACCACGGGCAGCAACCGCGAAGGCTGGATGAAGGATTACTCTGTGACCTACCTGCAGAACGACAATTCTCAGGGTGGCAACGAGGGTAATACCGGCAACGAGGGTAACACTGGCAACACCGGCAACACCGGCAACACCGGTAATACTGGCAACACTGGTAACATCGGCAATACTGACAACACCACCGACAACAGCAATACCGCCAATGATGTCGCGGAATCCAGCGTGTATGCGCCGGACATGGAGCAGTGGGGCATCCAGAACAACAACGGCTGGAGCTATCTGTGCTTGAAGACGGACGGCACGTACTCTGAAATGGGCTACTACGCTACCTCTGACATTGGTTGGCAGCAGCTGGCGTTTGCCTCTGACCCTGGTGTTGACTTTGAAATGTTCTTCATCAACCGCAACAGTTTCTTCACGGGTGAAGCTGGCACGCTGCCTGTGTATGCTTTCACCGTGCCTAACGACGGCCGCATCGAGCTGGCTTTCTCGACCCATGGTCAGGAAGACATGCATGTGAAGGTTCTGCTGGATGAAGAGCTGATTCGTGACGACGTGACCTTCAACACCACGGGTGCGGATGCTGGCTTCACCGCGCACTTCACTCGTATGGACGTGAAGGCTGGCCAGAAGATTTACGTGATTGGTTACACCACTGGTGGCAATCGCGAAGGCTGGATGAAGGATTACTCCGTGACCTATCTGGCAGCTGATGCTTCTCTGGAAGTGAACGAGGAAGAAGCTCGCAACGAAAAGATGGAAGAAGCAGCGCAGGCGGCGGCTAGCTATGTCGATCCGGGCAAGCAGTGGACGCCGGACATGGAGCAGTTTGGCATTCAGGGCAACAACGGCTGGTCCTACCTGGTCAAGACGCCCGATGGCAATTACATCCCCATGGAATATCGCACGGCATCCGACATCGGCTGGCAGGTGAATGCGTTCGCCTCTGATCCCGGTGCGGTGGCGGAAATGTACTTCATCAATGCGACCTCTGGCTTTGTGGGCGAAGGCGGCAGCGTGCCGGTGTATGCCTTTGAAGCACCCATTGGTGGCAACATTGAATTCAGCGCCCTGACCCATGGTACTGGCGGTGTGGCGGTGCGTCTGGTCGTCGATGGCCAGATCGTTCCGCTCAACGGTCAGGAAAGCGTCCTGCTGACGACCGATGGCGCGGAAGGCGGCTTCACGAAGGTGAGTGCAAACCTGACCGTGCAGCGCGGCACGATGCTGTATTTCGAGCTGTTCACCACGGGTGACGCTCGTGAAGGCTGGATTAAGGATTATCAGGTGGTTTACAACGGCTATAACGCACAGGTGAAGGAAGAACTGGCGGACAAGGTGTTCGTGCCGGATCATAACGAAAACTGGGGCGCGAAGGAGAACAACGGCTGGAGCTACAAGTACCTGGACAAGGCAACTGGTAAGATCCGCAAGCTGGCGTTCGTTCGCTCCGACGATCACTTCACTGGCAATGGCGAAGAAGCGTATAACTACCTGCTCATCATGCGTACCGCGATGCATCCGTCCACCGGTGCTGATCCCATCATGGAGTTCACGGCACCGCGTGCGGGTACGGTTAAGCTGATGGTGATTGCCCGTATTGGTGCGCCCGACATGAGCCCCACGAGCACGGGTATTGCCGTCCATCAGAATGGTGAGAAAATCTGGCCGGCGGAAAGCGATTTCTACAAGCTGGGCAAGGAAACCTATCGCCTGATCCTGACGCAGGAAGTGCAGGAAGGTGATACGCTGGATGTCCTGCTGGATGCGCTGGAAGAAAACATCAGCTATGATGAAACCGCCATCCAGGTACTGGCAGAATACGTAGACTAATGGCATGAGCCGTTCGGAGCTGTTGGGAAATCTGACAGCTCCCTTCGGCGTTTTGGAAAATGGAAGGGAAAGGGTTGGGCGGCTGGAATGAAACTCAAGAGAATGCCACTGTATACCAGGTTGCTACTGATTTTGCTGGCTGTGATTATTCCCATTTGTGTAATTGCAGTGCGCACAAATCAAATGCAACGGGAATCCGCATTAGGGGAGGTTAGGGAAACACAGCAGGCCCAAATATCCTTCTATGGAGAGGCAATTGCGCAGGAAATTGCCCGGATGCAGAAAAGCACGTATCAGTGTGTCAACGATAGTGATTTCATCAAGCTATCGGTGTTTTATGATGTCATGTCCGACTATGAGCGTGTAGAGGTCATCAATAAGGCGCGCGAGAAGCTAAAGCTCCTGCGTGAAATGAGTCCGTATGCGGCCAATATCAGCATCTACATGCCATCCATGGAGCGCAAGGTGGACGCGGTGAACTGTGACCTGGAAGTTACAGAAGAGGAGATGCGTTCGCTTCTGAATCGCGACATGCGGTCTGGCTTGCTGACGGTGTATGATGGACGACTGTATCTGTGTTCTGTGTACCCATCAGGGCAGCAGCTGATGCTTAATCCGTCCATGCTGATGGCAATTGAGATTGAGCAGGAGCGCCTCCAGGAAGCGTTACGCGGCATTGCACCAGAGGAAAAGGGGGAAGCCTTCATCATTGGTGAGAACTTGTGTCTGACCACTGGCGCAGAGGCCGATACCGAAGCAATGCAGAACGTGTATCAGGCCATTCGGGCAGCCGAACAGAATGGCAACGAATTGCAAACGATTGTCTATCAAGGGGAAAATTGTGTGCTGAGCTGGGCCAGCTGTGAGGAAATTGGTGGCTATATCATCTCCTGCACACCGGTGTCAATTGTGTTGTCGCGTCTGCAGCGTATCGACATACTGATTGTCACCATGGTGCTGATTGCCCTGGTGATGACAATTGTGGCGGCCGTTTGGGAGTTCCAGACGATTCATCTGCCACTGATGCGATTGATGGATGCCTTCACACAGGTTGAAAACGGCAATTACGATGTGCGTCTAACGGTACGTCAGCATGGTCAGTTTGAAAAACTGTACAATAGCTTCAATCACATGATGGTGAAAATTCAGGAGCTGATTGATCAGGTATACAAACAGCGCATCCTGTCCCAACAGGCGCAGCTGAAGCAGCTGCAATCACAAATCAATCCGCATTTTTTCTATAATAGCTTTTTCATCATTCAGGGCATGCTGAATATGGGCGAGTATGAGGCTGCGGATCAGATGCTGGGGACGCTGGGACGCTACTTCCAGTTCGTGACGCGCAGTGGCCGCGAATTCGTCTCCATTCAGCGCGAAATCAGTCATGCGTGGGCATACTGCGAGGTGCAGCAGATTCGGTTCCGCTCCATCCACGTTACATTTGAGCCGTTTGAAGAGGACTTGGTCGGCATGCAGGTGCCGCGACTGATTTTGCAGCCGCTGATTGAAAATGCCTATGTGCATGGATTGGAAAATGTCTCCGAGGGTGAACTGCATGTCTGGGCCGAGCGAAAAGACGACCTGCTGATGATTCACGTGGACAATTCTGGCACAGTCATCACCGATGAGGAGATTGAGCAGCTGCATTCGCGCCTGGATGCGGCAGATAACGGCGAGTTTGAAGTGACGGCGCTGATTAACATTCATCGTCGCTTGAAGCTGTATTATGGGGACGGCTGTGGCCTGAGAATTAGCCGCTTGGACGATGGGAAAACACGGACAACTTTGATTCTGCGTGTGGAGGTGAATGAACATGTACAGGATTCTGGTGGTGGACAATGAGGCTTATATCGTGGAGAGCGTCATTTTCTACCTGGAAAGTCAGGAAGATTTGAATGTGGAGGTTCACGGGTGTTTTAGCGCAACAGAAGCATGCAGCATCATGGAAAGAATGCGTGTGGACGTATTGATTTCGGATATTCGCATGCCGGGGATGGATGGCCTGCAATTGCAAAAGCGGGTGCTGGAAAACTGGCCACATTGCCGAACCTTATTCCTGACGGGCTATCCGGACTTCGATTATATTCAACAGGCGATGCGCAACGGCGCGTGTGGTTATCTGCTCAAAACGGAAGGTAAGGACGCGATTATCCAGACGGTTCGCCAGACCCTGGAGGCGCTAGAGCAGGAAGAAAAGCGGGAAGCAGAAGCTTTGTCCAAAGAGCGCCTGGAAGAGCTGCTTGTCTCCATGCGCGATCAGTTTTTCGTATCACTTCTGCAAGGTGCGCACAGTGACGAGGAAATTCAGTCAACGTTCGCGTCCATGCAGATGGATTTGGATGCTGACCAACCGGTATTGCTATGCATCGGCAAGGAAGATGCGATGGAAAGCCAGCGCAAATGGGTTGAGGAAGCCTCTCTGCAAGGCGTAAAGCAGATGATTGAGCATGCGATGGAGCCATACTACCGCTGCTATGGTACGGTCTATCAGCCGGGCAGCATTGCATGGTTCATGCAGCCCAAGCGCGACAATACAGCGGCATGGAAGCATGCGTCCCTTTATCTAAATGAAACGATTGAGGCCGGTCAGACGAAATGCCGACTGCTGCTGGACAGAACGATATCCTTCGCTTTGGCGGAGGATGTATGCCAATGGCAGCAGATTAGCGACAAGCGCATTCGGCTGGAAACCATGCTCTATGGAGCAAGAGGAAAGGAAGCTATCCTCATTGAAACGCCGGCAACAGAAAAGGCAGAAATGACATCAGAATGGATTAACAAGGAAATCGAGCGTATTGATTATCTGTACGTATGCATTGAAAACGGCAACCGTCAGGAATTCTTTCAGACGCTGGAACAGATTGTGGATACGGTCGGAAAACTGCCTGACGACAGCAAGGCATACGTACAGCTGGAAATCATGGGACGCATTGCGGTGATGATTACCAGCCAGCTGAACCGCTGGAACTTCTGGCCGGAGCTGGAAAAGAAGACAGACACATCCGTTCTCTTTGGTGGATTGTGGCGGATGCCGTTTCAGCAGGCAATGAGCCTGTTGTCCCAAATCTCCGATGCCGTCTTTGAAATCAAGACGCAAAAGACCATCACATCCGATGCCGACATGGTACAGCGCCTACACTGGATTATCCAACAAAACCTGGGCGGAGACTTGTCCTTGCCGCATCTGGGCGAGCTTGTGGGGATGAACCCATATTACATGGCACGTTGCTATCAGCAGATTACAGGGGAGCGACTGACCAACTATATCTCCACCGTGCGCATAGAGCATGCCAAAAAGCTCATTGAGGAAGGAACGATGCTGCACCGTGATATAGCCAAGGTGATTGGCTTCGGGTCAGAGCAGGCATTTAACCGTTTCTTCAAGAAAATGAGTGGAATGGCGCCACGTGATTGGCGAGAAAAGTGCAGAAATGGTAACTCGTAATGCAAAATGATGAGTTTTGCGCTCATGGCAATCTTGGTATAATAAAATTACAAATCGAACCTGAACAGGAGGGTTATCATGAAGAAGAAGTTAGTTTCTCTACTCCTCTCCGGCGCAATGCTGCTGAGCACGGCGGCGCTGGCAGAAGAAAAGTACGATCCGGAAATCAGCATTTCCGTGGGCCGAGCTGTGGAATCCACCTGGTCCTATCCGGAAGGCTGGGATTTGTACAACAACATCTGGTCGCGCGAATACCAGGACAATCTGGGCATCAAGATTGACTACGATTGGACGGCTCTGTCCTCGGAGTACAACAACAAGGTGAACGTCACGATTGCCTCTGGTTCGATTCCTGACCTGCTGCAGGTTTCTGCGGCACAGATGGGTACGCTGGTGGAGGCTGAAATGCTCTGCGACCTGACGGAGTATTATGACAAGTACGCCTCTGACCTGACCAAGGCGCTGCTCAGCGGTGACGGCGGCGACGCACTGGGTTCTGCCACCTTTGATGGCAAGCTCTACGCACTGCCCTATGTGAGCGCGAACTGCTACGAGCCGAGTATGCTGTGGGTGCGTCAGGACTGGCTGGACAACCTGGGTCTGGAAGTGCCCACGACGCTGGAAGAAGTGCTGGCAGTCGCTAAGGCATTCAAGGAAAATGACCCTGACCAGGACGGTCTGAACAACACCGGCGGCATTGCTGTCAGTAACTACCTGTTTGACGGCATTACGTCCCTGACGGGCTTCTTCAATGGCTATCATGCGTATCCGGGTACGTGGGTGAAGCAGGACGATGGAAACGTCGTTTATGGCACCGTTCAGCCGGAAATGAAGGAAGCGCTGGCGCGTTTGGCGCAGGCGTATCAGGATGGCCTGATTGACCATGAATTCGCCGTGAAGGATTCCAGCAAGGTGACGGAAGAAGTCATGGGCGGCAAGTACGGCATCACCTACGGCCAGAACTGGAACGTATACCAGTTTGGTGTGGGTCTGAGCAATGACCCCGATATGGTGTGGACGCCCGTTCGTGCGCCCAGCGCAGACGAAACGCCGGCGAAGGCTTCTGTGGGCTTCTCCGCAACGAACTACTACGTTATCAGCAAGGATTGTGAGCATCCCGAGGCAATCATCAAGATGCTGAATGCGCACAATGATCTGGTTTACGGCGACCGCCGTGACGAGCCGGATTTCATCACCGTTTGGGAAAATGGTCAGACGATTCAGGTCAACCATCTGGCGGTTGTGGCAACCTCCACGCCGGACAGCCTGACGCGTGAAGCCCTGAACAAGCTGGTGGAAGCCATCGTGACGCGTAATCCGGAACTGCTCAAGGACTGTGTGACCGAGACGGACAAGTATCAGCCCTGTGTGGAGTACATGGATAACGGCAACACGGAATACTACATGCAGTATCATCAGGTGAAGGCCTTCAAGGTGCTGGTGGAGGAATACGATTTGGACAGCCTGCAGCGCACGGCGTTTGGCGGCACGACCGAAACGATGTCCTCCAAGATGGGCATTCTGGAAGACAACCTGAAGACGATTTTCACGAAGATTATCATGGGTGAGGAACCCGTGGATGCCTTTGATGACGCAGTCGCACGTTGGTATCAGATGGGCGGCACCGACATCACCAAAGAAGTGAACGAGTGGGTCAGCCTGCACTAATATGCGGGATATCCCCAGAAAGGGGCGGGCAATGCTTGCTCGCCCCTATTTGAATGACTGGAGGAGTAAGAATGGCGCAGCAGACGTCATATGTAAAGAAAAAGAACGGTCCGATTCGCGCGCTTAAACGGGAATGGCCGCTGCATCTGTTTCTGATTCCGGGCCTGGTGCTCTTGATTTGGTTTAACTATGTGCCAATGGTTGGCAACGTGATGGCCTTTCAGAAATTCACGGTTTTCAAGGGCTGGTTTAGTGCCAAGTGGGTTGGCTGGGACAACTTTAAGTTCGTGATGTCGCTGCCGAATTTCTGGAATGTGCTCTGGAACACGTTGTACATCTCCACACTGAAGATTATCTTCAACATGGTCGTGCCCATTGTTGTGTCTCTGATGCTCAATGAAGTGCGAAAGAATCGCTTTAAGCGCACGATTCAGACCGTGATTTATATGCCGCACTTCCTGTCCTGGATCATCTTCGGCGGTATCATTCTGGACGTGCTGGGCACGGACGGTGTGGTGAATCAGATTATCCGCATGCTGGGTGGCAATACGGTCAACTTCCTGACGAACAATGATACCTTCCCGGCGGTGCTGGTGGTGACAGACGTTTGGAAGAGCTTCGGCTTTAACACGATTGTGTATATGTCGGCTTTGACCGCCATTGACCTGTCGCTGTATGAAGCGGCGGCAATTGACGGCGCAAGCCGCTGGAAGCAGACGCTTCACGTCACGCTGCCGGGCATCCTGCCGACGATTGTGCTGCTGACGACGCTGTCGCTGGGTAACGTCCTGAATGCAGGCTTTGATCAGGTGTACATGCTGTTGAACAGTTTGGTAATGGACTCGGGCGATATTCTGGATACGCTGGTGTACCGTCTTGCTTTTGACCAGGCGCAGTATTCCATTGCAACCGCTGTTGGTCTGTTCAAGTCGGTCATCTCCATGATTCTGATTTGCTCGTCGTACTATCTTGCATATCGCTTTGCGGATTATCGCATTTTCTAAAGAGGAGGAATGACAAAATGAAGTTTCGCTCAAGAGGCGAGAAAATCTTTAGCGTTGTAAACGTAATCCTCCTGACCATTCTGGCCGTGGTGTGTGCAGCGCCGATTATCAATACCGTTGCGATTTCTTTCAGTAACAGCGCAGAGGTTGCCAGAGGCAATGTCCTGTTCTGGCCCAAGCAGTTCAGCTTGGATGCGTATGAATTTATTCTAACGCGATCTGCTTTCTTTGATGCACTGATTGTGACACTCAAGCGTCTGGTGCTGGGTACGGCAATTCAGATGATTCTGATTGTGCTGTGCGCCTATCCGCTGTCCATGGAGCGCAAGAATTTCCGTATGCGCACGGTGTATGTGTGGATTTTCGTGTTCACGATGCTCTTTGGCGGTGGCACGGTGCCGGTATACATGACGGTGAAGCAGGCCAATCTGCTGGGCACGATTTGGGCATTGGTGCTTCCGGGTGCTGTGCCGGTGTATAACATCCTGCTGACGCTCAATGCCTTCCGCAGCTTGCCCAAGGAGCTGAGCGAATCGTTCAGCATTGATGGTGCGGGTCACTTGCGCACGATGCTACAGCTGTATGTGCCGTTGTCGATGGCAACGCTGGCAACGGTGCTGCTCTTCACGGTGGTTGGCCATTGGAACTCCTGGTTTGATGGCATGCTGTACATGAATTCTCCCGAAACGTATCCGCTGGCGACATATCTGCGTTCGGTTATTGTCAGCTATGACTTCACCAACGTCAGCTCGCAGGATGCCTATCTGCTGTCCAAGATTTCGACACGAACGAGCAAGTGCGCTCAGATTGTCGTATCCATGGTGCCGATTATGCTTGTCTATCCGTTCCTGCAAAAGTACTTTGTGAAGGGCGTTGTGATGGGCAGCGTGAAGGGGTAAAAGAAAATGGAGCTAAAAGGGAAGAAGCTTTTGTTCCTGGGTGACAGCATCACGGAAGGAACGGGCGTAAATGAGGAGAAAAACATCTACCTGAACCGCATCTGCCGCATGGCAGGTGCTGCGCAGGCGCTCAATTACGGCATCGGCGGTACGTCTATCGCCCGTAATAAGGCGCCTGGCTGGCGCACAGGTGCGTTTGTGGTGCGTGCCCAAACGCTGCCCGAAGAAGCGTGGGATGCAGATGTTGCCTTCATCTTTGGTGGCACGAACGATTACGGCATTGGCGATGGCTTGTTTGGCGATGAGGACAGCTGCAGTCCGTTTGAAATTAACGGTGCGCTGAACATCATCGTTCAGACGTTGCGCGGTATTAATGAAAAGATGCGTATCGTCATCATCTCTCCGGTTCGGCGCCAAAACGAGGAAGATTTGAACGCTGCAACTGGGAAGCCGCTCAAGGACTATGTGGAGCTACTGCGCCACGCGGCAGAGCGCTTGTCCCTGCCGTTCTGCGATCTGTTCCATACCGACTTGTTCGATCCGGAGGATGAAACGCAGCGCGCGCTGTATATCCCGGATGGTTTGCATCCCAACGATGATGGACATGAACGGATGGCCGAGGAGCTACTCAAACAAATTACAAGCATTCAGGAGGAATGACCGTGGAAAAGCTGGCAAATGGTATCTATGTCATGCGACTGGGTACGGAAGAAGCACTGACGCCGTATCAGATTCTGAAGCCGCAATCCCGCTGGGAACAGCTAAACAAGCTTTCCGACACAGCATTGCCCTTTGCGGAGAATGAGGTTCACACCAAGGCACGTCCGTCCGGTTTTCTGGTGGAATTGCCGTTGGAGCCGGGCGAGGAGGTCTACGGCCTTGGCCTGACGCTGAAATCCTTCCGTCAAACGGGTCTGAAAAAGACGCTGCGTGCCAACAGTGACCCTGTGTCAGACAATGGTGACAGCCACGCGCCCGTGCCCTTCTATGTCACGAGCAAGGGATATGGTGTGCTGGTGGATACGTGCCGTCATGTGGCCTTCCATGCGGGAAACGTGAAAATGCGTGGCTCCCGTCAGGATTTGGAAGGCTTTGAATCTGCCGGAACGCCGAATGGCCATTGGTGGATTAAGGAAGGCAGCGGCAATATGTTTATTGATGTAGCAGGGGCGCAAGGCGTGTCCGTCTACATCTTCTGCGGCGAAAGCATGCTGGACGTGGTGGCACGCTACAACCTGTTCAGCGGTGGCGGCGCGCTGGTGCCGCGTTGGGGTTTGGGTGTGATGTATCGCGGCTATATGCCGGGCGATGGTGCGCACATGATTCGCTTGGCGCGTCAGCTGCGCGAACAGCATATTCCTTGCGATATTTTCGGCCTGGAACCCGGCTGGCAGACGCATGGCTACTCCTGCACGTACAAGTGGGATCCGGAGCGCTATCCCGATCCTGATGCCTTCATGAAGGAAATGCGTGAGCTGGGGTATCACGTGAATCTGTGGGAGCATGCGTATGTCCATCCCGACAGCCCGATTTTTGAAGATATTAAGCCGTATTCGGGTGACAACTATGTCTGGAACGGTCTCGTGCCGGACTTCACGACGAAGGGCGCGCGCGATGTCTTCCAGGCGCATCATGATAAGCTGGTTGCGCAGGGCGTGGATGGCTTCAAGCTGGATGAATGCGACAGCTCCGACTTCACGGCGAACTGGGGCTTCCCGGATTTCTCTGAATTCCCCGGTGGAATGGATGGCGAGCAAATGCATGCCATCTTCGGTAACCTGTATCAGCAGACGATTCACGAGATGTATCTGCGCCGTAATCAGCGCACGTATGGTGAAGTGCGTCAGACGGGTCCGTTCTCCGCGCCGATGCCCTATGTGCTTTATAGCGATTTGTATGACCACACCGACTTCATCCGCGGCATGGCCGGTGCAGCGTTCAGCGGCATTCTGTGGACGCCCGAGGTTCGTCAGGCGGACTCGCAGAAGGAGCTGCTCCGTCGTATTGCGGCAGCGGTCGTTTCTCCGCAGACGGTAGTCAATAGCTATATGGTTCCGATGCCGCCGTGGATGCAGTTTGATTTGGATAAGAATCATGCAGGCGAGTTGCTGGAAAATCATCAGGAGCTGACGGATATGTGCCGTCGTCTGCTGGAAGTGCGCATGCAGCTCATTCCGCATCTGTACACTGCGTTCATGAACTACTATGAGAACGGTGTGCCGCCGGTGCGTCCGTTGGTGATGGATTTTGCCGACGATGCGCAGGTAAAGGACATTTACGATCAGTTTATGCTGGGTGATGGCCTGATGGCTACGCCGCTGATTGCCAATCAGGGTGATTCTCGCCGGGTGTATTTCCCCAAGGGCGTCTGGTATGAAGTGAAGACTGGCAAGAAGATTGACGGTGGCGTTTGGCAGGAGATTACGCCCGCGCTGGATGAAGTGCCGCTGTACGTCCGGGAAGGCACGCTGCTCGTGCTGGCCAAGCCGCAGGAGCATCTGACGGAGGACACCATCTTCGAGCTGGATGTGACCGCCTATGGCGCGCAAAGCAGCACATGCCGCCTGGCCTGTGACGATGGTTGCAGCGCGAACCTGAAGGCAGACGAGATTCCGTGGATGACGCTACATGCGGATGGCGACCATTTGACCGTGGAAAACGAACACAAACTCTACCAGGTATGCAGTTTCCGTCGTGTGCTTTGATGTGAGAAGGAGGACTTGAGAGCAATGCGCTACTTTCATTACAAGCCTGCTGATGGTTGTTTAGCAGACGTTGTGCCTTTTTACTGGGATGGTGCATTCCGCCTGTTCTATCTGCACGATTACCGCGACACGCAGACATATGGCGAAGGTTGCCCGTGGCGTCAGCTTGTGTCAACGGATTTGGTACACTTTGAGGAAAAGGGCGAGATGATTTCTCGTGGCACGCATGAGGAGCAGGACTTGTTCATTTACACCGGTTGCGTCCTGCATGCACAAGGGCGTTTCCACATCTTCTACACGGGTCACAACCACCACCTGATTCCTGATGGCAAGCAGCAAGAGGCAGTGATGCACGCAGTCTCTGATGACCTGGAGCATTGGCAGAAGTGTCCGGGCGAAGCGTTCTACGCGCCCGAAGGCTACGAAATGCATGACTGGCGCGACCCCTTCGTCTTCTTTGATGATGCGGACGGCCTGTACCATATGCTGTTGGCGGCGCGCAAAAAGGATGGCCCGGCGTTCAAGCGCGGATGCACGGTGCATGCCACGTCGTCTGATTTGCTGCACTGGCAGACGCAGGCGCCCCTGTGGGATCCGGAACTCTACTTCACGCATGAATGCCCGGATTTGTTCAAGATGGGCGACTGGTACTATCTGATTTACTCCGAATTCTCTGACGACTTCCGGACGCGCTATGTGCGTAGCCGTTCTCTGTACGGCCCGTGGGAAGCGCCGCAGGACGATGTGTTTGATTCCCGCGCCTTCTATGCCGGCAAAACCGCATCGGATGGCGAAAAGCGCTACATTTTCGGCTGGAATCCAACACGCGATGGCAATCGCGACGATGGGGCGTTCCAGTGGGGTGGTCATCTGATTCCGCATGAAGTGTGGCAGGATGAACAGGGCTTCCTGCGCGTGCGGATGCCGGAAGGCTATCCCAAGGCATTCAGTGTGCCTTCGCCTGCCAAGCTGAATGCAGAAGCAGCAGAAGGCGTCTGGACGCTGTCTAACCGTGCGGGCTATGCGGAAATCTGCACCGACATGCCACTGCCTGCAAAGTGCCTGGTGGAAGTCGATATGGAGGTTCAGGATGATTCGCAGCAAGCCGGTTTGCGCTTTGCATACGACCCGGCAAAGGATACATCCTATGCAATGGGGTATTTGCCGCTGACCAAGCAATGGCGCTGCACGGCGATGCCGCGCACGGCATGGGGCAAGCTGGATGAATTTGGCTTGTATCGTGTGATGCCGCAGGGCAGCAAGGGCATGATGCATGTGAAGCTGCTGCTGGACCATGATGTGGCGACACTGTATGTCAACGATGCCATTGCGCTCAGCATGCGCCTGTGTCATGGGGATGCAAATTACCTGGCGCTGTATGTGTGCCATGGTACGGCGAAAATCCATCACTTCCAGGTATACCAATTGCCGGAAGAAGAATAATACAATCCGCGCGGCAGGAACGATGATGTTCCTGCCGCGTATTGCTGCATAAAAAACCCCACTTTGCCACGTCTCGTCACATCAAAATCCGAGGTCAACAAAGTGGGGGAATTTTCGTGTTTACAACTGTTTTCCAGGAAGGATTCCGCCGCCACATAGAGCGTGCGCGCCTTGCCATGTCTCCCCACACTCCTTGTTGAAACATGATTCATCTGTGAAATTTTGATGAAGTTATACAGAAATGGCGGAATTGTTCGCTTTCCAACACAGTGGAAAGAATTGTCGGAAAGGTACCTTTATCCCTTGACAGTTGCGGGAAAAAATGCTATAATCCCGTCATTCTACATCCTTGCAAGGGACAAAGGAGGAACAGACGATGCAGCATGTTGGGACACAAACACTGGAAACGGAGCGACTGATTCTGCGCCGCTATACGAAGGAGGACGCACCGGCGATGTACCGCAACTGGGCATCGGATGACGAAGTGACAAAGTTTCTGACATGGCCCACGCATCCAAACGAGGCCGTCACGCAGATGGTGGTGGACGATTGGGTCAGCCACTATGGGCAGGAAAACTTCTATCACTGGGCCATCGTCCTCAAGGACAACGGCGATGAGCCGGTCGGCGACATTGCCGTCGTGCAGGTGATGGACGTGATTGAGGCGGCGGAAATTGGCTACTGCATTGGCCGGAAGTGGTGGCATCAGGGGATTACCTCGGAGGCACTGCGGGCCGTGATGGATTTTCTGTTTGATACCGTGGGCCTGAATCGCGTGGAGGCTGGCCATGATGTGAACAATCCGCACTCCGGCGGCGTGATGAAAAAGAACGGTATGAAATATGAAGGAACGCTGCGCCAATCGGGACGAAACAATCAGGGCATTGTGGACGTATGCCGCTATGCGCAAATCAAGGCAGACCGATAACAGAACATGAAAAACGCCCTTTCCGACCATGCATCGGAAAGGGCGTTTTGTTAATGGAAGAGTAAATTATTTTGCGCTGCACTCCGCGTGGATTTCCTCCAGGAAGCGCGTAATCGGCAGATGCTGCGGGCAGGCGCGCTCGCACTTGCGGCAGTGGATGCACTGGGAGGCATCCGCATGATCGGCAACGATGTGTGCATAGCCATCCGCAAAGGAGCTATCCGCACGGAGCATTGCGCCATCATAGCCCTGGAAAATGCGCGGAATCTGGACGCCCTTGGGGCACGGCTGGCAGTACTTGCAGCCGGTGCAGCGCGTCTTCGTGCGCGACAGGTACGTTTCCTTCACCTGGCGATAAAGGGCCATTTCGTCCTCCGTCAGGGTAGGACGCTCCGTCAGATCGAAGATTCGCAGGTTGTCCGTCACCTGCTCCCAGGTGCTCATGCCGCTGAGAATCGTGACGACCTCCGGCATCGTGTAGAGATAGCGGAAGCCCCATTCCACCGGGCTACGCTTCTCCGGATATGCCTGATAGACGCCACGCACGTCCTCCGGCGGATTCGCCAGTAGGCCGCCACGCAGCGGCTCCATGATGACCACACCCACGCCGAGACGGCCGGCCTCGCGGATGCCCTCGAGGGTGGCCTGATTCTCGTCATCCAGAATGTTCATCTGCACCTGACACATGCCCCACTTATCCCAATCATGCAGGATGCGCAGGAATGCCTGTGCATCGTCATGGAAGGAGAAGCCGGGATAGCGAATCTTGCCCTGCGCAAGCGCATCGGCATAGAAGCCCTTGTAGTCCAGCTCGTTCATCTTATCCAGCGCCGGGCCATTCATCGCATGCAGGATGTAGAAGTCCACATACTCCACGTCCAGCTTCTTCAGCTGTTCATCCAGCAGGCGCATCATGTCCTCATGCGTGTTGACGTTCCAGATGGGCAGCTTGGTGGTCAAAATGACCTTCTCACGGTAGCCATCCTTGAGTGCCTTGCCGACAATGATTTCGCTTTCGCCATTGTGATAGGGATACGCCGTGTCGATGTAGCGAACGCCGTTATCAATGGCGTGGCGCACCATGCGGATAGCTTCGGGTTCGTCGATTTTTCCATCGGGCGTCGTCGGAAAGCGCATGCAGCCAAAGCCAAGCATGGAGCTTTCCCGGTCGATGGTCGGGAATGTGGTGGTAAGCATCGTTCATCCTCCTTTTGGTATGTTACTGTAGTTTCAACTGGTCTTCCAGCCCCATCATTTTCACAGCGGCGGTATAGCATTCTTTTACAATGCTGATAAGGTAGCGTTCGTCCTGACAGGGGCTATATTTTGTGGCGATACATGTCGCCAGACCATGCACAAAGAGCCATGTGCGCTCAAAAAACTGGAGCGCCGTTTCACCGTCCAATGTCGTCTGTTTTTGGATAATGTTGAAAATCAGGTCGAAGTTTGTTTTCGTAATGCTATCGCTTTCGCTGGAACGGTCGCGCATGAACAAAAACTTGAACAGCTCCGGCTCATCGCGGGAAAACAGCAGATACGTCAGGCAAAGCTGGATGTAGGGCGTGGGCGCGTCCTGAATGTCGGCCTCGGCTTTTTCCTGAAATTGCCGGGAGGCAAAGATAATCAGCTCACGGTACAATTCATCCATGCTTTCAAACAGACGGAAAATCGGCTGTGTCGAGCCGCCCAGTTCCCGGGCAACGGCGCGCGCATTCAGGGCTGCGATGCCGTTTTTGCGTACCAGCTGATAAGCTGCGTTCAGCACAATCTCACGGGTAAATCGAATCGTTGGGGGCATGAACATGTCCTCCTTACAGGAAAGGGACGTCAGGTATATCGTTTATAGCTGCTGTGGAATTTGCGGCTGCTGTCAATCTGCGTCAGCGAACGATTCTTCGTCACATTCAGCACCAGTGCGACACCGCCGATGTTCGTGACCATGTTCGAGCCGCCGTAGGAGAGGAACGGCAAGGGAATGCCAGTAATGGGCAGGCGCCCCAACGTCATGCCGATGTTCTCAAACACGTGGAACAGCAGCATGCCCATTACGCCGATGATGATGAGCATGCCCTGACGGTCGTAGGTATAACGCGCCAGATACAGCATGCGCAGGATGATGGCCAGATACCACAGCACGATGATGGAGCAGCCGACAAAGCCCGTCGCCTCGCCGATGGTGGCAAAGATGAAGTCCGTCCAGTCAGCCGGAACGTAGTTCAGCTGGCTCATCGAGCCGTCCACGAAGCTGCCAATGCCGGTCAAGCCGCCTGCACCGATGGTCATCTGGCTCTGGCGCATCTGATAGGCGTCGCCCTGCGGGGACAATTCCGGGTTCATGAAGGCGACGATTCGCGCCAGACGGTAGTCATCACTGCCCGTGGCAATCATGAAGCCATACAGTGCCAACAGAGCGAAAATCACAACGAGTGCCATGCTGATCAGCAAACGCCAGCGAACATTTGCGAACAGCAGCATGCACGCAAAGGCGAAGGCGATAACGATGGCCGAGCCGGTTTCGCCGGAGAAGAAAATAATCGCGCAGGGAACAGCGAGCAGCAGCATGATTTCCATGAAATCACGTCCCGTGCTCATCGGATGCTCCGATTGGCTCAATCGCTGTGCCAGCATCAATATCATGGCCAGCTTAATGAACTCGGAGGGCTGAATGGTCATGTCCCAAATGATGTCCAGCCACGCCTTCACGCCTTCTGCACGGTTGAAGACCCACACGACCAGCACCAGCACGGTCGAGCCGACATACATCGTGCGCGTAAAGCGGCGAATCAGGTGATAGGGGCAGAGAAGGATAACGGTCATGACCACGGGCGCAAGCACCAGCACGAAGAAGCACTGCTTGAGCGTGGAGGAGGATTCCAGGATGTGTCCCAGCAGGTTTGTTGCCGTTGAATCAATCGAGTAGGTCGCCACGCACACGGCGTAGATGCCCACAAAGCAAAGGCCGAATACCAGCAGAATCAGCGGAACGTCAATGTGCGCACGGGAGCGCTTATTGGCATCAGCAATCATGACGGAATGCCTCCTTTCGTCCATGATGGAACAGGCGTTGCAGGAGCGATTCCTTCTGGCCGTAGTTCGGCAGGGGAATGTCCTTCTCCGGATTCAGCATGCGCCAGGCAATGCGCAAAATGGCGCGTGTGCCTTCGCTCTGGCCGTCCATAACGCTGCGGTGCTTGAGCAGCGCCCGGTAAATTTCCGGGTCCTCCGGCACCTCGCCCAAAAGCGGCAAATCCAGCGTGATGGCCACGGTCATGGCGCTGTACATATCGCCACGGCGGATGTAATCGGGATTCAGGCGATTGACAATCACGCGGATGTTCTCAATGCCCTTTTTGCGCAGGACGCCCGTGGTGCGCTCCACATTGCGGATGCAGACGTCATCAGGCGTGCAGACCAGAATGGCCTCGTCAATTTCGTTATTGAGCAGGCCGCGCAGGCTGCGTTCAATGCCAGCGGGTGCGTCGATGAGCACCACGTCAAAGCTGGCCTTCAGTGCGCGGATGATTTTGCGGAAAATCTTCGCATCCAGCTCCTTGGCACGAGCAAACTGACTGGCCGGGAGCAGGGAAAGCGTGGGCGCGGTATCCGGCTGCGGCACAACAAGTGCGTCCTCTAGCGGACAGACGCCACTGGCAACATCCAGAATGTCAAACACAATGCAGTTCTGCACGCCCAGCAGAACATCTTGATCGCGCAGGCCAATATCGGCATCCACGATGCAGACGCGGTGGCCGTCGCGGGCGATTTCCAGCCCCAGGCTGGCGGAGAGGGTGCTTTTACCCACTCCGCCTTTGCCAGAGGCAATAATCCAAGCTGTACCCATGTTGGTGTGCGTATCCTCCTTATTATGGAGCAAGGGTGTTACCAATCGGCAGATCATAGATCACCGTGGTTTTCTCCGTTTCGGGGAAGTACCAGTTCAGGAAGTCCTTCGCGGCGTAGGAACACATGGCGCCGGAATATCCATGCGGCACAAAGACAACAATGGCAATGTCGGGTTTGTCATATGGTGCAAAGCACACGAACCAGCCGTTGTTCTCCAGGTCAATCTGGTTAACCTGCGCTGTACCTGTTTTTGCGGCGATTTGCTCCTGCCATTTGAAGTCGCGCCAGTAGTTCTTTGCCGTACCGGTGTCGTCCGTAACGCCCTTCATGCCGGTGCGAATCAGCGCCATGTAGCTTTGAGCGGTTTCGGATTCACCGACCAGGTCGTTAACCAGCACAGGGTCGCGTTTGGACAGAATCTCGCCTTCGGGCGAAATGATGGAATCGACGATGGAGACGTTATAGACCTTACCGCCGTTAGCCACCGCCGCAACGTAGCGGGCAACCGCAATCGGCGTGACGGTCGTAACCGACTGACCAATGGCCGTCAGAATTGTTTGCGATCCGCCCCACTTAATATCGTTCATGTAGTTATACGTATCAGTAATGACGGAGTTGGAATAAACCATCGTGCGCGGCATATTCAATTCTTCCATCAGAATGGTACGCATGTTATCCACCCAGGACGATTCAGGGTAGGCAACTGCCATATCCATCAGGCGCTTGGCGCACGTGGACAGGCGCTCATCGTCATACTCCATGCCACGGGACGCACCGCACTTTCTCAGATGCGATTTGATGGCGTTGAAAACGATAATCGGGCGCGAGGTATCCTGATCCGCTTCGCTGACGGACTTCGTGGGATCGTACAGGGTGTTCTGGCTGCCGACAACGCTGCGCACTTCGCCCGGCAGGTCAATACCGGTCTTGCTTGTCAGGCCGAATTCGGCGGCGTACTGATACAGACGCGTTTCACCCAGACGGCTGCCACATTCATAGAAGAAGTAGTTGCAGGAGTTGGACAGACCCTCGACAATCGTCTGATAGTAATGCTGGCTGCGGTAGCCCGTGGAAATCCAGCACTTCGGCGCGGTGGAAAGGTCGGAGTTGTACTGGGTGAAGTAGCCCATGTCGGAAATCATTTCCGTGGGCTGCAATTCACCGGAGTCCAGTGCGCCAAAGCCAGTCACCATCTTGAAAATAGAACCGGGTGTGGCACGCGAACCGATGGCATAGTTCAGCATCAGGTTGCGGTCATCCGACAGAATTGCACGTGCCTCTGCGCCACCGGCGACCAGCGAGTTCAGGTCGTAGGTCGGGAAGTTTGCCATTGCACGCACGCGGCATTCCATATCCAACACGACCATAACGCCATGCTCGGCCAGCTCCAGGGGATAATGCTCCCAGTCGTAGGTGGCAATCAGCTGACGGTTTTCTTCCAGCCACTTGTTGGAGACCATCAGCGATTCCTGCTTGTCGCGAATGCGCGCCACGTTGTCCGCAATGGCACGCTCGGCTACCTTCTGGTAGTTGGCATCCAGCGTAAGCTTGACGTTGTTACCATCCGACGGCTCGGTGTAGGACAGCTCACGCACGATTTTAGACCAGTTGTTTCTTTCCACCACACGGCTTCCCTTGCGCAGGGAGCTGTTCTGGGTCAGCCAGTCCTCCATGGAGGACTCAATGCCGTCACGGCCGATGGTGTCGTTGTAGCTGTAGCCCTTGGCTTGCAGGGTCAGCCACATGCTGCGGGAAGGAATCTTACCGATATAACCAATGACCTGCGCCGCCAGCGTTTGCTGGGGATAGACACGCTGGGTGTCTTCGGAAATGTCCATGCCGGGCAGCATCATCGACTTCGTTTCAATTTCCGTCACCGTTTCATACGGCACGTTTTTGGCAATCGTGATGGGCAGGGAGTTATACAGGTTCATCTGCATTTCGGAGAAGACGGCCATGACCTTGAGCATTGTCTCCTCGTCCACCAAAAGGCAGGTGACGTAGCCGTTGTCGTCGCCGTACTTTTCGATGTACGCAGCGCGAACCTCGGCCTCCTCCTCGACGGAATTGACCATGCGATAGCGGTGCTTGAGCGTAATCAGACAATCCTCCGCCGTGATGTTGGAGGTCTTGCCAGCGGTGACGTAGTTATTGGAACGCCACTGCTTTTCGCGCGTTTGCAACGTCGCATCTGACACGCCCGAACCGAAGTTGAACTGCCATTCACCGGTTTCCTCGTTGCGTTCAATGACGTAGCTGAAGGCCAGCTCGTTGCCATTGCGCTCGATGATTTCCAGCGTGTCGATAATGGACTGGCTGTACGCCTTGTATTTTGCGGACGTGCTTTCGCTGGCATCCTTATAGAACGTGACGTTGTAGACCATTTCGTCCGTTGCCAGAAGCACGGAGTTCTTGTCGGTGATATTGCCACGCTTGCCACGCAGGGGAATGGTTTTGGTTCGCGTTGATTCCGTTTTGGCGGCGTATTCCTCACTGTTTTGCAATTGCAGGGAGACAAGGCCACCAAAGAGATAAACGAACATCAGGAACAGAAGGATGATAAAAACGATGAAGCGTCCACGAACCTGATCCGGTGCGCGTCCGTTGTCCTGCTGGTACTGATTCAATCGTTGGCCTCCTTTCATAAAGAGGAAAATTGCTTCTGCCACATAATACTTTTACGTCTAAAACATGGCACCGAGCATCGTGAAATTTTCGTTCTGGCAAAGCTGAGTGCAGCGAGGCGTACTGGAGGTACGCGCGAGCGGAACGAAGCAAAGCCTGACCCGGTGATGGCCGATGCGAGAAAAGGCATTGTGCGAATGACATGGTTTAGATGAAAAATAGTATAAACATCTGCGGAGGGTGCGGCGCGCCCAATCAGGACGACATGGCACTGGACACAGGGGCGGAGAAGCCAAGCAAGCGGCGCAGCGGCCACATCAATACAATTGTGGCCAGCGTCGTCAGAAACACATTGCCAAGCGCCCGGAAGAGGAATTCCTGACTCATTTCGGCGTTGCTGAGGTTAATGTAAATCAGCTTGACGGCCTCAAAGAGCAGGGTGCTGAAAAAAGCACATAGCGGCGTGCGCAGATAAACACTGCGGTTCCGTCCTCTGCGGTGGTTGGACATTTCATACTGCAAGCGTGCGGCGCTTTTGTCGGTGAAGAACAGCGACATCAGCAGGGCACAAATGGGATAGAACACCAGATTCAGCAGCGGCACACCCGGTAGCATCGTTTCCATCAAAATGCCATAGAAGGCACCCGTCCAAAAGGCACGGTGGCGGTTATAGCCAACGATAATGACGGAAAGAATGATGAGCAGCAGGTGAATGGTGCATTCGCCAATCGCCAGATAGTTCATCACGGTCACATGCAACAAATAACCGATGAACACCACCAGCATCAGGCGCAGCTGTCGCCAGAGTGTATAACGCACGGCTTATTCCTCCCAAACCATATCATCCGGGCGCAGCGTCGCGGCAGGCACCGGCGTGGGGGTCGGCGTCATCGTGGGCGTTGCCGTCGGATTGAGCAAGGTGGAGTTGTACTCATACACCGTCGGACGCGGCGTGGGCACGGGCGAAACCGTGGGCGTGGCGCTGGGCGTAGGAGACGGCGTAGGCGTTGGGGTAATGCTGGGTTCGGCAGACGGCGTCGCCGTGGCGCCAAACATCATGGTCGAACCAATCTTGAGCGTCGGGTAGGGACGTGCGGTCACCAGCGGCACATACTCGTTGTAGATGGCGGTGGTGTCGCGGCCCTCAATGGCCTCTGCCTCCGGCTTGTAGCGCAGGACAATCACGTATTCCAGGTGCTGGAAGTCGGCCTGCGGCTCAATGACGACGTACTGCTTGTTTTCCTCCATGCCACGGGTCGATTCACGAACCGTGCCAATCGGGATGCCCTTGGGGAAGGAGAAGCCAACGCCGGAGGTAATCACCTGATCACCCGGACGCGGCAGAGAGTCATCGGGCAGGTAGTACATGCGGCACAGCGCCGTGCCGTCAATGCCCAGCGTACCGCTGATGATGCCCTGATCGCGGCTGGACTGAATCATGCCAGCAATCGAGGCGTCGGAGTCGATGATTGTGCGGACGGTGGAGGTGGTGTCATAGACCGTTTCGGTGTATCCGACCAGTGCGCCGGAAATCGTCACGGCCATGTACTGCTCCACGCCATCGCGCGAACCCTTGTTGATGGTGAAGACGGAGAAGTAGCTGCCCTGCTCCTTGGCAATCACCTGTGCGGCCAGCGGGTTCATGTTCTCGTTGGAGGCGATTTCCTCCTGCATGTTGGTGAACTGCGCCAGCTGCTTTTCCAGCTCGGCCACGCGGGCATTGCTCTGCGCCAGCTCCATGTTTTCAGACACAACGCGGTTGTATTCAGCCTCCCAGTTGGCGCGCAGACGCACCATGTAGAAGTAATCCGCAATATCCTGCGTGATGCCCGCAAACCAGGTCTGCACCGGAGAAACGGCGGAAGAGACAATGCGCTCGGGCAATTGCAGGGCGGAATTGCCCTGATACATCGTGCGGGAAAGCGCCATGATGCCAATAATGCCAAGCAGGCAGACGCTGATGGCCCACGTCAGGATAGCGCGCAGCACCGGATGTGTTTTCTTCTGCTTGCTCTTTTTCTCCTTGCTTTCCCGTTGCGGAACGGTGGCGCGGGAATAGCCGCGGTCAATCTGTGCGTCCTCACCTTCCTCCGGGGAAACGGTGTGCACCGGAATCGGCTCGTCAAAGGTACGCTCGGAGGCCAGATCCTCGTCCATATAGAATTCCATGGACGGCCGTGCAGGGCGTGGCGCACGCTGCACCTGGTCTGCGTCCTCCTCATTGCCTTCCACCTGTGGGCGCGTCATGCCAAGACCGACCATGCGGATGCCGGTGGAGCTGAAGCCTTCTGTCGGATTGCTGTAATCCTCCGGCGCAGGCACGACGCCTTCCGGCTCGTCCTGCTCTGCTTCAGTGGGCAGACCGGAAATGACGCTTTCTAAATCGTCCTCAAAATAAAACCCGTCCTGACTGCTTTCGGAGGCTGTCCGTTGCTTGTCATCCTTCTGATGTGCCATGACGAATCAATCACCTCTGTCTCTTTGATACGCATCATGCAAAAGCAAATGCGTTAATTCAGCTGCGGCATGCGACCCTGCTGGGAGAGCAGCGCCAGATTCTCCACGATGTAGCCAAGACCCGTGACGGTGCAATCGCCCGGATCCTTGGCCAGAATCACCTTGATGTTCAGCTCATTGGCGATATACTGATCAAGTGCGTAGAGCTGTGCGGCGCGGCCGGTCAAATAGATGCCGTTGCGCATAATGTCGGAGGCCAGCTCCGGCGGCGTGCGTTCCAGCACCCACTTGATGCCGGTCAGGATGCCCTTGCACGTTTCGCGCACCGCCGCATACGCCTGCTGGGCGGTATAGTCAATTTCAATGGCGCTGGGGGAGACAAGATCGCGGCCACGGATGCGGATGCTTGCATCGCCCGTCTGCGGCATGGCGGAGGCCAGATCCAGCTTGATGTCCTCAGCCGTCTTCGTGCCAATCACAATCTTGAATTCGTGGTTGATGTGGTTGACAATGGCCTCGTCCATCTTGATGCCACCCACCGGAATGGACTGGCTGACCACCAGACCGCCCAGGGACAGCACCGCAATCTCCGTCGTGCCGCCGCCGATGTCCACCACCATGCAGCCTTCCGGCTCAAACACGGACAGACCAGCACCAATGGCGGCTGCCAGCGGCTTTTCAATCAGGTAGACCTTCTTCAGGCCACAGGCGCGCACGGCGGCAATCAGCGCCTTACGGTTCACCTCGTCAATCTCCGAGGGAATCGAAAGCACCAGACGCGGTTTGGCCAGGTTGCTTTCGCCAACCGCCTTGTTCAGGAAGGCGCGAATCAGCAGCACCGTGGCATCATAGTTGGCAATCATGCCATTGCGGATGGGGTGAATGGCAATTTCGGTTTCGCTGGTGCGACCGTACATGCGCTGGGCATCTTCACCGACCGCCAGTGGCTTTCTGTCGCCACGGCGAGCAATCACCAGCGTCGGTTCGCTGATGACAATGCCTTCGTTCTTGACGTAAACGACCGTGTTGCAAGTGCCCAAATCAAGTCCCACATCGGGTGCTTTGAAATGCATATCCGTACCATCCCTCTATCAATTCATTTCCGTTTGGCGGCAAGCGGGCGCTCAGCTGCGCCAGCAGTGCATGCCGCATTCATCCAGCAATTCGCGCACGGTGTGCATGGGCAGCCCGATTACGTTGCTGTAGGAGCCTTCAATCTGATCAATCCACAGGCCGGCAATGCCCTGCACGGCATATGCGCCAGCCTTGTCCATGGGTTCGCCCGTGGCAATATAGCGGCGAATCTCTTCTTCCGTCATCGGGCAGAAATGCACCTGCGTTTCCACCACGCGGCGATGTGCCTGCCCCTGCGGGTCGATGATGCACACACCCGTATACACCTGATGCCAACGCCCGGAAAGCAGCGTCAGCATGGAAAAAGCCTCCTCCTGAGAGTGCGGCTTGCCAAGCGCCTGACCATCGACGGCCACCAGCGTATCCGCGGCCAAAATGATGCAGCCGGGATGTTCCATCGCACCTGCGACAGCCTTGCGGCGGCTGATTTCCAGCACAGCCTCCTCAGGCGGCAGGGTACATGCCTCATCAACCTCGGGCGCGTCCACCACAAAGGGCAGACCCGTCAGGGCAAGCAGTTCACGACGGCGCGGCGAGCCGGAAGCCAAATACAGCGCAGCATTCTTCATCCAAGTAACCTCCTGAAAGCATAAAGCAATCCATCCTGTATTATATCACACATCGCGATATAATGAAAGGATTTTTTCAATTTTCATCGTCTTTTCATATTTCGGAAAAGAAAAGTTCAAATGACAAGAAACGGCGAAACCAGCGGCATGCTGATGCCGGAGATTTCGCCGGAAAACATCGGGTGTATGCGCCTGCCTTATCGCTTCGACAGGGATTTCGCGTCGAATTTTGCTTTTTTCAGCGCCGAAAGCAGCACAAAGCCCAGCGCCACGGCCACAAGCTCACCAAGGGCCACTTCGCCCATGGTCAGCGCCACGGGAAGGCCAAGCGTCAGCGATAGCACCGTACCCACAATCAGGCCGTTGGCCAGCACCGGACAAAGCGCGGCCAGCACCGGCTTTTTGCGCAGCGCATACGTGCCGCATGCGGCCAGCAGCGTCGCCATGGAGCCAAACACAATGTCCCAGATGGTGACAGCAGGTGAAAACAGGTTGGAGATGAGACAGCCCAGAAACAAGCCCGGAACCGCCTCCGGCAGCAGGATGGGCAGGAGCGTGAACGCCTCCGACAGGCGACATTGAATCGCGCCGTAGGAGCTGGCCGCCAGCAGCATCGTCAACGCCGCGTACAGGGCGGCAATGATGGCTGAAACGCACATGGAACGAGTGGTCAGCAGCTTCTTGAACATAGAAGCACTCCTTTCTTTTTCCGGCGCTCTCAGAAAGAAAGTCCGATGCGTCCCGGGTGCGTTTTTTTGACGCACGAAATTAAATATAACATATTTTTTCCTGAATCACAAGAGCAAATTTGGAGAGAATGAACGATGCGCCTGTGGAACGGGCGACAAATTTTCAGGGAGGTCAAATCAGCATGGAGAAGAAGAATCAGTGCATCCATTGCTCCGTGGAAAGCTGTCAGCATCACGGGGAAAACGGCATCTGTGGTCTGATGGACGTGCAGATCAAGCCCAAGACCTGCTGCTGCAACGGCAAGGCGGATGAGAGCGAATGCTCCTCCTACAAGTGCCGCTGGTAAGCTAAGGCCGGTGATTTTCCCGAAGGAAGGCCGTGTCGCGCACGAGGCGGTACGGCCTTCCTTCTCTTAACAGCATGATGAGGAGGGAGAGAAATGACGCTGCATGCATCGCTTGCCGAAAACTGCGCCGCGCTGGATGCACGATTGCACCGGGAAATCAATCCCGATGTACACGTGCGCTTTTTTCGTACCTTCGGGCAAAATGCGGTGGTGTATTTTCTTGATGGCCTGGTGTCAACGGACATGTTGCAGCATTATCTTCTCATGCCCTTGCAGGAGCAGACAGAGACACGGGTGGACGATGTGGCACAGGCGATGCGTCAATGCGTGCATCTGAGCGGTGTACATATGTACACCCACATCAAGGACGTCCTTGTACAGCTCATGAGCGGCCATGCGCTGGTGCTGGTGGAAGGCGTTGCAAGCGCGTTCAGCTTTGACGCGACCATGTTTGTGCGCCGGAGTATTTCACCGCCCTTGACGGAAAACGTCGTCATGGGCCCGCACCAGGGGTTCAACGAATCCCTGCGCGACTGCATCACGCTACTGCGGCGCATGCTGCCTACGCCAGAGCTGATTGGTGAAATGCGTACCATCGGTGATACAATCCCAAAATCGCTGTGCATCCTGTATCTGCATGATGCGGTGGACGAGGTGTGCCTGCGGCGCATCAAGGCGCGACTGGACGGCATTCACACCGATTACGTGATGTCCATTGGCGCGCTGGAGCAATTGATGGAGGATGCGCCGTTTTCGCTCCTGCCGCAATGCTTGCTGACAGAGCGACCCGACCGCGCGGTGTCGATGCTACTGGAGGGACAAATCGTATTGCTGCTGGACGGCTCTCCGCAGGCGCTGGTGCTGCCCATCAGCATGATGCATCTGCTGCACACACCGGATGATACATCGTCGCGCTGGCTGTATGGATCGTTCATGCGGCTGATTCGACTGCTAGGGTTGTTCTGTGCGCTGCTGCTGCCAGCGCTGTTCGTGGCGTTTGTGACATTCCATCCGCAGGCGCTTCCGGCGGCGCTGCTTACCTCCATTTTGGAAAGTCAGGCAGAGGTACCCTTGTCCGTACCGTTGGAAATGCTGCTGATGCTTGTGATGTTCAACCTCGTGGGAGAAGCCAGCACGCGCGTGTCAACGCTGACAGGCTCAACACTGGGGACGGTCAGTGGCCTTATTTTGGGGCAAGCGGCGGTAGAGGCAAAGCTGGTGCATCCGCTGCTGATTATCGTCGTTGCCGTGGCAAGCCTCGGGTCGTATGCAGTGCCGGATTATTCGCTCGGGCTGGCGGTACGGATTGGACAGCTGTTGCTGCTGGGTGTGGGGAGCATCTTCGGCGTATACGGCATTGTGCTGTTTATGACGGCGCTATGTGTGCATTTGTGCAGTCTGGAAAGCCTTGGCGCACCCTTTGCCGCTCCGATTGCACCCGCCAGACGGCATAATCCCGACCTGCTGACGCGCTGGCCCATTTGGTATCAGCGAACCAGAACATGGCTTGGCCGCGCGGAGGAAGATGTGCGTACCGAAGGCCCGATGCGCCGCTGGGACAGGAGAAGGCGATGAAGCGGGAACAAATTCGCCTGCAAAAGCGTGCAGAAGCGCAATGGCGAACGCAGACGGCGCTGCTGCGTCTTATGTGCATTGTATCCATTGGGCGCACGCTGCTCACGCGCATCTTACCGCTGTGCGGCAGTGCATCATGGTGGATGAGCATTGTCTGTCTGCTGCCGGGCGTGGTGCTGTACTTTGCAAGCGTGTGCCTGATGCGGCGGCGGCACGTCACCTCCTTGCAGGACTTGGGGCGCACATGCTTCGGGCAAGGCGGCGCTTGGCTTGTCTGCTTGCTGCTGACGGTATTGCTGCTTGTGGACGGGACAGCCTCCATGACAGCACTGGTGACATTTTTCACGCAGGGGATTGGCGCACGCGGTACACAATTCATGCTGGCGCTGGTGACCTCCGGCGTGATGCTGCTTTGCCTGAGGCAGGAAGGGCTGAGCCGCGGTGTGTTTCTGCTGCGGCATGTGCTGGGCGCGTGTGGCATACTGGCGGCGGTCAATGCACTGCTGGATGCACGCTGGGACAATCTGCTGCCGCTCTTGGGAGAAAGCACACCTGCACTATGGCAAGCGCTGTCGGCAGGCTGGTCGCTGGCGTGGCCGCTGATGGTATTGTTGACATGTCCGCATCCGCAGGGCATGCGCTATGGTCGCATGGCATGGCCGGTGCTTGTTTCCGGGCCGGTGCTGATGCTGGTCATTTGTCTGGCGATTCCGCCGGAAATCATCATGCTGCGCCAGGGGTTGGCGACGCATTTGGTGCTGCCGACGCTGTTTCTGCATCCCGCAGTGCGCACACTGGTGCAATGCTTGCTGATGATGACGCTGTTCCTGTCGGTCACAGGATGCGCACAATTGGCGGCGCGGTTCGCCATGTCGCCGATGTCCTCTGGCTGCAAGGCTGTGCCGTATGGGCTGATTTTGCTCATGACACTGACGCAATTGCTCGATGTGAACCAGCTCTGGCAGTTCTTCGAGGCAATATCGTCCTGGCTGCTTGCGCCGCTGATGTTGCTGATGGCATTATTGGCGTTATCCGGCGGAAAGGAGCGAAGTGGATGAAAAAATGCTGTCTGCTTATGGTGTTGTGCTTGCTGTGCAGCGCCTGCTCCGCTCTGCCACCGGAGGAACGCGCCTTCTGCGTGGCGATGGTGATTGACGGCAATCAAGCGTCCTGCACGGTGTCGGTGCGCATTCCGGATTATGCGAAGCAGGGCGGCTATCAGACAATGACACAGACAGGTCGCACACTGTCCGATGCGCTGGGACGCTTGGAGAGCCATGCGGCGTTGCGATTGCATTGGGGACAAATGCGCCTGATTGTCTTTTCGCGCGCATGGTTAGCGGAAACACCTCTGCCGGAAACGCTCACAACGCTGATGCAGCTGGAAAATCTGCGCCTGCATGCCACCTTGGCCGTGACGGAGGAAGACACGGCGAGCCTGATGGAGAAAATCGTACCGACAAACGGCACACGCCTGAGCAAATCCTTGGACGTGCTGATAGAAGCGCATCAGGAGCAGGGGACGATTCTGCCCAGCAGCATGTCGGCAGTGCTTCGCATGGGCAGTCGCCAATCGCCAGTGCTGGCTGATGTACATGCGGATGGAGAGGCGTTTTCCCTCTCCGGCGGCTGGATGATCGGGCAGGACGGTCGCCTGACAGGAAGGCTATCACCGGAGGAAATGCAGCTATGCGGCCTGATGGCTGGACAATTGTCGCGGACGCAGCTGCTTCTGCCATCACATGCGGTGCATATTACCGAAGCCAGTCGCCACTTGGTGCTGAATGATGACGGCGTAACATGTCGCATCGTCCTGCGCTATGATGTATCGGATTTGAGACCTGAGGAGGTGTCTGACGCAGTGGCGCAAAGCTGCATGGCGGTGCTGGAAAAGCTGCGGGAAGGAAATTGTGATGCGCTCGGGCTTGGACGGCAAGCCATCGGACGATACCGCACCATGGACGCATGGCGGACAAGCAGCTTTGCGGATGAGTTAGCACAACGGCACTGGACAGTTGTTGTTTCCAGCGAACCAGCGGCATAATACAGACATAAAAACCCGCTTCCAACGAATGAAAACGAAGGAAGCGGGTCATTTCTTATGTTGATTCCGGCAAAAGCGCCTGTTGCCAGCATGCAATGAGCTTGGGCAGTGTCCAGACAGCGTTGGCCGGGCTGGTGGAAGGCAACACAAGCGGCGCGATTTGCAGAATCGGCTGCAAATGCGTCTGATAGAGCGTGCCAGCCAGCTTGCCATTGCACAAAACGCGTGTGATGTGGGCTGTTTCCGTAATCTGCGAAATCGGCACAGGCACAGCCTGACGGACAGAAGCGTCGGAGGAGCCTTCAATTTCGCAGGAGGCAATCACATCCCAAAGCGCCAGATGATGACGGAGCAGCAACTGTGTCTTCTCCTGCATCGTCTCCGGATTCGGTTCATGATAGACGGCGGAAAGCATGCGCCAGAAGCGGTTTTGCGGGTGCGCGTAGTAGAAGCCCTCTGCACGACTTTTGACAGACGGAAAACTGCCCAAAATCAACGTGTGACAGTTGGCATCAACTACAGGCGCAAACGGATGCGTCGGCATTAGTCTTCCAGCACGATGCGGGGATTCTCCTCGCTGGGACGATACATCACGAAACGACGGCCGATGCACTGCACCGGTTCAGCCTCCAGCGCGGCGCACAGCTCCGTGCATGCTTCGCGGGCCGTCAACGGGCAGCCCTGCTGCACGGCGCACTTAATCAGTTCACGGGCTTCCAGGGCGTCGCTGGCCTGCTTGATGGTGCCGGGCACAACGCCGTCCTTGCCGATGTAAAGAATGGTTTCCATGGTATTGGCCATGCTACGCAGCATGGCACGCTGCTTGCTGTTCATATACTGTGATTTCTCCTGTTATTCCACAAAGTCAAATTCCATGTCGATGATGCGGACGGTGTCGCCTTCCTTCGCGCCAGCGGTGCGCAGGGCGTCAATCACGCCCCACTTGCGCAGCGTGCGGTGGAACCAGCTCATGGATTCCTCATCATCAAAGTTCACGGAGTCAATCAGGCGCTGCATGGACGTGCCGACCACCTCATAGACCGCGCCATCACGAACCACCTCGAACGTGCCGGGCTTGACGGAGTCGTCATAGGCCACTTCTTCCTCGAAGTGAACAATCGGCGGCAGTGCCTCCAGAATGTCGGCCGTGGTATCCAGCAGGGCATCAAAGCCCTGATGCGTGGCGGCAGAAACGACAAACACGGGATAATCAAGCCCAAGCTCCGCCAGATGTGCCTTCAGGCGCTCGACATTTTCCTCGGCATCGGGCAAATCGGACTTGTTGCACACAACAATCTGCGGACGCTCGGCCAGCTCGCCATAGTTCGCCAGCTCGTGATTGATCTGGTCGAAATCCTCCACCGGATTGCGGCCTTCACTGCCTGCAATGTCCAGCACGTGCAGCAGCAGGCGAGTGCGCTCCACGTGACGCAGGAAGTCATGACCCAGGCCAGCACCTTCCGCCGCGCCCTCAATCAGACCGGGAATGTCAGCCAACACAATGTCCTTGCCATGGCGACGGACAATGCCCAGATTCGGCGTCAGGGTCGTGAAGTGATAGTTGCCAATCTTCGGCTTAGCGCTGGTGACGACCGAAAGAATGGTCGACTTGCCCACGTTGGGGTAGCCTACCAGACCCACATCGGCGATGGTCTTGAGCTCCAGCAGGAACGTGTGAACATCCGTCTTGATGCCGGGCTTGGCGAAGTTCGGCGCCTGACGCGTAGGCGTTGCGAAATGACGGTTGCCCCAGCCGCCACGGCCACCATGCAGGATGGTGCGCGTTTCGCCAGGCGTATCCATATCCGCAACAACAGCGCCGGATTCGGCTTCACGGATGACCGTGCCAACAGGCACCTTGATCAGCAGGTTTTCACCGCGCTTGCCCGTGCAGTTGCCAGCTGCGCCGTCCACGCCGTTTTCGGCGGTATACTTGCTCTTGAAGCGGAAATCCAGCAGGGTGTGCATGTTGATGTCGGCATAGAAGCAGACGTCGCCGCCGTTGCCACCATCACCGCCGTCCGGGCCGCCGTTCAAAACGAACTTTTCGCGGTGGAAGGACATGCTGCCGTTGCCGCCGTTACCTGCCTTGCAGGTGATTTTTACATGGTCTACAAAATTGCCCATACAACCTCCATAGGGGACATGAGAGAAATCGTGTCAGGGGCAGTATCGTCCCCTGACACGCGGGTTAATTGCGCAGCGAATGCAGCGGCGCAGGAATGCGACCGCCACGGGCCACGAAATCTTCATTGTGATAGGGATTAACCGGCATGACAGGCGCGTAGCCCAGCAGACCGCCGAATTCAACGGTATCGCCAGCCTTCTTGCCAACCGCAGGAATCACGCGCACGGCCGTGGTCTTGTTGTTGACCATGCCGATGGCGGCTTCGTCCGCGATGATGCCGGAGATGGCTTCTGCCGTGGTGTCGCCCGGAATGGCAATCATGTCCAGACCCACGGAGCAGACGCACGTCATGGCTTCGAGCTTTTCCAGCGTCAAAGCACCGGCGGCGGCGGCTTCAATCATGCCAATGTCCTCGCTGACCGGAATGAAAGCGCCACTGAGGCCACCAACGTGGTTGGAGGCCATCACGCCGCCCTTTTTCACTGCGTCATTGAGCAGGGCAAGGGCAGCCGTCGTGCCAGGCGCACCGGCCATTTCCAGACCCATTTCCGTCAGCACATGCGCCACGGAGTCACCACGGGCAGGCGTGGGCGCAAGGGACAGGTCCACAATGCCGAAGGGAATGTTCAGGCGCTGCGACGCCTCACGGGCGACCAGCTGACCAACACGCGTAATCTTGAACGCCGTCTTCTTGATGGTTTCCGCCACCACGTCAAAGGGTTCGCCCTTGACGCTTTCCAGTGCACGCTTGACAACGCCCGGACCGGAAACGCCCACGTTAATGGCGCATTCGGGTTCGCCCACACCGCAGAAAGCACCCGCCATGAAAGGATTATCTTCCACAGCATTGCAGAACACGACCAGCTTGGCACAGCCAAGGCCGTCCGTATCAGCCGTCAGAGCTGCCGTCTTCTTGATGATCTGACCCATGTCGCGCACGGCGTTCATGTTGATGCCTGCACGCGTGCTGCCGACGTTGACAGAGGAGCAAAGGCGCTCCGTCGTGGCCAGCACCTCAGGGATGGATTCCAGCAGGCGTTCGTCAGCCAGCGTTGCGCCCTTGTGCATCAGGGCAGAATAGCCACCCAGGAAGTTGACGCCCATTTCCTTCGCGGCACGGTCAAGTGCCTTGGCAATCGGACGCGGGTCACCCTGACAAATCAGGCTGACGGGCGTGACAGAAATGCGCTTGTTGACAATCGGAATACCCAGCTCACGTTCGATGGCTTCACCGGTGCGCACCAAATCCTTGGCGACACGGCAAATCTTATCATACACGCGCTGCGCACATGCTTCGGGCGAGGGATGCGAGCAGTCCAGCAGATTGATACCCAGCGTGATGGTGCGGATATCAAAATTCTGCTCCTGAATCATGGCCATTGTTTGGAGGATTTCGCCTGTTTCAATCATGATGCTGTCCTCCTCCGGTTAAATGCGATGCATTGCATCGAAAATATCCATGCGCTGAAGGTGAATGTTCAGGTGCATTTCGTCGCGAATGGGCTGGAACGCCTCATCCACGGCGGCAAATTCCATCTGCGCACCGTCCAGATCAACGACCATCATCATCGTGAAGCAGCCCGACAGGATGGTTTGCGTAATATCGAGGATGTTAATGTTGAGTTCAGCCAATTTGGTGGCTACACGGGCGATAATGCCCGTAGCGTCCTGTCCAGTGACGGAAATCAAAGCCTTGGTCATGCTTAGTATCCTCCCTTTCAGCGGCGATTTATTCGCCGAATGCACACAAAAAACTATGGATATGTCCACGACACATCCTTCACAACAATAGCAGGAAATGTGCCGAATGTCAAGCAAAACATGCGAAAATGAACGCCTGAGAAAGTTTTTTGTTTGTTCTAAAACTATTTTCGGGGCTTTCTTTTGCCTTGCAGAAGTTTTTCCGATAGAAAAAGGCGCGTATGACTTGATTATTCAGGGGTAGATAGAGTATAATACAAACGGAAAATGCTTGAATAACAGGAGAGAGATAGCAATGAACACACCACGTATTCAGGATTTTGCCGGGAAACGGATTCATATGATTGGTATTGGCGGTTCGAGCATGTCTGGCCTGGCGCAGATGCTTCTGGATCTGGGTTATCAGGTGACTGGCTCTGACCAGACCGATGGATATTTGGTGCCGGATGTGCGGGCCGCTGGCATTTCGGTGGCCATTGGTCACAAGGCAGAAAATGTGCATGGCGCGGATTTGATTGTGTATACCGCCGCCATCCAAAAAGACAATCCGGAATTGATGGAAGCGGCGCGCCTTGATATTCCGACCATGGAGCGCGCGGAGCTGCTGGGACAGCTGATGGCGCATTATGCCCGTGCCGTTGGCATCAGCGGCGCGCATGGCAAAACGACGGCAACGTCGATGCTTGCGGAAATTCTGCTGGAAGGTGACTGTGACCCGTCGGTGTCCATTGGCGGCAAGCTGGATGCCATCGGCGGTTCGGTGCGTGTGGGACACAGCGACATCTTTGTCGCAGAAGCCTGCGAATACAATCGCTCCTTCCTGCACATGCATCCTGCATTGGCCGTTGTGCTGAATATTGATGCCGATCATCTGGATTGCTACAAGGATATTGACGAAATCGAGCAGACGTTTGGTCAGTTCCTGCACCTGCTGCCGGAAAACGGCATCGCCATCGGCAACGGTACGGATGAGCGCGTGATGCGTCAGCTGAAAACGCTGTCCTGCCGCACGATTACCTTCGGCCTGACGGCGGCTTGTGATGTGCATCCGGTCAATCTGAAAAAGGACGAAGAAAGCTATCCGATGTTCGACTTGTGCATTCAGGGCCAGATTGTGGCGCATGTCCATCTGAACGTGCTGGGTAACTTCAATGTGGAAAATGCACTGGCGGCTTTGGCGGCAGCCTGGGCGCTGGGCGCGGATATGCAAAAGGCTGCGGAAAGCCTGCATCGCTTCAAGGGCGCACATCGTCGCTTTGAAAAGACGGGCATGCTCTGCGGTGCGGAAATGTATCACGACTATGGGCACAATCCGACGGAAATGCGCAACACCGTCTCAGTGGCGCGAGAGCACGCGAAGGGAAAGGTCTATGCTGTCATGCAGCCGCATACCTATGCGCGTGTCACCACACTGTACAATGACTACCTGACCTGCACCGAGGAGGCCGATGTGACGGTCGTGATGGATATTTTCTGCGCCCGCGAACGTCGTGAGGACTATCCGGCAGACCTGAACAGCGGCAAGCTGGTGGAAGGAATGCGTGCGCACGGCCTGAACGCCGTCTGGACGCCTTCCTTCGACGATACGGAAAAATACCTGCGTGAGCATTTGCAGCCGGGTGATTTGGCGGTCACGATGGGCTGTGGCAACGTGAATGAGCTGAACGACCAGATTGAAAAGCACGAAAAGCAACATCAGTAATGTCATCCATCCCTTGAAAAGGACGGCAAAATGGGCTGAAATCCGTTTTGCCCCTTTTCTTTAGCAGGGGAATATGGTATAATAGAAGACAGTCTGCCGCCAAGGCGTGCAGGATTGTTGCAAATAAGGAAGGTGAGCTGCGTCATGCAGCAGTATCCCGTTCGGACGATTGATTTGGAGGCATTGCGCGACAATGTGCGCTTGCTGAAATCGACCCTGCCGCAGGGCACAAAGCTGATGGGCGTTGTGAAAGCGGATGCCTATGGCCACGGTATTGTGAAGGTGGCTAAAGCGGCGCTGGAGGCAGGTGCATCTGCACTGGCGGTGGCGCGCACGGATGAGGGCGTTTTGCTCCGTCAGGCAGGAATTGATGCACCGATTCTGGTGCTGGGCGCGTCCTCGGAGGAAGAAATCGCCTCCGGTGTGGCGCATGAGCTGACGCTGACGGTCTGCACGCCGGAAATGGTGCTGACCATGGAAAGCTGCGCCAAGGCAAGCCAGAAGACGGCGCTGACGCACCTGAAGCTGGATACCGGCATGGGCCGCATCGGCGTGCGCACGGAGAATGAGGTCAAGGACGTGCTGCTGGCGCTGAAGCAGTGTCCTCATGTCTGCTTGACCGGTGCGTTCACGCATTTTGCGGATGCGGATGGCGACGATATGGCCTATACGCAGATGCAGCTGGAACGCTTCCAGTGCCTGCTCAAGCTGCTGCCGGATGGCATTGTGCGCCACTGCGCCAACTCTGCGGCGATTCATCGTCTGCCGGAGGCGGCCATGGATATGGTGCGCGCTGGCATCTCCATGTATGGCAATCCACCGGTGAAAACGAATTTGCCCCTGCGCCCGGTAATGAACTGGCGCACGCAGGTGACATTCGTCAAAACCGTCCAGCCGGGAGACAAAATCAGCTATGGCTGCACCTTCACGGCAACAAAGACCATGCGCCTGGCAACGGTGGCGTGCGGATACGGTGATGGCTATCACCGCAATGCATCCAGCCGGGCGCAGGTGCTGATTCATGGCAAGCGTGCGATGGTGGTCGGACGTATCTGCATGGATCAGATGATGGTGGATGTGACGGATATTCCCGATGTCAAGGCGGGCGATGAAGTCATTTTGATGGGTACGGATGGAGAGGAAACCATTACCCCTGATGAGCTTGGCTCATGGTCGGACACGATTGGATATGAGGTCCTGCTTGCGGCCACGGATCGTGTGCGGCGCGTATGGCTGCATGAGCAAGGGGAGACAAACGCCCTGTAACCCATGCCCTTTGTTTGGGATAGGAAGCAAAGAGATTCCAAAGCAGGTGGCAAGCAAGCCGCAAGGCAACGAAAGGTGAGAAAAACATGTCTGAAAAGAAAAAGAAGCCCAGCAATGTAAAGCCGGTTGGAAAACCCTTCCTGCGCGGAACGGCGCTGGATACCTCCTGCGTAGGTGGCGCACTGAAGTTCTGCCTGTATCTGGTGATGATGGGCATTGCGTTCCTGTTTATTGGCGCGGTGCTGAGCTTTGACAATTTCGCGCTGCGCGTGATCATCAATGGCGCATTGATTCTGCTGATGCTGATGATTCTCTTCCAGGCCGGCTCTGTGTCCGGCACGGTGGCGGTCAATGCAGGCGAATTGGCCTACCAGCGCAAGGAATCCGGCCGCATGCTCAATCAGGCGGAAATTAACGCCTGCTATCATCCGGTGAAGGGCTTCCTGACCGCGCTGATTGGCTCGATTCCGCTGATTGCGGCTGCGACGGCGCTGGCCCTGATGGCACAGCGTCAGATGACGAGCATTGGCGCATTGCCCTCCTGGGTGACGGCGCTGCAAAGCGATGTGGATACGGGTGCTGGTCTGGCGCTGTATGCCCAGCGCGACAGCCTGACGGCAGAAATGATTCTGCGCCTGATTATCCGCTCCTGCCTGATGCCGGTGGTCAGCATCATTGGTGCGAACAATAAGGATGCAATGCTGCTGATGGAGCAGCTCAGTCCCTTGCTGTGCTGTCTGCCGATGATTGCCTACGGCCTGGGCTATACGCAGGGTGTGCGTGTGCGTGCGATGGTGCATGCCAATATCGCCCTGGGCAAGAAGAAGGCCAAGAAAAAGGCCAACAAGGAACGCAAGGCCCGTGCGCAGCAGCCGCGTGGCCCGGAACAGTTGAACTGATTGTTTTTTCGGAGGATAGGAGAGCATGCGCATCATTGGAGGAAGTGCCCGCGGAACCGTCATCGAAGCACCGCAGGGGCAGGACACACGGCCGACGCTGGATCGCGTGCGGGAGAATGTATTCAACATTTTGCAGCAGCGTCTTCGCGGTGCGCGGGTGCTGGATTTGTTTTCCGGAAGCGGTGCGATGGCATTTGAAGCACTCAGCCGTGGCGCAAGTGAAGCGGTGCTGGTCGATAAGGATCGTCAGGCGCATCAGGTGGAGCAGCGCAATGGCCAAAAGCTCCGTATGACAGACCGCAGTCGCTTGCTTCTGATGGACTGGTCGGCCGCGGTGACGCAGCTGACCCGCGCCGGAGAGAAGTTTGACCTGATTTTCCTCGACCCGCCGTATGCGATGCATGATTTGTCGGGCGTGATGGAGGCGCTTCGTCCGCTGATGCAGCCCGATGCGGTTATTTTGGTCGAGCATGAAGCAAAAACATTCCCCAGCGTGCCGGATGGGTTCGATTTGTACGACCATCGCAAGTATGGCATTGCAGGCGTGAGCTTTTTCCGGCTGATGCATACGGAGGAAACGTGATATGGAGCGGATTGGCGTATATCCAGGGAGCTTTGATCCGGTGACGCTGGGACATGAGGATGTGATTCGCCGCGCGGCGCGTCTGTTTGACCATCTGATTGTGGCGGTGATGCATAATCCGCAGAAAAAGGGCTGCTTTCCGGTGGAGGAGCGCATGGCGCTGCTTCGGAAGCTGACGGCGGATTTACCCAACGTGTCGGTTGATTGCTGGGATGGCTTGCTGGTGGATTATGTGCGTGTGCATCAGGCGGCGGCAGTCGTTCGTGGCCTGCGTGCGGTAAGCGACTTTGAATCGGAGCTGACGATGGCACAGGTGAACAGCCATCTGCTACCGGGTATGGAGACGGTGTTTTTCATGACGCGTCCGGAGCATTCCTGCATTTCTTCCTCTGCCGTGCGTGAAGCGGCATCCTTTGGTGCGGATATACACGATTTTGTTCCGGCATGCATTGCCGAAGACGTGGTAAAGCACTTTACACAGGAAAAAGATGAAAAGGAGGCCGCGCAACATGCTGAATAACGATGCACCGATGAATCAGGGGACGACCAAACGAATTGACAACTTGCAGATGGCCCTGCAAGGGGTTGATATGCTGAAAAAGTATGTGAACGAAGCCATGACGCTGAGAGGGACAGCCTTTGTGAATAAGGGCGAAATGCTCAGTCAGCTGGTGGCGCTGGAAAACTGTCTGCCGGATGCGCTGACGGCGGCACAGCAGCTGTTGGAGCAGCGTGACGCCATTCTGACCACTGCCCATCAGGATGCTGAGGAGGCGCGCAAAATGGCCAAGGACGATGCCCAGCGCATGCTCGATGCGGCCAAGCGCGACGCCGCTACCAACCGAGAGGAAGGCGAGAAGCAGCGTCGCACTGCGCAGCAGGAAGCCGAACGGATTCGCAAGGAGGCCGAGGAGATGCGCGCCAAGGCCACTGAAAACGCGCAGGCAGCCGGACGGCAGGTGATAGATGCCGCCAATGCCGAGGCACAGCGGATTCTTTCCGCCGCACAGCAGGAGGCAAACCGTCGCGTATCGCGTGAGGAGGTCTACCAACAAGCTTGTCAGGAGGCGCAGACCATCACCTCTCAGGCGCTGGAGGACAAGCTGCACCAGCAGCAGCAGTGCCAGCAGTACGCCTCCGCACAGCTGGAAAGTCTGGACAAGTATCTGGTGTCGGTACTCAACGACATTCGTCGCGTGCGCAATCAGGTGCGTAATCAGGATTGCGGGGCATAATACAAAAACTACATCCATGACATTTCTTCTACTGATTTGTGGAAGGTCATGGATGTTTTTTGTTACGATTTTTCAAAAAGACGCAAAAGCATGAAAAAATTTTTGCTTTGTTACGAAATATTCACCTGGAATTCATGCTGATTTCATTTTTCGGCGGTATGATGTTCTTGCAAGCAGGGGAAAGCCACCATCCACTGCAAGCAATCTCCTTTTTCCTGGTATCTCCTTTGGAGATGCCGAACCTCCCTATCCTCCATACAAGCAAAGGTCGTCAACGTGATGAGCGTTGGCGGCCTTTGTGATTTTGGCTTTTTGTTTGCCAAAGGAAGGGCGGCCGAATGCATCAATTTGCCAGCAGCTGCGCATCCTGTTTGGACAAGGAGGCGCGTCATGACAAAGAAGTGGAAATGGGTATTGACGCTACTGACGGTGACGATTGTGCTGTGTGCAATCCTGCTTGTCCATCGTCCGGTCACGCTGGCATCTGGGGTACAGGTAGAAACGGGCCAATTATGCCGCTATGTCGGGCTTAGCGGAACGGTCGCCTATGCGCAGGAAACGCCTGTCACGGCGCAGAGCAGCGGCTTGCTGTCGGCCCTCTACGTATCCAGTGGAGAGCGCGTCACAGCCGGTCAGGCACTTGGACGTGTGGATGTGCAGATGCAGGAGGTGTCCGTCTCTGCGGCACTATCGCAGTGGCCAGAAGCGGATACTGCGGCTTTGGCGACGGCGCTGGAACAAAGCGTCCTGCGTGCGCCTGTTTCAGGTGTGGTGGACGGGATTGCCGTAATGGAGCATGCGCCCGTACAGGCAGGCATGATTACCATGCGCATTGCAACAGGTGAGCCGGATATTCTTTGCCCAGCTGTAGCGGCTGATGCGGAGAAGCTTTCGTGCGGGCAGGTGGCGAAAATCACCATCAGTGGCGAAGAACGCGGCTGGGCGCAAATTGCGGAGATTACGCCCATCACTACGGACAGTGGCACAACCTACCGCGTGCGCATGGAACTGCTGGACGGCCTGACGCTTCCGCTGGGCGGCACGGTCAAGGCACAAATTGCCGTCGAGGAGCATCGGCAAGTGGCACTATTGCCTTTATCTGCCCTGACGGCGCGGGAAACAGTCTGGTGGTATCATGATGGGTATTGCACAGAAATCCCGGCGAATATCGTACAAACGGATGAAAATCATGCGTGGGTCAATCTGCCAGCAGGACTTGTGGTGCTGTATGGGGAATATAAGGAAGGCATGCATGTGCAGCTGACAGACATTCAGGAGGCGCAGGCCGGATGACGCTCCAGGATGCGGCGGCGTTTGCGCTGACCAGCTTGCGTGGCAACCCGATAAAATCGCTCCTGACGGTGCTGGGCCTGGCGGTTGGCGTGGGCGCGGTGCTGACAGTGCTTGCGCTTGGAGACGCAGGAGAGGTGCGTGTGGAGCAGGAAATCGACCGTCTGGGCGTGGACAAGGTATGGATTGTGGCGGAAAGCCAGGAGCAGCCCCTGACAGCGCAGTGCAGAGAGGCACTGGCGGCACTGGATGTATCGATGTGCCTGGGTGCTTCCACGGCTGATGCCGTTTCGCTGGGTGACACGATACTGCTGGCACAGGTATCCGGCTATGATGCAGGACTGAACGCGGTGCATCATCCGCAGGTGGTCAAGGGACGCGGCTTCACGGAATACGACATGAACGGCGCATGTGTATGCTTGCTGGATACGACACTGGCGGAGCGACTGCATGCGTCCAGCGGCGATTGGGTCGATTGTGGCATGCGGCGCTATTGGGTGGCCGGCATTGTAACGGGCATGCCGATTCAAACCGCCATGAGTGGCACAGGAACGCTGCTTCTGCCACTACAAACGTGGCAGGATGCCTACAGCGCCTTGCCACTGACGGAGTTGTCCATTTCGGTGCCTGACGGCGAAAAAGCCGCCACGCTGGCCCAACAGGCACTAGCGTGCCTTGCGGGACAGCAGGGGAGCTACAGCGCGGTGTCGCTGGAAAACGAGATTGACGCGGCGCGGAGTGTCGTGCGCATTTTCGTGATGGTTTTGTCCTGCGTGGCGTTTGTGTGCGTGCTGACGGGTGGCATCGGCGTGATGAACGTGCTGCTGATTTCCGTGCGGGAGCGGCGGCGTGAGATTGGGCTGATTAAAGCAGTTGGCAGCACGTCGGAGCAGGTGGCACAGCTCTTTTTGCTGGAGGCGGTGGCGTATGCGCTGCTGGGTGGCAGCCTCGGGTGCTTGCTCGGCATGGGCATGACAGCGCTGTTTGGCCGCATGATCGGCCTTGATGCCGTGGTGCATGGGACACAAATGGTTCTGCTGCTTTTTGCGGCAGCCGGGTTGGGCATTCTTTGCGGCGTTTTGCCAGCAGGGAAGGCGGCAGCACTGCCACCGGCCACAGCACTTCGCACAGAGTAATTTGGGCAAAGTGTCTACAAAAACCGCTATTTTTGAACCATGCAATACATTCTGCACAAGGAATTGCAAAAAGAATTGGCAAGTCAGTCAATTTACGATTTGGCGAAAAAAAGGTATAATAACCACAGTGGCAAGCACAGGGGTTGTTCCCCGGCGCAAGCGGAAAAAGCAATGGCTTGTTCCCTGGCGTTCCTCAAGGAACACCTGCCGCTAGCCAATGAATCTACTGATTATTCGTGAGGAGGAACCTAATTATGGCAAGTGTATCCCTGCAGCACATCTACAAGGTGTACGCGGGCGGCGTGACGGCTGTCAGCGATTTCAATCTCGACATCAAGGACAAGGAATTCATCGTTCTGGTCGGTCCTTCCGGCTGCGGTAAGTCTACCACCCTGCGCATGGTCGCCGGTCTGGAAGAAATCTCCGACGGTGAACTGTACATCGGCGAGAAGCTGGTCAACGACGTCGCTCCGAAGGATCGCGATATCGCCATGGTGTTCCAGAACTACGCTCTGTATCCGCATATGACCGTGTTCGACAACATGGCTTTCGGTCTGAAGCTGCGTAAGACCCCCAAGGACGAAATCAAGCGTCGCGTGGAAGAAGCTGCCCGCATCCTGGGCATCGACCACCTGCTGAACCGTAAGCCGAAGGCTCTGTCCGGCGGTCAGCGTCAGCGTGTTGCTCTGGGCCGTGCTATCGTCCGTGAGCCGAAGGTCTTCCTGTTCGACGAACCGCTGTCCAACCTGGACGCCAAGCTGCGCGTGCAGATGCGTACCGAAATCACCAAGCTGCATCAGCGCCTGCAGACCACCTTTATCTATGTTACCCATGACCAGACCGAAGCTATGACCATGGCTTCCCGTATCGTGGTTATGAAGGACGGCGTTGTGCAGCAGGTGGATACTCCCCAGAACCTGTACGACTTCCCGGCCAATGAGTTCGTCGCTGGCTTCATCGGCTCTCCGCAGATGAACTTCTTCGACGTTCGCCTCAAGCGCGAAAACAACGAGGTTGTTGCTTACTTCGGCGACAACAAGATCGTTGTTCCGCAGGGCAAGGTTTCCAAGTTCGTGGACGAGTCCTATGTCGGCCGTGAGGTCGTGATGGGCATCCGTCCTGAGAACATCCATGACGACGAGATGTTCCTGGCCAACGCGACCGACGCGACCATCAACGTGAAGGTTGAAGTGACTGAGAAGATGGGTTCTGAGACCTATCTGTATCTGACCACCAGCGGCAAGGAAGGCAACATCATCGCCCGCGTGAATCCGCGCACGACCTCCACGGCTGGCGCTGATATCAAGGTGGCGTTCGACGTCAACCACCTGCACTTCTTCGACAAGGAAACCGCTCGCACCATCCTGGTGTCTGACGCTGTTCCCGCTCCTGTCAGCCTGAAGAAGTAATTCTTGCTTCCTCACGAGAGCCATCTTCTCCGCTTATGGAGAGGATGGCTCTTTTTGAAACGAGCAAAGAACATGCGTTCTTGTGACATATTCACAAAATATTTACGATTTTGGCGAAAAACCGCTTTTCTCAAACGCAAAAGTGTGGTATACTGAAAGGGAGAATTCAAGGAGAGCCTTCGCCCCAAAAGGGAAGGCTTGAAAGGAGCAACTTCCGTAATGAATAAGAAATTGCAGGAGCAAATGGAAAGTGTTCTGGGCCGACTGAGCGTACCGGTGACGCTGCTGGATATGGATGCCGACACCTTTCCGGATGGTATGCCGTTATCGACCCTGGGCCTGAATGATGGAAATCTGCGCGTGGTGATGGGCAATCTGTATGTCAACGTTCCCAACACCCGTGTGGTGCTGATGTGTCCGGAGCAGCATCCGGGCGCACGCGATGTGATTCAGCTGGCCGCCTCCTTGCTGGCCGCGCTGGATCATTCTGGCGAGAGCAAGACGGAAAGCAGCAACGACGTCTACTGCCGTGCGCTGCGTGGCGACCTGATGGGCAGTGAGCTGGAGGCGCTGAGCCACGAGCATCAGCTGCCGCAGGAAATGGATCGCACGGTCATGGTCTTCCACATCGTCCAGACGGAGAACGAAAGCGCCTATGACCTGCTGCGCGATATTACGCCGGTGCAGGATAAGGACGTGCTGCTGAACATGGATCGTCACACCGTTGTCCTGATTAAGGAAATGACGGATGTGGAAACGATTGACGAACTGAATCAGTTTGCACAGGCGCTTCAGGAAACGCTGATGGGCGAGACGGCGCACCAGATGACCGTTGGCATTGGCAAGCAGCGCCACACGATTGACGAGCTGCGCGAAAGCTACAACGAGGCGCGCCGCGCCATCGAAGTGGGCCGCATTTTCAAGCCCGAGGAGAGCGTATATATCTACAGCCGCTTGATTTTGGAGCGTTTCCTGATGGAATTGCCGCAGGACATCAGCGCATACTATCATGGTCTGCTCTTCAATCGCAAGAATCAGCGTCTGTTCAATGACGAAATGCTCTACACGATTGAAATGTTCTTCAAGAAGGATCTGAACCTGTCCGACACGGCGCGTCAGCTGTACATCCACCGAAACACGCTGGTGTACCGTCTGGACAAGGTGCAGCGCCAAACCGGTCTGGATTTGCGTTCCTTTGAGGATGCTATCACCTTCAAAATCCTGATGGAGCTCAAGAAGGTGAGCGGAGACAAGTCGTCCCGCAAATAAAAAAGCGCAGGAGGCGATTGACGCCATGAAAAAGCGGATAGCAGTGGTTTTGTCCCTGGTGCTTGTGCTGGTGCTGTGCAGCGGCTGCTCGATGGCTGTCGTGCAGGGCATGCTGAACGGCTTCCAGGCGCCCCAAATTACGTCCAATGCACCGGTCAGTGCAGATAGCAATACGGTGACGATTTCCCGCGAGCAGTATGAAAAATACCAGCAGTTTGACCAGCTGCTGGAGCTGATGGAAATTGTCGATCAGGGCTTCTTTGAAGACTACGACACGCAGAATATGCTCGATGGCGCGGCCTATGGCTTGCTGTCCGGGCTGGGCGATCCCTATACGTTCTATTACACGCCGGAGGAATATGCGGAGCTGTGGGAGGAAGACGAGGGCGAATACGCCGGTGTCGGCATTCAGATTTCCACGTCCTACCTGACGGGCATTTGCACCATCAGCCGTGTGTTTGACAACGGCCCGGCGCATGAGGCTGGCGTACATAAGGGCGACATCCTCTACAAGGTGGAAGACCTCTATGTCAATTCCAGCACCATCAACGATGCGGTGGACATCATGCGCGGCACGCCGGGAACGCAGGTGCATGTAACCTTCCTGCGCGGCTCGGAGGAAATTGAATTCCTGCTCACGCGTGCCAACATCAGCGTTAACCGCATTGATTCCATGATGCTGACGGACGAGATTGGCTACATCTACCTCTACGAATTCGCGGGCGATTGCGCCGAGAAGTTTGAGGCAAAGGTCAAGGAGATGGTTGCGGCGGGCGCAAAGGGCCTGATTCTGGACTTGCGCGACAATCCTGGCGGCTGGGTCAACGATGCGCAGGATATTGCCGACGTCTTCCTGGATGAAGGAACGCTGTGCTACCTGGAATACAAGGGCGGCGAGCGCTACTACTACAAGACGAAGGCTGGCAAGACGGATATTCCGCTGGTCATTCTGATTAACGAACACAGCGCGTCCTCCTCGGAAATCCTGACGGGTGCGCTCAAGGATCGTGCCAACGCGACGGTTGTGGGTGTCCAGAGCTACGGCAAGGGCATCGTGCAGTCGGTCGTGCCGCTCTCTGACGGCGCAGGCATGCAGATTACCGTGGCGCAGTACTACACGCCCCATGGCAATGCAGTCCACAAGCTGGGCATCACGCCGGATGTGGAAGTGGAAGGCGACAATGGCATGTATGAGCTGGGCGACCTGACGGATGCACAGCTGGCCAAGGCGCTGGAAGTCATGCAGGAAAAGCTGAAGAAGTAATCTTCATACGGTGCAGGAAGCAAAAAAGCTTGCTGCACCGTTCTTTTTGCAGCAAAAAAAGCCCTGTCCGTATCGCTACGGGCAGGGCAAGGTGACAAAGGAAAGGGAATTAGTCCTCGTCTTCCTCAGCGTTCTGCTGCTGGAAAAGCTCGAACACGGCGTCCAGAATCTCATTGTCCTCAACGCCCTCATACGTTTCTTCGTCGCCGTCACGCACGACCTTCAGAATGACCACTTCGTCCTCTTCATCGTCTTCTTCCATGTTCTCATCGTCCATGGGAATCATGACCATGTAGTCTTCGTCCTTGTATTCCACGATGTCCAGCAGGTAGAATTCAACTTCTTTGCCGTCATCGTCGGTCAGCGTGATGTAATTTTCGTCCTGAATCTCGCTCATGAGAAGCCTCCTGCGTTATTCCGCGTCGGTGAACATGCTGTCGTCGTCATCGTCGCCGTCGGTGAAGTTGTACTCATCGGCGAACATCTGCTTGAACTGCTCGAAAATTTCGTCGGTGATACTTTCGTCCTCTTCCGGCACGAATTCTTCGACGTCTTCGCCCTCTTCGTTCACGATTTCGGAGCGGAGAATCACAACCTCGTCGTCCTCTTCGTCCTGGGGCACCAGCACGACATATTCGTTATCGCCATGCTCCATGCGGGCGGCGATGTCATAGAGATATTCCTGGCCGTCCTCGTCGGTCATGACAACAACGTCCATATCGTCTTCGTTTTCGATGTCCTGCATCATGTCAGGGGTGTTGGGGGTATCAGTCATGGTTAGCTGCCTCCTTCAAATACTTTCAAGCGGTCTACTTGACCAATCACATTGTAGCACACCTACACCGGTTCTGCAAGCGTTTTCGTTCCTTGACGTAGGGAATTTTTCATGCTACAATACGAAAAATGACGCAATTTGAACAAAAGGAAGGGAATTGTCATGGTGCCGGAGAAAATACGCCAGCTACTGCCGAAGGGCTTGGGCGAACAAGATACCATCGGCCGGTCAGGCGCACAGGTTTGCTGCTTTGACGACTGCGTTTTGAAGGTGCAGGATCATTTGGCGCTGGGCCGCAAGGAAGCAGGGATGATGCGCTATCTGCATGGCCGTTTGCCTGTGCCGCAGGTGCTGGCTGAGGAAGAAGCGGACGGCATGCATTATCTGCTGATGACGAAGATGCCGGGCAAGATGCTCTGTGACGCATCGTTTCTGACGCGCCCGGATGTGATTGCACGCCGGATGGCCGATGCGCTGGAAATGCTATGGAGCATCGACTGGACGGACTGCCCCTACCGCCAGACGCTGGATGATACCTTCCGTCAGGCGGAGGAAAACATTCTCGCAGGGCGTGTGCGCTGCGACACGGCACGGCAGCCCGAAACATACGGCAAGGACGGTTTTTCCTCGCCAGAGGAGCTGCTCGACTACCTCAAGCGCAATCGTCCCGAGGAGACGCTGGTGCTGTCCCACGGTGATTTCTGCCTGCCGAACATTCTGGCAGACGAAAATGGCGTAACCGGGCTGATTGACCTCGGCACAGGTGGCGTTTCCGACCGCTGGGTCGATATTGAAATGGGGTTATGGAGCTTTTGGTTCAATACGGAAGGCGGTGCATCCGGCACGCGTTATCCCTTTGACCGCGACATGCTGTTTCAGGCACTCCATCTGCCACGCGACGAGGAAAGAATCCGGTATTTTTCGCTGCTGAGTGAGCTATATCCGTAAAAGAAACCGCTGCCGAGGCGTTGTTCCTTCGGCAGCGGTTTTCTATGCCATTATCGAATAATCAGCTCCACCGGGTAGTGATCCGATCCGCGAACGCGCGGATGGACAGATGCGTCCACGAGGCGCTCCTGCAAGCGCTCCGAAACAAGGAAGTAGTCCAAACCACCTGCGCGAATGCCCTTGCGATAGGCAAATGCACCGGGTGCCGTGTCAGGATGAAAGTAGCGATAGGCGTCCAGATAGCCGCTTTTGAGCAGCGTTGCCATATCGCGGCGCTCCTCGCGCGTGAAACCGGGCATGTGCATGCCTTGCTCCTTGCCGGAAAGATCCGCGTCGTTGTAGGCGGCGTTGAGGTCGCCACACAGAATGACCGGCTGCTGGATTTCCAGCGATTGCAGATGGTGCAGAAGTGCTTCATTCCAGCGAATGCGTTCCTCCAGGCGGCTCAAATCGGCCGCGACGTTGGGCGCGTAGGCATTCACCAGCGTGAAATCGCCAAAGTTGGCGGTAATGACGCGTCCTTCTGCATCCTCTGTGTCGTCCAGCAGGCCGAAGCGAACATCCTTTGGCACGCGCATGGAGAGGATAGCGGTGCCCGAATAACCGGGCCTGTCGGCGTAGTTCCAGACGGCAGTGTAGCCCGGCAAATCAAGCGTTTCCTGACCCGGTTGCAATTTGGTTTCTTGCAGGCAGTATATATCAGCATCCAGACGCGTGAAAGCATCCAGCAGCGTGCGGTTCATCAGCGAACGGAAGCCGTTGATATTCCACGAAATGAGCTTCATATCTGCGCCCCATCAATAGCCCAATTCGTCCCACTCGGGCGGATTGGTGCTGTCGCGGCCGGTGTAGCATTCCGGGAAGAGCGCGGCGGTGGAGTACGGCTCATCAGCCGCGTAGAGATGCGACAGGTCGCCGGACTGCATGCAGCGGAAGACAACCTCGCCCTTAACGCGCTCCTCGGTGATGAGCGTGGTGACGCTGGAAGGCTGCGTGCAGAAGCCATGCCAGAGCAGCATCGGACTGACGCCCAGCAGATGCCCGATGCATGCGGCCATGATGCCAAAGTGGCAGAACAGCACAATCGTGTCCGGCTGATTATCCTGACACAGATAGCGCTTGCCATCACGGATGTAGCCATAGCGCGCCAGCAGGGCGTCAAGGCCGTCCTTCGTTTCCTGCCAGATTTCCGCGACGTTGCCTTCCTCAAACAGCTTGCTTTCCGTCCAATGCTCCACGTCGTATACAAGCGGGTCACTCTGCCAGATGCGCGGACGATAATCCCACGGGATGCGCCACGCGCCGGTTTCCGGATCCTTGGCATGGCCGCGGAATTCAGCCAGCCAGGGGAGCGTCTCAGCGGTGCGCTTGGTGCGCTCCAAGGTATAGCGGGCCGTTTCCTGCGCGCGTCCCAAGGGCGAGACATAGAAGTCCTTCACATCCAGCTTGGCCAGACGCAGCGACAGCAGCTGTGCCTCCCGATGTCCCTTGCGTGTCAAAGAATCATGCCGATAGTCCGGCTCGGCATGGCGAACAAACATCAGCTTCATGTGTTTTCCCTCCGAAAATGGGCCTGACTGCGTTTTGCAGCCAGGCCCATGCGTTTTATTACTTGAGCTTCCAGGCCAGATCGTTCAGGAACAGCTGCTCTTCCAGCTTCTCCACGGTCGTGTCCTTGGTGATGTGGACGAACTCGATGTCCATCATCGTGGCCCAATCCTTCATCTGCTCCGCCGTCACGTCGTAGCTCAGCACGGTGTGATGCGCGCCGCCAGCGGTAATCCAGCATTCCACGCCCGTGGTCAGGTTGGGCATGGCGCGCCACATCACGCGGGCAACCGGCAGATTCGGCATGTCCATAATCGGCTTGACGCACTCGATATCCTGGCAAATCAGGCGCAGACGGCCGCCCATATCAATCAGGCTGACGACGATAGCCGCGCCCTCATGGCCTTCAAAAACCAGACGAGCCGGATCCTCACGATCGCCAATGCCCAGCGGATGCACCTCAATGCGCGGACGCTCCGCCGCCACAGACGGGCAAACCTCCAGCATGTGCGCACCCAGAGAGTACTCCTGACCCTTGACGAGATGATAGGTGTAGTCCTCCATGAACGCCGTGCCACCGTTCTGGCCTTCGGACATGGCCTTCATGATGGAGGTCATCGCAGAGACCTTCCAGTCGCCTTCGCCGCCGTAGCCGTAGCCCAGCGCCATCAGGTGCTGAGAGGCCAGACCGGGCAGCTGCTTCATGCCGTAGAGATCCTGGAAGGTGTTGGCGAACGCCTTGCAGCCTTCCGCGTCCATCATCTTCTTCATGGCAATCTCTTCACGGGCCTGATAGCGGACGGTTTCCATATCGTCGGTGGCGAAATCGTAGGCGGCGGCATAATCAGCCATCAGCGCGTCGATTTCTTCTTCGGTCACAGCGTCCATGGTTTCCACCAGCTTGCCTACCGGCCAGGTGTTGACCTGCCAGCCGAGCTTGGCCTGCACTTCCACCTTGTCGCCTTCGGTCACGGCCACTTCGCGCATGTTGTCGCCAAAGCGCATCACCTTCAGCGTCTTGGAGAAGGCAACGCCCACCGCGGCACGCATCCAGTCGCCCAGACGCTTCTGCACATCGGCATCCTGCCAGTAGCCCGCAATCACCTTGCGCGGCATGCGCAGGCGAGCGGCGATGAAGCCATGCTCACGGTCGCCATGCGCGGCCTGATTCAGGTTCATGAAGTCCATGTCGATTTCGTCATTGGGGATTTCACGATTGTACTGGGTCGCGAAGTGGCAGTAGGGCTTTTGCAGATTCACAAAGCCGTTAATCCACATCTTGGACGGGGAGAAGGTGTGGCACCAGGTGATGATACCGGCGCACTTCTCGTCATAGTTCGCCTGGCGGACCACATCGGCGATTTCCTGATTCGTCTTCGCCGTCACCTTGTAAACGAGCTTGCAGGGCAGATTGCCGGAGGCATTGAGCTTCTCGGTCATTTCTGCGGCGCGGGCGGCAACCGTTTCCAGCACCTCCGGGCCATAAAGGAACTGAGAGCCAACGACAAACCAAAATTCATACTGATTCATGGCCATAGGGAATTCTCTCCTTATGTGTTCAAGTTTCGTCGTGACGAAAGATTTCGGTCACTACAGACATTGTAAATGAATTACGCAAAAAATGCAAGCATTTCCGCAAATTCTGCATCAAAAACAGGACAAAAAGATGGAACAGAAAACCCCTGCGGCATATTAGCAGCAGGGGAAAATGGATTAGATTGTAGTATTTTCGTCTTCCTTGCCCTCAATCGCATCAGGCTCATCAACCGGCGCGAAGGTGTCGGGGACATTCGCCGCCGCGCGGCGCTTCGTCACATCGGAGCGGATGATGCTGTAGGCACCCAACGCCGCAAACAGCATGCCCAGACCAATGTTGCTGACCAGCTCCTTCTGCACATCGGCATCGTCAAAAATCACCTTGGCAAAGGAGAAGACGTCAGGATACTGCGCGTAGAAGACCTTCTGCTCAAACGTGTTGAGGTCACTCAGGTCGTAATACTCCTGCGCAATTATGATACCCAGCGTGCCGACCGTGCCCACGACAACGGACAGCACAACCACCAGCACCACGGTGACAATACGCACCTTGCCCGGACGGCCATGCAGCAGGTCATAGCCCTTGAGGGACAGGAAAGTCGTCAGCATTGCAACGATGGATGCGACGTAGCCCGCCAGGCCAAGCAGCACCCACACCGCCGTACCCAGCACACCACCCAGAAGCGCACCCACGATGCCCATCAGCAGGTTGCCTTCCTTCTGTTCGTAAATCGAATCGTAGTTCTCCATTCCCGGTTTCCTCCTTAAAATGTAGTAATTTTATTATACCGAAGCTGGGGGGGGTTGTCAATAGTTGATAAAAGAATTTACAATTCGTCATCTATGCCAGAAAATACCTGTGAAAGTGCCTCCTTGGCAATATCCCAGCTGTAACCGCGCCGCGCCAGCATGGCGGCAATGCGCTGGTAGGCTTTGCGCCTGTCCTCGCCGGGCTTGATGCGTGCAGCGACCTTTTCGGCCACGGAAATCGCGCCTGCAAGCTGATCCTCATCATCTAGCGCCTCTAGTGCCTCCTGTGCCTCGTCAGCATCAATGCCCTTGCGGCGCAGCTCCTGCGCGATGCGGTTGCGGCCAAGCTTGTGGTTGGCGCGTGATTCCACCCATTGCTGTGCAAAATCAGCGTCATTGAGCAGCTTTTCCTTTTCCAGCTTGTAAAGCACCATTTCCACCGTACATGGGCGATAACCGACTTGCAGCAGCTTCTGTTCAATTTCGCGCTTGCTGCGGGCACGTGCCGCCAGATATTCCACGGCACGATCCAGCGCGTGGCGATATTGGCGCACCATCAGCCAATTGTCGTATTCCTCCAAATCAATGGGCTGTCCCTCTTGCAGGGGACGTTCCCGGAAGAGCGCCAGCGGCACGGTGATGTTTTCCTGCTCGCTGACGATAATGCGGTACTTACCGCGCTCCTTGCGAATGCTGGTGATTACGTCCATGACGGCATCTCCTTGCCCAGTGCCCAGGTGAGGACATCACGATTCACCAGGCCGAATTTGCCGCTTCGCGCTTCGCTTGCGCCACCGTTGAGGAAAATCACCATGCGACCCGTGTCCTCCTCAAAAAACGCACCGTCCACACAGCCGTAGGCAAAGCCCTGATGCCCCAGGATGCGATGGTCAGACACTGCTGGCATTTGGCGAATGCACAGGCCCAGGCCATACTGACGCGTCGGAGAGGTTGCTTGCAGGGTCGTCATTTCCCGCATGAGCGCCGCACTGATGAAGGGCAGGCCGTTTTGCTGGCCATGCTGTGCAATCACGGTTAGCATTCTGGCAAGGGACGCTGTGTTCGTATACATCGCGCCAGCGGTATGACCGTAATGATGCATCGGATCGGCTTGGGTCAGGGGAATCCTGCCCAGCGCCGTCACGCGTAGCTCCTTTTCCGGATGATAGGGCAGCACGCGGATGATGGGCATCAGCTGCTCCTCATTCAGCGTCGAGCCGTCCAGCGTGGCACGCATACCCAGTGGTTGGAAGAGCTGCTGCTGAAAGAGCGCCTCGATGCACTGATTCGTGGTATGCTCCAAAATGCAACCCAGCAAACCAAAGCCGAAGTTGGAATAGCGGAATTCCTTGCCCGGTGCGGCAGCCTGTATGTTCTGCTGTTGCAGCTGCGACGAAAACGGCAAGCCCTGTTGGAGCGACGCATCCAAATCAGGCAGATCACGCAAGCCAGATGTATGGCACAGCAGCTGCCGAACCGTCACGCCGTGCAATGCAGAAAAGCTGTCGCCATCCGGCAGGAGCGTCGCGACTGGCGTATCCAGCGCAAACAGGCCGCTGTCGATGCAGCGTAGTGTGACGAGCGTCGTGGCCATCTTCGTAATGGATGCAACGCGAAACATGGTGTCGGGCGTCGCGACGTGCCTGGGACTGCGCGTGGAGGAATCAACACATGCCACATCGTCACCCTGCTGAAGCAGCAAGGAGGCACCAAAGACATGGTGATGCACCAGCAAATGCTCATAGTAGGGCAGGTGATTCAGTGCGTGTCCGCTTTGCGTGTGCGTGATTTGCTTGTGGCAGGACGGCGCCATCATGGGCAGTGCGGCGCGGTAGAGCCAGTTTTTCAGGGGTGTGGTGGGCATGGTGAATCCTCATTTCGTGTGTGTTTTGTTTTGAAAAAGCCAAGGAAGAGCATCAACGCGCCCAGCAGCAGCAAGGCGATGCTCAGCATCTGGCTGACGCGGAAGGTGCCGGAATACAGGCTGTCCATGCGCAGTCCCTCAATGACAGCACGTCCTGCGCCATAGAGAAGCAGATAGACCGCCAGCAGCTGACCATGCCAACGCTTATGCTTGCGCAGGGCGAACCAGAGCAACAGGAAAATCAGCAGGTCCACGCAGGATTCATAGAAGAACGTCGCCATGTGCCATTCATAAATGCCATCCACCGGAATCAGAACCGCCAGCGGGAAAAACTGATGCGCGGGATTGGTAATCAGCTGCCCGTATGCTTCCATGTTGAAGTAGTTGCCCCAGCGGCCAATGGCTTGCCCAAGTGCCAGCACCGGCACAAGCATATCCGCCAATTGCAGCAGCGACAGATGGCGTACAGCGCAAAATATCAGCAGCGTCAGCGCACCGGCGAGAATGCCACCGTAGATTGCCAGGCCGCCTTCCCAGATGCGGAAAATGCGCAGCCAGTCATCGGCAAAGGTGTCCCAGGAGAACACGACGTAATAAAGCCGCGCGCCGATAATGGCGGCTGGCAGGAGACAAAGTGCCAGGTCAATCACGGTATCCTGCGGCAGGTGCAGCCGCTTTTCCTCATGACGGCATAGCAGTAGACCAATGATGATGGCGCTGACAATCAGCACACTGTACCATGGCAAATGACCAAGAAAATAACGACTTGCGGGCATTGCTCCCATGGATGATTTCCTCCCTGAATGGATGTTTTCTGCCCTGTAGTATGTCCTGAAAATGGTGGGTTCATTGCTCCTCATCTTGCTTTGTGAAGCGTAGCAGGCCAATGCCATCCTGCGTGTTGTATAGCCCTTGCGCAACAGCATCCATGCCGAATTTCTGCCGCAGGCCAGCAATGGCGGATTCCATCTTTTCACGCTTCTCTCGACCGACGGTCGGTTCTTTTTGTTCGGATTCCGTTGGCTCGCAAAGGGAAAACAAATCCATCTGCTCACACAAGACCTCGTCCGGTGCGGCGAATTGCGTCACAGCAATGGTGATGGAGCGAACTGGCGATTTGTCCGACACGGCCCAGTGCGATTGAATGATTTGCAGCGCCGCATCACGAATTTCCTGATACAGGCAGGTCGGCTGTGCCAGCGTAACCTGGCGACTGACACTCAGCAGTGTTGGACGCTTGATGGTGACAGCGACAACGCGCCCTTGAAGCTGGTCATGGCGCAGTACACTGGCGATTTCATCCACCAGCACCGCCACGCCGTGCTTGACTTCCTCCATGTTGGTCAGATCGTGGCGAAAGGTTGTGCCACGACTGACGGACTTCGCCTCCGTCTTTTCGTCAAAGCGGCGCACAGGACTTTCATCCAGGCCATGCGCATAGCACCAAAGCTGTTCGCCACCCTTGCCAAGGATGCTCTCCAGCTCCCGCCTGGTGCGGTTTGCCAAGTCGCCGATGGTGTAGATGCCATGGCGTGTCAGTGTGCTGACGGCGGCACGACCTGCGTAAAGCATATCGCCAACAGGCAAGGGATAGAGCAGCTCAGCGTAGTTTTCCCGCGTGAGAACGGTGGTTGCATCCGGCTTGCGGTAGTCGCTGCCCATCTTTGCGAAAAATTTGCAGAAAGACACGCCCACGGAAATCGTGATGCCGATTTCGTCACGAATCCGTTGGCGCAGGCGGTCGGCCAGCTCCTGCGGCGTGCAGTGGAAATATTCCGGCGCGCCAGTCATATCCAGATACGATTCATCAATGGAGGCCGGCTCGACACGGTCAGTGTATTCCAAATAGATTGCATTGACGTGCCGGGAGACATCGGCATAGAGCGCATAACGTGGCGCAGCAAAGACAATCTCCGGGCATTTGTTGCGTGCCTGCCAGACTGTGTCGGTGGTCTGAACACCTGCTTTCTTTGCCAGGTCGTTTTTGGCCACCACGATGCCCGCGCGATCCTTGGGATTTCCGGCGACGGCCATGGGGACATTCCGCCATTCCGGATGATCGATACATTCGCAGGACGCGAAGAAGTTATTGCCATCGCAATGGAGAATCAAACGCTCGGCCATGGTCAGCCCTCCAAACGGTTCAAATGTTCGCATTCATGATAGCACATTCAGAAAGCGTTGACAAGGCGAACACGAAAAAATGTTTGCCTTTCAATGAAACATTATTCGGGCTTGGCGTTGGTGACTTCCAGCAGCCGCAGCACATCACCGAAGTAGGTTTCGACCTCCTCGTTGGTCAGCTTCATGGCTTTTTGCAGCAGCTCCGGAATCTTGCGCGGACGCACACGGGCGTAATACTTGGTGGCGCTGATGTTCTTTTTCCAGTTGCTGAGCTTCATGTTCTGCCAGCGCTCGATGTGTCGAGGCAGAATGGGCTCCAGCACCGAAATCACCTCGTCAAACTTGGATTCGACATAGGGCCATTGGAAATGCGTTTCCAGCAGCTCGGCGACGCGTTCCAGAAATTTTGCCTTCATCTCCGGCACAGCCAGCAGGGCATTGAGCGGCTCATGTCGGAAGCCCTGAATCCTGGCGCTGACGGGCTTGATGTAGTATTCCAGCGGCGTCTTGTCCAGCCCGCGCCAGCATGCTTCGACATCAAAGAGCAGATACTTCCACTTGCCACCCGGCACGCGGTAGACACGCACGTTGGTGAAGTCCACATTGCCCAGAATAATCTCGTAGGCGGCATGCGTGAAAAGGCTGTCCACGTCCAGTCGGTCGGTGACGTATTGCAGATTTTCCGGAATGTTCAGGTCGTTTTTCTTGCAGAAGTCAGCCAGCTCCAGCCAGTCCTCGTTATCGCCGTTCTGGGTGAAGCGGTCTGTGCCGGTGCGCGCCAGAATGTCAATCTGGTCGATTTCGTTTTCATCCGTGACGCCTTCATACTGCGCAATAAAGTACTTGTTGATTTTTTCGCGCAGGTTGTAGTGGCCCCAGTATTCGCCGTTGATGTACACCTGAATGACCACGTGATCCTGATAGAGGATGCCTTCGCCCTCGGCAAGGGAAGAAGCCACCACATCGCGCAGTCGCGTGGCGTAGGTGTCGGAATTGGCGGCGCGAAGCAGCAGGGACTTGTACGAATCATAATCGCGCGTCGGGAAGGGATTGAATTCGAAGCGCTCGTTCCCATATGCCTTTCTGGCATAGAGGGCGATGGACTTCTGCGCATTGACGCGTGCCGAGTGGCCAGAGCAGGTGAAGGTGCCCATCTGGTTAATCTGGCAAACGCCTTCGCCCGTAAAGTATTCGATGTTAATGGGGTATTCCAGTTCCTTGTCGTAATTAGGAATTTCTCCTGTACCCTTGACCAAAGCGCCTGTCTTCTTATTAAATAGGTAGGATTCATCCGTAATCAGGGAGACAATGGGCGTCATCGGGTCATCATTGATGAAATAGGACGCGCTGACAACAGGCGAGGAAACGAAATCCTCCTGGAAGGCGCGGACGCGAACCACGGTCGTTTTTGTCACTTTCAAACCGTCGGTCGGTATTTCTTTCGATTTTGCGGTCGGCGTGCTACCGTCAGTCGTGTATCGCAGTGTCGCACCGACAGGGCCATGCGCCTTGATGACCACGCTATCCTGATAAAAGCCGCCCGCCGTGTCAATCACAGGTGCATCCAGTTGCGCTGCATAGATGGCGGTATCGTTCTTCTTGCCACGCGTGGCCGTTTCAAAAAAGCCGTAGGACGCGCCATCATCAATCGTGCCGTAGCTGATGCAGCCATACTGCTGCGGATATTTGAGCTTTTGCAGGAGCGTTTCGCTACTGTCGGACAGATAGATGCTTTCACCGGAGGCGCCGAGCGCAAAGCTGGCATAGAAGACGCTGCCTTTGCCAACCGTATCGTTCTCTTCGCCCGTGCAGTACACCGTCAGGTAGCTGTTCGCCTTGAGCTTTGTTCCCTTGGGAAACTGGAACTTAGTCATGTCCTTTTTGCTGTCGCTCAGATACCAGCCGCTCAAATCAACGGTCTTTTTGCCGTTGTTGTACAGCTCAATCCAGTCATAGGCATGGCCACTTTCATACGTGCCATTAGAGGTCATAATTTCGCTGATGATAATATCGGCCAGTGCGCTGCCTGGCAACAAAAGCAGGAGCAGCACCAGCGCGGCGCAGAATTTCTTTTTCATTGGCAGCATCCTTCCTTGGTTGATGGTGTCTTGCCGTCTTGCGGGATGCAAGGGTGGTATCAGTCTATCACAAATCACAGGGATTGTCCATGCCCTGCGGCGCGAACGAAGGCGGCAAACAGCGCACGGTGCATTTCTCCGTCAGGCAAGTGCCAAAGGCGCTCCGGATGCCACTGCACAGCGACGCAGAAGCGGCTTGCAGGACGCTCGGCGGCCTCAATGACCTGATCGGCACTCCATGCACTGGCAACAAGCGTTTCTGCTATGGCCTTCACGGCCTGATGGTGGTGCGAATTGGTGGCCAGCTGTGTTGTGCCGAGGATGTGGTGGAGCTGACTGCCTTCCTGCACGGAAACAAGATGCGTCATTTCCTCGGGCGGCTGCGTTTGCTGATGAACAAGTGGCGAGCTTGGCTTTTGCGTCGGCAAATCCTGATACAGCGTGCCGCCCAGCGCCACATTCAGCACCTGAATGCCGCGACAAATCCCCAGCAGTGGCATATCCTGCGCAACAGCGGCACGGCAAAGGGGCAGCTCCCACGTATCACGAATCGGCGTAATCAACCCGCACGACGGCAGCGTTTCTTCGCCATAATAAGCAGGATCAATATCATCGCCACCCGCCAGCAATAAGCCATCCAACAGCGACAATACCTGCATCACGCGCGAAGCATCCTCCTGCGGCGGTAAAATGACTGGCAACGCGCCACAAGCAGAAACAGCTTCGCAATACATACGCTTTTGCTGAAAGGAAAGGCGGTCGTCAGAAACGCTGGCAGTTATGCCAATTACGGGCAGCATCATCACGTTCCTCCTCATGCGCTTAGAATTCTTCTCTATTGTATGCCTTGATTTTCCCTTTGTCAATGTGCCAGCAGGCAAGGCAGGGAAGCTTTTTTGCATACAAGACAGGATTTCATGCATATTAAATAGGTAGAAATCGCAGTTCTTGTCGAATACTTTGCAGAATTTGTGGAATTCGCAAAAAAGCTTGCAAACCTGAATCAGGAATGCTATAATACCTGTTGCAAGCCCTCAGGGCATTTTTTGTACAGTTTGAAGGAGGTACCCGCTATGAGCCAAGTGCACGTTATCGATCACCCCCTGATTCAGCATAAGCTGACCATCATGCGCAAGAAGGAAACCGGTCCGAAGGAGTTCCGCGAACTGCTGGAAGAAATCGCGATGCTGATGGTCTACGAAGTGACGCGTAATCTGCCGCTGGAAGAAATCGAAATCGACACGCCTGTGTGCAAGATGCAGTCCAAGGTTTTGGCTGGCAAGAAGCTGGGCATTGTGCCGATTCTGCGTGCCGGTTTGGGCATGGTGGACGGCATCGCCAACCTGATTCCCGCCTGCCGCGTGGGTCACATCGGCCTGTATCGCGACCCGGAAACGCTTGAGCCCGTGGAATACTACTGCAAGCTGCCCGCTGACTCCACCGAGCGTGAGCTGATTGTGCTCGACCCGATGCTGGCCACCGGTGGTAGCGCATCCGCAGCCATTTCCTTCATCAAGCAGCGTGGCTGCAACCACATCCGTCTGGTCAACCTGATTGCGGCGCCCGAAGGCATTGAGCGCATGCAGAAGGATCATCCGGACGTGGATATCTACGTTGCGGGTGTGGACGATCATCTGAATGACCACGGCTACATCGTGCCGGGTCTGGGTGACGCGGGCGACCGCCTGTTCGGCACCAAGTAAAAACAGGATATACAAAGAGGCCTTTGGGTATATTTACCTGAAGGTCTCTTTTTACTTGCGGAAAAGCACGGAATGTGCTATGATAGGGGAAAAATATACAAAAAGAAGGTGAAGGGATGGCAGATGTGGTGCAGGAGCTGCTTCACGGTGGCTTCTGGCGAGTGGAAGTGCTCAGCGGTGAGGAATGCGGTTGGCCGGAGGAAGATACGTCCATCCTGCTGGCGCTATGGCGCTATGAAGCCGAAGCGCAGGTTGCTACAGACGGCGCTTGGATTCACCCATACTATTTTGCCTCCCAGAAGGCGTATATGGTGGCATCGTCACTGGTGAAGTCAGGGGCGTATCCAGGGCTGGCGCTGCACGACGAAATTCGCGTGAAGCCAATTTTCGCACGTCTGCCGGGCTTCTCACAGGGAAAGAATACGCTGTCGTATGTCGATGGCGCGGGCAGTCGCTTCCATGTGCAGATTCTGACCATCACACCAGCCCTGCCACCCAGCATGCACCTGCTGGCGGAAGACAAGCCGCTTCACTGCGGTACCTGCACGCGTTGCATCGACGCATGTCCGACCAACGCGCTGGAAGGCGGCGTATTCCACCGGGAACGATGCATCCGCAACTGGATGATGCCGGGTCAGCCTGTGCCGGAGGAGGTTCGGGCGCACATGGACAACCGTCTGATTGGCTGTGACGTATGCCAGCAGGTGTGTCCGCACAATCCCAAGCCCATAGGCGAAACAAACCCAACGGTATCCCTCGATGCGCTGCTTTCGTCACCGAAGGAAACCGCGCTGTCGCTTCGTCCGGAAATTGGCGTCAATCTGACACTGCCCAACCGCGTGCTGGCGCAAAGCTGTCTGATTGCCGGATGTAGTGCAGACGCGCATTTTCTGCCGCTGCTGGACAAACTAAGTGCGCATCCGTCACCAGCCGTTTCCGAGCATGCCCGCTGGGCGGCAGCAGCTATCCGGCGAAAGCAACAGGAATCCCCATAAATCCAGACGTTCAAAAAGCATGATTGCAATTTGGAGGATAATGGAACAATGCGTATACTGATTGTTGGAGATGGCAAAGTAGGACATACCGTTGCCGAGCAGCTGACGCAGGAAGGCCACGACGTGGTCGTCATCGACAAGGACGAGGAAGTCCTGCAACGCTGCGAAGACACACTGGACGTCCTGTGCATCCGCGGCAATGGCGCAAACGCCCGCACACTGCTGGATGCAGGCGTGGACAAGGCAGACTTCGTGGTGGCGACAACGGCCAGCGACGAGACGAACATGCTCTGCTGCCTGATTGCCAAGCGCCTTGGAGCGCATTACACCATCGCGCGCATTCGTGACCCTGAATACAACGAAAGCCTGTCCCTCTTGCAGCGCGAAACGTCCATTGACAACGCCATCAATCCGGAGCGTGCCACGGCGCTGGAAATCAGCCGTCTGCTGCGTTTCCCGTTTGCCAACAACATCGAGACGTTTGCCAAAGGGCAGGTGGAACTCGTGGAATTCCGCGTGCAGGAAAACGACGTGGTGGTTGGCTATCCGCTGCGTTCACTGGCGTCACGGCTGCCTGGTCTTCCGCGCGTGCTGTATGCGATTGTGGAACGGGCAGGGGAAATCATCATCCCCAACGGCGATTTCGTGATTCATGCGGGCGATCGCGTACATGTCGCGGGCGATATGGTGACCATCACGAACTACTTCCGCTTCCTGGGCAAGCACTCCCTGCGCGTCAAGAACGTGATGATGCTGGGTGGTGGACGCATCAGCTATTATCTGGCGAAGATGATTGTGCCCATGGGCATGCATGTCGCCATGATTGAAATCGACCAGAAGAAGGCTGAGGCGCTCAGCGAAAGCCTGCCGCATGTGAACGTGATTCTGGGCGACGGCACGGAACAGGAGCTATTGGAGCAAGAAGGACTGCCGAGCATGGATGCCTTCATTGCCATGACCGACCGTGACGAGGAGAACCTGATGACAGGCCTGTTCGCCGTGCGTCAGGGTGTACCGAAGGTCATTGTGAAGAACAACCGCATTGCTTATGCCGATTTGCTAAGTGGCATGGGACTGGAAAGCATCGTCAGCCCGAAAACCATCACCTGCTCAACCATTCTGCGCTACGTGCGCGCGCTGGTCAACAGTGACGGCACGAAGGTGGAGCGCCTGTATCGCCTGATGAACGGGCGCGTGGAGGCGCTGGAATTTATTGCTCGCGCGTCGGATTCCTACATCGGCATCCCGCTGAAGAATCTGAACATCCGCAAAAATGCGCTGGTGGCCGTGATTGCACGTCAGGGAAAGGTCATCGTGCCCTTTGGCGATGACAAAATCGAAGAAGGCGACCACGTGGTCATTATCGTGTGTGAAAACGGCATTGGCGACTTGAACGAGGTTATCCGAAAATGAACAAACGGCTTGTGTTCTATCTGTTAGGCTCGATTTTGCTGATTGAGGCCGCCTGCATGGTGCCATCACTGCTCATTTCGCTCCTGTCACAGGATGGCGATACGCTGGCACTTGGGGCGACCATCCTGCTGCTGGTCGTGCTGGGATTACCGCTGCGGCTACTGCTGCATCCCAACGAACGCAATCTCCGCGCAAGGGAAGGCTTCCTGATTGTGGCGCTGTCGTGGATCGCGCTGAGCTGCTTCGGTGCGCTGCCGTTTGTGTTCAGCGGCATGATTCCCAATTACATTGACGCGCTGTTTGAGTCCGTCTCCGGCTTTACCACAACCGGTGCGACGCTCATAACCAGCTTTGACAATCTGCCCAAGGGCATCATGTTCTGGCGCTCCTTCACGCACTGGATTGGCGGTATGGGCGTGCTGGTGCTGACGCTGGCACTTGTGCCGAAATTGAGCGGACGCACATCGCATCTGGTGAAGGCAGAAAGTCCTGGCCCGACGCTGAGCAAGATTGTGCCGAAAATGGCCGACACGGCAAAAATCCTCTATCTGATTTACCTGGTGTTGACGCTCATTGAGTTTGTGGTGCTGATGATTGCGGGCATGAATCCTTATGACGCGGCCATTCATGCCATGGGTACGGCTGGTACGGGCGGCTTTAGCAACTACGGCGCAAGCGTGGGCGCGTTCCAGAGTGCGCCGATTGACGTCATCATCACTGTGTTCATGGTGCTCTTCGGCGTAAACTTTGCGTTGTTCTATTGTCTGCTGACGGGCAATGTCCGTGCGGTGCTGCACAGCGAAGAGCTGAAATGGTATCTGGGCATCTTCGCCGCGGCGACCATTGGTATCGCGGTGGTGATTTTGCCGCAGTATGGCACGATTGCCAGCGCCCTGCGCTATTCGTCCTTTCAGGTGGCCAGCATTATGTCCACCACGGGCTATGCCACGGCGAACTACGACCTGTGGCCAGTGGCGGCAAAGACCATCATTTTCCTGCTGATGTTCCTGGGCGGCTGCGTCGGCTCAACAGCCGGTGGCTTTAAGATTTGTCGCCTGGCGATGCTCTGGAAGCAGGGCGTCCGCTCGGTGCGATTGACCTTCCAGCCGCGAAAGGTGAAGGTTGTCCGCTTTGAGGGCAAGGGCGTGGACGACACGCTGCTGCGCGAAACGGCCTCGTATGCGTTTGTCTACATTGTGATGCTCCTGCTGGGAACACTGGCGATTTCCTTTGAAGGCCAGTACAGCCTGGAGACAAACCTTGCCTCCGCGCTGACCTGCGTCAGCAACGTTGGCCCTGGGCTTGGCGTGACCGGACCTGCAGGGAACTTCTCCGGCTATGGCCCGTTTGCAAAGCTGGTGATGTGCTTTTTGATGCTGGCTGGCCGCCTGGAAATCTTCCCAATGCTGGCGCTCTTCAGTCCTTCGCTGTGGCGCAAGCAGTAAGCGTTCAGAAAGACGGGAAAGTTGCAAGCCGAAAACGCAATTTGCCGAATATTTCACAAATTACATTTGTGATTTTCACACTTTTCGCTAAAAAACAGTGAATTTTTGTCGTTTCTGGCCTACCAGTTGCATCAAATCTTCCGTATTGCAAATTCGGTGGTAAGGTGCTATAATGAGCACGGTTTCTTAGGGCGTGTTCCTTATTTGTTCAAAAGCAAGTAAGGGGCACGTTTTAAAAACAGAAGAAAGCGAGGTATTGTATGAAGCAGGAAAAGAAACAAAGCCATGTGCGCTTCATTATCGTGATGATTGTGTTATTGGCAGCCTTGCTTGCAGCCATCTTTTTGACCGATTCGGGCGGAGAAAAATCCGAAACGATACAGGAAGTCATGAAGGATGCTGTGCTGCATGAACACAATCAGATGACGCTGTTGGGGATGCGGGTCAATCCGTCGGTCATTTCCGATATGACGGTGACGGGCATCCTGCTGGTGGTGGCGGCGCTGCTGCGAATCTTCGCGATTCCGCGCTTCAAGCTCGTTCCGGGCAAATTGCAGTCGGCACTGGAAATGCTGGTGTCCTTCTTCCAGAACCTGGCCAAGACCAACAGTCCGCATCGTTATGGCTTTTTGAGCGTCTACCTGTTCAGTGCGGGTGTCTACATCGCCGGAGGTACGCTCTTTGAATTGCTGGGTGTGCAGGGGATTACCACGCACGGCATGTCCATGTCGTTGCCGGCGCCTTTGTCTGACATCAACGCGGCCATTGCGCTGGGTGTGATGTCCTACTGCGTCATTCTCTCCGGCGGCATCGCCAGCAATGGTCTGCGCGGCGTGGGCTTGACGCTCAAGGAATTCTCCTTGCCGATTTCCATGAGCTTCCGTCTCTTCGGTGCGCTGCTGAGCGGCCTGCTGGTGTCGGAGCTGGTGTACTACACGATTTCCCTGAGTTTCGTGCTGCCGGTCATTGTGGGCGTACTGTTCACCTTGCTGCATGCACTGATTCAGACCTACGTTCTGACCATGCTGACAGCAAACTACTACGGCGAGGTCAGCGAACCCTCTGCCAAGAAGCAGAAACAAGAAACTGCCACGACGGCAGCGTGATGAAAAACAGGAGGATATGAACCATGAAGAAGTTTGTGAAGATGATGACCCTGGTGATGATGGCCATGCTGATGCTGTCCGTGTTTGCTGCTCCCGCGCTGGCAGAAGAGACTGCTGCGGCCGCAACGACGGATTCCTCGATTCCCTTCAAGGCGATTTCTGCCGCGATTGCCATTGCTGCCGGTGCCGGTCTGGGCGCGCTGGCGATGGGTCAGGCGATTTCCAAGTCCGTGGATGCGATTGCCCGTCAGCCCGAAGCCGCTGGCAACATCCGTACCAGCCTGATGCTGGGCATGGTGTTTATCGAAACGGCCATCATTTACGCCCTGATTGTTGCAATTCTGGTCATTTTCGTTCTGTAATCAAGATACGAAACGGATGGAAAGAAAGGGGAGCAGGCACACAGCATGCCTGTTCCAACAGGTGAAGAAGATATGCCGCTGAATATTGACTTCCAGCAGATTCTGCTGCACATGTTCAATCTTGTCATCTTGGCGGGCGGATTGTATTTGCTGCTGTATAAGCCGGTGGCGGATTTTATGCAGAAGCGTGAAGATCACTTTGCAGATTTGGAAAAGCAAGCGCAGGACAAGAAGACCGAGGCCGAAAGCCTGCTGGTGCAGTATCAGGAAAAGCTTTCTGGCGCAGAAGACGAGATTCGTCAGATGAACGCGGACGCCATGAAGCAGTCCGACAATCAGCGTCAGGAGCGCTTGCAGCGCGCGCAGGTCGAGGCCGACAAGATTATCAAGGACGCCCGAAAGTCTGCCGCCGCCGAGCGTGAAGCCATGCTGAGCAGTGCCCGCAAGGACATTGCGCAGATGGTCGTTTCCGCCACTGGCAAGCTGATGGAGAAGGAAGGCGACCCGGCATCCGACAAGGCGCTCTACGACTCCTTCCTCAAGGCAACGCAGGAGGATGAGCATCATGACTGAGACAAAGCAGGGCCGCATGACGGCAACGCTGCTTTGCGTCACGCCGCCGGATGCGCATCAGGAGGAAGGCATTCGTGCCTTCCTGACAAAGAAATACGGCGCTGAATTCGACCTGTGCATCCAGCAGGATAAGACGCTGAAAAGCGGCTTCCAGCTGTGCGTGGGGAGTGAGGTCTACGACTGGAGCGCCAAGGGCCGCATGGAACAGCTGCGCCAGAATGTGGAGCAGGTGATTCGCAAAAACAGCCGCACGGACATCATTCCGCTGCTCAAAAGCAGCATTGAGGAATTCCGCCTGCTGGCAAACAGCAGCGAGGTCGGCACGGTTCGTTCTGTCGGCGACGGCATTGCCGTTGTGGAAGGACTGGCCCATGCCGCGTATGGCGAAATCCTGATGTTTGACAATGGCGTCAAGGGCATGGTGCAGGACATTCGCCGCACGGAAACGGGCTGCATCCTGTTTGACCATGCAGACGAAATCTGTGCTGGCAGCAGGGTAGTCCGCACGGGCAAGACTGCCGGCGTTCCGGTGGGCGATGCCTTCCTGGGCCGCGTGGTGGATGCTTTGGGTCGCCCAATTGACGGTGGTGAGGCCATTCCGGCGGTAGAATATCGCCCGATTGAAGAGCCAGCACCGGGCATCGTGGATCGCCAGAGCGTTGATACGCCCATGGAAACAGGTCTGCTGGCCATTGATGCCATGTTCCCCATTGGCCGTGGTCAGCGTGAGCTGATTATCGGCGACCGCCAGACGGGCAAAACCGCCATTGCGCTGGACACGATGCTGAACCAGAAGGGCAAGAATGTCATTTGCATTTATGTCGCCATTGGTCAGAAGGCATCCAGCGTCGCGCAGCTGGTGGAAAATCTGCGCAAGCGCGACGCCATGGAGTATTGCATCGTCGTCAGCGCCACAGCAGGCGAAGCGGATACGATGCAGTACATCGCACCGTATGCGGGCTGCGCCATGGCGGAATACTTCATGCACAAGGGACGCGATGTGCTGATTGTCTATGACGATTTGTCCAAGCACGCCATTGTCTACCGTGCCATGAGTCTTTTGCTGGAACGCGCACCGGGCCGCGAGGCGTATCCGGGTGACGTGTTCTATCTGCACTCCCGCTTGCTGGAACGCTCGGCACATCTGAGCGACAAGCTGGGTGGTGGCAGCATGACCGCATTGCCCATTGTCGAAACACAGGCCGGTGACGTGTCGGCCTACATTCCCACGAATATCATTTCCATCACCGACGGCCAGATTTTCCTGGAAAGTGACCTGTTCTTTGCGGGTCAGCGTCCGGCGGTCAACGTCGGTCTGTCCGTCTCCCGTGTGGGTGGCGCGGCACAGACCAAGGCGACCAAGAAGGCAACAGGCAGTCTGCGCCTTGACCTGGCACAATACCGCGAGATGGAGGTCTTCACGCAGTTCTCCAGCGATCTGGATGACGGCACGAAGCAGCAGCTCCATTACGGTCAGGGTCTGATGCGCATGCTGCGTCAGAAGCAGAACAATCCCTTGAGCATGCATGCACAGGTGATTATTCTGGTCTGCGCCATGGGTCGTATTCTGTCCCGCGTGCGCGTGAAGGACGTGACGGACTTCCGTGATGCGCTGCTCCAGCATTTTGAAGCGGAACACCAGTCCCTGTGCCAGCAGCTGGAGGACGAAAAGGTGCTCACGGACGACATGAAGCAGGAAATCATCCGCATTGCCAGTGATTTCCGTCAGGCAAACACTGAGCGCTTCAGGGAGGAATAATCCATGCCGAGCGCAAAGGAAATCAAAAGCCGCATTGCCAGCATCAAGGACACACAGAAAATCACGAACGCCATGTATCTGATTTCGTCCACAAAGCTGCGCAAGGCGAAAGAGGAGCTTAACAGCACCCGACCGTACTTTGATGCGCTCAAGGGCGAAATCAAACGCATTTTCCGTACCGTGCCGGATGTGGATAGTCGCTATTTCTATCCACCGGCCGGTGCGCCGAAGCTGGAAGGCCGATATGCATGTCTGGCCATCACGGCAGATAAGGGCATGGCGGGTGCATACAACCACAACGCGGTGAAAATGGCCGAGGAGTTGCTGCGGGAGCATCCGGATACGGAATTGTTTGTTGTGGGCGAATATGGCCGACAGCATTTCCTGCAGGCCGGCACGCCCATTGCACAGAGCTTCCTGTATACCGCGCAGAACCCGACGCTGCATCGTGCGCGTGAAATCTGCGATATTCTGCTGGAACGCTACGACAAGGGCGAATTCCAGAAGCTGTTCATCATCTACACCGATATGAAGAACAGCATGAGCGCGGAGGCAACCAGCACCCGTCTGCTGCCGTTCCATCGTGGCGATTTCTCGTCCATTGATGCGCCCGGCAGTGTGCATTTTGACTTCACGCCCAGCGTGGAGGCCGTGCTGGATAACGTGATTCGCAGCTACATCACAGGCTTTGTCTACAGCGCACTGGTGGATAGCTTCTGCGCGGAGCAGAATGCCCGCATGACCGCCATGTCTTCGGCTGGCGACAATGCGGAAAAGATGCTTTCCGCCCTGTCTGTGCAGTATAACCGCGTGCGTCAGGCGTCGATTACGCAGGAAATTACGGAAGTTTCCTCCGGCGCGAAGGCACAAAAAAGAAAGAAGGTGCAGCCATGCTGAACATTGGCAAGATTGCGCAGGTGTCCGGTCCTGTCGTGGACTGTGACTTTCCCAAGGGACAGCTGCCGAAAATCCGTGAAGCGCTGCGCGTGCGTGTAAACGACGAAGTGCGAACGATGGAAGTCGCACAGCACATGGATGAAACCACGGTGCGCTGCATCATGCTTGCGCCCAGCGAAGGGCTTGCCCGCGGCATGGACGTGGAGGCAACGGGCAGCGGCATTTGCGTTCCCGTGGGCGACGCAACGCTCGGCCGCATGTTTAACGTGCTGGGCGATCCGATTGACGGCGGCGAAGCCATCGCGGAAGATGCACAACGCTGGAATATACACCGTCCGGCGCCCTCCTTTGCGGAGCAAAGCCCGGTGGTCAGCATTCTGGAGACGGGCATCAAGGTCATTGACCTGCTTGAGCCGTATGCCAAGGGCGGCAAAATCGGCCTGTTTGGCGGCGCTGGCGTTGGCAAAACGGTCTTGATTCAGGAGCTGATTCGCAACATCGCCTCCGAACACGGTGGCTACTCGATTTTCACTGGCGTTGGCGAACGCAGCCGCGAAGGCAACGACCTGTGGAACGAAATGCTGGAAAGCGGTGTTATCTCCAAGACGGCGCTGGTGTTTGGTCAGATGAACGAAGCACCGGGCGTGCGTATGCGCGTGGCGCTGTCGGGCCTGACAATGTCCGAATACTTCCGCGATGTGGAGCATAAGGACGTGCTGCTGTTCATCGACAACATTTTCCGCTTTGTGCAGGCTGGTTCGGAGGTTTCAACGTTGCTGGGCCGCATGCCGTCCGCTGTTGGCTATCAGCCGACCCTGGCCACGGAAATGGGTCAGCTACAGGAGCGTATCACCTCCACCCGCAATGGTTCTGTCACCTCCGTTCAGGCCGTTTATGTGCCTGCGGACGACCTGACCGACCCTGCACCCGCACAGACCTTCACGCATCTGGACGCGACCACAGTGCTGAGCCGCAAGATTTCCGAGCAGGGTATCTATCCGGCGGTTGACCCGTTGGCCTCCACCTCCCGCATTTTGGAGGCGGACATCGTCGGTCAGGAGCATTACGAAACGGCGCGTGCGGTGCAGGAGATTCTGCAAAAGTACGCCGACCTTCAGGACATCATTGCCATTTTGGGCATTGAGGAGCTGAGCGAGGAAGACCGCCTGACCGTTGCGCGTGCGCGTAAGGTGCAGCGTTTCCTGTCCCAGCCCTTCCACGTGGCAGAGAAGTTCACAGGCATCAAGGGCGTGTATGTTCCGCTCAAGGACACCATCCGCAGCTTCAAGGCGATTCTGTCGGGCGAGATGGACGAATATCCGGAATCTGCCTTCTTCAATGTTGGCACGATTGAGGATGTCAAGGCCAAAGCCAGCAAGGAGCAGGAAGCATGAGTACGTTTCAGCTCAAGATTCTCTCGGCCTCCGCAGCATTCTATGAAGGCCCGTGCGAATCGCTGATTGTGCCCACGCAGGACGGCAAACGCGGCGTGATGGCGCATCATGCGGATACCATTGCGGCCATCGTGCCGGGTGAATTGCGCTACACCGTTCCAGGCGAACAGCCGAAGCTGGCCGCCGTGTCACATGGCATGATCAAAATCGAGCACAACGAGGTGCTGGTTCTGGTGGAAACGGCCGAGCGTCCCGAGGACATTGACCGCATCCGCACCCAGCAGAAGGCCGATGCCGCCCGCGAGGCGATGCTGCAAAAGCAAAGCCGACGCGAGTATCTGGAAACGCAGGCACAGCTGGCGCGTGCGCTGAACCGTCTACGCGTCAAGCATCATGCGGAGCATTTGCATTTGGAATAACCTATTCGCATACAAAAAACGGAGCAGGAAGCATGTGCGCTTCTTGCTCCGCTTTTTGTATTTGCATAAATTAGCCTTCCTGCACCATGCAGATTGCCTGGGCCGTGATGCCCTTTTCCTCACCCTCAAAGCCAAGACGTTCGGTGGTCGTCGCTTTGATGTTCACACGCTCCACCGGCAGGGAAAGTGCCTTCGCCACATTCTCCCGCATCTGCGGAATGTAGGGCAGCAGCTTGGGCTTTTGCGCAATGATGGTCACGTCGCAGTTCGTCACACGCGCCTGATGCGCTTTCAGCAGCGCCACCACGTGTTCCAGCAGTGTCATGGACGAAATGCCGCGATACCGCTCATCCGTATCGGGGAAGTGCTTGCCGATATCGCCCAGCGCCATTGCACCCAGCATGGCATCCATCAGTGCATGCAGCGCCACGTCGGCATCCGAATGTCCCAGCAAGCCCAGCGTATGCGGCACCGTCACGCCGCAGAGAATCAGGTCGCGCCCTTCCACAAGACGATGGACGTCATAGCCCTGTCCAACCCGCAGAACAGGGAAAGCAGGGGAATCCTGCAAAAATGCTTCAGCCACAGCCATATCCTCCGGTGTTGTCATTTTCATATTGCGTCGATTGCCTTCCACCAGCTGCACCTGTTCGCCTGATTCCTCAACAAGGGATGCATCGTCCGTGCCGAGAAATTGCGTCTGCATGGCATGCTGATGCGCACGCAGAATCAGGGGTAAATGGAATGCCTGCGGCGTCTGCACGGCTCGCAGGGTAGCACGGTCAGGCGTGTGGACGGCCATATTCTGCGTATCCACCTGTTTGATGGTATCCGTGACCTGCACAGCGGCCACGCCTGTGCCGCATACCATGGCGGAATCCATGCAGCGACGAATGGTATCTCCATCAATCATGCAACGCGCGCCATCGTGAATCATCACATAGTCGCACCCTTCTGGAAGCGCCTGCAAGCCCTTCCAGACCGATTCCTGTCGCGATGCGCCACCGGGCACAATAGTGACGTGCAAGCCGTCCTGTGCCATTTCAGAGGCCATAGCGGGCATGTCCTCCTCACGGCTGACCAGAACAATGTGTTCCGCAAAAGGAAGGAACGCCCGCACCGAACGGCGAATAATGCTCACGCCACCCAAGGGCAACAGCACCTTGTTGCAGCCTGCGCCCATGCGGCTTCCACTACCGCCTGCCAAAATGATTGCGCACCACATGGCTTATTCCTCCGCGCCGCGCTCGGATGCCATGGCGGCGTCTTCCTCCAGAATGCGGTACATATCCGCCGCCGCATCCTTGCGCACCGTTTCCGGAACAGCCAGAATTTCGTAGCGGCCCAGATGGTCGCCAAAGCGAATCGTCATGATGTCACCGGGCTTGACCTCCGCACCGGGCTTTGCCACCTTGCCATTGAGCGTCACGCGGCCGCCAGAGCAAGCCTCGTTGGCCACGGTGCGGCGCTTAATAATTCTGGAAACCTTCAAGTACTTATCAAGGCGCATAAAACATCCTCCTTCGGAAATAGAAGAAAAATGCCCGCAGAAACAAAGCTGCGGGCATTTCAAAGGTGAAATTACTGATTGACAGCGTCCTTCAGAGACTTGCCAGCCTTGAAAACAGGAGCCTTGGAAGCGGGAATGGTGATTTCCTCTTCGGGCTTCTGCGGATTACGGGCAATACGCTCCGGACGATCCTTCACTTCAAAAGAGCCAAAGCCCACAATCTGCACCTTTTCGCCCTGGGTCAGGGTCTCGGTGATGACATCAACGACGGCGTTCAGCGCCTTCTCGGCGTCCTTCTTGGTGAAGCCGGTCTTTTCCGTCAGGGAAGCGATCAGTTCGGTCTTATTCATGATAAAGTTCCTCCTTGTTTGTAGCCATGCATAGCAACCGCATGGTCGAATGGGGATACCCGGCAAAACGCCTTGAAAAAGGCATTTGCATCAGAAGTTTGTCTCTGCCGGAGCAGAGGGCGCAACAGCGCGATTTTGCGCGGTTTTCACCCGATTCCAGTATACATCCATTTCGGATAAAGTCAAGTCCTCCAGCAACTTTTCATCCGAATTTATGAGATTTTCCATGCTGGAAAAGCGTTTGATGAACTTCTCCGTAGCATTTCTGAGCATTTGCTCCGGATCCTTGCCACACAGACGGGCCACATTGACGCAGCTGAAGAGCAAATCGCCCAGTTCTTCGCCCGGATCACGTCCGGCAGCCAGCTCGGCGAGTACCTCGTCTGCCTCCTCATGCACCTTCGGCAATGCATCCTGCGGCGTGTCCCAATCAAAGCCAACCTGGCCAGCCTTCTTCTGCACCTTTTCGGCACGCATCAGTGCGGGCAAGGCATTGCTGACGTCCTGCAAGACGCTGCTCTGGCTCTTGAGACCCTTTTCCTGCTTCTTGAGCTGCTCCCAGCTTTGCGCGACTTCCTCTGCCGTGTCACAGTGGACAGAGCCGAAAATGTGCGCATGGCGATACAGCATCTTCTTGACAATGGCCGTGGTCACATCCTGCATGGTGAATTCATATGCGGATTCGGCCAGGTCTGTATGGAAGGCAACTTGCAGCAGCACATCGCCCAGCTCATCCGCCAGATGATCCGTGTCGCCTTCCTCGACTGCGCCAACGGCCTCATAGGCTTCTTCAATCATGTAGCGGCACAGGGACTGATGCGTCTGCGAGCGATCCCACGGGCACTTTTTGCGCACCAGATGCATCACCTGCTGCAGGTCCTGGAAGGAATAGCGCTCCCGCTGATCCAGCGGCACCGCCGGCACATACAGGCAGACCGTGTGGTCAAAGGTATGCCCATGATCCATCTCCCATAGCGGCAGCACCTTCGGCTTCTTCTTCGACTTGACGCGGGAAGGGAACAGCACCACCTGCATTTCGTCGCCATAAACATCCGACAGGCGCAGCTTCAAGTCACAGGCAAGCGTCCGATTCCAGATTTCCGTAATCATCAGCGGCGTCGTCGGGTCGGGAGACGCCGTCACAGCGTCCTCGGCCGGAATGGTGCGCAGCGCACCAACGGGCGCCATGTCATCCGGCAGTTCAGCGGTGCATGCGTCGGCCAGGCTGACCGCCGGCAGGATGGTCAGCACCGCCTTCTCCGGGCGCTTGTGACGCAGTGCCCGCACAGCGCCATCGGTCAGGGCATCCAGTACCGCAAAGACAACCGGCTGTGCGGTGGCCTCCTGCCAGAGGAAATCGGCCATGGCGTCATGCATGGCATCAAAGTCCTCATAGCGGTCGTAGTAGTCATCCAGCGAAACAATGTCCATGCCGTCCTGGCGCATCTGCACCACGGCAGGATGCTGCGCCGTGCGGAAAATCAGTCGCTTGGCTTGCTGCATGGCCGAAAGGGCTTGCGGCGTCATCAGCTGCAAGTCACCCGGCCCCAGCGATACAACGGTGATGGTCTGTGTCATGGTTTGGTACCTCGTTTTCTATCATTTCCGCTTTTTACGACGGAAGGAGCTGATGTCGTCCCGGGTGACGGCCTTTGTCAGGATGGCCGCCGCAATGAAGACCGCAATGCCCAGGGCAATTTCCACAATTGTCACCAGTCGGCTGGACGGCAGGAGCTTCGTCATCAGGAAGACCACCACGCCCATGGCCGCCGTCGCCAGACCGGGACGAAGCAGCCAGTCCTTCCACTGGAAGCGCAGATGCGTATACTTCATCACAAAATACAGGTTCGGCACAAGCGACACGGTATAGCATACCAGCGACGAAATCGGCGCACCATGGATGTTGATGCCCGGAATGCCGACCAGCACGTAGTTCAACACGATTTTGCACGCAACGCCTGCCACCAGCGTATACATGGGGATGCGCTGCTTGCCAACGCCCTGCAAAATGCTGGTTGTGGCTTGCACCACGGTGAACAGCACCACGGTCAGGCTGGACACCATCAGGAGCGAACCACCGGTCTGAATGTGCGCCGCAGACAGCGCACCATCATAGAAGAAGCGGAAGATTTCCTCGCTCAACACGCTCATGCCGATGGAGCAGGGCAGACCAATCAGGAATGCAAAGCGCAGACCCAGATTCGTCTGGCGCTGCACACTTGCCTCATCCTTCACCGCCCACGCGGAGGAAATAGCGGGTACAAGCGACATACTGACCGCCAGCGACAAGGCCGTGGGAATGTTAATCAGTCGAATGACCATGCCGCTGAAAATGCCGTAAATCGAAACGGCATCCGTGCGTTCCAGACCGGAAACAATGCAGCGATTAACCAGCATCGCCGAATCGATGAACTGCGACAGGGGAACGATGCATGCGCCGATGGTGATGGGAATCGCAATCACCAGCAGCTGCTTGGCCAGCTGCGCATTGGCCGGGAGTGCATCCTCGCAAAGCTGCTCAATCTGGTCAAAGCGGCTCTTGCGGCGGAAATACAGGATAATCATGTACAGCAGTGCAATGCCTTCCACAATCGTCGTACCCAGCAGCGCACCAGCCGCGCCGTATGCCGCACCGCCCCAGCGATTGCCCACATATGCCATCGGCAGCGCCAGGAAGACCTTGCCCACCTGTTCAATCAGCTGGCTGATGGCCGTGGGCACCATGTTCTGCTGGCCCTGCATGAAGCCACGGAAGGCCGACATCATGCACACAATGGCCACACAGGGCGCAATCGCCAGGAAGCCCGCACGGCTATCCGGCTGATCCACACGCGCCGCCAGTGCATTGCTGCCCACCAGAATCAGAATCGTTGCCAGACAACCCAGCGCCGTCAGAATCGCCAGCGCCACGCGGAAGGCTTGCTTCGCACGCTTGGGGTTATCCTTTGCCAAAGACGAGGAAACCATGCGGCTGACTGCCACCGGCAAGCCCGCCGAGGAAACCGTCAGCAGCAGATTGTACGTCGGGAACACGGCGCTGTAAATGCCCTGTCCCTGCGCGCCAATGACATAGGTCAGCGGGATAGAGAACAGCACACCGACCAGCTTACAGATAATACCGGCAATGCCCAGCACCGTCATACCACCGATGATGGACTTGGTTTTGTTGGCCATAGGATGCATCCTTTCAGCTTTTGATTGATGTCATCCTCCATTATACGCCAGAATGGGCTGCGAATCAAGTTTTCTGGAAAAATCCTTTGGCAAAGCATGCAAAGACAAAAAGAGGGAGCATGCCGCTCCCAGCTTTGGTTATTGTTCCATTTGCCGACCTACAATGCCTGCCGCCGTTTCGGCCACCTTCAGCTCTGTATCGCCCATATGCACGCCATTATCGCGGCTCATCAGCAGCACAGCACCAATGGCCTCGCCATCGGCGATAATCGGGCTGATGACCTGCGCGGTGTAGTTTGGGTTTTGATCCTCTTCCGTCGTGACGGCCAGCATGTGACCCGTCTCATGATTGAGGGCAACGGTCTGCCTGCTGGCGATGGCCGTTTCCAGCGCGCGTGAAATCGGCTTGTCGCCCAGCTCCTTGCGCGGCAGACCACTGGCCGCCACCACCTGATCCCTATCCACAATCACGGCAATATGCCCCAGAGAACGGAACAGGCTTTCCGTGTAATCCTTGGCAAAGGAAGACATTTCGCCAATGGGACTGTACTTCTTCAAAATGACCTCGCCGTCACGGTCGGTGTAGATTTCCAGCGGGTCGCCCTCACGAATGCGGAGTGTCCGTCGAATCTCCTTGGGAATCACCACACGACCAAGCTCATCTCGATGTGTCAAGAGAGGGGCAAAAAATTTTGGAGACGGTCAAAACCGCT
>CAYXHF010000002.1:0-132112 GCA_964464815.1 uncultured Faecalibacterium sp.
GTTCTTCTTTGACCAGCATTTCCATTCCTGACAGCGTCACAGCCATTGGCGATTACGCTTTCTACGACTGTCCTAAACTCACCCTCACCGTTGGTTATGGCTCCTATGCCGAAACCTACTGCAAGGAAAGTAATTTGTCGTACAAGTATCAAGAGGCATCCACCGACTGGCTTCTCGACTAACCCCTTTACGCCCTGCACACGCATGCAGGGCGTTTCATATTGGCGTTTGTCTTCCCTTCACCGAGAACTTGCTCCTTTTTGGACGGAAGTTCTCGATGGAAGCGAATTTTTTCGTACTCCGCACCAAAAAACAGGCGCTGTCACAGCTCATCCCGCTGTCACAGCGCCTGTTTCATTTTCATTTTCCGCCCAGGCTCGTCGGCCGAAGCACCGCCAGGTACGGCTGGCACATCAGGTCGCCCGCCGAGACCCGCAGCAGCGGCAGCTCCTCCGCCTCCTGCGCGTAGAGCCGCAGGAAGTCGCCAACCGGTGCAATCGGCCACGACGCATTCGCCACCGTCTTGTAGTGCATCGGCAGAATTACCCGCGCGTGCAGCATCTGCGCCACCTGCTGCGCCTGACGCGCGTCAATGGTGTAGTAGCCGCCGACCGGCAGCATCAGCACGTCCGCATGGCCCAGCCGGAGTAGCTGCTCCGCGTCCGGCAGGTGGCCCAAATCGCCCAGATGCATCACCGTCAGGCCCTCTGCCTTGATAACGAACAGCAGTGTCTTGCCGCGCTGTGCTCCCTGCGCCGCATCGTGGAAGGCTTCAATAGCCCGCACGCTTGCGCCACCGCCAAGGTCGAAATCGCCCGCGCGGTCAATGATACGCGGCGTGCCAGGTATCGTTCCCACAGCGTTGTGGTCGTGATGCTGATGCGACACCAGCACCACATCCGCCGGATTGGCCGTCACCGGGTATCCGCAGGCATCGTCGTATGGGTCGGTGATGATGCGGATGCCGTTTTCCAGCTCCAGCAGGAATTTCGCGTGTCCGATGCATGTCAGAATCATGGGGCTTTCCTCCTCTTTTGCGCCGCGTGGCATAGGTACGGTCGCAGCCCATCCCATAGCGGCTGATGCTCGCGTAATCTCGCGGCCAGCTGCTGATGGAGCATCCCGCAGAAGCGCTCCACCGCCATGTCGCCCTGCTCCTCCGCTTTCGCCAGCGCACGGAGCAAGGTGGCCTCCGGCGCCTGTCCATCCGCATGGCGGCACAGTAGCGACAGGCAGGCGGCCACTTCTCCCGTGGCGCTTGACGCATCCGGCACATCCTCCGGCACGGGCAGGGCATGATCGAGCAGCAGCCAGCCATTCTTCTCCCACACGCGCCAGCCGTTTTCCTCCGCGCGATGCCGGAAGTCCGCAAGCGCCTCCGCCGAGGCAACCAGCGGCAAGTCCGTCGCCAGTAGCGCCTGTGCATCGTCGCTCCGGCGCAGGGCCGCCTTGCGCGTCACGGGCGTTTGGGACAGCAGCTGCTGCATTTGGGTGCGCCATGGCGCAAGCATGTTACTTGTCCTCCACGGCGTAATACTCAATGTCAATCGTGTTCATCGAGGCGTAGCGTCCCTGGAAATCCAGCTGGTATTCCAGATGCACGCGGCCACTGGCTTCGCTGGCGTTGCAATACACATGCGTGGGATAAATCGCCATCGACATGCCGCCATAGGGCGTGCGGTATTCGCCCTCAAAGCGCTGCTCCTTGACAAAGACCATGGTCGTGCCAAACTCACCGGGTCGGCTCATGGAGACGCGGTTTTCGGACATGGAGAGAATGACGTCATTTTTCATGACTTCCTTGTCGTCCACGGGCAGGTTTTCCTCATAGCGCAGCATGTAGCCAGAGGGTGTCTTGCGCAGTTCACCACGGCAAAGCAGCTGCATCGGCTCGGTGGTTTCTTCGCCCCGAACGATGCTGGTCATTTTCAGCAATACGGGGATGGTTTCCTTCTTCTTCACTGGTGACTCCTTTTCGCGCCATTTCGTGCGCGAGGTTTCTTGGGATAGCGGGTGTCTTTTGGGCAAGCCTGTCGCCACCTCCGACACCCTTCCCGAAAAATTCGGATATGATATAGTATAGCACATTTTTTCATCTTGCACAATCGCCCAAATTGGCGTATGATAAACATATCGCGAAGGAGGTCTTGCTTGATGACGACTTTACACCTGCTGAGCCGCGCCAAAATCAACTGGACGCTGGATATCACCGGTCAGCGGCCGGATGGCTATCACCTGATGGACATGCTGATGCAGTGCGTCACGCTGTCGGATGACATCACGCTCACGCGTTTGGAGACGCCAGAGCTGCACCTGACAACGGGCGGTCAGCCGTACCTGCCGCCGGATGAGCATCATCTGGCCTTGCGGGCCGCGCGTGCGCTGCAAGCGGCGACCGGATGCACGCTTGGCGCACGGATTCACGTGGAGAAGCACATTCCCGTCGGCGCCGGCATGGGCGGCGGCAGCAGTGATGCCGCCGGCGTGCTGCTCGGGCTAAATCGCCTATGGGGATTGTCGCTGTCCACCGAGGCGCTTGAGGCCATTGGCCTGACGCTGGGCGCGGATGTGCCGTTCTGCATCCGTGGCGGCCTGACGCGCACAACCGGTATTGGCGAAAGCATGGTGTCCCTGCCCTGTGCAACGATGCATCCCCTGCTGGTCATTCAGCCCTGCGAGGGCCTGTCCACCAAGGAGGTCTTCACCGCCTATCATGCGCATGAGATTACCCTGCGTCCTGACACACAGTGCGCACAGGAGGCGCTTGTGGCCGGTGATTTGCCGCGCCTGTGCAGCGCCCTGGGCAACGTGTTGCAGCCCGTGAGCGCCCTGCTGCGCCCGGAAATCGAGCAAGCCATCGCCGCCTTGAAGGACGCTGGCGCATGCACCGCCCTGATGACCGGCAGTGGCAGCGCGGTCTTTGGCGTCTTTGGCGACGATGCCAGCGCCGATGCCGCATATGACGCCCTGAAGGGCCGATACGATCGCATTTTCCGCTGTGCCACCTGTATGGACAGCGTGGCCGAAATCGCAATATAATCAAAGTGCGGCTTTCCCCTTGCTTGGAGGAAAGCCGCACGCTTTATGCCACGGATTTTTTCCAGACGATGATGCTTTGTCCCGGTCGTAATTCATCCGGCGCATCCGGATTGAGCTGACGCAATTGCGCCATCGGCACGCGGAAACGCTCCGCCAGCTGCCACCACGTTTCGCCATTGCCAACAAACCAGAGCGTCATGCCGCTTTCGGGCGCAGGCGCGTCCTTCTCCTGCGCGTCGGTCAGTAGCGTCACCGATGCCGTCTGGACGCCTTCGCACGCCATGTGCAGCACATAGCGCAGCTCCACGCGGTCGGAGGTAATCGGGACGGCCTCCACCTCACCGCAGGTCAGGGTGATATGCTGCTCCTGCGCGCAAGTCACCGCAAAGGATGCATGGAAGGGCGCCTCCTGATGCACGGTCACGGGTGCGTCGCTCCCCTGCGTCATGTACAGCAGGGTGATTTCCAGCATGCCCTCCACGTTCATGCGGCTCGGCGTGGCCTCCTGCGCGGTCAGCACCGGCGTCAGGAAGGCGCATAGCATCGTCTGCACCGGCGGCGTTCCGTCAGGCAGCAGGAGCGTCGTCTTCCCGGATTCGGCGGCGGTGGCATACGTTTCGCCTGTGCGGATGGTCATGGGCTGCTCCTGCCACGCCAGCGTCGGGCCATCCAGGGTGAACGCATCCCGCAGGATGGTCATTTTCTCCTGCGTGTCCTCCCAGCCCTGCACGCCCAGCAGCACCTCGGCCCGCAGCGTCTTGCTGCCATCGCCCATTTCCTGACTGGCGACGGCCACATCCCGCACCACCACGCGCGCACCCAGCAGCTCGCCGGCCTCGCCACTGACCTCCACACCTTGGGAGAAGGGAATCGTGTGGCGCGTGACGACAATGGGCTTGCCGGGCAGGTTGCTGGCATGCACCGCCTCCAGCGCCACCGTGCCTTCCACACCAATGCGCCCCTGACCGCCTGTTACCTCCTTCACCTCAGCCGTCGCGTCGGCGCAGAGCGTTTCGCGGATTTGCAGTGCATCCTCCAGCGCCAGCTCTTCGCGCAGCAGCACATCCGCTTGCCCGCTGGATACGGTTCTGCGCGGCGCAATCTCCTGCGTCATGATTTCCACACCACCGGGTGCTTGCACATTGGTCACAACCTCCACCGGCGTGGATGATACGCCCGTTGCCTCCATCTGCACGATGGCCCGCATGTTCAGCCGTCCGCCCTGCACCGCCGCATCCACATGCTCCACGCGTGCCGTAGCATTGACGCGCCCCTTGCTCTGCGCGCCCGGCAATTCGCACTGGTGAATGAAATCGGCGGTCGCCTCCACCACCTGCACCTGGTCGGGCGTCCCCTGCGTGTAGAGGACGTGGAACAGCACCTTGCCCGACAGTGTCGCGCGATCCTGACCGCTTTCGGCACGGTCAATCACAGCCATGCCACCCGCATGCAGGACGTGTGTTTCCTCGCGCAAGCCACCGGGCAGGGTAATTTCTCCCTCCACCACCGCGCTGGACGTGCCACGACCTGTTTTTTGCTCCAGCATGACGCTTTCCTTCATAAGCTGCGTTTCCATCAATGCTTCTCCTCCTTGCGGTTTTTCAGGACAAGGTATGCGGGAAGAGAAACAGCTATACCGTAAGTTTTATGAAATTCTCATCTTTGAGTGCTTTTCTTTTCCTATAACATGTGTTATAATAACAGGGAATCGTTTTCGTCCGCGCACGAAACGCTGAAACGCCAGCTTGTACTTTTCAGACCCGAAAATGTATTTTTGCGGCGTTTTCCCTTGCACTTTCTTGCCAAAGCTGGTATGCTGTTTCGTGAAGCACCGATGTGTTTCGTCGCGTCGCTTCCTTGCCCATATGATTGATAAACCAAAGGAGTTTTCCCCATCATGAGCAAATCTGCCAAGAACAAAAAGACCACGGCCGCCGAAAGTGCCGGAGAAATTGCCTTTTGGGTGACATTTCTGCTTTCCCTCGCCCTGCCGATTCCGGGCTTCTGGAAATTCGTAGGTGTCTGCGGCGTCAGCGTCGGCACGAAGAAGCTGTTTTCCTTCTTCGGCAAGTCCAAGAAGGAGCGCAAGGAGTCCAGGCCGGAGCTGATGGGCAATATCGCCTTCTGGGTTTCCTTTCTGCTGGTCTGTGCGCTGCCCATTGGGAATCTGGCAAAGCTCATTGGTGGCTTCGGCATTGCAAAAGCGCTGAAAAAGCTGGTCAAGACAATGGCCACGCCGCTGGAAGGGCTGCACACCGAAAACGGTGAGCGTGTGAAGGAAGAGCCCACCACTGACGTCAGAACACCCGAGGATCAGCGCGCCCGCGACGTGGTGGTCAGCGGCCTGGAGCTGCTCAGCCAGATTGCGCAGGAGCGCAACGCCATTGACGAGTATGTGATGACGCGCCGCCTCAAGGATTTGGACGAAATTGTGCGCAAGATGCTGCAAACCGTCGTTGATGATCCCAGCGATGCGCCCCGCATGCGCAAGTTCATGAGCTACTATCTGCCCACAACGCTCAAGCTGCTGCAATCCTACCGCACGATGAAGGAGCGCGGCGTTTCCTACAGCGAAGTCACCGCGACCCGCGAAAACCTCATCCATGCGCTGGATAAAATCATACAGGCCGCCCAGAAGCAGCTGGATGCCCTGTACGAAAACGACCTGCTGGATATGACAACGGATATGGACGTGCTGGAGCAGATGCTCCGCCGCGACGGCTACATGGAAAACGCCTTTGCCGAGGCCGCCCGTGAAGCTGCCACGCAGAGTACACCTGCCCAGACCGATTCCAACCAGCAAGCCGATTTGCACACGCCCACATCGACCGCCGCCGCGCGTCAGATGCAGCAGGGCGCACCCATTTTGCAAATGCCACTGGAGGATTTGCCGCCGCTTGATGTGCCGCAGCAATCCGCACACAAATAACTTTTGATGCCACAAATACGATAAGGAGGATGTTTTCCATGGAAGAACAGTTCCCGATGCTTTCCCTGACTCCTGAAATTCCCGATGTGTCTGCTCCGGATGTTTCCGGCAGCATTCAGCAGGCCGCACCGGTTGCTGCACCCGCTGCTCCTGCGCCTGCCGCGGAGCAGAAGGCACCCCGCCTGGATCAGAACCAGCTGACGCCTGCCGAAAAGAAGGCCATTGAGGACTTCCTTGGCAAGCTGGACATCACCAATCCGGATCACGTGCTGCTCTTTGGCGCGGACGCACAGAAGCGCATCAGTGACTTCTCCGACAGCGCTCTGGAGGCCGTTCGCACGCAGGACACGGGCGAGGTTGGCCAGATGCTGGAAAATTTGGTTGTCGAATTGAAGGGCTTTGAGGATGACGCCGAAGGCCGCAAGGGCATCTTCAAGCTGTTTGACAACGCCGAAAGCCGCATTGAGCGCATGAAGGCCCGCTACAACAAGGCCAACGTGAATGTGGAAAACATCGCGACATCTCTGGAAGGCTATCAGGCACAGCTGCTCAAGGACGTGGCACTGTTCGACCGCCTCTATGATCAGAACACCGCCTATTTCCGTCAGCTGACGCTCTACATCATCGCAGGCGAAGAGAAGCTCCAGCGCGTGCGTGAAGGTGAATTGAAGGAATTGCAGCAGCAGGCCGCCGCTTCTGGCGACGCCATGGACGCCCAGAAGGCCAACGACCTGTCCGCGCAGTGCGACCGCTTTGAAAAGAAGCTGCACGACTTGAAGCTCACCCGTCAGGTGTCCATGCAAATGGCGCCGCAGATTCGTCTGCTCCAGAATAATGACAGCCTGCTGGTGGAGCGCATTCAGTCCACGCTTTCCAACACCCTGCCGCTGTGGAAGAACCAGATGGTGCTGGCCCTGGGTCTGCATCACTCCCAGCAGGCGCTCAAGGCGCAGCGTGCCGTGACCAACATGACCAACGATCTGCTGAAAAAGAACGCAGAGACGCTCAAAATGGGCACGATTGAAACGGCCAAGGAGGCCGAGCGTGGCATCATCGACATTGAGACGCTGGTGCAGACCAACCAGAGCCTGATTGACACCATCAACGAGGTGATGACCATCCAGCAGGACGGCCGCACCAAGCGCATTGAAGCGGAAAAGACGCTCTATCAGATGGAAGTCGATTTGAAGAAGAAGCTGCTGCAAACCAAGATTTAATTTGAACAACTTCCCCCGGCGGGACGTGAAAAAGCACATCCTGCCGGGTTGTTTTGCTTTGCTATCGCTTTTTTCGGCGAATTTGGGATAATTTCGCGACTTTGGAACGTTGGATGATGGGGAGGAATGTTTTCATGCGCATCATTGGCCTGACAGGCGGCATCGCCTGCGGAAAATCGACCATCAGCCAAACGCTGTCGTCACTGGGCGCAGTCATTGTGGATGGCGATTTGCTTTCCCGGGAGCTGACATGTCCCGGAGGTGTGGCGCTGCCGGACATTCGCAGCACCTTCGGCGATGCGGTTTTCGCGCCGGATGGCACGCTGAATCGTCGCGCATTAGGAGCGCGCGTCTTCTCCTCCCCAGCGGAAAAGGACAAGCTGGATGCCCTGATGCAGCCCCTGCTTCGCCAACAGATTCTCCTTCGCATCGACAATGCCCAGCAAAGTGGCGCGGCCATCTGTGTGCTGGACATGCCACTGCTGTTTGAGGCCGGACTGGACAGCCTGTGCGACACCGTCTGGTGCGCCACGCTGCCGCGCGAAGTGCAGCTTCAACGGTTGCAAGCGCGGGACGGCTTCACACGTCAGGAGGCTGAAAACCGCCTGAACAGCCAGATGCCTACTGACGAAAAAGCCCGACGTGCCGATGTGGTCATTTCCACCGTCGGCGAAATTGCCCAGACACAGGCCATGATTCCGCCGCTGTATGCCGCCGAGCTGGCCCACGAGGAGGCTTCCCATGGAAAACGCACCGATTTCACCGCGTCCACGACGCTCTGACCGCTACCGGAGCGAACCGGAGCAGCAAGCCACGCCGTCGCAAGCCGTGGAAAACTTGTCACCGTCCACGCCCGTGGTGCAGGAGACACCCGCTATTCCGGAAACACCCGCCATTCAGACGTCTCCGGTCGTCCAGCAGCAAGCGCAATCCTCGCCGCATTTCCCCGACTGGTATACGCAGGGCGTGCAGCAGCAAGCCGCACAAGGCATGCCGCGCGTACCCAATGCACCCAGCCCAGCGGCAGGTTCGGCTATGCCCAACGCTTCTGCCATGCCGTCTCATTCTGCCATCCTGAAGGGATCAGCCATGGCAAATAACCCGGCGATACCGACTGCACCACGGCAAGCGTCTCCTTACCAGCGCCCGATGGCGCAGTCGTCCATACCTCCGCAAGGCGCACAGCCTGTGCGACCTGCCGCTAGCCAACAGCCAACGCGTCAGCGAGCCATGCCCTATCCGGCGCAACAGCAGATGCCGCCGATGACGCCCACGCGCAACGCACAGCCCTACAGCATGCAGCATGCCGCCGCCCGGCGCAGTCAACCATCTCCTGCACCCGCACCCGCGCCACGACGTGCGCCAGCCGCAGCGGCAGAAGCGCCCGAGGACACGTCTCGCCTTCCCGTCTGGCTGACATGGAGCATCGTTGGCGTTTGTTTGGTGCTGATGGCGCTGCTGGCCGGACACTACATGATGCAGGCGTATCTGACCACCCGTGCGCAGGAATGGGCCGACGCCTATCAGGCGACACTGGACAATTATCACGTCATTGAGCAGCCCAACGGCCAGAACACCATCACCTATCAGGCGCTAATCGAGCGTTACGCCACGCAGTACAATCTGCAACCGGCCTTCGTTACGGCCATCATCCGCAACGAAAGCTCCTTCCGCACCGATGCGGAATCCAGCGTCGGCGCACGTGGCCTGATGCAGCTGATGCCCGACACCGCCGCGTGGATTGCGGGCAAGCTGGATGACGATTCGTACTCCTTTGACAGGATGTACGATGCGGAAACGAACATCCGCTACGGCTGCTGGTATCTGAACTACCTGTCGCGTTTATTCCACGGCGACGCGGTGCTGGTCTCCTCCGCCTATCACGCAGGACAAACGACCGTCACCCGTTGGCTGAGCGACAAGAGCATTTCCTCCGATGGTCTGACGATTCCCGTTGAGCGCCTGCCCGACGGCCCGACCAAACAATACGCAGGGAGAGTGACAACATCCTATGGCATTTATCAAGCACTGCTCTATCCATCCAACTAAGCTGCTGCGCCGCCTGTGCTGTCTGCTGCTGGCCGTGATGCTGCTGCCCATCAGTGTGGGACATGCCGCCGGTGGCAACAACAGCCTGGTGGTTGGCATCCAGCAAAGCAAAACGACCGATTTTTTGCCGCTGTTTCCAGAGGAGCGTGACATGCTGTCCGTCTACGACCTCCTCTACAACAGCCTGTTCACCATAGACGATGATTATCTGCCGCAGCCCGATCTGGTCGAAAGCTACACCCAGACCGGCAACGGCCGCACATGGGTCTTCAACCTCCGTCAGGGCGTTCTCTTCTCCAATGGCGATGAATTGACCGCCCAGGACGTTGTCGCCACCGCCAAGCACATCATTTCCGCCGCGAAGGCGACCGGATCGAGCAATCTGGGCTACTACGCCAATCTGCGCTACTTCGTCAAGGAAATCAAGGCCCGCGACAAATACACCGTGGAGGTACGTGCCGAGCGCCAGTACTACGGTCTGCTCTACGCCATGACCTTCCCCATTTTGCCAGAGGAATATCTGACCACCAGCAATCCGCCGGGCACAGGCGCCTACATCATGACCTCCTTTTCGCCCTATCAGAATAACCTGCCGGGTACCATGACGCTGGGCCTGAACCCCTACTATGCCGGCAAGCCGCCGCAGTACGAGAACATTTACTTCTCCCTCTATCCCAGCGCTTCTGCCGTTGTGGATGCCTATCAGCAGTCCAACGTGGATGCGATTTTCTCGCGCTCCCTGTCCATTGCGCAGTATAAGTCCTCCACCAACACGCTGGCCATCACCTACCGCACCAACCAGCTGGAATGTCTGCTGCTCAACGGCTATCTGAGCAACATGACCGACAACATGCGCAACGCCATCCGCTACGCCATCGACGTGGATCGTATCGCCCAGGTGGTCTACATGGGCATGGTCGACCGCACGAACACGCCCTTTGTGCAGGGCACGTGGATGTATAACAACAACCTTTCGTCCTACTTCCAGGTCGATTTGAACAAGGCGCGTCAGCTGCTGGAGGCCGATGGCTGGTATGACACGGACGGCAGTGGCTACGTTGATAAGCCCAACAAGGACGACGAAGCCACCGATTTGACCTTCACGCTCATCGTCTACGAGGAGCCGGACAACAGCGTGCGCGTGCAGACCGCGAACATGATTGCGGAGATGCTGGCGCAAATCGGCATCAAGGTCACGGTGTCCACCAAGACGTTCGCCCAGGTGCAGACCGCGCTTGGAAAGGGCAATTACCACATGGCGCTTGTCTCCTATGCCATGGACGTCTGTCCGGATGCGGGCTTCATGCTCATCTCCGGCAATACAGGCAACTACGCCTCCTATCGCTCCAAGGATATGGATGCGCTGTGCAAAAAGCTGCGCACACAGTTGACACAGGCCGACTATCAGTCCGTCCTGTATGAGATTCAGGAGCAGTTCGCCAAGGATTGCCCATTCATCTGCCTGTACTATCGTGGCGGCACGGTGCTGACGCGGTACATGTACACCACAACCCGTGATGTGCGCGAAGGTCATCTGCTGGATGGCATCGAAACCTTCCACGATTAACAAATCTCCTTTGCCCTGCCGGGTTGATTTCGGCAGGGTTTTGCTATATAATGATGCTGTACAATTCTTTTGATAGCGCAGGGAGCGCCGCGTTCCCTTTTCGCTTCGATACAGAAAGGACGAACGATATGGACTGGATTGAATTGACCATCCACACCACCACCGCCGGTGCGGATATTGTTTCCGAAACGCTGATGGCGGAGGGTGCAACCGGCACGATGGTGGAGGATCGCGCCGATATTCCCGATCCCGATAAGCCCAATGGCTACTGGGAAATCATTGACCCCAACCTGATCACCTCCATGCCCGAGGACGTGCTGGTGCATGCCTGGTTTGAGCCGGACAGCTCCTTTGCCGACCGCATGCAGGCGCTCCGCAGCCGCTGCGAGGAGCTGAAGGGCATGGAGCTTGGCCTTGATTTGGGCACGCTGGAAATCGGCACGCTCAACGTCCGGGATGAGGACTGGGCCGAGGTGTGGAAGAAGTTCTACAAGCCCTTCAAGGCTGGCAAGTCGCTGGTCGTCAAGCCGACCTGGGAAGCCTATGAGGCACAGGAGGGTGACCGCATTATCGAAATCGACCCGGGTATGGCCTTTGGTTCTGGCACGCACGAGACGACCTCCATGTGTCTGGAGCTGCTGGAGGATGCCATGCACGGCGGCGAAAGCGTCATTGACGTTGGCACGGGCAGTGGCATTCTGGCCATCGGCGCGGCCATGCTGGGCGCAAAGGACGTGCTGGCCATCGACATTGACCCTGTGGCCGTTCGCGTGGCTAAGGAGAATATCGAGCATAACCACCTGACCGACCGCGTCCGTGCGGTGGAAGGCAACCTGCTGGAAAGCAGCGACGGCGTGTGCGAATTGTGCGTGGCCAACATCATCGCCGATGTCATTTGCATGTTTGCCCAGCCGCTGGTGGATCACATCGTTCCCGGTGGCCTGTTCATCTGCTCCGGCATCATCAAGGAGCGCGAGCAGGATGTCGTGAAGGCGCTGACGGATGCCCAGTACACGATTCTGGAAACGAAGCGCAAGGGCGAATGGGTCGCCATGCTGTCGCGGAGGAAGAGCTGATGCATCGCTTTTATGCCGATGAGGAGGCGCCCGTTTCATCTGGCTCTTTGGTCAATCTGCCGCCGGAGGATGCGCGTCACGCCTCGCGCGTCCTGCGCATGAAGCCCGGTGAGGCCGCGGAAATTTTCGTTGGCGGCAAGCGCTTTTCGGCCGAAATTGCCGACATGAGCGCCGATGCCGTCACCGCCCGTTTGCTTGACGAGCTGCCCAGCACCGAGGCACAGGTCCGCATCACCCTTTATCAGGGGCTGCCCAAGGCCGAGAAGATGGAGCTGATTGTCCAAAAGGCGGTTGAGCTTGGCGCGGCACGTGTTGTGCCGGTGGCCATGAGCCGCTGCATCGTGCAGCTCAACGCCAAGGACGGCGCCAAAAAGCAGGAGCGCTGGCAGAAAATCGCCCGCGAAGCCTGCAAGCAATCCGGCCGCTGCCAGATGATGCCCGTTGATGCCCCGATTTCCTTTTCCGCCCTGCTTACCCGCTTATCCACGCATGAGGCCGCGCTTGTCCCGTGGGAAGATGCGCATGGCTATTCCCTGACGGCCTTCCATCAGGCGCATCCGCAGGTGAAGGACATTGCCGTCGTCATTGGCCCTGAGGGCGGCATGAGCGCGGAGGAAATCAACAAAATGAAGGCCGCCGGTTGCCAATCCGTGACGCTCGGTCCGCGCATCCTGCGCACCGAAACAGCGGGTCTTTGCAGCCTGAGCGCCTTATTCTGCCTGTATGGCGAATTGGAGTGAAACCATGAAAACTGCTGCCTTCCACACCCTCGGGTGTAAGGTAAATCAATACGACACCCAGGCGATGCTGGAAAAATTCCGCGCCGCCGGATATGACATTGTTCCCTTTGACACGCCCGCTGATGTGTATGTCATCAACACCTGCACCGTCACCGGCACGGGCGACAAGAAGTCCCTGCAGCTGGCGCGCCGTCTGCGCCGTGAGCATCCGGACAGCGCGCTGGTGCTGGCTGGCTGCCTTGCCCAGCGCAAGGGTGAGGAGCTGATTGCCTCCACCGGTGCGCGTCTGGTCATCGGCACACAGCGCCGCGCAGAGGTTGTGACGCTGCTGGAGGAAGCCCTGCAAAGCAACACCTGCATCAATGCTGTCAATGAGCTGAACGCCACCACACCCTTTGAAAGCCTGTCCATCTCCTCGCAGGACGAGCATACCCGCGCCACGCTCAAGATTCAGGAGGGCTGCAACAATCACTGCACCTACTGCATCATCCCCAGCGTTCGCGGCCCGATTCGCTCCCGTCCGCTGGATGAAATCCGCGAGGAGGCCCAGCGCCTGAGCCGTGCCGGCTTCACCGAGCTGGTGCTGACGGGCATTCACCTGTCCAGCTACGGCCGCGACTTTGAGCCGCGCCTGACGCTGCTGGATGCCATCAAGGTCGTCCACGAGGTCGAAGGGATTCGCCGTATTCGTCTGGGCAGTCTCGAGCCGACCATCGCGACACCTGCCTTTGCCGAGGCGCTTTCCCAACTGCCCAAGGTATGCCCGCAATTCCATCTGGCGCTGCAATCGGCCAGTGACACCGTTCTGGCACGCATGGCACGCCGCTACAACATGCGCATGTACCGCGAAGCGCTGGCGAATCTGCGCAGTGTCTTCCCCAAGGCCGCCTTCACCACGGACATCCTGACTGGCTTCCCCGGTGAAACAGAGGAGGAGTTCGAGGAAACGGTTTCCTTCGTGCAGGAAACACACTTTGCCAAAATCCACGTGTTCCCCTACTCGCCGCGTGAAGGCACGAAGGCCGCCGTCATGCCTGGCCAGCTGACCACCGCCGAGAAGGAGCGCCGCGTGCGCACGCTCATCGACGTGGGTGATTTTGCTGCCGGGCGCTACCGCATGACGTGGGTGAACGAAATCTCCGAGGTTCTTTTGGAGGAGCAGGACGAGGACGGCTGTTGGATTGGCTACACGCCCGAATACCTCTCCGTCATTCTGCCGCCCTACACCAAGGGCAAGCAGGGCGACTACATCCGCGTGGAGCTGCGCGACATTACCATGGATGGCATGTGCGGCTTCCCGGCGGACTGATGCTAAGCAGTAAGAAAGGAAGATTCCCATGAACGATTGCCTGTTTTGCAAAATCATCGCGGGAGACATTCCCTCCACGAAGGTCTACGAGGACGAATATACCTACGCCTTCCGCGACATTTCTCCGATGACGCCTACCCACGTTCTTGTTGTGCCGAAGACGCACGTTTCCTCCGTTGATGCGGTCGATGCGCTCTCCGACACGGCGCTGGCTGCCTGCCTGCGCGCCTGCCGCATCGTCGCCCGTCAGGAGGGTGTGGCCGAAAGCGGCTATCGCGTCGTCTCCAACTGCGGCTGTGATGCCTGCCAGAGTGTGCCGCACCTGCACTTCCACGTGCTCGGTGGCCGCAAGATGGCCGATAGCATGGCCTGAGGAAGGGAAATCGCCTTCCCTGCAATCAATTTCCACGAGTTTTTTTCAGGAAATTTGCAAATAGGCATTGACGAGCGCCCCTTATTTTGCTATAATGTCTATACGGTTCGCCATCCGTCTGTCTATGTGGCTGATGTCAAGGCGAGATGAGCGAAAGGAGGGATAACAGTGTCCGAGGTACGCGTCCGTGAGAATGAATCCCTGGAGAGTGCTCTGAAGCGCTTTAAGCGTCAGTGCGCCCGCAGTGGTGTGATTCAGGAAGTTCGTAAGCGTGAGCATTACGAGAAGCCCAGCGTCAAGCGCAAGAAGAAGGCCGAAGCTGCCCGCAAGCGCAAGTATTGATGATATCACGTCATCATTTGCTCTGTGGCATTTCTCTTAGGTCTTGTGACGCCTTTGCGTAGTCAGTCCTCTTGTGGATTGCTGCGCGTGCGGCATTCCCCTTCCGGGATTTTTCCCGGAAGGGGTTTTCTTTTTGTCAGTAGCAGAACGTAATCCTGATTCGTACATCATGGATTACTTCTGTTCATATTCTTGTATGCATTGTGTGAAATTTTCGTTTGCCCCTTGCATAACGGCGCGAGATTTGGTATACTGTCTTTATCAGCAGGATGATACTGCGCCTTTCTTGTATATGACGATTTTCCAAACACCTCCTGCTGGGCGATGATTTTTTTCTATTGCCACCGATTTATATGGTACACCATTGCATTCTGACATGACAGCAGTAAGGGAGTTTTTTTCTTCATGCGATTTGCTATGCAGCTAACCCCACACCCCAATATCCGGTATCGCGATGCGCAATGCAAGCTTGGCCAAGCCGAATTGGCCTGTTTGCTGCGCGCTCTGTCGCTGCCGGAGGCGGTTGAACCGCTTTCGTTGGGCGGGGCAACATTTCTGTCGTTTCAAGCCGATGCGCTGACCGATGCGCAGTTGGCTCTTTTGTCCACGCACAGCACCTCCATGATGCTCTGTGAGCTTCTGCCGGAGCAGCTGCTGCGTCCGCTGACCCTGCCGCAGACGGATTATCTGCCCGCAGATGTGGCGGAAATCCTCAAATACAAGGGCAAAACCAGCGCCACCTTCACGCGCATGATGCTCAATTGCGCCCGCGCGGCGAGCCAATTTGCGCTTTCCGACCGTCCGCTGACCGTGCTTGACCCGATGTGCGGCAAATGCACCAGCGGCTTTGTGGCCCTGCAAAGTGGCATGAACGCCGTCTGCCTGGATGTGGATCGCAAGGACTTGAAGGAAGCAGCTGATTTCTTCAGCAACTATCTGCAATTCCACAAGCTCAAGCATCGGCTGAACCAAAGCAGCCGCACGGTGCAAAAGACCGCCGTCCCGGTTGCGGAATACCTCTTCGCTGACACAAAGGAGCATTTCGCCGCGGGCAATACGCGCACACTGACGATGATGCAGGGTGACTCCTCGCTTGCGGGCGATTTGCTCAAGAAGCAGCCTGCTGACCTGCTCGTCTGTGACCTGCCCTATGGCGTCCAGCACGCTCCGCAGGCCGGCAGCAAGGCGGATAGCTTCCCGCGTCTCATGGGTCGCGTCCTGCCCGCATGGTATCAAGCCCTGCGCAAGGGCGGCGCGATTGCCGTTTCCTTCAATACGCTGACACTGCGCAAGGAGACGCTGATTTCCCTGATGGCCGATGCGGGCTTCACGCCGCTGACCGAAGCACCCTATCATGATTTCGCACACTTTGTGGAACAGGCTGTTAACCGCGATTTTGTGGTCGCATGCAAGTAAATCAATTGGATGCAATTTACGAACAAACGATAAATCAGAAAATGATATAACAGCGTCGCCATTGATGACGCTGTGCAAAGGCAAACAAGGAGGCTTTCTCAGATTATGTCTGAATGGAAGAATCAGGATTTCAATGAACTGACCGTCATGCAGCTGCGTAAGGTGGCCAAGGCCATGGGCGTTCCGCTTGGCGCTGGCATCTCCAAGGCTGGCATCGTCGCCAAGCTGGAAAACGCGCGCGACAACGGTTCTGATGCACCCGTTTCCTTCCCGGCTGAAAGCGACGATGCCGCGGAGGCTTCTTCCGCACCCGTTGCCGAAAGCAAGGATGACGACGCTACCGCGCCCGAAGCGGCTGCTGAAAGCACCCCAGCTGCCGATGCGCCTGCTGCAACGCCGGTTACTGCGTCTGCGCAGATTGCTCCGGCCACACCGGCAGCTCCGGCCGCTCCTGCTCCGGCTGCACAGGATACCACGCGCAGTGCATTCGGCAATTTCCGTCCGGCATATCAGGCGCCCGCGAATCCGCGTTTCAGCGCCAAGCCTGCATATCAGTCGAATTCCGCTTCCTATAACAACCGTCCGCGCATGAGCAACGATTTGCCGCGCACCCAGACGGTTCGCCCCAATAACTACACGCCGCGCTTTGGCCCGGCCGCACAGGAGCCTGCCCGTCCTGAGGACGACCAGCGTTCCTACCGCGCCGACACGCGTCCGAGCGGCGGCTACTGGAACGACCGCCGCGCCAGCTACAACGATGCGCCTGCCGACCGTCGTCCCAGCTATAACGATGCGCCGCGTCCTGCATATGGTGCCGAGCCGACGCGTCCCAGCTACAGCGACGCACCGCGCTATGCTCGTCCGTCGTATGATGCCGCGCCCGCTGGCTTTGACAGCCCGCGTCGTCCCGCGCCGTCCTACACCGCCGCACCACAGCGCGAATTCCCTTCCGATCCGATGATGACGCCCTCGACCGTCAACGATATGCTGACCGCCGCCGAATGCCAGGACGGCTCGGGCATTCTGGAATTGCATCCGGACGGATACGGTTTCCTGCGCGGCAGAAGTCTGCTGCCCTCCAATCGCGACATCTACGTCTCCATGGCACAGGTGCGTCGCTTCTCCCTGCGCACGGGCGATTCCATCGTCGGCAAGGTGCGCCCGCAGCGTGACGGTGACAAGTACTCCGCCATGCTCTACATCACTGAAATCAACGGCACTCCGGCCGATCAGCTGACTGACCGTCCCGCGTTTGATGATTTGACGCCCTGCTATCCGCGTGAGCGCATCACCCTGGAGGCCAAGACCGGCGACCACACGCTGCCCATGCGCCTGATTGACCTGATTGCGCCCATCGGCTTTGGCCAGCGCAGCCTGATTCACTGCCCGCCGGAGGCAAACAAGACGGATTTGCTGGCCGACATTGCCAACGCCATTTCGGCCTGTCATCCCGACACCGTGGTCATGGCGCTCCTGCTGGGCGGCACGCCGGAGGACGCGACGCAGCTGCGCGATGTGATGATGGGTGAAGTGATTTCCTCGACCTTCGATCAGACGCCCGAAAACCATCTGCGCACCGCCGACCTGGTGCTGGAACGCGCCGAGCGTCTGGTGGAAATGAAGAAGAACGTCGTGCTGCTGGTGGACAACCTGACCTACCTGGCCAAGGTCTTCACCGCCGCCGCCAGCCAGACGGGTCGCCAGACCATCGGCATGGTCAATCCCGCCAGCTTGCAGCGCGCCAAGCGCATTTTCGGCGCCGCCCGTTGTGTCCGTGAAGGTGGCTCACTGACCGTGTTTGCCATGCTGAATGTGGACAACGGCAACCGTGTGGATGATTCCATTGCCGAGGATTTGAAGGGCACGGCGAACATGGAGCTGGTGCTGGACAACGCCACGGCACACGCCGGCATCTACCCGCCGGTCAATCTGATGCTGAGCACCACGCGCCGCGCGGATTTGATTGCCACGCCCGAGCAGCTGGAAGGTATCGCCCTCATCCGGGAGATGCTCTCGAGCCTTCGCGCCGTGGACATGATTCCCCAGCTTCTCTCGATGCTGGAAAAGACAGAGACCAACAGCGACCTTCTCGTCCGCATCAAGGACTGGGCGGCGCTGATGAAGCAGTAAGCAAGCCGCCCCTCCGGCAACAGGATTGTCAGCCTGTAAAAATTTTTCCGCAAAAAGTACAGGAATTGTGGAAAAACCACTTGCAATCCCTCGCCAAATATGGTACAATAGCTACTGCGGCTGTAAAGGTCGATCATTGCATACGCGAAAGAGGTGAAATCGCAATGAAGGAAAAGATCCATCCCAACTACGGCAAGTGCATCGTTCGCTGCGTGTGCGGTGAGACGTTTGAAACCGGCTCTACCAAGAAGGAACTGAAGGTGGACATCTGCTCTAAGTGCCATCCCTTCTACACCGGCAAGCAGAAGCTGGTGGATACCGGCGGACGCGTCGATCGTTTCAAGAAGCGCTTCGGCCTCAACTAATTCTGAGGTCTATGCCTTCCCCACGAGCTATCACGAAGCTAACAGGGTATCGCAAATCGCGATACCCTGTTTTCGTATGCAGATTTTGTTTTTTGGTGCTGAATTGTCAGTTGAAAAGCCCGATTTTTGTTGGCGATAGTTGGCCACCGACTTCTCTCCCTTGTGTAAAGGGAGGTGTCGCGCAAGCGACAGAGGGATTGTTGTCGCTTGCTTTGTCAAGCCGCTTGGGTGAGGTTGTGTGGTTGTCTGCTCTTCCCGGCATATCTTTTCATGCTACTTCCCTATCATCAGAACCACTTCCTTTTCATTGCAAATTGCCTTTCCAGCAAAAAACACCTCGGAGTTTGCAGGGATTTTGCACTTGCATCGCGAATGTATGAAGGTGGCGAATTCTATCTATTCGCCTGAACGGATTGAAAAAGATTGTGCGGATTCACGCACGGAAAGAAGGAAATTGTATGCCGGAGCAAGCAAAAAAGCATGTGGATATTGGCGGCCAGGCCGTCCTGGAGGGCGTCATGATGAAGGCGCCGGACGCGATGGCCATTACGGTGCGCCGCCCGGATGGCAGCATGGTCGTGGAGTATAAGCCCTATACGCCGATCAGCAAGAAGCACAAGTGGATGGGCTGGCCGATTATTCGCGGCGCGGTCAATATGGTGTCGATGCTGGGCATGGGCCTGACGACGCTGGAAACGTCCGCGAAGATGCTGGGCGAGGCCGAGGAAGAGCCGACCAAGTTCGAGAAGTGGCTGGCGGCCAAGCTCGGCAAGAGCATTGATAAGGTCGTGATGGGCGTGGCCATGGTGCTGGCGGTGCTGCTGTCCGTGGGCCTGTTCGTGTTCCTGCCGACGCTGGTGGAAAAGGGCGTGCTTGCCCTGACTGCGTCCGGTACGCTGGCGACGCTGGTGGGCGGCATCACCAAGATTGTGCTGCTGATTGCATATATGGTGTTCTGTAGCTACGTGCCGGATGTCCGCCGTACCTTCCAGTACCACGGCGCGGAGCATAAGACCGTGTATTGCAACGAGCATCATCTGCCCCTGACGCCCAAGAACGCCCAGCAGTTCACCACGCTCCATCCGCGCTGTGGCACGGCGTTCCTGCTGATTGTCATGTTCATTTCGATTGTGCTGTTCCTGTTTGTGGGACGTGATATTACAAACTTCGTGCATCGTTTCCTGCTGCATCTGTGCATGCTGCCGGTGGTGGCAGGCGTGAGCTACGAGGTGCTCAAGGGACTGGCGCATGCCGATAATGCGCTGGTGCGTGCCCTGCGCTGGCCGGGTATGCAGATGCAGCGCCTGACCACGCGCCAGCCGGATGAAAGCATGCTGGAATGCGCCATCGTCTCGATGAATGTCGCGCTGCATGGTCTGCCGAAGAACGCGCCGAAGACGGAAGAAGGCTGGGCGATTCTGACCTCCTACGAGCAGTCTGAGGAAGGCTACACCTTCCCGACGCAGGACGAGGCGCAGCAATGACACCTCGCCAGCTGCTGCGCACCACCGCAGCCGCCTTCCGTCAGGCAGGCATCCCCGATGCGGAGGTGGACGCGTCTCTCCTGCTCTCCCATGTGACGGGTCAGCCGCCGCTTTCCCTGCGTCTGGATATGACCACGGAGCTGCCCGAGGAGGTGCTGTCGCGCTTTTCCGACTTGGTGGCACAGCGCCTGACGCGCCAACCGCTGCAATATTTGCTGCACGAGCAATCGTTTCTGGGGCGTGATTTCTACGTGGACGAACGCGTGCTGATTCCACGCCCGGAAACCGAGCTGCTGGCCGAACGCGCCATCGAGGCGCTTCGCCGCGTACCTGGCAAGCCGCTTGCACTGGATTTGTGCTGTGGCAGTGGTGCGCTGGCCGTCTCCATGGCGCTGGATGTTCCGCAGGCGCAGGTGCATGCCGCCGACCTGTCGCCGGACGCGCTCAACGTCACGCAGCGCAACGCTACAGCACTTCATGCGAATATTCAGCTCCATCAGGGAGATTTGTTCGCCGCTGTGCCGGATTTGGTGTTTGACGTCATCGTCTCCAATCCGCCTTACATTCCTTCCGAGGAATGCCTGACGCTTCAGGAGGAGGTTCGCCGCGAACCCCTGCTGGCGCTGGACGGCGGTGCAGACGGCCTGACGCTCTATCGCCGGATTGCCAGGGACGCTGCCGCGCACCTGACACCCGGTGGCGTGCTGCTGATGGAGGTCGGCTACAATCAGGCCGAGGACGTCATGGCGCTCCTGAGCGACTTCGCCTTCGTCACAGCTCACGAAGATTACCAGCATATTCCCCGAATGATAGAGGCTAGAAAGCATGTTTGACAAGTATCTCCTGCTGCTTGATCGCTACGAGGAGCTGAACGAGGCCATTGTCCAACCAGACATCATCGCCGACACAGCCCGCTATCAGGCGTATTTGAAGGAGCTTTCCGCTTTGGAGGAGCAAGTGACGACCTGGCGCACCTATCAGGCGCTCCTTTCCGACATTGCACAGGCCGAGGAAATGCTCTCCGACAGCGACCTGCATGCCATGGCGCAGGAGGAATTAAGCGCCCTGCTCCCCCGCAAAAGCGACATGGAGCATCAGCTGCGCATCCTCCTCCTGCCGCGCGACAAGGATGACAGCAAGTCCGTAATTCTGGAGGTTCGCGGCGGCGCTGGCGGCGAGGAAAGCTGCCTGTTCGCCGCCGACCTGATGCGCATGTACGCCCGCTACGCCGAGCGCCTCGGCTTCCGCGTTGAGCCAATCTACACGCAGGATACCGAGCTTGGCGGCGTCAAGGAAGGCTGTATTTCCATTGTCGGCAGCGGCGCTTACGCCCATTTCAAGTACGAAAGCGGCGTCCACCGTGTCCAGCGCATCCCTGTCACCGATGCCAACGGCAAGCGACAAACCTCCACCTGCACGGTTGCGGTGCTTCCTGAAGCCGAAGAGGTGGAGCTATTCATCGCCCCGCAGGATTTGCGCATCGACGTTTACCGTTCCACCGGGCATGGCGGCCAATGCGTCAACACGACCGACAGCGCCGTTCGCATCACGCACCTGCCGACCGGCACGGTCGTCACCTGTCAGGACCAAAAGAGTCAGCTCAAAAACCGCGATCATGCCATGCAGGTGCTCCGCAGTCGCCTGCTGGAGAAAATGCGTACCGAAAAAGACGCCGCCTACGCCGAAAACCGCCGCCTCCAGGTCGGCACCGGCGACCGCAGCGAGCGCATCCGCACCTACAACTTCCACGAAGGCCGCGTCACCGACCACCGCATCGGCCTGACGCTCTACTGCATACAAGACATCATGGACGGCGATTTAGACGAAATCATCACCGCCCTCCGCACGGAAGAGCAAGCTGCACTTCTGCGCAGCTTGAGCTAACGCAGGCAAATTCCGGGATTGATGCGCATTGCTTGCGTCTTCGTTGCTTGTTTGGGCAAGTGACAGCAATCCCTCCGGCACTTCGTGCCACCTCCCTTTACACAAGGGAGGCTTATCTACTGCCCAAACCTTCCTTCCAACAAAATCCAACTTCAAAGTTGGCAACCGAAGGAGTTTAAGGGGTGTGAGCCACACTGGCGGCGACCGGAAAGCCCCCTGGGCTACAACCAAAGCAAGCCAGTTAGAACGCACACGCTCCAAACCAAACACCCTAAAACCATGTTTGTTTCTTTGCATGATCAAAGAAAGAGGGATCATAATGACTGAGGTACTTGCTCCCGACGCAGAAGCCTTGTCCCTTGCTTCTCGCCTGCTCCATGAGGGACAACTCGTCGCCTTCCCCACGGAAACCGTGTATGGACTGGGCGCAAACGCCCTCGATGCCCGCGCCGTGCTGGGAATTTTCGCCGCAAAAGGACGTCCGGCTGATAATCCGCTGATTGTCCACGTCTATGACCGGGCGCAGCTCACGCCGCTGTGCGACATTTCCCCGCTGGCTGAGAAATTGATGGACGCCTTCTGGCCCGGCCCGTTGACGCTCATCCTGCCTCGTAAGAGCGCCATTCCCGATGAGGTCGCCGCAGGTCTGCCGACCGTGGCCGTTCGCATGCCGTCGCATCCCGTGGCCGCCGCACTCCTGCGCGCCTGCCAGCTGCCGATTGCCGCACCGAGCGCGAATCGCTCCGGTAAGCCAAGCCCTACGACGGCTCAGCACGTCTTCAATGATATGGATGGCCGTATCCCGCTCATCCTCGATGGCGGTAGCTGCGATGTCGGGCTGGAATCCACCGTGCTGGATCTGACGGGCGATGTGCCCTGTATCCTGCGTCCCGGCGGCATCACCAAGGCCATGCTGGAAACGGTGCTGGGCGAAGTCACCGTTGCTGGAAGCGTCCTGCGCCCGCTGCAAAAGGGTGAGAAGGCGCTTTCGCCCGGCATGCGCTATCAGCACTACTCCCCCGATGGACAGGTTACGCTGGTTGAGGGCGACGAGAATGACGTCGTGGCCGCCCTGCGCCAGCTGACCGCCCATGCCAACGCGCAAGGGCATCGCGCGTGCGTCATGTGCTTCTCCGAGCATATGGAGGCGCTCAAGGACTGTCAACCGCATGACATCGGCCACCGCGACGACGCATCCGAGGTTGCGCACCGGCTGTTTGACACGCTCCGCCGTCTGGACGAGGAGCATATGGACGTGATTTTCAGTGAGGTCGTTCCGCCAGAAGGCGTTGGCCTTGCCGTTATGAATCGCCTGGGACGTGCCGCCGCGTTCCGCACCGTACAGGCGAATGAAGTGCTGGAGGGAGAATAATCCCTTCAGCACTTTTTTGTATAACGAAAAAGCAGCGGAAACATCACATTTCCGCTGCTTTCAGTCTGGGTGAGAAGATTCGAACTTCCGGCCTCTTGAACCCCATTCAAGCACGCTACCAAGCTGCGCTACACCCAGTCATTCTTTGAAGCTGCACAAGCAACCTCGCGAACGATATTGATTATAGCACAGAACCAGCGCCTTGTCAATAGGGAAAATTGATTTTTTTTGTTTTTTTCGCCAAGTTTGTCATTCGATGCCGTCTTTTTCTCCTGCCGCCGGGTTGAGGACGTGCGCTGGACGCTTTCCGGCGAGGGCATCCAGAATCTGCGCCGCGCATTCCTGCGCCATTTGCGTGCGCACCTGCTGGGTGTTCGCGCCAATGTGCGGCGTCAGCACCGCCTGCGGCATTTGCGTCAGCCGTGCCGGAACGTGCGGTTCGTCCGGATAAACGTCCAGCCCTGCGCCTGACAAATGGCCGCATGCCAGCATGTCTGCCAGCGCGTCCATGTCCACCACCGCACCACGCGCCGTGTTGATGAGCATCGCGCCCTCCTTCATCTGTTGCAATTGGTGCCGTCCCATCATGCCACGCGTCTGAGGCGTCAGCGGACAGTGCAGGGACACGATGTCGGCCGTTTGCAGCAGCATTTCCATCTCCATGGGCTGTATCAGCGGATGACGCACGCCACTGGGGGTGTAGGCAACCACGCGCATCCCAAGCGCCGATGCCATTTCGCCTACGCGTCCTCCGATGCGTCCGCAGCCAATCAGCCCCAGCGTCTGGCCGCGCAGCATCCGACCCATGCGCAGCCCCATGCCGAAGCATTCCTCTGGCACGCCTTGGCGCAGCAGGCAGTTGTTTTCCCCGATTCGCCGCGACACCGCCAGCATCAGCCCAAGCGTCAGCTCTGCCGTGCATTCGGCCACCGTGTCCGGCAGATTGGTCACGAATATGCCGCATTCCGTGGCCGTCCGCACGTCCACACCGTCGTATCCTGCGCCGTAATTGGCAATCAGGCGAAGCTTCTTGCCGCAGCGGATGACGTCTCCCGGCAGCGCACCGCACGCCACCACCGCATCAGCCTGTGGCATCAAGTGCAGCAGCTCCTCGTGCGTGAAGCGGCCAAGGGGTGGTGGAATGATGATTTCATGCGCGTGCAGGGCCGCAAAGCCCTCCGCGGGTATGCCGTGCGTGACCAGAATGGTTGCCATGCTGTTCGCTCCTTTGCAAAAAAGGACTGAAGCCATGCCTCAGCCCTCGTTTTCAAATACCGTTTCTGCCTCTGTGAAGTCTTCTTCCACTGGTGGCATGTGGTCACAGACCATAATCAGCGCATCCTCACCATTGTCAGCATAGTAGCGCTTGCGCACGCCCAGCTGGATGAAGCCCAGAGAGCGGTACAGCTTCTGCGCCACCTCGTTGCTGCGCCGAACCTCCAGTGTCGCATAGGCCGCGCCGAGGTTGGAGAGGTATTGCAGCAGACCCGCCGTCAAGCGCTTGCCCGTGCCCTGTCCACGATGCTCCTTGAGCACCGCAATGTTGGTGATGTGGCTTTCGTCCAGAATGACCCACGCACCGGCATAGCCGATAATCTGTCCGTCCTTCTCCGCCACCAGATAGCGCGCCACCGGGTTGTTCATGTCGCTGACAAACGCATCGCGCGTCCACGCATCCACAAACGAGTTGATTTCCACCGCATACACGCCGTCCACATCGTCCATGGTCATGCGGCGAATGATGATTTCCGTATTTTCAGGCATGCAGGCCCTCCGTCAGTTTCTTGTTCAGTGCCGCATTGGGCGCACGCAGATACATCGGCATCAGTGTCAGGTAGTCCACCGTCTCCTCCTCCAGCGAGGCCAGATAGGCCACCGCCGCCGGGCGCAGGAACGCCTGCTGCGGATTGGCAAAGACAGCCTCCTCACCCAGCAGCTCCTGCAAGCGGGCGCGATGCACCGGCATGCCGTCGCCCAGGAAGAGGAAGCGGTCGCCAAAGGCGCGAATCGTCTCCACGTACTCTTCCAGCTTCATCGGCGCATCGTCCATCAGGCGCTCCGGACGCCCCTGACCGACGGTGAAGGCCGCGCCGTACACCTGTCCCGCGCGTGCATCCTGAATCGGGCAGACAACGCCCGCAAAGCCGCTGATGCCTGCCGCCATGGCTTCCAGCGCATCCACCGCCACGCAGGGCTTGTCCGCGCCATGCGCAAGGCCCTTCAGGGTGCTCACGCCCAATCGAACGCCCGTGAACGAGCCAGGGCCAACCACCACAGCCAGACGATCCATCTGCTGAATCGTCAATCCCGTGGACTGAAACGCCTGGTCAATCATGGGCAGCAGATTGACCGAATGGGTCTTGTGATTCACGACCGCGCATTCATGGCGAATGCCCTCCTCGGTCAGGATGGCCACGCCACACACCGGGCCGGATGTGTCAATTGCCAGCAGCTTCATTGCTCTTCCTCCCACGTCATCTGGCGGAAATTTCCCGCCGGGCTGATGGTGATTTCTCTTTCGTCCTCACCAACGGGCGTCAGGCGAATATCCAGATGCGTCTCCGGAATCGCCTCCGGGCATTGGCTGGGCCATTCCACCACCGCCACGCCGTCGCCGCCCAGATATTCCTCCATGCCCATTTCGTATAGCTCTTCCACGTCATTCAGGCGATACCAGTCGAAATGATACAGCGGCATGCGCCCATCATCATAGACGTTCATGATGGTAAAGGACGGGCTGGTGATGCTCCCCTGCACGCCAAGCCCCTGCGCCAGGCCACGGGTGAATTCACTCTTGCCCGCACCCAAATCGCCCCATAAAAGAAGCACATCCCCCGGCTGAAGCTGCTGTGCCAGGCGAAAAGCTACACTGCGTGTTTCATTCGGGGAATGTGTTCTCATGGTCATATTTCCTTTCTTCTCATGCGGATTATTTGCGCACATGCAGCAGCGGCGACAGCCGCTTATACAGCACATACGTCAGTACGCTCAGGACAACGCCCTTGAGCAGGTTAAACGGCGCCGTCACGCACAGCAGCACCTTCCATTGCGTGTCCACGAACGGAAGCACCGCCTGCGCCATGCCGATAATGCCTTCCAGTGGCATGCCATAGGCCGTCATGTAGAACGGGAACATAATCAGCCAGTTGACCAGCACAGCCGCCACAATCATGCACACCGACCCGACCGTCATGCCAGCCAGCGCCATGCCGCGCGTCTTGTGGCGCCGATAGAGCAGCGCCGCTGGCAGCACATACGCCGCGCTCATCAGAAAGTCCGCCAGCTCCCCAACGTACATGGACGAGGAGTGCAGCAGGCCAAACAAGTCCTTAATCAGCAGAATCGCCATGCCTGCCGCCGGGCCCATCGAGAACGCGCCCAGCAGCACCGGAAGCGTACTCAGATCCAGCTTGTAGAAGGCAATGACTGGAATCTCAATCATGAACAGGATGGAAGCAAGGGCGCCCAGGATGGCGATGCGCGTCATGTACTGGACAGAAAGTCGTTTCTTTTTGTTGCTCATGGGAAAACAAGCCTCCTTCAAAAATATGCACGCCCCTGAAGCAGGTTCGCTTTTCAGGGGCGGAATATCGGCAGAGGCGGCGCTTGTGGTGCCGCATGCTGCGCATATTTCCAACGAAAATCGCGTTTTCCCTTCCCGATTTCAGATTTTTCGCCCGATTCGGATACAAAACCGCGTTTTTCTTCCGCTTTCCTCTCTCATCCAGACTATACTGTTGGCCCCGGAGTTGCATAAGGATTTCGCATCACGCGTCCGTCCCATTTGCGCACCGAGTCAGCCTTCCCGCCATTGCTGGCACAGGAAGGGTCGCGGGCTATACCGCCAGTAGGGAATTTCACCCTGCCCCGAAGAAGCTCCAAGTGGCTTGTGCAATTATAGATATCAGGCAAAAAAACGCCTGTACCATCGTTATGATAGCACAGGCGGAAAGGGTTGTCAATAGGTTTTGCTCACTCCAGGCGAATCACTGCCGCGCCTTCCGGACGAATGTCCAGCACGTTGCAGCAATGCGGGCCGAAGGTCGCCTCCATCGTCTCGATGAAGGAATCCAGCAGCTTGTCCGGCACGAAGTTCAGCGTCGTACCCGCGAAGCCGCCACCATGCACGCGCCATGCACCATCCTTGTCCAGCATCATATGCTCAGCCATGGCCAGCGCCAGAGACAGGCTCTGGTCATTGGGACGCGCATACACGTTTTGCAGATACATGTAGGAGGAACGGCCGGAGCAGATGATTTCCCACAGGAACGCATACAGGTCGTTGCGATCCAGCGCCGCCACCTGACGCACCACGCGCTCATCCTCTTCAAAGAAGTGCATCGCGCGCAGCAGCGCACGGTCGCTCACCTTGTCACGCAGGGACGGCAGCGCCTGATAGAATTCCTCCGGGCGCACACGGCGCAGGTAGGGTTCGCCAAACTGCGCCGCCACCTGCTTCATCTCCGCAGGAATCGCCGCATAGTCGTCCGTCAGATCCGCATGGTTGCCACCCGTGGCGACAACGACCAGCGAATAGCCGTACTTGGCAAAGTCAAAGGCCATCGGGCGCACGTCGGGATCGTCGTGCTTGAAGTCCACCGTCACCAGACCGCCCGCAGAGGATGCCATCTGATCCAGCAGGCCGCTGGGCTTGCCGAAGTACTCATTCTCCGCATACTGGCTGATTTTCGCGCGCGTCTTGTAGTCAATCGTGAAGCCGTTGTAGAGCGCGTCGAAAATGGCGCAGGTCATCACCTCAAAGGCTGCGGAGCTGCTCAGACCGCTGCCGGACATGACATTGGACGTAACCGCTGCATTGAAGCCACCAATCTGATAGCCCAGCTGCACCATCCGTGCCGCCACACCGCGCACCAGCGCATGCGTCTTACCCTTTTCCTTCGCCACGACCTCCAGGTCGGACAAATCGACCGTGATAGCCGGATAGCCGTCGGAGTGAATCTTGACAATCATGTCATCACGCGCCGACACAGCGGCCAGGGTGTCCAGGTTGATAGCTGCCGCCAGCACGCGACCACGGTTGTGGTCGGTGTGATTGCCGCCAATCTCCGTGCGACCCGGTGCGCTGACCATCAGCACCTCGCGGTTCTCATGGAAAAGCTCCTCATGGCGCTTGAGCAGGCCGATATAGCGGCCCGTCTGCTCCACGAGCATGCCGTCGCGGTGTCCATAAAGATGCATCAGCCGTTCCATGACTTCAGGCGACTTCAGGTTGCGGATCATTGTGGCGTACTGATTCATAGTGGTTTCCGTCCTTTCGTTGAGTGCATGTTTCCAGTGTATTGATCACTTATTCACGTGCCAGGCATTCTGATAGGCATTTTGCCAGATGGAGACCATTTCGTCGATGCCAAGCGACTTGACCTGCTGGCAGAATTCTGCCCAGGTCGTGTCGTTCAGCTCCACATCGCCAGCGACGAACCACGTCATCTGCCGCTCGGCGTAGCTGCTGATGGACAGCTGCAATTCTGCCACGCGGTTGAGGTCGTCCTGGGTCAGATAGAGCATGGGCACCGGGCGCTTGTAATACGCACGGACGCGCTCCAGCTCCTTGGCGATGGAAACGCTGTAGGTATCCTCCAGCTTCAATTGCACTGCCGTACCCGCATACGAGGGCATGTACGTGCCTTCGTAGACGGTGTTGGTCATCATGTGCGCGCTGATTTCATCCGCCGGATAGCTATAGGACCACGTGCCATCGTCATTCCAGTCGTAGTCAACGCCCTCCACGCCGAACTGCGCCAGCATGAAGCCCTCATCCGTATACAGGAAATCGACCCATTGCAGCATCGTCTCCGGCTCGGTACAGGTGGAAGAAATGGCGAACGTGCCACGCGTGATGTCGCCCGTGAAGTCGCGATACACCTGCTGGCCGTTGTATACCAGCGGGTCGAGAGCGACATACTCTTCCATGGCGGTGGACGCCACCACGTCATTGGGCGCGTAGGCGAAAATCACGCCATACTTGGCCGCCTCATTGGACGAAGAGGAGGACGAGGAGCTGCTGGTCGATTCCAGCAAACGCAGCGCAGACCAGCCGTCTGCATCCAGCAGGCCTTCCTCCCAGAGCTGATGCAGCCATTCCAGGAAGGCGCGGAATTCCTCCGTCGTCAGCACCTCGCTGATGACACCATCCTTTTCCGTCAGGTAGTAGTCATCCGCGTTGATGCCAAAGGCATGCGCCAGGAAGCGCAAATCCCACATGCTGGTGAAGGTCAGCGGCACTTCGTCGTTCATGTCACCGTTCTGGTTCACATCGCGGTCACGGAACAGGCGCAGCACCTCCGTCAATTCGTCAGCCGTCGTGGGCATATCGACCTTCAGGCGCTCCAGCCACTTCTTGTTTATCCACATGGTGTTGCCCATGCGCAGCTCATTGATGGCCGGCAGGGCCACAATCGCGCCATCGGGCAGGGAGATTGCCTCCATCCATGCCGGGTTGGCTTGCAGAAGCGCCCAGAGGTTCGGCGCATATTCCGCCAGATAGGGGCGCAGGTCAATCAGCTTGCCCGCGTCATAGAACGCCTGCGTCTCCTGCGGCGTCAAATTGGCCTTGAACAGCACATCCGGCATGGCCATATCGCCAGCAAGCATGGCTTCCTTGACCTGCATCCAGGTCGATTCATCGGCGTATTCGCTGATGGAGAAGACAACGCCCGTCTTTTCCTCCATCACCTGAAAGAACTGGTTGGTGTCCCAGTCGTGGAGCGGTTCATCCGCGCCGCTGGACACAGGTGATTCCAGGCCCGCAAGCATAAACGGTGCTTCCGCGGCCGAGGCGAACGGCATCATCATCATAGCCAGGATCGCCATCATTTGTATGAAAGAAAGAATCTTCCGCAAGGGTCTGCCTCCTTGATGTTGGTGTATTGCCACCTATCCCCTATTATAGACTACTTTCATGCTTTTGAATAGTCTTTTTTCGCGAAAAAACCGAATTTTCCGGAATTTTTTCGTAGCTTTCTGCCTGTGTACGCTTTTCTTATCCAGCATTTCCCAGTGAGATTTTTTCTCCCTCGGGGCAGAATGGAAACACCAGGAGGGATGCAAGTTGAAGGCAAGACGGTTTCTTCGTCCACTGTGCGGCATTATCGCGCTGCTACTGTTGCTGGGTGGATGCTACGCTTTTTACCACGCGTTTTCCGTGGATACCTGGCAGACGCTCGATCCGGCGCGGTTGACATCCTTGGCGCAGACTGGCGCGCTATATGACAAAAACGGTGAGTACGTCACCTCCCTTGTCGGCAAGGAAAACCGCACCGTCATTGATACCACACGCCTGCCAGCGCATGTGCGCAACGCCTTTCTGGCCGCGGAGGATTTGCGCTTTTATAAGCATCCCGGCTTTGACATCACCCGCATCATCGGCGCGATGCTGACCAACGTGCGTGACGGCGCATTCAGTCAGGGTGCATCGACCATCTCCCAGCAGCTCATCAAGCTTTCGCACCTGTCCAGCCAGAAGACCATCGCCCGCAAGCTGGAGGAAATTCATCTGGCCTTGCAGCTGGAAAAGCAGTACACCAAAACGGAGATTCTGGACATGTACCTGAACTTCATCTACTTTGGTCAGGGCGCGTATGGCATTCAGGCTGCGGCAGAGGTCACCTTCGGCATGGATGCCATGTCGCTTTCCCCTGCTCAAGCCGCCGCACTGGCCGCCGCCATCAAGGCACCCTCCATCTATAGCCTGCAAGCCTCCCCGGAAAGCAACCAGAAGCGCCGCGAATACATCCTGACGCTGATGTATGAGGAAGGCATGCTGACGCAAAGCGAATATGACGCCGCCATGACCGAGGAATTGACGCCGGTCACCACGCCGCAGGTGCAGACGGCCTACGGCTGGTTCGTCGATGCCGTGCTGGACGAGGCCGAAGCGCTGCTGGATGTTTCCGCCGAAGGGCTGCTGGCCGGAGGCTACCGCATCGACACCACCCTTGACCCCAGCATGCAAAGCAGTATGGATGCACAGTACCAGACCGACATTTTCCCTGCCAACCATCAGGACGGCACACCCGTGCAGGCCGCCTCTGCCGCTGTTGACACAGCCAGTGGTGCCGTTCGCGCCATCGTCGGTGGTCGGGAGTATGTCACCCGTCGTGGTCTGAACCGCGCCACGCAGCTGCGCCGTCAGCCCGGTAGCGCCCTCAAGCCACTGGCCGTCTATGCACCCGCAATTGAGTCCGCCGGATGGACATGCGCCAGCGTGATTGTGGACGAGCCGACCGCCTTTGGCACATACAAGCCACGTAACGCCGGCAACGCGTATTACGGCAACGTCACCGTGCGCACGGCGCTTAAAAACAGCCTGAACATTCCTGCCGTCAAGGTGCTGGAATCCATCGGCATTGGCACTTCTCGCCGGTATTTGCAAAGTGTGGGCATTGAGCTGGATGACCGCGATTGGAATTTATCCCTGGCGCTGGGCAGTATGACATACGGCACATCGCCGGTTCAGATGGCGGCGGCGTATGTTCCCTTCGCCAACGGCGGTACGTTCTACGCGCCCTACTTCATTGAGCGCATCACCGACCGCACGGGACAGGTCATCTATCAGCACGAGACGACCGGCAAAACCGTTTTGTCCGCGCAATCGGCCTATCTGATGACCAGCCTCCTCAAAACCGTTATTTCCTCCGGTACGGGTACGCGCCTTTCCAGCGCCGGTACACCCGTTGCAGGCAAAACCGGCACGGTCAACGAGACAGGCGGCGGCAACCGCGATGTCTGGATGGCCGCCTACACGCCGGAGGTGTCCACCGCCGTCTGGATGGGCTACGACAATCCGGACAGCACACACCGTCTGCCCAACCGCGTTTCCGGCGGCACGAATCCGGCGACACTGGCGCGAAACTTCCTGCGTGCCTACTACACCGACCGGAAGAAGGTGGATTTCCAGAAGCCTTCCGGCATCGTCAGCGCTTCAATTGACAAAAAGGCCATTGAAACGCGCGGCGAAGCCATGCTGGCCACCTCGCTCACCCCCAAGAGCTACCGCCTGAATGAGGTCTTCACCGAAGGCACACAGCCCAAGAAGAAGAGTGACGTCTGGAATGCACCTGCCTCGGCGCAATCCTTCTCCGTCTCGCATTCCGAAAGCGGACAGCCGCTGCTCATCATCAAGGCCAGCGACGCGGCGGTGTACCGCGTGCAGCGTGACGCCGTGGGCGAAAGCTTCGTCCTGACGGAGCTGCGCGCATCCGCTGGCGAAACGCTCTATTACACCGACGAACGCGCACAGGATGGCATCGTGTATACCTACCGCGTCATTCCCGTCCATGCGGAATTGCTGGACAACGGCATCGTGCTGGAAGGCGTGCAGAGTGTGCAGGTCGCGCAGGTGGAGCGTCCCAACGCGCTAACGCAGTTCTTCTCCGGCCTCTTCTCCGCACCCAGGGCAGAAACAGAGGGCAACGAGCTGCCAGCCTCCATCTTTGCGCCTGAATAAGAAAAAGCGAGGCCACCCGAGTTTTTTTCGGATGGCCTCGCCATAGTTCCTATAGAATTACTTGACGTTGTTGACCAGCGTCACGCAGGTGGTGTGCACCTTTTCTGCGAAATCGTTGCTCAGCTTGGTGACTGCCTCAGCGGCCGCGTCAGTGTTTTCTGCCGCCGCGACAGCTGCCTGCATCTGGGTGAAAACGTCATACGCTTCCTGCTGCAGGGCCGCCAGCTGGGTGTCAATGTCGCTCTTCTGCGCATCGGTCAAGTTGCCGCTCTCGTAGAGGTTGGACAGCGCGTCCATCGTCCAGTACACGGAGTCAGCCCAGTTGTCCGGCAGCTTGCAGAAGCCTTCGACCGTCACACGCTGGCCTTCAGCATTGCGCTTGAGCTTCGTCGTGGCGTAGAATAAGCCGTCTTCCGGCTTTTCCTCCGTGAAGGACGCCGCCAGCGTGCTCAGCTGATAGGGCGCATAGGTATCCTTGGTCAGCATCGGATAGTAGGGCACGAACACGCTCACAGCCGCATCGTCCATTGCCAGCCATTCAACGGTATCCGTCACGCTGTCTTCCTTGGCAATCTGGAAGATATGCGTTTCCAGGTTGCGGTTCGAGCCAATACCTGCGATGTGGTAGTAGCCCACAATGTCCGCCACGGTGTAGGCATGATCCAGGGTGATGTTGGTGTACATCGGCACGATGCTGCCATCGGCTGCGACGTTGGAAATGGTGTAGTCGGTGGTCGCCGGTTCTTCCTTGGCCGTTTCGGCGTTGAAGTACTTCAGCGCGTTCACCATACGGCTACCCGTCGCCTGATCGGCATTGTAGGAGGCCACATAGTCAATCGTGTTGTCTTCCTTGCTGCCCACATAGGAGCCAGCCGTTTCGGCCACAGCAATCAGGTTCTTGGAGGCAATCACGTTTTCGGTATCATCCAGGTCAATCAGGCCAATCACGGACATGTTCGGCTGTGCGAACACCATGGAGCTGCTCAGCTTGATGGCCACATACTGCGTGCCGGACGCATTCTCCACATACCAGACTTCCTTGTCGTCGGCAATGAAGATGCCCGAGCCGCCAGCGCAGCCAGCCGTGTCGTAGATGCTCAGCAGCAGGGAGACGGCTTCCTTCGCCGTGGCCGCTTCGCTCAGCAGCACGGTGGTGATTTCCGCTTCTTCGATGCCCGCATCCTGATAGGGATCCGCCTCATAAATCGCACCGGAGCAGCCAATCGTCTCCGTCGCGCTGACGGTCAGGCCCTGATCATTCGTGCCACCGGCCTCATAGGGCGTGTGAGCATACGTCTGGCCGCAATCGGGGCACACATTGTCCTTCGCCGCGCCGTTGTCATCGCGGAAGGCGGTGTAGCCGTAGCTATCCTTGGTGAAGGTGTAGGTGAAGCCATAGCAGCCATTGTACACTTCCCCAGCCGTATGCTTACCGGCGGGAATGACGAAATACTGCTTGTTGTAGCTATTGGAAATATCCTCAGAGCGGGCGAACATCGTCGTTCCATCCGCAGTCAGGTCAGAGCCGACATACACGGCTGTGCAGGCCAGCGCCTGAACAGAGGACAGGCACATCGCCGCAGCGAGTACCAGCGGGAAAAGCTTCTTCTTGAAAGAGAACATTGCTTTGCACCATCCTTTTCTTATTGACGAGGCTTATTATACTGCATCGTCATGCATTTGTCAATAGGTTTTTCGCATATTTATGCTGAATTTTTCGTATTTTTGTGCATAAAAGCGTTTTTGTTCTGAATTTTATGCATAAAAACAGGGCAGAAACGGATTTTGCCCCATTCCTGTCCCTGTTTTTTATGCACCTTCTTATGCAAAGGTCTGCACACCCAGAATGACCACGCCCAGCAACGTCAGAATCACGCCTACCACACGGTTGAGCGTCTCCGGCTTGGCCTTGTTGGCAATCTTCGCCGCAACCTGGGCGAAAATCAGGGTGAATACCACGCACAGACCCAGCGTCCACCAATCCGGTGCGCCGCCAATGGAAAAGTGGCTCAGCGCGCCCGTCAGTGCCGTGAAGGCCATGATGAATACGCTCGTGCCTACCGCAGTTTTCAACTCATAGCCCATCACCGATGTCAGGATGAGCAGCATCATCATGCCGCCGCCTGCGCCGATGAAGCCGCAGATCATGCCAATCATGCTGCCGCAGAGAATCGACTGCACCGCACGCTTCCTGGCGCTGACACTTTCCATCGCCTCGCGCGTGGTCATGACCGGACGGACGATGAACTTGATGCCCAGTAGCATCGTCATCAGCACGCTGAAGCTTCCCATCGTCCGGCTCGGCACCAGACTGGCCACATAGCTGCCTACCACCGTGAACAGCAACACGCACACCATCATCAGCAAGCCATTGCGAATGTCCAGATTCTTGTTCCTGCCATACGTCCATGCGCTCACCGCACTGGCCAGCACGTCACTGGCCAGGGCGATGCCGACCGCCGCATACGGCTCCATGCCCAGAAAGGTAATCAGCATCGGGCTGATTACTGCCGCCGCGCTCATGCCCGCAAAGCCTGTTCCCAAGCCAGCACCCAGACCTGCCAGCAAACACACAACCACCTTTGTTACCAAATTGAACTCCCCTTTTCTTTCGATTCTTGTGTCCAGTATAGATACATTTTATGTACTCAAAATGAACCCAGCGTGTTTTACCGCGTTTTCCAAACGACGCGACACATTCTCCCTGCTTCGCTTCGATTTTCTGTCAAGCATCGCCCATTTCCCCTGGCGCATCCGCGCAAAAACGGGTATACTATCAAGCGAAGCATCATCAAAGGAGGCGCTTTTGCATGTGTACCAGCATCCGTCTGACAACGCGCGACCACTATTTCGGCCGCAATCTTGATTTGGAATACAGCTATCAGGAAAGCGTGGCCGTCACGCCGCGTCACTTTCCCTTCCACTTCCGGCATGTCGCCAATGCCGACACGCATTATGCCATGATTGGCATGGCGTATGTGCAGGACGGCTATCCGCTATATTACGAGGCCACGAACGAGCATGGTTTGAGCATGGCCGGGCTGAACTTTCCGGCCAGCGCCGTATATCCTCCCTGCCAGGACGGCAAGGACAACGTCGCCAGCTTCGAGCTGATTCCCTTTGTGCTTTCTTCATGCCGCAATCTGGACGAGGCGCGCGCCCGTCTGTCGCGCATCAACATTTGCAGCGACGCCTTCAGTGCGCAGCTGCCGCCGTCTCCCCTGCACTGGATGGTCGATGACCGCTCCGGTTCGCTGGTCGTGGAATCGACCGCTGACGGCCTGCACATCTACGACAATTGGGCCAACGTCATGACGAACGAGCCGTCCTTCCCGATGCAGCTGGAAAACCTGGCGCATTATCAGGCGCTTTCGCCCGAAGAGCCGGTCAATCGCTTTGCGCCTGCCCTGCCGCTCAAGGTTGGTGGCCGCTGCACCGGTGCGTTGGGCCTGCCGGGCGACTGGTCGCCGTGGTCGCGCTTCGTCCGCGCCGCCTTCCTCGTGAACAACTCCGTTTGCGGCGAGAGTGAGGAGGAAAGCGTGTCGCAGTTCTTCCACCTGCTGGGTGGCGTAGCGCATCCGCGCGGCTGTGCGCATCTGCCGCACGGGTACGAAATCACCGTCTACACCAGCTGCTGCAATGCCGACACCGGTGTGTATTACTACACAACCTACGACAACCAGCAGATTTGCGCCATCAACATGCACCACGCGCCGCTGGACAGCGACACCGTGACGTCCTACCCGCTCCAAAAGGCGCAGGGCATTTGCTTTCAGAATTGACGGCAAACGCCATTTACAGTACCACAAAGCAGCTGCTTTGTCAATCAAGAAAGACGTGTCAGCAGCCGATTGATGTCACGGCACCCCTGAAAAAAATACATCAAAAAAACCTCGTTTTTCGTCGATTCTGCATCTTGAAATCGGGTTTGGTTTTTGATATACTGTATAGGGCACATTTGATAGGCACCCCGAAAAGGGTGCCTTTTTCATTTTTGTAAGTATTGGAGGAAGCATCATGAGAAAGCTCGGCTTTGACAGTCAGAAGTACATCAATCTACAGTCCGAACACATTCGTGAGCGGATTGCGCAGTTTGGCGGCAAGCTCTATCTTGAGTTCGGTGGCAAGTTGTTCGATGACTATCACGCATCACGCGTATTGCCCGGCTTTGCGCCGGATAACAAAATCCGCATGCTGATGCAGCTCAAGGATCAGGCGGAAATCGTCATTGCGATTAACGCCAATGATATTGAGAAGAATAAGCGCCGTGGCGATTTGGGCATCACGTATGATACCGATGTGATTCGTCTGGTGGATATTTTCCGTGACTTCGGGCTGTATGTGGGCAGCATCGCGCTGACCCAATATTCCGGCCAGCCGTCCGCCGAGCTGTTTGAGAAGCGTATGACCGCGCTGGGCCTCAAGGTCTATCGCCAGTATCGCATCGCCAATTATCCCTCCGATGTCAAGACGATTGTCAGCGATGATGGCTATGGTCGCAACGATTATATTGAAACAACGCGTTCCCTGATTGTCGTGACCGCGCCCGGCCCGGGCAGTGGCAAAATGGCCGTCTGCCTGTCGCAGCTATATCACGAAAACAAGCGCGGCATCAAGGCCGGCTACGCGAAGTTCGAGACCTTCCCCATCTGGAATCTGCCGCTCAAGCACCCGGTGAACCTCGCCTATGAGGCCGCCACGGCAGATTTGAACGACGTAAACATGATTGACCCCTTCCATCTGGAAGCATACGGCCAGACGACGGTCAATTACAACCGCGATATTGAGATTTTCCCTGTCCTGAAGGCGATTTTTGAGCGCATTTATGGCGAATGCCCCTACAAGAGCCCGACCGACATGGGCGTGAACATGGCAGGCTACTCCATCGTGGATGACGAAGCCTGCTGTGAGGCCTCCCGTCAGGAGGTCATTCGCCGTTACTACAAGTCCACGTGCCTGCTGCGTCAGGGCCTGGCCAGCGATACGGAAATCAACAAGCTGGAGCTGCTGATGCGCACACTGGGCGTTGACCCGAGCGATCGCAAGACCGTTCCGGCGGCGCTGGCGGTGGCCGAGCGCACGGGTGAACCGGCCGCGGCAATTGAGCTGAATGACGGCCGTATCGTGACAGGCAAGACCTCCTCGCTCCTGGGTGCATCCTCTGCGGCGCTGCTGAATGCCTTGAAGGTGCTGGCAGACATTCCGGATGAGCTGGATTTGATTTCACCCACAGTCATTGCACCGATTCAGCATCTGAAGATCGATCACATGGGCAACCGCAATCCGCGTCTGCACACCGACGAGGTGCTGATTGCCCTGGCCATCAGCGCCGCCACGGACGAGACGGCCGCGCTGGCGATGGACAAGATTTCCGACCTGCAGGGCTGTGACGCGCACTCCACCGTCATTCTGTCTCAGGTCGATGACGGCATGTTCAAGAAGCTGGGCGTCAACGTCACCTGCGAACCGACCTATCAGAACAGTAAGCTTTACCACAAGTAATTGTTTTCCCCTTCTTCCCAGGCTTGCGGAGGAAGGGGTTTTTGATACTAATTTTCGTCTGAAACAGGCCACCGAGCATAGTGAATTTTTCGTGCTGGATGCACGCGTGAGCGAAACAAAGCAACGCCCGGTGATGGCCGATGCGAAATAATACACTATGCGAATGCCATGTGGGAAAGTTAGTATAAAGCATAAAAACGTTTGCGCCCGTCCTTCCATATGCTGCTGGAAGAACGGGCGCTTTTGTCATTTGTATTTTTGTACGTGTACCAAGTCTTCTTCGTTTGTACTCTGGCGAATACTCATTTCAGCCAGTCCAGATTTTCCTCCTCACCATTGACCGTGTAGGCACAGGCATTTTCCCGCACCCACATTTCCGCATAAGACCCAGCTTCCACAAGGTAGCTGACGTGGCGGTCAAAGGCGTCTTGGGCGATGTATTTCAGTGTCCTTGGCAGATAAATCGTACCTGCATAGCCGCAGCACAGGAAGGCGCTCGCGGCAATTTTCTCCACGCCCTCGCCGATGGTAATTTCATGGACATTGTTGTTGTAGAAGGCGCATTCCCCAACAATGCGGCACGTGCCCGATACGTGAATGGCCTCCGTCACGCCGCGGTTTTCACCGTCCAGATTCAGCTTGCAGTTGATTTCCGAAAAAGCATGCGGTGCAATTTCATGCGCATTGGTCAGCAAATTCGTCAGCGCGCTTTCCGGCATTTTGTCGCAACGATAAAAGGCGTATGGTGCGATTGTCCGCACCGACTTCGGTGCATCCACAATCGTGGGACTCATCCCTTTGAACTTCTCGTCATTCGTTTTGGCAAAGGCGCGTTCCGCAATGCTGTTCAGCTCTTCACAATGACCAAGCGACACACGCATGTCTGCATCCGCAAAGGCGTATGCAGCAATGTCATTCACACCAGACGGCAGCGTCAACGTATTGGCATATTTGCACGACCAGAAGGCAAACGCACCAATTCGCCGCAGGCTTTGCGGCAGCAGCAGTGGCTTATCCTCCTGCAAGCGCAGCTGAGCAAAGGCATAATCGCCAATGGACACGATTCCTTCCGGAATCAGGGCTTCGCCGTTGCTTTTCGTCCATTGCAGCAGCTCCTTCCCCTGCTTGCTGTACAGCGCCCCATGAACCGTGGCAAAGAAAGGTTGACGGTTGGAAATGCGGAAGGCGATTTCATCATTGCCCAGAAATGCACCATACCCGATATGCGCCACCGATTCCGGAATATTGATGGAGAAAATGGGGCGGTTGGCAAACGCCTTTTCCCCGATGGTAGTCAGGGTATTCGGCAGCGTCACATAAATCCCCGGCAGCTCCTCATTGCCCTTTCCCAGTGCAAACGCACCTGCGGCAATGGTCGTCACCGGATGATTGCCGATTTTCCCCGGAATCGTCATGTCTTCCTGTTCTCCCTGATACCCTGTGATTGCCGCCGTGCCGTCGTGCTGAATCAGATAGGTATACTGACCATATCGCTTATTCTTTTTTCCCGAAGGCATGCCACCTTTGATTGACCTTGTATTCCAATGAAATATGTTCCGAAGCCTCATTGATCCATCCTCACTCTTTCAGGAAGTGCCGCATTCGCCTTGCCGCGCTTCATCCACCGTGTTTTTGTGCCGGCCAGCGCCTGCTGTCCGCATTCTTCTTGCTACAGAAGTCAAGAAATCAAGGAAACTTTGCTCCCATAAAGATTATAACAAATATTCTTTGACATTTCAACCCAAAACAACAAGAAATATTCTCCTTTTTGCATTCCGTCTTCGTCTATCATATGCTATGAGGTGAATTTGATGGACGAACAATTCATTCGTGACCGCATTACCCAGCTGCGCCTTCGTAAAGGCGTCTCCGAATACCAGATGAGCTATGACCTTGGCCATAGCCGCGGGTATATCTACAACATTTCCTCCGGCAAGGCGCTCCCGCCGCTGAAGGAATTTCTGGCCATCTGCGACTACTTCGATTTGACGCCGCAGCAATTCTTTGACGAAAGCATGCAGAACCCAGAGTTGATTCAGAAGGCCGTTTCCGGCATGAAGCAGCTAAGCGAAGAAGACCTGCTGATGCTGCTTGGACTGATTAACCGTCTGCTCAAGGAATAATGTGCCCCAAATCGCACCACGAAAAAACACGCCTCTCCTTCCACGTCTTTTATGTGGAAGGTGAGGCGCGCTTTTGTCTATACCTTACTCAGAGCGCAGGGCAATCACCGTCAGCACCACCTGCAATTCTGTCTGCTGGGCATGCAGAGGATATCGGTGTAAATCGCCACCTTCTGCTGTGGCGTGATGTTCGCAAAGTAGGTGCGAATCCGCTCCGCCTTGTAGACATCCGTGGGGACAATCTCCTTCGTGGTGAAAACGACAGACACCACCGTGTCGGATTTATCACCCCTCAAAATGCGACAGAATGTCGGATTGTTTTCCATTGTCAATTCCATGTCACAAGCTTGCAAAAAACTTCTTTTGTGTGATGAAAATCATATCACAAGAAGGAAAACGACAGATTTTCGATGTCTTCTTTTGCCGGGCAGATGAGCGTTTTTTACCGCAAAAAAGAACCAGCGCATCACCACGCACTGGTTCTTTCCTTCGCTCACTTATTTTCAGTGACAATTTCCTTAATATCATTGACCACATTCGCCATTGACGGATTTTCCTTAATGGCATTGGCAATCTGGTTGCAACCATGCAGCACCGTGGTGTGGTCGCGGTTGCCAAACACCTGACCAATCTGCGGGAGAGACAGATTCGTCAGCTCACGCGTGATGTACATCGCAATCTGGCGCGGAACGGCAATCTCGCGGCGACGCGTGGGACGAATCAAATCGTCCACCGTGATGGAATAATAGCTTGCGACACTCTGCATGATGGACTGCGCAGTCACTTCCTTGCGCACCTTCTTGGCAAAGATGTCATGTAGCGCTTCCTCGCAGAGCTGCACCGTAATCGGGCGATTCGTCAGCTGTGCGTAGGCCACCAGACGCGTCAGGCTGCCTTCCAGCTCACGGATGTTGGATTCCACGCGGGTTGCGATGGCCTCGAACACATCCTCGTCCATCGTCAGGTGATCCTGATGCGCCTTTTCGCGCAGGATGGCGATTCGCGTCTCCAAGTCAGGCTTCTTGATGTCGCAGGTCAGGCCCCATGCAAAGCGGCTCTTCAGGCGCTCTTCCAGACGGGCAATCTCCTGCGGCGGACGGTCGGATGTCAGAATAATCTGCTTGCCGGCGGTGTGCAGGGTGTTGAAGGTGTGGAAGAATTCCTCCTGCGTCGACTCCTTGCCCGCGATGAACTGAATATCGTCCACCATCAGCACGTCCACGCTGCGGAAGCGCGTGCGGAACTGTAGGTTGCGGCCCTGCTGAATGGCAGAAATCAGCTCGTTGGTGAAGGTTTCACCGGGAATGTAGAGAATGCGCTTCTGCGGGTCATTGGCGCGGATGTAGTTGCCCACGGCATGCATCAAGTGCGTCTTACCCAGACCAACGCCGCCGTAGATGAACAGCGGGTTGTAGGAATGCGCAGGATTCGTCGCCACGGACAGCGCCGCCGCATGTGCGAAACGGTTGCCGCTACCAACAACGAACGTCTCGAACGTGTACTTCGGGTTCAGCTCCACGGCGCTTTCCGGCGCGATGGTCTCCTCCTGTGCGGCACGCTGCTTGTTCATCGGGCGCGCATCAATTTCCGCCTGCGTCAGAATTTCCACATCCATCTGATGCCCGGCCACCTGACTGAGCAGCTTGACGATGATGGAGTGATACGCGTTATAAATGATGAGCTTCATGTTGTCCATCACAACGCGCAGCACCAGCGTATCACCATCCAGCAGCGCAGGCACAAGATTGGGGCGGAGCAGGCTATTATAAGAGATGCCCGGAATTTCTTCCTTGAGCAGTTCGCATGTCTTTGACCACAGCGCATCCATATCCATCACAGGGTTTCCTCCGTATTCATAAGCGCGGACATTTTGTCCGAACGTGTGTGTTTTTTTGTCCGCGTAGGGGATGCAGAGGGGCGAAAAAGGCGCACGACCAGCCTTGGCCGTGAGCCTGTCTTGCTGTTGCAATTCGGGTGTTTCCGCATCCTTATGTATCATACCACAGGATTTGAAAATTCGCAAGCATTCTTGCAAAAGCATTTTGCTGAATGAAGCAAAGTCCCGATTCTTCGTTCGGCGCAAAATATAGGGGAAGAAAATTCGTTCGCCACAAGCCCTGTGGATAACTAGCTCTTTTTTGCATATTTTTGCAAAAATTGCGTATATTTTTCTGGGCCTTGTCGCGTAAAAAAATCAAAAATTTTGTCGAACTGCCCTTGTGGAAAAGGAGTTTCCTATCCAGATGTCGAACCATTCACCGTGGGATTGTGTGCGCTTTTGCGCATACCCTGACCCAAGCTACGCTCCATCAATCAAGAAAGAAGGCTTTCCCCATGGCTATTTCGATTTCCCGTGAGCAAGTCCATCAAATTCTCCTGCCCGAAATCGGCCCGGCCATGGCGAATTCCACCGTCTCCCTGCATGTCACCGATATGCTGCGCCAATACCGCCGTGGCGATGACCTGCTCCAGCTTCGTGAGAATCTCCGGAAAAGCCTTTTTCAGGATCTCTACGCCGTACTCGGTGCAAGAATGCATGTTGTGCTGCAAAACGGCGAGGATCACCGCATCCGCATGGAGGCGCTGCCGAAGCTGGCCGACGCGCTGCTCGGCGCACTCTTCACTTCCCTTGGCACGTCAGACATGCCAAAGGATACGCTCATGCGCTTTGCCATGACCTCCGGCAGCCTTTGCGCCATGCGGACGCTGCTGGACGCCTACAGTCTGAGTGAACGCGAGCAGGCTTTGTTGCAGCGCATCCTGCGCGAAAGCGAAGCGTTTGAATAAACCAAATGACCCGATGAAAGAAAGGTATCCATCAAATCATGAAGAAAAAGCCCCTTGTGGCGCTTCTGTGCGCCATCCTTCTTGTCCTGATGCCGACCCTTGCCAGTGCGGAAACGGTCGTCACCTCCTTCTATCCGATTTACATTTTCGCCCTCAATCTGACGCAGGGCATTGAGGACATCACCGTGCGGAATCTGGCCGCGCCCAATACCGGCTGTCTGCACGATTATCAGCTGTCCACCGGGGATATGAAGGTACTCAATCGCGCCGACGTGTTTCTGGTCAACGGCGCGGGCATGGAAAGCTACCTCAGCCGCGTATTCGATACGTTCCCGAAGCTGCCGGTCGTGTATGCCTCCGAGGGCATCACGCTCCTGCGTGCGGATGGCATGGAGGAGGTCTGCGACCACGAGGACGAAGAAGCGCACGACGATCACGACCATGATCACGAGGCAAATGCCCACATCTGGCTGGATGCGGAAAACGCCATCCTGATGGTCAATAACCTCGCCGCTGGCCTGACCAACGCGATTCCGCAGGCTGCTGATGCCATCGAAGCGAACCGCGTGGCCTATGTCGAGCGCCTGACTGCGCTGGACGCGGAGCTACTGGATGCGCTCTCTTCCCTGCCGAACAAGAACGTCATCACCTTCCACGAGGCGTTCCCGTATTTTGCCAAGGCCTACGGCCTGCACGTCGCCGCCGTGGTCAACCACGAGCCGGGTGACGCGCTCTCTCCCGCACAGATGGCGGAGCTGGTTCGCACGGTGCAGGCGCTGGGCAATCCGCCGCTATTCACCGAGCCGCAGTATGACGACTTGGCCGCCCAGACGCTCTCGCGTGAAACAGGTGCGGCGGTCTACAGCCTCGACCCGGTGGTCACCGGCCCGGAAAACGACGTGCCGCTGACCTATTACGAAGACAAAATGCGCGAAAACATGCAGACGCTGCTGACCGCGCTTGGCAACGACTAACACATTGGAGGACATCATTCATGCATTTTCTGATTGTAAATGACGACAGCATCGATAGCCCGTTCCTGCCGATTTTGACGACGGCCTGCAAGCGTGCTGGACACCGCGTGACGGTCTGCGTTCCGGCAACGCAGCAGAGCGCCAAGGCGCACGCCTTCTCCATCGAAGACCCGATTATGGCGCGTCAGGTGGAGGTACCCGGTGCGGATGAGGCCTGGGCGCTCTCCGGCACGCCGGTAGACTGCTGCCGCATTGCCCTGACGAGCATTGCGCCGGAGGTGGACGCAGTTATCAGCGGCATCAACCTCGGCTACAACGTGGGCCTTGCGGTCTATATGTCCGGTACGGTAGGTGCGGCCCGTGAGGCGACCTTCCGCCACAAGGTGGGCGTATCGGTTTCCGCGGAGAAGTGGACGCCCGGCGACACGCTGGATTACGTGGCCGAATGGGCGGTGGAAATGGCCGAGAAGCTGGTCACGCGCGGTGTGCCGGAGCTGACGGTCTGCAACCTGAACGCACCGCCGATTCCGCGTGCTGAATTGAAGGAGCGCGTGGTCTGTCCGATTAACCGCTCCTCGTATCTGGACGATTACGAGCGCCGCGAAAGTCCGCGGAAGCAGACATACTTCTGGATTTCGCCCATGATTCAGGAACCGCCGATGCCGGGCAGCGACCAGGCATATCTGGACGCAGGGCATCCGACGTGTACCTTCCTGACCATCGACGGCGAGGGACAGGAGCAGTTCGCATCGTATTTGAAATAATGAGCGCAGGCATGCTGCCCGGAGATGGGTGGCATGCCTTTTTTCTCCCAAACCACGATGAGCCGCGCAGCCAAACGACTGCGCGGCTCGTATTGATTATTCAGCTTTTCCACCATTCAAGGCACCCGGTTCAATATGACTCTTGAGAAGCGTCGAGGGCAATTCCTGTTTTACCCCCTCCGAAAAAACATCCTGCAATTCCGTTTTCAGCGTGTCCTGCACCTCCTTCAGGCATTCCAGCAGAATCGGGTTGAAGGTGCCACATTCGCCATTCATAATCATCTCAATGGCCTTTTCATGGGTGAACGGCGGCTTGTAGACACGCGGACTCGTCAGCGCGTCGTAGACGTCGGCAAGCGATACCACCTGCGCGGAAATCGGGATTTCATCGCCCTTCAAGCCGTCGGGATAGCCCTTGCCGTCGTAGCGCTCGTGATGCCAGCGGCAGATGTCGTAGGCCATCTGCACCATCTGCTCCTTGCGGTAGACCTCCAGCTCGTTCAGCATCTGCGCACCGATGGTCGTGTGCGTCTTCATGATTTCAAACTCTTCCTTCGTCAGGCGGCCGGGCTTGTTGAGGATTTCGCTGTCAATGGCGATTTTCCCCACGTCGTGCATGGCGGAGGCGGTCACAATCATCGCGCACTTCTGCGGCGTCAGACCATAGCGATCCGTGCGCGCACAAAGCGTTTCCAGAATATGCTCGGTGATTTTGCGAATGTTGATGACGTGCTGTCCGCTTTCGCCGTTTCGGAATTCCACGATGTGGCTGAGAATCGTCACCATCATCATGTTGTTCTTTTCCTTCTCCATGATTTCGCTTGTCACCATGGAAATCAGGCGGCGCTGCTTGGCGTAGAGCTTGATGGTATTGAACACGCGGCGGTACACGACCTTCGCGTCAAAGGGACGGTTGATGTAGTCGCTGACGCCCTGCTCATAGGCGCGGCGAATCAGCGAATCATTGTCCTCGCTGGAAATCATAATGACCGGCAGATTTTCAATCAGGTGGCTGCGGTTCATCGCCGCCAGCACCTCAAAGCCGTCCATGATGGGCATCACAAGATCCAGCAGCATCAGTGAAATGCGCTGACGGGAGTCGGTGATGATGTCCATGCACTCCTTGCCGTTGGAGGCTTCCAGAATTTCGTACTCCTCGCTGAGCATTTCGGAGAGGATGGCGCGATTCATTTCGGAGTCGTCCACAATCAGGATGCGTTCCCGCTCCGAGCGCAGCTTCCGCGCCGTTTCCGGCGATTGCTCCAGCATCGTGTCGGTGACGACCATGTTCTGGCGCCCCTTGGCCTGATACATCAGCTTGTCAGCCTGTAGCGCCGCCACTTCCAGCGTTCTGCCCGCGCCATTGACGCCGCCGATGCTGATGGAAATCTGCAAATTGGTATAGCCGGGTACGTTGGCCGCGTGTACCTCTTCACGAATATCGTTGAGGCGGCGGTACAGCTTTTCCTGCGGCAGACCGGGCATCACCAGCAGGAATTCATCGCCACCAAGGCGCACCAGCATGTCGCCCGCCGCGGTATGCTCCTGCACAACGCGTGCCATGGTTTCCAGCACCACGTCGCCCGCACGGTGGCCGAAGATGTCGTTGTAGAGCTTGAAATTGTCCACGTCAATCATCGCCACACCGGCATTGAAGATTTTGCGGCACATCCGTTCCTCGTAGTAGCAGCGGTTGTATGCACCCGTCAGCGCATCGTGGTAGAGCTTCTCTTCAAAGCTGATGAGGCGATTGGCGAGCATTTCCCCGGACTCGGGGTCAATCATCATTTCCTCATCGAGCTTCTGCACCAATTCCAGCACATAGCGCCGTCCGTCCACATGCAGATAACGGGCTGTCACCTGATATACCGCCTGCTGGGCATATTCCAGCTTAATCTTCTTGCCCTTCTCCTGATATGCACGCATCACAACGCAGCTGCGACAGTCATGGCCATTGAGTGGCCCATCCTTACAGGGACAGACACACTTTCCCCCATGTTCCTCCCGCAGCTGGATTGACCGGCGGATTTCCTCTTCCCCGATCAGGCGAACGGCTGTAAAGCTTTTGCGGTAAACAGCCAGCTCCTGCTCCATTTCCTGCATTGTAATCATCCGGCAACGTCTCACTTTCGCTGTGCATATCGCCTTCGTATGCCCGGACAGCATGCTCCATATTCCTGACACACGAACCCACAAATCTACATTTTCCATTATACGACAAGAAGTCGTTTCCGTCAAGGTTGTTACGTGATGCAATCACGGTTTCTCCTGCCACTTTGCCGCTTGTTCTTCTGCCCATTTTCTGCCCTCAATTTCAACTTCTTGAAAGATACGCCTTGCAATTCCAACCACTTCTTGGTATAATATTTTTGTTCCAACAAATTGCAACATATTTTTGCGATAGAAAGGAAGAAAAACGAATGAAGAAATGGAAGCTGCTCCTTCCCGTGCTGCTCCTGCTGCTCATGCTCCCTGTGGCGCAGGCAGAGACAACCAATTTCGGCGTTGTCTTCGGCGGTACGGTTAACATGCGTTCCGCCCCGAACAGCACAGCAGCTGTTGCCAATACCTATTCCAGCGGCACGTGGATGAAGGTGACGGGTGGCATCAACGGCTTCTACCAAGTGACCGCACCAGACGGCCGTCAGGGCTGGGTGATGCAGAATTATCTGCTGATTTCCTCCGACGCAACCGGTACAATTGGCACGGTCAGCCACGCCGGTTTCCTGAACCTCCGCAAAACGCCGAGCCTGAGCGCAAAGGTGCTGGGCAAGTATGACGACGGCACACCGTTTCTGATTCTGGGTCGTGAGGGCGATTGGTATCATGTGCGCGTCGGTGGAACGACCGGCTACTTCCTGGCCAGCTATGTTTCCACGCGCACGGGCGTCTACAGTGACCAGCTGGGCGTTGTCATTGCGCCGGTTGGCGAAAGCGTCACCCTCCGCAGTGGCCCTGGCAAGAGTTATGGCAAAGTCACCTCACTCCCCGCTTGCACGTACCTGATGGTTCTGCAAAAGGGCAACGACTGGTGGCGCGTGGCCGCCAATGGCCGTGTGGGATACATTTCCTCCGAGTTTGTGAAGGCGGGTCACATCCGCGCGGATGAGGCGAAGCGACTTTGCGAGAAGTTCTCCTCCTCGTCCTCTGGCTCCAGCTCCAGCTCCAGCTCCAGCGCAAATCCTTCCGGCAGCACGCAGCAAGCCGCCTATGCCGTGGTCAACAACCCGAATCCGTCCGATAAGCTGAATCTCCGCAAGACGGCCAGCACGCGCAGCAAGAGCCTTGGCAAGTACGCCAACGGTACGGTGGTCACGATGATTGCGCAGGGTGACCAATGGTGCAAGGTGCGCGTTCCCAGCGGCCAGACCGGCTACATGATGACGGAGTTCCTCTCCATTCCCTCCAAGCCGGCCACGTCCACCACGCGCTACGTGCGGCATCCGGACAAGACGTATGTGAATCTGCGCAGCAGCGCCTCGACGGACAGTCGCGTCCTCGTTCGCGTGTCCCATGGTGCAACGGTGGTTATTCTCTCCGAGGGCAAGACCTGGACGAAGGTTCGCTACAACGGCTACACCGGCTATATGATGACAAAGTTCCTCAAAAAGCAATAAGCGCACGACCTCCCTGCTGAATTGCCAGGGAGGTCTGCTTTTGTATCAGGCAATATCGGGTCACAATTCCCCTTGCGCAAAGGAAGAATGCCAGCCCACGAATCCCTTGTGTAAAGGCGAATGCCGCCCCACAATTCAGTCACCCTTGTGTAAAGGGAGATGCCGCGCAAGCGACAGAGGGATTGTTGCCACTTCTTCCAACAAGCATCACAGAAGCACGCAACCTTCTCCAACACACGCAAAAAGGCGATACCCGGCTTCACAAAACCAGGTATCGCCTTCTGTCATTCTCTTACCGCTTCGGCGCGTATTCAAAGACAATCTCAATCGTCTTGATTTCCGCGATAGGCGCATCGTTGCGGTTGATGGGCGTAGGCGTCGCGCCAGCCAGGTTGCCGCCGTGCATACGCGCAGAGGCAGGCAGGCTCGTCACCCATTCGTTGTAGAGGTTCACGCGGGTGCAAATGCCGTTATCCGAGGTGGTGTAGGCACGACCCTTCAGGCGATAGATTTCGCCGTTGATGCGAACTTCCTTGATGTCGATGATGTAGTTCGGGTAAAGGATTTCGCCGTTGCTCAGGCCGATGGCCGCAAAGGCAATAGATGCCGAGTAGCCCTGCTCCGTGCCGGTGAAGTCCAGACCCACCGTGTACGTGCCTTCGCCGTCAATCAGCGCATTGGTCGGCACGATGCCTTCGGAAATGGAATCGGGGTTGTAGGTATCGCCCACGCTGTGCGTCAGCGCCCAACTGCCATCGTTCCACATAATCCACGCCAGCGCCGTTTCCTCGGTCACAATCACCGCATTCTCCTGGAAGGTCACGGGTGCCGCCGCAACGACCGCCGCCATGGCATCCGCAGCCGCCTGCTGAAGCACCGCGTAGTCCTGACCAGCCTCAGTGGCACCCTGCTTGGCCTGATAAACAGCCAGCATCTCGTCATTGGTGAAGGAAAGCGTGGAGCGCTTGAAGAAGTCGCTGCAATCCCACAGGCAGTTAGCCAAATCGTACTTGGTGCAAGCATCCAGGAAGAAGGTGTGGTACGCGATGGTGTTGTCCTTGTAGGTGTTCTGCTTGGGCAGCACCGCGTATTCGCCAATCACCACGCCGTAGCCAGCGTTGGTGAACTTGGTCATCTTCTTCATCTGCTCATCGAGGTACTCGTAGTCGCTGATTGTGCCCCACTTGGCCGCACTGGCTGCGCTTTCCGCACCACAGTAGGACCAGGGATCATAGTAGTGGACGGAGACCATCAGCTTGCTGTCGGCCGTGTCCTTGGGCATCTGGAAACGGTCGTCGCAGGTCTGGTCGATGTTCGTGCTGTAGCCAGCAATCAGCAGGAAGCGCTCCGCGTTGTTGCCGCCGGTCGCACGCACAACGTCAACGAACGCCTGGTTGATTTCGTTGGTCAGCGCATAACGGGCATCGTCATCCAGATAGCTGACAACGGAGTCATCGCAGTAGAGCGTGGAGTTCTCGTCAAAGCGGCTGCCGAGCTCCTCGTTGGCGCTTTCAAAAATCAGATAGTCGGAGTAGTCGCGGAAGCGTTCAGCAATCTGCGTCCACATGCCCTTGTAGGCTTCCATGGCCAGCGCACGGGTTTCTTCGCTTTCCGAGCCGAACATACCGTACCAGCCGCCGTCCCAGTGGTCGTTCAGGATGACATACATGCCCGCATTGCGTGCATAGTCCACCACTTCAGCCACGCGCTCCATGTACGCAGGATCAATCGTGTAATCGCCCTCGTAGAGGTGGGTGGCGTTGGTCATCCAGGCCACCGGAATGCGGATGGTGTCAAAGCCACACGCCTTCATGCCGTCCAGCATGGCCTGCGTCGTCGTGGGCTGACCCCAGAACGTCTCGTAGCTGAGCGGATCACGGGTCTTGATGCCCTGCGTGTTGTCGCAAGCCTCAAAGGTGTTGCCCAGGTTCGTACCGTTGCCCATCAAGCGCGTCAGCTCAATGGCGGTCAGACCCTGACGCATCACGCCATCGTCGGCCTTCTTTTCTTCCTCCGCCATTGCACCCATGCACGGCGTCAGGAGCAGCACCGCCAGCATGAGGCTGAACAAACGGAGCAGCTGCTTTCTCATGGTACCTCTTCCCTTCTTTTACCATATTATCAGCCGCATCACACGACTGAAGCCTTCCCAATTATAGCATCAGCGAAATCGTTTTGTCAATGGATTCATGTCCGCTGGCGCATATTTATTTGCCATATCCACCAACTTTTCCTGCATTTTGTTGTAGAAACGGGTTTCGTATCGAAAATTGGTTTTCGTTAGATTTTTGTCTCTTTGTTACCTATTTTCCGGCATCAAAAAACGCCCTGCCATTTTTGCAGCAGAGCGCTTTTTTTCTTTTTGGTCTTACTCGGCGATGGTCAGGTAAGCCGCGAAGTTCTCCTCGGTCATGGGCACCCAGACAATCACGTCAGCGTTGTTGTCCAGCAGCTCATTCTCGGTGCAAGCAACCGCTTCCACAGTGCTTTCACCCTGGGTCAGGATCACATAGCCGCAAGCAGCGTCGTTCGCCTTCACCAGCAGAACCACGTCCAGCACGCCATCTTCGTTGGTGTCCAGGACGGTGAAGTCCGTGTAAGCAGCGCCTTCAGCGAAGTTCGCCAGCAGGCTGTTCAGCTCCACAGTCTCATCGGAAGCAGCAACATACACCAGCTGTTCGCCCGTCAGCATCTGAGCAATCAGCGGCAGGACAGTGGGATCACCCGTTGCCTCAGCAATGGGGCTGGCCACAGGGCTTGCAACCGGGCTGGCAATGGGGCTGGCCACGGGGCTAGCAACCTCAGCCGTTGCCAGAGAGCAAGCCATCATCAGCATGAGCATCATGGCAAGAAACTTCTTCATGTTACATTCCTCTCTTTCAACCTGTCTTCTGTGTAAACCACAGGATTTTTCCGCGAAATGTTTCGAGATTTTCGTGGAACAGGATGTAGTATATCACATTTTTTCTCAGTTGTCGATAGGATTTTTGTGATTTTATACAGGCTAAGAAAAATTTACAATTGCGTTCTTTTTCTTCCAATCCTTCAACAAGCGAAAATCATTCAATTTGTCGTTTTTTCAACCATTTGGGACAAATTGTAGTCTTTGTTTTTTTGCTGTTCTGTGCGTCAAACAAAAAAGTGGCCGAAGCCACTTTCTTGTCATCAGGAGATTTTTTCAGGACATTTGGGCTTTATCCCAGCAGCATGCGGTCGTTGTTCAGCGCACTGCCGCTTGCCTTCTCGAACATCATCAGCAGGTCTTCCACATGAATGCGCTTCTTCGTCTGCGCATCAATGTCCAGAATCACGCGTCCCTCATGCATCATGATGGTGCGGTTGCCGTATTCCAGCGCATCCTTCATGTTGTGCGTGACCATCATGGCGGTCAGGTTGTTGCGGGTGATGATTTCCTGCGTCAGGGCCAGCACGTTCTGCGCCGTCTTGGGGTCAAGCGCCGCCGTATGCTCGTCCAGCAGGAGGAGCTTGGGCTGCTGCAAGGTCGCCATCAGCAGCGTCAGCGCCTGACGCTGGCCGCCGGAGAGCAGTCCAACCTTGCTGTTCATGCGCTCCTCCAGCCCCAAATCCAGCATTTTCAGCTTCTCGTAATACTCGTCGCGCTCCGCGGACGTGATTTCCCAGCGCAGCGTGCGACGACGGCCACGGCGATAGGCCAGCGCTAAATTCTCCTCAATCGTCATCGTGGCGGCTGTGCCGTTCATCGGGTCCTGGAACACGCGGCCCAGATACTTCGCGCGCTTGTATTCGGGCATGTGTGTCACGTCCACACCGTCAATGACAATGCTGCCCTTGTCCACCAGATACGAGCCAGCCACCGCATTGAGCGTGGTGGACTTTCCCGCGCCGTTGCCGCCAATGACGGTCACGAAGTCGCCAGCCGCCAGATGCAAATCCACATCTGTCAGGGCCTTCTTCTCCGTAATCGTACCGGGATTAAAGGTTTTTGCAATATGATTGATGTCAAGCATTCGTCTTCTCTCCCTTCTTCGCCGAACGCGCGGTGAAAATCTGATTCTTCCAGTACGGCACGGCCAGGAACATCGCCACGACCAGCGCCGTGAGCATCTTCAGGTCGTTTGTCGGCAGACCCAGCCACAGCACCACCTGCATCACGATGTAGTAAATCACCGCGCCGATGGACACCGCCGCCAGCTTCGTGCCGAAGTTGTTGAACACCTTGCCAAACAGCACCTCGCCGATAATTACCGCCGCCAGGCCAATGACGATAGCGCCACGGCCCATGCTCACATCGGCAAAGCCCTGATACTGCGCCAGCAGCGCACCCGACAGCGCCACCAGACCGTTGGAGAGCATCAGGCCCACCACCTTAACGGAGTTGGTATTGATGCCCTGCGCACGCGCCATGTTGGTGTTCGCACCCGTGGCACGCAGCGCACAGCCGTACTCCGTGCCGAAGAACCAGTACAAAATGCCAATCACCGCCACCGTCAGGAGAATCAGCAGCACCAGCGGATTCTCCCAGGTGAACTTGCGCACATCGCGCAGGGACACCAGCAGGTCATACTTGTTGGCGTTAATGGCCATGTTTGCCTTGCCTGACATGATGTGCAGGTTGATGGAATACAGCGCCAATTGCGTCAGAATGCCCGACAGAATCGCAGGAATGCCCATCTTCGTATGGAAGATGCCTGTCACCAAACCGGTCAGCATGCCAACCACAAACGCCGCCACAATCGCCAGCCACGCATTGCAGCCATTGACAATCATCACAGCAGCCACCGCGCCGCCTGTGGCGATCGAGCCATCCACGGTCAAGTCTGCCACATCCAGAATGCGGTAGGTAATATACACGCCAATGGCCATAATTCCCCAGATAACGCCCTGGGACACAGCGCCCGGCAGCGCGTTGAGCAATTTCATGATCTCCACAGTCAAATTCCTCCTGATGATGGTGATGATACTTCCCCTTGATATGCACAAGCGAAGCCATGAAGGGCGAAATCCTCCATGGCTTCGCAAAATTGATACCTTACTCCATCGGCAGATAGTCGTCCGGCACGGTGACACCCAGCGTCGTACAATTTTCTACGTTGTACTTCTTGGTGAACTGCGGTGCAAAGGCAATTTCCATCGTGGACACATCCGCGCCATTGACCAGAATCTCGTAGGCCATCTCGCCCGTCTTGTAGCCGATGTCGTAGTAGCTGATGGTCAGCGTCGCCACGCCGCAGCCACGGCAGATGCCTTCCTCACCAGCGATGACCGGCGTCTCTGCCGGAATCACCACGTTCGCGATGGTCTCGGTGTAGGCCGCGGCCGTGTTGTCCGTGGGGATGTAGATTACATCGCACTCCGTCGCCTGCTGCGACATGGACGCAACGTCGTTGGAGTCGGTGAAGGGATATTCCTTGCAGGTGTAGCCGAGCTTCTCCAGCTCTTCCTTGATGACACCCACCTGATAGGCGCTGTTGGGTTCTGCGGAGCAGTAGAGCAGCGCCACCGTCTTGGCATCCGGGAACAGCTCCTTAATCATCGCGGCCTGACCATCCAGGGGTGCCAGGTCACTCGTGCCGGAGACGTTCAGCTCCGTGTAGCCCTTCCAGTCCGTGATGTCCAGCGCCGTGCCATAGTGGGAAATGGACGTGCCCAGCACCGGAATATCAGCCGTCGCGCTCACCGCCGCCTGCAAGGCCGGCGTGGCGTTGGCCATAATCAAATCAACATCTGCGGCCACAAAGCCGTTGGCAATCGTGGCGCAAGCCGCCGTGTCATTGGATGCGTTCTGTTCATCAAAGACAACCTTGTCGCCCAGCTTTTCCGTCAGCGCGTCGCGGAAGCCCTTGGTGGCCGCGTCCAGCGCCTCGTGCTGCACCAGCTGCAAAATGCCGACATGATACGTCTTGTCTTCTGCCGTCGCTGCCGTCATACAGGTCAGTACCATACACAGTGCCAGAACCAATGCCCATACCTTTTTCATTGAGAGAACCCTCCTTCAAATACTACTCGCGACGAAACCCGCCGCGTTTCTACAGAAAAAAGTGTACCGCATCCCTGGCCACATGTCAAGTTCGGTCGGTTAAAAGGACAGAAAGAAAACAACACAAAAAAAACAATGTTTTTTTCTCAGATGTCCAAAACGGCATATCCGCCTGTTAAAAGCGGATATGCCGTTGCGCTGTTTTGCTTTTTATTTCAGAATTGTTCTGTTAACTTCCTCTGCCATGCGCTCGTACCCACGCTTGCTCGGATGCAGATGGTCGCCCGAGTCGTATTCCGGCAGGAACGCATCCGGATGCGCAGGATCGCGCAGCGCCCGGTCAAAGTCGATGCACCCATCCACCAAGGGTGTCGTGCGGATGAAGTCATTGTACGCATGGCGCATCTCCTGCCGGAAGGGCGCATCCGTGCGCCAGCCGCCCATGGGCAGCAGCGTTCCCACGTAAACACGCAGACCCATCTCCCGCGCCTGCGCGATGTAGCACTTCAAGCCGTCAATCAGCTCCTCCACTGTCGGCAGGTCGCTCATTGGCCGGAAGATGTTCACCTGCTCCCCGACCGGATGGATGATGTCGTTGATGCCCTGCTGAATAATAACCGTGTCCGCGCCATCGGTAGGCACCTCGTGGTGAAAGCGCTTGCTGCCCATCAGGCCATAGGATTCATACGTCAGGCAGTGATACTCCCGCAGGATACGCGAGCCACTCGTGGCGCGGCGAATGATCGCCGTGTGCCGGAAGCCTTCCTGCCGTGCCTGAAGCAGCAAATCGTCCGGCCAATCCTGCGCCGTGATGGAATCGCCATAGCAGACAATGGCGCGGTTTTCCGGCGCGGTCAGCAGCGACACATTGGTCAGGAAGTAGTTCAGATGCGTTGCACGTGACGTATTCACATCCAGCACGGGCGTTTCCGTTGCATCGCCGTTTGCGTATTTTCCTTCCGACAATGGGCCACAGGTGAACACCACGCTGCGCATGAGCGTAAAGTCCTTCAAGTAGAAGCGAATCTCCACCGTTTCGCCATCCTGAAAGCAGCCATCCACCGGGTCGGAAACGACATTCCCCTGTGCAGGCATCGTCACATGGCGCTGTCCGCCAAATGTCACCGGCAGGAACGTATCGCCATGACGCACCGTCACCTTGTCCAGCGTCACCGGCTCTGTGCCGCAATAATTATCAAACGTCAGCCGCATGGCCGCGCCCGCAAAGGGCAGCAGCACCGGATAGCACAAGGTGATGTCCCTGGCATACCGCTCCGGACGGTTTTCCGCAACGCTCACGGCGTTTCCCCATACGCTGACCCATTTGTTCTGCACCATGCTTCCTCCTGCCTGTGGGCAATATCCTTTTTGTCCGCCAGGTGTCTGGCGTCCCATTGCCTTCCTGTTCTTCATCATAGCACAGCCAACCTTCGATTGCAAGCACTTCCGTCTTTCCGGAATTAGTTGACAAGTCCACATTATGATGATAGAATGGTCTGTACCCTCCTTTTACGAGGATGCATTTTTAATAGGAAGTCGGGGGCATTTTTGCCTGTCACTTCTATCACGTATTCGATGTTCTGACGAAACAGGAGTGAATCAAACACATGGTCAAAATCATTTCGGACAGTACTTGTGACTTGTCGCAGGAGCTGCTCGACCGTTACAACGTCTCCCTGATTCCGCTGATGGTTCGCCTTGGCGATGATTTGTTTGAAGACCGAATCAACATCACACCGGATGACATCTACCGCTGGTCGAATGAAACGAAGAAGGCACCTTCCACCGCATGCGCCAATTCCTGGACGCTGTGCGAGGTGTTCAAAAAGTATCTGGCGGACAATGATGAGCTGATTGTTTTCTCTATTTCGCGCAAGATGTCTGCCACCTATGCCAACATGGTCGCCGCCGCTGCTGAAATCGGTGCGTCCGACCGCGTGCATATCATTGATAGCAAGAATCTTTCCACCGGCATCGGTCTGCAAGTCATTGAGGCCGCTGAAATGGCTGCCGCTGGTCATTCGGCCGCTGAAATCGTCCAGCACCTTGATCAGATGCTTCCGAAGGTTCGCGCATCCTTCGTCGTGGACACGCTGACGTTCCTCCACCGTGGTGGCCGTTGCAGCGGCGCGGCGGCGCTGGCTGGCAGTGTACTCAAGCTGCATCCGAAAATCGTCGTCTCCAACGGCGAAATGCTGGTGGACAAAAAGTACCGCGGCTCGCTGGAGCGCTCCGTCCTCTCCTACGTCCACGACATGCAGGAGGATATGCTGCATGCGTGCCCGAAGCGCGTCGTCCTGACCCATTCCGGCTGTGACGATGCGCTGCTGGATAAGGTGCGTGCGGAGCTGGAAGCCCTGCATCATTTCGATGAAATCCTGACCACGCGCGCTGGTGGCGTCATTTCCTGCCACTGCGGCCCGAACACGCTGGGCGTCATTTACACCATGAACGACTAAGTCTGTGTATTTCCGAAAAAAGGCTTGCCAATTTCCCCAAATCACGGTATAATATCCCTGCGGAACGCGTTGATTGTCATGCCCTGCACATGCAGGCGCAGCAATCGCCCTTCCCTCGTGCATTTTTTGCGCACAATATGAAATTGGAGATGACAAGTGATGGCTATGGAATTGAAAACCACGGGTGTCAGCGGCTTTGTCAATCCCGCTGAGCTGAACAATATGGAAACCCTGCTGGCGGCTGTGAATGAAGAGCTGCTGTCCGGCAAGGGTGCTGGCAACGACTTTCTGGGCTGGCTGGATCTGCCGGTGAATTACGACAAGGACGAATTCGCCCGCATTCAGCAGGCCGCCAAGAAGATTCAGAAGGACAGCGACGTGCTGGTCGTAATCGGCATCGGCGGTTCCTATCTGGGTGCGCGTGCCGCGATTGAGTTCTGCAAGGGCCAGATGTACAACGGTGTGCGTGAAGAGGGCATTCCGGAAATCTACTTTGTCGGCAACAACATTTCTTCCTCCTACATCAACGATGTGGTGAAGATTATCGGCAAGCGTGATTTCTCCGTCAACATCATTTCCAAGTCCGGCACGACGACCGAACCGGCGATTGCCTTCCGCGTCTTCAAGAAGATGCTGGAGGAAAAGTACGGCAAGGCTGGCGCGAAGGATCGCATCTATGCCACGACCGACAAGGCACGCGGCGCACTGAAGAACCTCTCCGATGCCGAGGGCTACGAGACGTTTGTTGTGCCGGATGACGTCGGCGGCCGCTTCTCCGTCCTGACGGCGGTTGGCCTGCTGCCCATCGCTGCGGCTGGCATCGACATTGCCGCCATGATGAAGGGCGCGCAGGAAGCCCGCGACCTGTGCAAGGATGGCAACATCACCACGAATCCGTCCTTCCAGTATGCGGCGCTGCGCAACATCCTCTACCGCAAGGGCAAGAACACCGAAATCCTTGTCAACTATGAGCCCGCGCTGATGATGATGGGCGAATGGTTCAAGCAGCTCTTTGCTGAAAGCGAAGGCAAGGACAACAAGGGCATCTTCCCCACGGCGGCCAACTTCTCCACCGATTTGCACTCCATCGGCCAGTTCATCCAGGATGGCTCTCGCAACCTGTTCGAGACGGTCATCTGGGTCAAGAATCCCCGCAGCGAATCCATCATCGAGGAGGCTGCTGAGGATATTGACGGCCTGAACTACCTCGCTGGCAAGTCCGTGCAGTTCGTCAACAGCAAGGCCTATCAGGGCACGCTGATGGCGCACATGGACGGCGGCACGCCCAACATCATCATCGAGATTGATGAAGCGGACGCCTACCACTTCGGCTATCTGGTCTACTTCTTCGAGAAGGCTTGCGGTCTGTCCGGCTATCTGCTGGGCGTGAATCCCTTCGACCAGCCCGGCGTGGAAGCCTATAAGAAGAACATGTTCGCCCTCCTCGGCAAGCCCGGCTATGAAGCCCGTCGTGCCGAGCTGGAAGAGCGCATGAAGTAAGGCACCCTCTTATTTCGCTCCTATTCCCCATACGCGCAGCATCTTAAAAATGCTGATGCGTGTGGGGATTTTTTGAATTCACGCGCTACAATTGCACGATTCTCCTCCTCCCCATTTTCCACCTTGACATTCCCCGCGAACTGTGCTAAACTAAATAGGCTGATGAGCGCCCGTAGCTCAGTTGGATAGAGCGTCAGACTCCGACTCTGAAGGTCACAGGTTCGACTCCTGCCGGGCGTACAGAAAAAACTCCCTTGTATGGCATTTGCCACGCAAGGGAGTTTTTCTTTTCGGATTTATTTGATAACCTGCATGTCCAGCACCATCTTCGCCCAAACGGTGTCCGTCTCCACAGCGTGTTCGCCGCCAAGCTCCGTGCCGGGCTGATAATCCACGGTCGTGTACCAGCCGCAGAAGGTCATGTTCGGCACATCCACCGTCTCCGGCGCGTCGCCCTTGGCCACCACACGGCCGTTCACGCGGTAGGACAGCGTCTTTTGCGCCATGCCCTGCACCGCGATTTCATAGGACGTAACCGCCCCATTGGCCGCCAGCACGGAGAAGTACCGCAGCTGCTCGGGCGCGGTCACGCCGCTCTTCTCCATCTCGCGCTTCATGTCCTCGTAGGTGAACCACGCGATTTTCTCGCCGTTGTCGCGCTTCTCGATGGTGGCGGCGTCCACGGGAATCCACCACGCGCTCTTTTCCGCACTATCCAGCACGACCTTGGGTTCGCCGCTGCCGGTGTAGCGGATGCCGATTTTCGCGCCCTCAATAAACCATTCCGTTTCCGCGCCCATCTGGATGTAGGTGTAGTCCCATTCCTTCTGGCTCGTCCAGCCTGTACTGGATTTCCAGATGACGTTGCCACCAATCACGCCTGCCGCGGTGGTGTCCGTTTCCTCCTGCTGAACAAGCGCACTGCCCCAGGCTACGCTGTCACGACCCGCAAAGAGTGCCTCCAGCACCTCCGGATAGACGATGCTCGTCGCCTGACTGCGCAGCTTCGGATTGACCTTGCGACGAATCCACACGTGGCACTCGCCGCCGCTCGTCTGGTTGTTTCCGTTGTCCCAAATGATAATCGGCACACCGTAGCTCTGGGACATTTCACCCATGAGACGTGCCCACTTCGCGCGCTCGGCATGATTGCCGTTGGTGTTCGTCGCGCCGGTTTCGCCCATCACCACGGGAATGCCCTTGTCCAGGAAAAGCGTGCGGATGTCCTCAAACACCTGACGGATGGACACGCCGTCCTTCTCCACATCAAAGGTCGTCTGGGCATCGTTCAGGCAGAAGATCTGCGGGTTGTAGCAGTGGACGGAGATGATGATGTTCTCCGCCGCCTCGCCGTTCACGACCGGGATAGCAATGCCCTCCATCGCGGCAGTGGAGCTGCTGGCCGCATAGCCAGGAATCATCAGGCAGCGCTGACCGTTATAGCCCTTGGCGTCCTTGCGAACGGTATTGACAAACATCTGCGTCAGGTAGCTGACCGCCGCGTAGCCATCCGGATTGCCCTGCCATTCGTAGGACGTACCGGCTGCACGCGGCTCGTTCATGCCCTCGAAAATGACATGCTGGTCAAAGTCCGCAAACGTATCCGCGATTTGCCGCCACATGGCCGTCAGCTGCTCGCCAATCTGCACATAGTTGGTCGCCAGGTTCGGATCGTTGACCCATTCCTCGTGATGCAGGTTCAAAATGACGAACAGATCCGCTTCACGCGCCCAGGTCACGACTTCCTTCACATGCTGCAAGAAGTCTTCCCGGATGGTGTACGTACCGTCGTTCGAGGTGTAGCGATACCAGGTGACCGGAATGCGGATGGTATCAAAGCCCGCTTCCTTCACGCGCTGCATCAGCTCCGGCGTAATCACCGCATTGCCCCAGGATTGCTCCTGCGCCGTCACATCGTCGGTGTTGCCGCCAGTGGCATCCAGCGTGTTGCCCAAATTCCAGCCCAAACCCATTTGCGCGACGATTTCCGTCGCCGTCTTCCCTTCCAGCACTGTCATTTCCTCCTCTTGCGCCAATGCAGGCAGCATTGTTAACAACATGGCACCCATGAGCAAAAAAGCCATCCATCGTTTCATTGGCTGATTCTCCATTTCTTGTCATTTCTATTTCTTTTCCGGCGGACGCATGGTCAGGCTGATGCGGTTCGTCTTTGCGTCCGCTTCCAATACCCAAACCGTCACAATATCGCCCACACGCACCACTTCGCTGGGATGATTCACCCGGCGCTGCGCCATTTGGCTGATGTGTACCAGACCGTCGCGATGCACGCCGATATCCACAAACGCGCCGAAGTCCGTCACGTTGCGCACCGTGCCGCGCAGCTCCATCCCGACCTGCAAATCCTTCAAATCCATCACGTCACTGCGCATCAGCACCTGCGGCAGCTCGTCGCGCGGGTCACGACCTGGCTTGGAAAGCTCCGCGGCAATGTCGCGCAGGGTCGGTTCGCCTACATCCAGCAGCTTCGCCAACTCCGCAAAGCCTTCCGCCTCTGCCATGGCGCCAATTTTGCCAACAGCCTGCGCCGGTGTCAGGGAGAAATGCTTGAGCAGCGCCTTCGCCGCCGCATAGCTTTCCGGATGCACGCCCGTGTTCTCGATTAAGTCCTTCCCGTCCGGCACGCGCAGGAAGCCCGCACACTGCTCGAACGCCTTCGGGCCAAGGCGCGGCACCTTCTTGAGCTGCGCACGGCTGGTGAATGCGCCGTTTTCCTCGCGGTAGGCAACGATGTTCTTCGCCACCGATGCGTTGATGCCCGCCACGTGGCTCAGCAGGGACACGCTGGCCGTGTTCACGTCCACACCCACGCTGTTCACGCAGTCCTCGACCACGCCACCCAGCGCCTCGTCCAGCTCACTGGCCTTGAGGTCATGCTGATACTGTCCCACGCCAATCGCCTTCGGGTCAATTTTGACCAGCTCGGCCAATGGGTCTTGCAGACGCCTTGCAATCGACACCGCTGAACGCAGGCTGACGTCAAACTGCGGGAATTCCTCCGCCGCCAGCTTCGATGCGGAGTACACCGACGCACCGGCCTCGCTGACCACCATGTAGCGCAGCTTGTCACCCAACGCCAGTTCCTTCATGACCTCCACAAAGAACTGCTCCGTTTCACGCCCTGCCGTGCCGTTGCCGATGGCCACGATGGACACGCCGTGCTTGCGAATCAGGCGCTTCACCGTCTCCTTGGCCTGTGCCACCTTGCCGTGCGAAGGGAGCGGGAAAATCACGCCCGTGTCCAGCACGCGCCCTGTCGCATCGACCACCGCCACCTTGCAGCCCGTGCGGATGCCCGGGTCAAGTCCCATGGCGACCTTTCCGCGCACCGGCGGCTGCATCAGCAACGGACGCAGGTTCAGCGCAAAGACACGAATCGCCGCTTTCCCGGCCTTCTCCGTCATTTCGGCACGCAGCTCCGTGTCCAGCGACGGCGCAATCAGGCGCGTGTACGCATCGTCACAGGCGCGTGCCACGTATTCGCTGGCCTTGCCGCCGTTGGGCCGGACGTAGCTGTATCGCACCAGCTGCTGCGCCTTCTCCTTGTCCACATCCACCGCGACCTTGAGGAAGCCTTCCTTCTCGCCACGGTTCATCGCCAGCACGCGATGAGACGGCATCTGGCGCAGAGACTCGTGATGGTCATAGTACATGCGGTAGGTGCTGTCCTCTTCCTTCGCCGCCGTGGTGGAAACAACGCCCGCCTGATGGTAGTAGGTTTTCAGCTTCGTGCGGACAGCCGCATCGTCGCTGACCGTCTCCGCGATGATGTCCATCGCGCCTTGCAGGGCATCCTCCACCGACGGCACGCCCTTTTCCTCGCTGACAAAGCGAATCGCCAGTGTTTCGGGCGCCATCATGTTCTTCTGCTGTAGCAATAGCGCATTGGCCAGGTCTTCCAGACCGCGTTCCCGCGCGATGGAGGCACGCGTGCGCCGCTTGGGACGATACGGCCGATAGATGTCCTCAATCTGCGCCATCGTCAGGGCATTGTCCAGCGCCTGTTGCAGCTCCGGCGTCCAGACCTCCAGCTTTTTCAGGCTTTCGCTGACTTCTCCGCGCCTTTCCTCCAGCGCACGAAGCGCCGTCAGGCGTTCGCTAATTTCGCGTAGCTTCTGGTCGTCCAGCGAACCGTGCTGCTCCTTGCGGTAACGCGCGATAAACGGCAGCGTGCAGCCCTCGTCCAGCAGACGAATGACCGCCTCAATCTGCCACGGCGCGGTCGAAAACTCCTCGCACAGGATTTGTGTGATGGTCATTTGCTCACCTCAAATTAGTATGCCTTCCAGATGATCGGCCTCGTGCTGAATGATTTGCGCCACAAAGCCGCTGAATTCCTGCGTGTGCGGTGCAAACTGCTCGTCCTGATACTGCACCGTGATTTTCCTGTAGCGGATGCAGGCGCGCACGCCGTCCAGCGACAGGCAGCTTTCCTGCGCCGAGAAGGGCTGTTGCTTGGCGACAATCACCGGATTGACCATCGTCAGCACGCTGCTGCCAACCATCACGGCGATGATGCGCTTGCTGACGCCAATCATGTTGGCCGCCATGCCCACACACTCGTTTCGGTGCGCAAGCAGCGTCTCGCGCAAATCCGTTATCACCTGCGCATCCTGCACGGTGGCCGGTGTGCTTTTTCTTTGCAGGAACATCATGTCCCGCACAATCGGCTGAATCACCGCTTCGTCACCACCACTCCGCCAGTCTTCCAAATGCTCTTTTCCGGCACGACGCCGCGCACGCAGCTCAGCGGATAAATCTGGCTGTCGCGGCCAATCACCGTACCCGGGTTCAGCACACTGTTGCAGCCGACCTCCACGTGGTCGCCCAGCATCGCACCCATCTTTTTCAGGCCCGTTTGAATGCTTTCCTCGCTGCTGCGCACCGTCACCAGCGTCTTGTCGCTCTTGACATTGCTGGTGATTGACCCTGCGCCCATGTGGCTGTAGTAGCCCAGAATGCTATCGCCCACATAATTGTAATGCGGCGTCTGCACATGGTCAAACAGCACCACGTTTTTCAGCTCCACGGAGTTGCCAACCACGCAGTCTTCCCCGACCAGCGCACTGCCGCGCACAAACGCACAATGGCGCACCTCCGTGCGGGCCCCGATGATGCAGGGCGCACCCAGATACGCCGTTGGCGCGACCGTGGCGGTCTTGTGTACCCACACATGCTCCGACACCTCGTTGTACTCCGCTTTGTCCAGCGCTTCACCCAGACGGATGATTTCCGCTTTCAGGCCACCAAGCGCCTCCCACGGATAGGTGAACTGGCGCAGATAATCCGCCGCCAATGTATGCTCCAAATCATAGAGCTGTTCAATGGTCATCATTTACTTACGCTCCCTTTCTTTGCTTGTTTTGCTTCCGTTTGCGCCAGAGAAACAGCACCAACAGAATCAGCGTCATGCCCGTCAACGCGCCGCAGGAATCAATCAGCACATCCTGCCACCGCGCCGTGCGTCCCGCGCTATAGAGCTGGTGAATCTCATCCGTCGCCGCATAGACCGTGCAGCCCAGCCACGACAGCCACGGCCACCTGATGGCGTATGCATCCAGCAATAGCGTCAGCAGCACACCCAGCAGCGCGTATTCCGAAAAATGCGCCGTCTTACGCACATACCAATCCACCTGCTGATATAACCGGTAACGGATTTGCGCATCCATATGCTCCCGATGGCTGGCAATCCATTCTGTCAGTGGCGCAGAAATCTTTGCGCTCAAACCACCCGATTGCGTCTGATCCTGCGCCGAAAAGCCGAACATCATCACCATGATGCACAGCGTAATCAGCCAGAGAATCGCCCGATAAACCGTCTTTTTCAATATTGCGCCACCTTTCCGGTCCGTGCAAGAATACACAGACCGCTTCCTGTTTATTTCTACCCGCAACACGTCAATTCCTGCCGTTTGGCGGCCGGAATCAAAAAAAACAGCGGTTGCTTGCTCGTTAGGAACAATACAATCGCTGTTTGTGTTGCGTTACGGCTGCTTTTCGCAGCGAACGGCCAGGCGCTTCGAGCCACTGAAGGAGCAGGTCGCCAGCGTCAGGTCGTAGCCGGAGTTCGTCAGCGCTTCGGTGTCGGTAGGATTGAGCGTCACCTTTTCGCGCACGATGTAGCGGAAGACGTTGCCCTCCATGTCCGTGAAGGACACGGTTGCGCCAACTTCGAGGCCACTCAGCTTGCCAAAGTGCGACTGGTACGTATGCGCAATGATGACGAATTCGCCCGCATACGCGCTGCCCGAATACCGGCACGGCGATACCGTCAGGTTCGGGTAGGACCAGTTGCGCTGCACCGGGAGCGTCAGGCTCAGCGCGGGAATGCTCAGCGTTCCCACGTACTCATGCCCGGCAATTTGCTGACCCGGCATCTCCATGCCCGGCACGCGTTCGTACAGCGCACCCGTCGCCATGGGCGGCGTGGTCGGCTGAGACAAATCGGGCGTGGCCGTCGGAACGGCGGTCGGTGTCGCTGTCACCAGCGGCGTTTCCTGCGCATCCGGCGCTTTGGTGGCCGTCGGCGCATTCGTCATGGCCGCCGTCGGTGTGGCCGTGGCCTGCTCCGTCGCTTCGGGTGCATTCGTGGTCGGCGTGACCGTTGCGGTCGGAACGTCCGTCCCGTTCGGCGCATCCGTTGCCGGAGCATCCGTTGCCGGAGCATCCGTTGCCGGTACATCCGTCACCGTCGGCGCATCCGTCGGAACGGGCGTCGGCGTGGCCGTCGGGACAGCCGTCATCGGTGCGGCCGTCTGCTGATTCTTGATGCGCTCCTGCATGCGAATCTGCTCCAGCACCATCAGTGCCTCGTCGGCCTCCTTGCCCGCACGGCTCGAATCCCAGTTGTTGTATACCACCAGCAGCAGGGCCGCCAGCAGCAGCAGCAGGCCCAGAAGCATCAGCACATTCCCCTTACGGTTCTTCATGCGCCTGACTCCATTTCCGGTGGAGAATCCACCCAATGACGAACAGAATCATCCCGGCACCCGCCAGCACCGGCACAGGCCACCACAGCTGACCCGTTTCCGGAATCGAGGGCGTCGGCGTGGGCGTCGCGGTCTGGTAGTTGGTGATGACGTAGACACCATTGACGATGGAATACTGCGGTTCATAGCCGCTGTTTGCATTCAGGATTTCCCGCAGGGAGTACTCATGATCGGCGGGCAAATCGCGGAAGATGTGGTGCCAGTTGTTCTCCGCATTCAGGCGAACGGCATCAATCTGCACGCCATCCTGTAGCAGATGCACCTCAATCTCCTTGGGGCGATTCGTGCCGCGGTTGTCGTCCTCCCAGATTTTGAGGCATTCCAAATCAATCGTCGCGGCGGAGCGTTCCAGCTTGATGGTGGACAGCACGTCATACTGCCATTCATCCTGCGTATTGCGATTGGGAATTGCGGTCAGGAAGGACTGGAAGCTATACGCCCAGCTGCCGATAATGGTCGGCACGCCGGACACCAGATACAGACCCGGCTGCAAATCCGCGAACACCACACGGCCGTTTTCATCGGTCGTGCCCTCGGCGTCGGGCGTCACATCCGTGGTCAGGGCCTTCATCGCATCGGATGCAGCGGCCCAGTCGGCTGCATTCTTCATGGCGTTAATGTCGATATCCAGCTGGCTGTACGGGGCTTTGAGGGAAAAGCACGCATCCTCGTTCATATCCGCCACCAGATACAGCTTAAAGGTCACGCCGGGCAAATGCGAATCATCCGCATTATCATCCGCCTGAATGGTGAAGGTCAGCGGATGGGTCAGATCGACCCGGTCGAAAGCCAGCGCAGACGGCATTCCCGCCAGACAGCACAGGCTCAGCAGCAGCACAAGCGCCAGCAAGCGCGAAGAGAAACGGGTCATCACGGCCGCTCAGCTCCTTTTTTCTTCTTGTTTTTCGGTCGCGTGGTCACCAGCATGATGATCAGCAGCACCAGCAGCATCGGCGCGGCCACAATCGGCGCGACGATGTAGGGATCAATGACAATGGCATCGGCCGGAATGCGCACGGAAAGCTGCGCAAGCGAGGTTTCCACGCGGTGTCCGCGCACCAGCAGACGGTGCGAGTTGATGCCGTAAGGGGTACACGTGACCAGCGTACACAAATCCATGCCTTCATAGATTTGCAGTGACGACACGTCATGTGGTTCCACAATCAGGATTTGGTCCACCTCGTAGGTCATGACCTTATCCAGTACGCGCAGGGTGAAGGTATCGCCGTATGTCAGCTGATCCAGATTCGTGAACAGCTTGGCGGACGGCAAGCCACGGTGTGCGGAGAAAACCGCATGCGTGCTTTTTTCGCCTGTCGGCAGGCTCGTTCCCTCCACATGGCCAACCGCCACCTGCAAGACGTTGGCATCCGTGGAGTGATACAGCGGCAAGGTCACGGCAATCTGCGGAATCTCGATGACGCCCAGAATGCCCGAGCCGCCGATATTCAAGACCGACTGATACTCGGCCAGCTCCTCATCCGTCATGATGAGGCGATCGACTGTGGATTGTTCCCGCAGCTTCTCGTTGTAGGCATTGGCCGCCGCCCATTCCTCGGCGTAGTCGGCGGCTGATTCCTGCTCCACCGCATTGCTGTAGGCCGTGACGGCCTGCGTCTGGTGGAAGGAATTGTAGAAGTCCGCCACGGACGGGTACAGCAGGAGCGCCAGACCAGCAAACAGCACCACGAACAGCAGAACGGTCGTCATATGTCGTTTCACGGCAAGCCCTCCTTTCTGTTATCGGAACGTTGTTTGATTCGGGAAACGCCGGGCGGCGGCTTTTGACGGCACACCGCCCGGCTGCTATGGTCACAAAATCAGGGTTGCGGAGGAATTAGATTTCGTCCGCTTCCGCCTTGCGACGAACGACCAGCATCAGCGCCGCGCCAGCGAACATCACGCCGCCCAGCACGTAGAAGATGGTCGTGCCGATGCCGCCCGTCTCAGGCAGGGTCGCACCGGACTTGTTGACGATTTGCGTTGCCAGATTTCCGTTCACCAGCGTGAATTCAATTTTACCATTGGATTCCTCACCAGTCAGTTTCGTTAGTATGTTCGCGCGCTCCTGGCTTTCAAAGTCGATTTTTCCAATTTCGGTCTTATGATCTGCTGTCACCTCAAACTCAATCGGCTCAAGCGTGTTGTAGCCAGCGGGCGTCTTGGTTTCCGTCAGACGATACTTACCATCATCCAGACCAGTGAACACAAACTGCGTCGCTACGGTCGTTTCCGTTGCATTGGTCGTCTTGCGGGTCACTTCAACCCAGCTGGTGCCAACCTGCTTTTCCAGCTTGAAGTCAGCGCCTTCCAGCGGAGCAAGCTCATTGTTCACCTTGTGAACCTTGTCAATAACCATCTTGTAGGTGAAAGCAATGACCGTATCTTCGGGCGTCCGACCGATGCCCTCGCCATTGGGGTTGTTGGAGAACTTCAGGTACGCCTTGTTCATGTTGCCCTGCGCACCAATGTTGGCATTGTCATTCAGCGTGGCGGTGTATTCAATATGAATCATATCGCCCGCCTTCAGGGTCATATCAGGGCCATCCGCAACCACTTTGTAGGTGATTTTTTCCATCTCCGGAATTTTCACCTCAAAGTGCTGGTTAGGATTCGTGCTGTCAACGGACACCGTATACCACTTCGCATCCAAAGCCACGGTGGAGTCATTCACAAAGACCTTCACAGTGTTCGCGCCGTCAAAAGTCAAACCAGTTTCCATATCATCAATGAATTCAAAGGTGTACGTGCTGTAGGCCGCAAAGTTCGACGGCAACGTACCAGTCAGACGGAACGGTACCTGATCGCCAATGTCGTAGTCGGCAGAATCAATCCATTTCGTGGTCGCACCAGTGGTATCGTTGGTGTCCTTGATTTTCTTAACCATAGAAGGCTTAGCGGCCTTCGGACTAATCGTAACATTACCCACAACCTTCACGATATACAGGGTGTAAGAGTCGTACTGGTCTTCCGTCAGAGAACCTGCCGCGTCGCGAATCATGTAGTAACCCGCGCAAACTTCCACCGACGGGACCGTGGTATTTTCATCAATCTTACCAATCGTCTCGTAAGCCGGAGCGGCGTTCAGCAGATTGTCTGCGATATACTTCGACGTTTCCTTTTCGCTTTTCGTTGTCATTGCCTTCAGCGCGTCAAGGACGTCGTCCGGCACCTTGGTCACGCTATTCTCTAGGTAGCCCTTACCATTTTTACCCCAAGTCACATTCGACAGTGTATCGCCCGACAAATCACCTTCGAAAATCTGGAGAATCTCGTAGGTATGGCCGTTGTCAGGCGCAGTGATGGTGTACTTCGTCGTCGTCGTCGTTTCCTCAGCCACGGCAATGCTTGCCATGCTCAGAACAAGCATCATGGCGAGGACGAAAGCTAACAGTTTCTTCATGGTTTTTCTCTCCTTTTTGTTTTGTCGCCTAGTGTAAGGATTCCTTGGTACACGTTTTATTTATACAAGGGCTTGCGCCCGAGTATACGATGAGAGAGACCCGCACCCGCGGGGAGACTGCCGATTGCTCAGCAGTCTTCCCTGCGGTGCTTGACCTGCTGTCCCAGCAGGAAGGCCGCCGCTGCCATCAGCAGCAGACCGCCCGCCGTGTAGGGCAGCGTACCCATGCCGCCCGTTTCAGGCAGCGTGTAACGAATTGCTTCGTTGGTGATTTGGAACTCGCGATTCGACGTTGCATTGCCCGCAATGGGGTTCTGCGTGTTCGCCGTTGCGTCGGTTGCCTGCGTCCAGCCAGCACCCGGATTCGTTTCCTTCACGTAGTAGTAGTACGGTTCGCCATCTTGCTGGTATGCAGGCAAGTTCGACCACTTGTAGCTCCAGTAGATGTTCTTGTCCGCCGTCTGCGTCTGCTGACCCACCGTACCAATGGCCGTGCCGTTGTTTACGTTCTTCGCCACGACCTTATCAGTGTCGTAGGAAAGCGTCACCGTACCGATGACCACATCGTCCTTGTGCGCTTGTTGCGCTCCTTCAACGTTCAAAGGTGCGTTGTACTTGGATTGCATCAGCGTCAGGGTGATGTCGGGCAGATTCGCCGGGTTCAGCGTGTTGCCATCCACGGCCAGCCAAACCTTCGTTACGTTGATGTCCGTAACAACGTTCGTCACCGTGATGGTGTTGTCGCCTGCAATGGATGTTTCCGGATTGACGTCCGATTTGTCCAGCGCTGCATGCACCGGTTGATATGCGTTGCCAACCGGGGTGACTTCCTGCACCGTGTACTTCCAAAGACCATTCGTTTGGTTGCTGGCATCGTACCAGTACTTCGGCAGGTAGCTCAGCTCGAAGCCTGCGCTTGTTATCGCGTCAGCCTCGATTTGCAGGCAAACGACCTTGTCATCATTCACCGACACCGTGGTATTCTGCGCTGTCGCCTTTAGCTGCGCCGTGCTGATATCCATGTACGTTTCCAGCGTGCCGATTTTCGTTTCACCGTCTGCCTCGTACTTCTGGCGCATGACCGTGAAGTAGAGTGTCGTTACCGGCACGTTGATGGGCGTCTTCGGCGCATCAACCGTCACGAACTGCTTCACTACCTTGATGCTGGTCGGCGTGTTGGTGATGGTTGCGTTACCGCTGGTATCGCCAACATCCACGAATAGGCCGTTGTTAGAACCGCTGTACGCCACCGTGTAGCCCTTGCCTTCCATCTCGGTGACACGGTACTTCGCGTTCTTCGGCAAGCCGCTGAACGTGATTTTCCATTCAATCGGACCTTCTTCCGGAGGCGTCTCAACCTTACGTTTGATGTGGACGTAGACCTTGCCGTTCTCAACGAACAGTTCGCTCACCAACTCGTCATTCTTGCCCTGCAGCAGCGTTTTCGTCTGCCCCTTTACGTCGGTAAAGCTTACTTTGGGTGCTGGCGAATCAGCACTCTCAATCACCGGCTGGTATGTGACGTTATTGCCCGTAGCATCATCTTCCACGTACTCCAGATACAGGTACATGTCGAGCACTTCGCCACCCCGGAAGTTGGAATCCCACTTCTTGGTGATGGTGAATTTGTCCGGCGTGTTGGTGATGGTCAGGCTCTTGTCCGACGCACCTTCTGCCGTGGGCTTCGTGAGCGACAGCAGATAGTAGTATTCGGACGGTGCGTTGTCTTTGGGGAATTCCGTCAGCTTGTAGTTATTCAGGAACCCAGGCTTTAGCGTATACGATTTCTCATTTTCCAGGTAATCATCCAAGCTTGTCGGCATGCCAGACGGCAATGTGTAGATTGGCATGAAGCCGGTCAGCTCATTACCCTGCTCGTCGAATTCCTTGATGACACCTGTGTAGACCTTCAAATACGAGCCTGCCGTCGGATTATTATCCTCACCATACGCTAAGTTGAAGATGTCCTCATTCAGCGTACCCTGCCATTTACCGTTGGCATCCTTCGTCAGCGTGAGCGAATCATACCCTTCGTTTTCTTCCAGAATCCACTTTTTCGGTTCGGTGCTTGCATCGAACTTTGCATTTCGATAGAAGAAGCGCAGCTCCAGCGTATTCGGAATATTTTCTTCTTCAACACCACTCCATTCCTTCGTTATGTCAAGTTCAATCTTGCCAGCAAAGAACTTGATGGTGTTAGTCAACACCAGGCTACTTGAAGTACCTGTGTTTGCATTGGGCGTCAGCACGTAACTCTGACCAGACCGCACACAGGATTCAATCGCATTACCATTAGAACCGCTTACGCTCAATTCCCACTGGGTTCCGCCCGTCACCTGTCCTTCGTTTTCCGTCAGGATGTAGCGGCAGTCGCACAACTTGCCATTAATGTACACTTGCTTCGGCAAGCCGTCAATGCGCTTGCTGCTGGCCGACTCATCCAAGGTCAGCGTCCACGTCACCGGTACACCATCTTTGGTGTTGGTCACCCAATCCGCTTCCAACGGTTCACCCGTTTCGGGGTTTTGCACGCCCGTATTCGTGTTGTACTGTTGGGTCAGCGTCAAGGTGATTTCCAGACCGTTAGGCCAGCTTATCGAGTTATTATCCTTGTCATGCCACATCTTTTCGAAGCTCAGTGCGAACGCATCCGGCAAGACGTTATAAACGAAGATCCTAAACTCGGCCTCCGGGTCTGTAGCATAACTACCCTCCGGCGGAGTAATTGTCACACTCGGTTCGCCTTCTGTTGAATCTACTCCCCAATTCCGATTAATGGAATCCCGATAAAACTCGACGTGCCAGCCAAAGTCGTTACCAGCATTGAGTGTCACTTCTGTCAACTGATACCGGCACTCACGCCATGCACCTTCCACAAAGACTTTCCGTGCCAGTTCGGTAAACGTGTAACTCCGGTTGTCCCTATTGAGGCTTACCGTTTTCTTGCCCTTGTCGGCGAAGTTCGGATTCGTTACCCACGTTACCTCTCCGTCTACTGTCATCTTGTACTGCTGTATCAGTTCAAATGTTACAGTCTCAACCTGGCTCGGCCAGTCAACCCCTGGTTTAGTGTTCTCCCAATACTTCGCCAGCGTGAAGTCGAAGGTCGGTTGCAACACATTCGTTACCGTCACCAGATTATAATTCGGCACAGTGGTAATCAGTTTTGTCGGATCCACAATGCCAACTTGCCCAACTTGTGTGACAAACTCCCATACGTTAGCAGGCAAGAAGTTGGACCTCCAAGTGAGATCAGGCGCAGTACCATCGACGCCAGTTTCGACCAGCTTGTAGCGGCAATCATACCAATTGCCATTCACACAAACCTTCTTCGGCAGTTTCTCAAAGGTAACTTCATCATCGTTGCTGCTCAAGGTGAGGCTATTGCTTTCCTGACCAGTACCGCCGTAGCGAACGACAACATCGTTTCCCTGTTCATCCTTCATCGGAATCCATTCGTCGCCAACTTTGTATTCCTGATAAATAGTGAACGTCACCGTTACCTTTTCGCCGGATCCGTCATTTTTCAGCGGCCAATCCAGAGGACGAGCATCGCTAGAAGAATTGTCATAATTCTTCCACTGCTTTTTCAGCCGCACGTCGAAGGTATCCGGCAGGGAGTTGGTGATGGTGATGGCAGCGTTTTCGAACTCCGGCGCCTTGTAATTCTCAAGCTGAAAAACGTAGTTCTCCCAGCCAAAGCTAGGCGCCTCACCCTTTTCAAAGTATCCACTGGGATCTTTCGGCAAACGATTCTCTGTGCTTACCACAAACGCTCCGTTTGTTTCCTCCACAACCTCGTACGTGAATGCCTTAATTGCTGTTCCAGCATTATAGGGGCCGTTTGCTTTCTCCACTTCCACCGTCACAAGGTTCGCAAATGAATGCGTCCAGTTGTTTTCAGAGGTCAGTATGATTGTCTCTTTAACAACCGGCTTACCTGTTTCCTTCCAGGTGCTGGTTGTCGCATCGTAGCTCCATTCCTGTTGCTTTAGATGCATCGTCACCGAACTGGGCATCTTGTCATTCGGCACGTCCTGCCAGTTCTTCTGGAGGCCAAAAGACATCTTCCGGACTTCTTGCAGGGTGTTTGTGACCGTGATTGTGATTTTGCCTGTGCCGTTGCTAATTGAGCCATTGTAGTCATAACTGGGCGTGTATACATGATTTTCACCCCCAGGAACTACTCTATCATATGTCAGCTCTTCATCAACGTAGTAGATGTAGTAGACAGTATTGCCAGCCGTATCCTTTCCGGTTGCTTCAAGGCCATATACACCTGCATGCCACTCCGTTGTGCTATTTAGCGCAATTAGTTGGCTGTAGCTGGTATCCTGCCACTCGCTGTTGCGCAAAATTGCCCATTTTGCTTCATCCAGCGTCGCATAGTTTCCGGCAAATTGCAGATTGTTGTAATCCGCCTCCGGCACGGCATAGCGCTTCAGGTAAATGTTAACCGTCTGAGGACGCGCCGTATCCGACGCTTCAATGCCGTCTTCCCACTTCTTCTCGACGATAATGCCGAGTTTGAAGTTGGTCAGCGTCACATCCACAGGAGCAATCGGTTCGCCAGTGTTGTTGTCTACCTTTGGCTCGATGCCGTACAGGAAATAGTCTGACGGATTCGACGTCAGGCCACTGACGGAATACTTATTCTTCGTATCCTTTTCCTCAATCGTGTAGGTGTAGGCCGTACCCGTCCATATATCCTCGTTATTTTTGACGAGCTGGTACGTCAGCACATCCGTAATATTGAGTTTCCAGTTGTTGGCCTTGTAAACCGTCTGCCATTCGCCGTAGCTGACATTGGCCTTTTCCCAGGTTGCAGGCCCGTATCCCTCACCAACATCCTTCAGCGTCCACTCCTGCTTCACCAAGCGCACCTGCACGCTGTCCGGGATGGCATCGTCATCAAAGCCTTCCCAAGCCTTTGTCAGTGCGATGGTGATGTAGCCGGACTTCATTTCCGGAACGTAGGTGTTAGTTAGCTTCAGGGTTTCACTCGTCGTGTAATCTCCGCCGAGTTCCGGTGCGTCATAGGTCACGGTGAAGTGATCCAGCGCCTCTTCCTCCACAAAGTAAACATAGACAAGCGCATTTCCATCCGCATCCACGCCCGTTGCTTCCAGCTTGGTGAATTCCATCTTCCAGTTGCCAGCCGCAACCATTTGCTGCGAATCGCTGTAGGTCGTGTCGAGGTAAGTCGACTGCCAGCCCTTCCACGTTTCCGCGGGAATCTTGTCATTCACCAATGCTGCATCGTACACCGTCTGAGGCACAGCGGCACGCTTGAGCGTCACCGTCACGCTATCCGGATATTCCGGATTCTCCGGCATGTTCGCCCACGCCTTTTCGACGGTGATGTTCCGGCGCGCACGGGAGTTGGTCATGCTGATAACCAGCGAACCAGAGCCATCCACCGACTGCACGCCCTGCGGCACGCCCTGAATTCCCAAGCCCGCGAACAGCGACTTGAGTGCCTCACCCGACAGTGCCGAGAATGCGTCACGCGTCAGGTTGTTCGGATATTGTTCCGGGTACTTATCCTTATCGACAGTTTTTGCCAGCACATGGAACACCAGCAACGGACGTTCCGCGATTGCGGGCAATTCATACGGTGCGACAGCCTTCGTCTCCACAAGATAGTAGGCAGTATTGGGGCGCAAATCCTCACGTTGATCAGAAATGTAGTTGAAGTTGATTTTGCCATACGAATCTGCCACCAGGTTAAGGTCTTCTACCTTTGCAAAAGCGCCGTCTTCCCACTTGTACAGTTCAAACTCTGTGCCTTCCAGCAGAACATTGCCCTTGTCCGCGTCGCTCTTTTGAACGGACAGGATGTAGGAGGAGGTGATGTTTGCACTGTTAGCGCTTTCGATTTTTTTGTTCACCTTGATATTGCTTGACTCGTAGCTTGATGCGCCGGTAAGCTTGGCCTTGTTGCTCAACTCAGGGTAGATGTTATTTAAGCTACCCAACGGATAATCCGAGGTGATGGTCATTTGGGCTTCATACTCAACAATCAGCGCCATGCCGTCTGGCACTTCAATGGTCAAGACAACATTAGGCTTGTTGTTCACTGTTGTGTATTCAACCTTTGCCGACCATTTATCCCGGGACAATTTAGTGCCCTTTGTCAGTTTGCCATTCTTGTCCAGCTCTGGCTTGCCGTTTTCATCCACAACTGCCTGATAGACTACGATATCCTTTGTGTCCAAGGTCAGCTTTCGGAAATAGGATTTGTTGTCCGACGAACCAGTTGCATCATAGCTCATAGTGTCCGTCAACGTAAGCTGACTGCCACTTGGAATCAACAACTCTGCTCCCTGATTGACATCCAAGCTGTACTTGATCATCGGCGCATATTCGGAATTGTTTTCCAGTTTAACAAATTCCTTTGTCAACTCTTTATACTGCTTTGACAAATCCGTGTAGGTAAAATTCGTTTCCGTCTTGGCGGTGTTTCCAACCAAGCTATCATCAAATTTACCGGTAACGGTGTTGGTCACAGCATCCCAGGTGTAAGTACCGTTGTTCAGCGTGGCCGATTCCAATGCATCATCGTCAAGCTTGCACACAACTGTTATTGTTGTCGTTCCTTCCGTACCTTTCCAAAGCGGGAGGTTTTCATCCTTCTTTTTAAGATAGAGCTTGAATGTTTCTTTGTGTGCCTCTGTATCAGCCGACACTTCCATTTTCAGCCACGATGAACCATCAGAATAGCTAACCTGATATCCTTCGCCACTCGTATTTGTTTCCCATTCATTCACATTTAACAATTTGAATGTTCCATCTGGCTGTCGTTCAAATATAGCCCCATTACCATACCGCACTTGGATTAGCTTCATATGGGGTGGTAACGTATCCTCAAGTTCAACAGTATCATGTGGTTCGCCAGCACTGTACAAATTAATCTGCCAGACAATTTCCGTGTCTGTGCTTGCTAGTTGGCCATTGTTAGGACTGCTGAAGCTTTTTTCAATCCGTTTTTCTTCTTCTGTGGTAGTCGCCTCATACGTTGCCGTGGTCTCTCCATTCTTGTTCTTCGCTGTATTCCTCGCGTATTCCGAATTTTTTCGATCTTCCGAGAATTCAGCTGTCGAAGAATAGTCCATCTTCAACTTATACAGACCATCTGCTTCGTCAGTTGTTAACTGTACCTCGCCCTTTGTGGTTTTGAATACAAAACCATAATATTTTGTGTCATCAGCTAAAGAACTTGTTGCACCTTTCCCATTTGTTTTATACAACGTCTCAATCAAATGGGTCCACTTATTCTCTGTGATATAGGCGTATACGTATAATTCATACTCTGCGCCGGAGGACGGTTCTTCGTATAAATCGATAATATCACTTAACTGTTCAATCATCGCCTCCATTTGTGCCTTTGTATAGTAGTGACGCTCGTGGTTAAGCGTATCATATGCGATAGAAATTTGATCACTGAATTCCAGCGCATACTTGCCCGAAGTCGGGAACTGATACGTGCTACTCCACGTCAGCGTGCTCTTGCCGTTTTCATCCGGTTCAAGCGCTGTTGTGGTTGAAGTCTTCGTGGCCGTGAACGAACCAAGTGTTTTGATGGTTTCTGTTTTGTATACAGTTTCTTCATCAAAACGAGCTTCATTTTTTACCTGATAGTCATTTTCTATTTGGTTATGATGTGTCTGATATTTAATTTCAAATTTGCTTTCTGCCAGCACACCCAAGGTATCTTTATCCTTAAAGGTTAGCTTCGCCACGCCATCTTCGCCGACAGTAACATCAAAGTAGTTCTTGTAATTCTCAGCCGTGATGTTGACTTCAGTTCCGTCCTTTTGTGTCGCTTTGATGGAAACCATATGGCCATCTTCATTTGCGGAATCAAAAATCAGATTATTCTCAGCATCAACCAAGCTCGCCAACATACTATCAGTCAATGTTTTGTCAGCAATGTTTACATAATTCGAGTTCAACGTCAGCGTCCACTGAACATTTCCATCGCCTTTATAGCCACTGTTCTTTTTCAGTTGTTTTTCGGCTGTGATGTTGGTCTCTATGCTTACTTCTTTGTGTGTTTTATCCCACGCACTTCCACCATTATTGTCGGCCTCAATCTTGTTATTCGCCTTGGATGTCAATTTGCTGCCAAGCAATTCCTGATTATCCAGCGTATACTGATAATTGATTGCCAGTTCCTTGCCGGCCTCCATTGGCGGAATCTGATAGGTCACATCTGTACCCGAAATTGTATAATGAATATGGAAACCCGTTGTTCCACAAGTACAGGTGCCATCCATGGTCACAGGGGCAGAGTTCTCTACATATGTAACGGACTGGTTGATGTTGAACTTTTCACCAAATTTTATTGAAGTAATCTCCACACCCTTGAGTTTAATCGGTTCGCCAGTCTCGTCGGATGTAACCTCAACACTATCCTTCAGCGTAAACGACGTAACCATGCCAGTGTCAGTTGTAACCTTCACTGTATAATCCAAGGTACCAGTCTGCAAATTCAAGGTACCGCCATTTTTTTCAACCGTCACGTTGTTGGTGATAGAATCACTTGTTCCATCCGGCTTAATCGTCACCTTGTGGCCCTCGTCACCCTTCACCCCTACTTCAATTTTGCCTTCCTCAGATTCTTTTTCCTTAATATCGTCCTTGGTAACTTTACCATTCATCTTAAGATTGCCATGACTTAGATTATCTGGTTTTGAATCCATAGTATAAATTTCCATTCCACTGAAGTTCATTTTGTGAAGATATGTATCTTCAATATAGTCACGATAGGTTTGTGTGAACCAGATTTTCATTTGCCAAGTCTGACTATCTTTATCATATTCATATTTTGCCGTGTATGCTGGTGTTTTATCATTGTCTGGCCAGTTTTCATCATAACCAGTTATTTCAAAAGACTCCTCTTGAACAATCGGATTGAAGTTTTCCAAGGTGCATGTCCACGCACTTTTTTCATCCGTATGTTGAGAAATCCAGTATGCAGAAATGTCGAAATCCATTTGTAATGTATAGTTATATTGACCGTTATTATAGACCGCATTACCAGGCTGACCATTTTCTTCTTTAAAATCAAAGCTGACAATTGTTAAATCTTGGCATTTTTCTTTGCAGTATGCGTCCTGGCTGGGCCATTTAAACGAACCCGTATTGGGATCTATCTCGTAAATCTCGTCCCAGAAATCATTTCCGGATGCCCTCGGCTCCGCATACACCGCCGGATCATCCAACCCAAAGAACCCAATATCCCCCATACCTTCCGGAGCAGTACCATTCAAGATGGCGTTAATGTACTCCCACTCTTCCTCGGTATAGTCCGTGCCTTCCGGCGTCGCGGTCGGCTGAACAGTCGGTTCAGCGGTGGGGGCTTCCGTCACTTCGGGCGTGGGTTCAACGGTCGGTTCAGCCGTCGGTTCTTCCGTCACTTCTTCCGTGGGTTCAACGGTCGGTTCAGCCGTCGGTTCTTCCGTCACTTCAACCGTAGGTTCAACGGTCGGCTCTTCCGTTACTTCAACCGTAGGCTCAGCAGTCGGCTCTTCCGTCACTTCTTCCGTAGGTTCAACGGTCGGTTCTTCCGTCACTTCAACCGTAGGTTCAACGGTCGGCTCTTCCGTCACTTCTTCCGTCGGCGCAATCGTGGCCTCGGGCGTCACTTCGGGCGTCGGCTCGGCAGTCTCTTCGCCTTCGGTCTTTTCAATGAAGCAATCGTCATTATGGATGTGCTCCGGAATTTCGCAGACGCACGTCGTCGTGTAGCATGCCGCCGTGTGCTGGTGGCCCGCGTCTTCCGCGACAACCGTCTTCACGCAATCCTGCGTGTGCTGATGCTTGAGCACTTCCACATAGCCACAGGTATAGTAGCCCGTCGTCTGATCGACGCAGGCCGCGCTATGGGTGTGTACCTTCTCCGGGTACTTGGTGCAGGTCAACTCGTCGCGCACCTTCGCGTTGCATTCTTCCGTGTGCGTATGAGCGCCGTCGCCTTCATTCAGACCGCAGGTCGGTTCTGCACTCATCGGATAGCAGTCCAGCGTGTGTGCATGCGCACCCTCGCCTTCCGTCAGGTCGCAGGTGTACGTGGTCACGATTTCGTAGCATTCGTCCGTGTGCTCGTGCGTGATGTCCGTCTGAGTAGCAGGCACGTCGCACGTGAGGTTCTTCGTCACGACGGTGCAGTTCTCGTCATGGTGATGGCCCGCGCTCTCTTCCAGACCGCAAGTCGGTTCTGCCGCACGCGTGTAGCAGCCTTCGCCGTGTGCGTGGCCCGCATTCTCCTCCAGACCGCAGGCAATGGCGTCCACCCACGTGTAGCAACCATCGTTGTGGTTGTGCATGGGCGTTTCCTTCAGGGTGCAGATGAACGCGCCGCTGTTGTCATAGCACATTTCGTCATGGACGTGGATGTACTTGTCCCAGTAGCCGCAGCAAAGCTCGTCCGCCGCATTGCGGCAGTCCGCGGTATGCTGGTGCGGCACGAAGGAGCAGTTCGCCACCTCCGTCACCACCGTCGTGGCCTCGCGCGGTTCAATCAGACACGACAAAGTGTCCACATAGCAATCTGCCGTGTGGACATGCTCCTCCTGACCGCAATAGACCTCCGCCGCCAGCGTCAGGCCGGGCAGAATCAGTACATAAGATGTACAGATTGCCACAACCAGTGCCATGGCGGTCACTGCACGAAGCAGCTGCATCCGCCGTTTCCGCTGGATGATGTATTTCTCGGCCATTTCCATGAGTCTGCGATTCATTGCTGCATCCTCCGTCTTGATAATCTTTCTATATTGCAAATTCGTTTAGTTCAGGAATCCGATTCGGTTCAGCGGCCATATGCGCAGCGTCACCGTACCCATAATCTGCTCCTCCGACACCGCGCCGACCAGCGTGCTTCTGCTGTCGCGGGAGGTGGAGCGGTGGTCACCGACCACGAAGTAGCGCCCGTCCGGCACCTGATAGGGCAGCTGAATGGAGCAATCGCCCAGCGCCTTGTCGGTGATGTATGGCTCATCGAGCAGCTCGTCATTGATATAGATGTTGCCGTCGGCGTCGATGTTCACCCATTCGCCCGGCAAGCCGATGACGCGCTTGATCAGCACCTTGTTGTTGTAGTAGAAGGCGATGATGTCGCCGCGCGACGGGTTTGACCCGCGCACCACCATGGTGATTTCGCCCTGGCCAACCACCGGCGTCATGGATGTGCCGGAGATTTGCAGGATGGGCATGACCATCGTCGCCACGAGGATGGCCACAGCGGCCACCACCAGCAGTGTGTACAGCGTGCTGCGCAGGGCGCGACTGTAGCTGTGTTTTCGCTTCTCGCGGGTGATTTCGGCCTCCAGCTGTGCGACCGTTGGGGCGTGCTGTATCTGCTGATGCGCCTGTTGCGTCGCCTGCTCTGTCTGCGCCAGTAGCGTTGCGTCAGATGGAATTTTCTCTTGTTCTGACATCAGCCCTCGCCCCTTTCTGTATCATTGATGCGTTTCATTTGCCCTTTGCCTGTCCTTTCTGCGTCCTGGACGTCGGGGACTGACTGGGCTCCTGCCGCAGCTTCTCGGCCTCTTGACGTGCCTTGCGGAGGATTTCCTCTGCCTCCTGCTTTGCCTTGCTGACCGTTTCGTCAGCGATGCGCTGCGCGTTTTGCTCGTACTGTTCGGCGGCCTTCTGTGCCGCCTCAAACACGCCGTTGAGCTTCAATGCCGCCTCGGCGATTGATCCGCACGTGTCCAGCTGAATTTGCCGGCTTTTGAGGGCTTCCTCCGCCACTTCGAGGCGTTTTTCCAGCTCCTCATATTCCTTGGCCTGTTCCAGCAGCAGGGCCAGCAGTGCCGGCCGGCCCAATTTCCGTAGTTCTTTATCCGTCATGCTGACTCCTCCTGTCGGTCAATGTAACAGTTTTATCGTTTTACGATAAATTCTGTCCACTTTATGCCATAGTTATGGCAGTATGGTTCTACATGGTTTATTATACCATTGAATGGATTTCTGTCAAGTCGCCATTTTTCTTTACATTTTGTCATCTTTGATATGTTTTGTATTCTTTGCACAGTTTCATCAAGCGTTTTTGTTTATTTTTACTTATTTCGTGAAAGCGTTATCGTAATTGTTGTATTTCGTCCTTTCATTTCTTTCCCATTGGGAAAACTCTGCTTTTTTGACCTTTTGCTTGCTATCGAAGTGTTACATTTTCGTCATATTTACCGCCCAGAATCTTCCTGTTTTGTCTGTATTATGGAAATGTAACTTTCCGCACTTGGAAACACCTTTGCTATTAGTAAAAAAAATGCGGAGCAGCCTGTTTTCAAGCTGCCCCGCATGGGGAAATTACTCGTTGTCCTCCGACTTCTGATATGCATCAGAGCGGCGGCGATGACGCGTACCCTCCGTGGTCGTCGGCGCATTCGACTGCGCCACCGGACGCGCGTAAGGATTCTCCTGCCGCATCGGCGGTTCGGTTCGCATCTGCGGTTCAACCTGCGTCTGCGGTGCGACCTGCGTCTGATTCGGCTGGTTCGTCACCTGCTGATAACCGACTTGTGGTCTGTTCTCCTGATTCTGCTGCACAGCCGGGCGTACCTGCACCGGCGAAGCACTGCCGTTCGTCGTCGGACGCTGCTGCGGCGCGGCGTAGGCGCCTGCACGCTGCTGCGGCTGCGACGGCTGACCAGCCTGACGCGCCACCGGACGGTCGGCGCTGCGGGCTGCCTGCGCACGGCGCTGTGCCGCACGGCGGGCCATTTCGCGCTGCTTCTTCTGATACTGCACGAAGGCCAGACCACCGCCACCCAGCAGAAGCACCAGTGCCAGCACCACAAACACGATTACGCCGGAGTTGCTGCTCTCATTCGTCACCGGATATGTCACCGTTGCCGACGGCAGCGGCTCCAGGGTCGGCGTCACGGTCGGTGTGGCCGTTGCTTCCTGACCCGGCAGCGGTTCCAGGGTCGGCGTGGCCGTTGCGACCGGGCCGGGCGTGTTGAAGCCAGTCCACGGGACGTAGCTGACCTGCACGCCGCTACCCTGCCAATCGTTGATGGTCTTGTCCTCCTCGGAAATCAGACCACCGGTCGGATTTGACGTGCTGCTCGTGCCGCTATTGTTGTTCTTGATGCCTTCCAGGTATTCGCTGCTCTGCAGGAATTCTTCCAGCTCCTCCACGCTCATCTGGTGGAAGTAGGAGCCGTTGACGTAGCCATCCATGTCGTTGTAGCGGATGTGATACCACGTTTCGCCATCCGTGCCCACGCTTGTGCCATACACGAAGCAGAAGGCGTAATTGTACAGGCGGCCAATGCGGTTCGAGCTGCTGCTGGCCGACTGACGGAAGTTGACGTAGCTGCTCGTCTTCACATAGCCATAGCTGGAATAGTTGGTCGGGTCGTAGGGCTGTGCCGTGAAGCTCGGCGCGGGTTCAGGCGTGGCGTTCAGATTGGTCAGGTACGCCTCAATCTCCTGCTGCGTCATGAAGCGGAGCATATCATAGCGCACATAGCCCCATTCGCCCGCATACTGCACGCGGTGCCACGGCATGTTGTCCAGATACGTCTGGCCGGAGACATACACCACCTCACCCTGCATCAGGTAGTACTGCACCAGGCTGTAATCACCCGGCATCAGGCGCAGCGGCACATTGTTGCCCACTGCATAGGCGTAGCCCATTTCCTGCGAGGGTTCGGGCGTGATGTAGGGCGTTGCCGTGGGTGTGGCCGTATTCTGGCTCTGCTCCCACTGCTGGATGTAGACCTGTGCCTGTTCCGGCGTCACATAGCGCAGATTCTCGTCCTGCACGTAGCCGCTCATGCCTTCCAGCGTGGACACGATGTCCCACGTCTGGCCGTCCACCTGCATCTGCGTGCTGACATACACCAGCACATTGGCCTGCAGGTTCGCCATCACATAGTTGCCAGCGCCCACACCCGTGCGCATGCTCGTTTCGCGCATCGTCACGGCGTATCCTTCATACGGCACGGCCGTGGGTGTGGCGGTAGGCGTTGCGGTCGGAGTTGCCGTGGGCGTCGCGGTCGGCGTTGCCGTAGGCGTTTCCGTCGCCAGCTGGCGGTAGTAGAAGACGACCTCCTCCTGATCAATCGTGCCATCGGCAAAGACCGTCAGGACGATGTATTCGCTGCCGGGCACCAGCTCGTAGTTTGCCTGCAAGTCAGCGGGCATCGGGCGCAGGGTGTACGTACCCGGCGCATACGTCACCGTCTGGGCAGAAGCCACCGGCATGCCGTAGGTGTCGCGGTACTCAATCGTAATCGTTGCGCTCTTGGGTTCTGCGGTGGGCGTGGCGGTCGGCGCTTCCGTTGCCTTCAGGTTGTAGAGGAAGTCCACCTCCACCGGATTGCTCGTGCCGTCGTTAAACACGGTCAGCTCCACCGTGGTGTAGCGGCTGTCCAGCTCATAGCCAGCCATCAGGTCCACCGGGCTGGGATAAACGGTGTACGTGCCAGGCTCGTAGGTGAAGCGCTGCGAGGAGGCGACCTTTTCCCCTGCCATATTGCGGTAGTTGACCGTCACCGTCGCGCTCTTGTTCTCCGGCACGGGCGTTTCCGTCGGCACAGGCGTTGCCCCTGTTGACGCCGCATACGCATCGCTGGCCTCTTGCGTCATCAGGGCCAGGAACTTGCTCATCACATAGCCACGCTGGCCATCGACCATGACGTTGGCCCACTGTTCGCCCTCGTCGTTGTAGAGCTCGTTAAAGATGTAGACCGTGCTGTTCGTATTCAGGCGCGTCAGCACCGTATTGCTCTTCTTCGTCGAAGGCTCGGAGCGCAGGGCAACCTTGTTGCCTGTCACCGTGGCATAGCGGTTGACCTCCTGTCCCACAGGAATCGGCGCGGCCGTAGGCGTCGCGGTCGGTGTGGCTGTCGGTGTTGCGGTCGGCTCCGCCGTCGGCGTGGCTGTGGGCGTCGCGGTCGGCGCTTCGGTCGGTTCATTCTCCACCGGACGATACCAGAAGGCCAGATCATCCGGCGACAGGCTCATGCTGCCATCGTCATAGATGGTCAGTCCAATATACTCCTGACCGGGCACCAGCTCATAGCCGGGATAGAGGTTCGCAGGTTCGGGCAGGATGATATGCTCACCCGGCCACAATTCGCGCACCGTCGGATCAGCGACGGTTTCGCCATAGGTGCTGAAATAGTAAATCGCCACCGTCACCGGGCTGATTTCCACCACCGGTGCTTCGGTCGGTGCTTCCGTCGGCACCTCCGTGGGTGCTTCGGTCGGCGCAACATACGGATCGGCGTAGACGAACGTCACGCTGGCCAAATCCGTCGTGCCATCGCCATAGAGCGTCACCGTCTGGCTGTCCGCGCCAAGTAGCACATAGCCGGACACATTCGCGCTGTCTGCCCAGATGGTGTTCGCGCCCTCCTGAATCGTCTTCTGCTGATAGTCCAGCATCGTGCCGTTCTCGTGGTAGTAATACACATCAATCGTCGATGTGACTATCTGGGGCATCGTGTAATGGAACACGACCGGGTTCGGGCTGGCCGTGCCGCCGTTATCGACCCAGACATACTGCGTTTCATCTCCCACCAGCTGATACCCGCTGGTGTAGCTGCTGGATGCCGTGACAAAGTTGTCGCCCGGATTCAGCATGCGGTACTCCGTGTCCAGAATCGTGCCGTTGTCATCCAGCTGATAGAGGATGGTCACTTCCGCCTGCACCACGGGCGCCTCGGTCGGCACCTCCGTGGGTGCTTCGGTCACAGGCGTCTTCGCGGCGTAGGTGAAGACCACCTCGGCCGGAGAGAAAACGCCCATGCTGTCCACAAACACATCAATCACGCCGGAAATCGGATCAACCAGCTCGTAATCCCACACGGCGCTGGAATTGGCATACACCTGCGTGAACTGATTCGGGTAGCACATGACATACTGCATATCCAGCTGCACGCCGTCGGTCGTGACATAGCGCACCGGAATATCCACCGAGGATTCCGGGCCACCGGTCGTGTCACTTGGCATCTCCCGGGAGGAGAGATACAGCGGGAACATGCCGCTGTAGACGCTGTTCACGTCATAGCCGATGTACTGCGCATACAGCGTGTCCAGGCTATCCGCGTCCTGCGTCCAAAGCAGCTGTAAGGTGTAGTCATTTAAGTAGAAGGTGTAGGCTGTGTCAGGGTAATTCACCTGCACCGACACCGTCGTAAAGAGTGCCGACGAATCAAGCGTCGCCCAGTACGCATGCTCAGGGCTGTTCGGCACAGGCATCGCCTGCGCGCTCTGCATTTCGCCCTTCGCGTTCGTCCAGGTCACGAAGACCGTCAGGTCCTCCCAATTGTCCAGCGCCAACGCCGGAACGATCCAAGTTGTCATCAGCATTGCCGCCACCATCAGCACAGACAGCAGTCGGCCAAGCCCCTTGACGCCGGAATGTTTCATATCTGGATTTCCCTCCTTGCGCATACCCATTGTGGGCATTTTGCATATTCTTATTATACCGCAGCGACGCCATTTGTCAATCACCGGCGTCTGCCGCATTTTCCCTGCGTGGGCGCAGGAATTTCCCCTTTTCCCGTCGAACTATTCTTTCCATACCGTATTTCAAGGAGGATGACCCCAATGACCAATGAGAAAGAGCTGACAGAAACGTATCTGGATGGCAGCGTTGTGTTCCCCGGTAAAATCATTCGCGTGGAGCATTGGCATGTGCGCCTGCCCAATGGCGAAACCGCCCTGCGCGAGGTCGCCTGTCACCCGGGCGCCGCCGGCATCGTGGCACTGGATGAGGAGAATCGCGTGATTCTGGTGCGCCAGCACCGCATTGCCGTTGGCCGCCTAACCCTGGAGATTCCGGCGGGCAAGCTGGATCATCCGGAGGAGGATCCCTTCCTCTGCGCCCAGCGGGAGCTGAGCGAGGAAACCGGCCTGACCGCCGACAACTGGCAGAAGCTGACGGTGCTGGAGACCACGCCCGGCTTCTGTAACGAGCGCATCCACCTGTATCTGGCCACCGTCCTGCACGCAGGGCAGACGCATCCGGATGAGGACGAGTTTGTCGCGACGCTCCGCATGCCGCTGGACGAAGCGGTGCAGAAGGTCATGGACGGCACCTTCCGCGATGGCAAGACGGCGCTGGCGCTGCTGATGACAAAACAGCTGCTCCAACAAAATAACGGATGAAACGCGTCATTTGTTCCATAAGCCGCAACTTTTTCCGCAAATTCTTCGCATTTCCCGTTCAAGGAGGCTTTGTCATGTCCGACAGGGAACGCCCGAATCCGCTCTACGTCCTGTTTTTACTGGCGATGGTGCTGATGCTGCTCTTTGGCATCTGGCTGCTCGTCATGGGGCTGACGCATGCCCATCATGTTGAGCCGTCCTGGCTTGGCGAGCTTATGAAGGCATGGAGGACAGTCATTCATGCATAACAAGCTGCAATCGCTGCTTTCACTGCATGCTGCGCCCACCTCGAATCAGCCTGTCAAGCCTGCGGACTACTTTTCCGCCCTGCCGCGTGTGGAAACCGACCGGCTGCTCCTGCGTCCCCTGAGCATGCGTGACGCGGCCGACATGTTCGATTATTCCCGCGACCCGGAGGTTGCCCGGCATGTGCTATGGGATGCGCATCGTTCCATGAACGATACCAAGGGGTATCTGCGCTATATCATCGGCCAGTACCATAGCGCCTCCCCTTCCAGCTGGGGCATCGTGTGGAAGGAGAACAACCGCCTGATTGGCACCATCGGCTTCATGTCCTATTCCGAGCCGGACAACGAGGTGGAGCTGGGCTATTCCCTGGCACGTGCCTACTGGAATCGCGGCATCATGACGGAGGCGCTTTGTGCCGTTTTGCGGGAATGCTTCGTCGTCCTGCGCATTCACCGGGTGGAGGCCATGCATGAATCCATCAATCCGCCCAGCGGGCGCGTGATGGAGAAATGCGGCATGCGCCATGAGGGCTGCCTGCGCGGCAAGGTCTTCAACAAGGGACGTTTCCGGGATGTGGAATTGTGGGCCATCCTGCGTGAGGATTATCTGGGCAAGCGTGAGGAGCGCGCATCGCCCGAGCGATAAAATAGAAGCGCATGAAAAGCGAGTCAATTCGCCTTCCATGCGCTATTTTTTGTTGCTTTGATTATTTCGTCAGGCTGTTCATCCGGCGTTCCAGCACGTCAGGTCGTGCCACCGAATACCCGAAGAAGCCCAGCACCTCTGCCGCCTGCTGATACACACCGTGCGTGTACGTCACCAGCCCGGCCTTCTCCAAATGCAGCGAGCCATCCTCCGCAAAGAGGTCGTCGCGCACCTGCACGCCCACGATTTCGCCCATGAACATCGTGTGGCTGCCCAAATCAATCGCTTGCTTGACCTTGCAGGACAGATATGCCGGACAATCCGCAATCGCGGGCGCATATTCCATGTTGAGCGCCTTCATCGGCGTCAGGCCGCATTCCTGCCACTTGTCCACATCCTTGCCGGAGCGCACGCCGCAGTAGTCCAGCGCCTTACAGTGCGCCGTATCGACCAGATTGATTACAAACTCCTGACTCCTGGCAATCAGCTGATGGCTGAAGCGGTTGGAGCGCACGGACACGGACACCATCGGCGGCTCACTGTTGATGGTTCCCGCCCATGCGACGGTAATAATATTGGGCTTTGCGTCCTTCTCCGGCGCGCAGCAGGATACCATCACCGCCGGCACGGGCGCAAGCAGATTGCAGGGATTGAATGTGCGGAATTCCGCCATGTTCATTGCCTCCTGTTTTTTGCAGAAAAACATGGATTTTCACGTTTTTCTTGACTTTCTTCCTAAATAGTGTACAATATCGACATGCAATTGTCAATGCAAAAGGAGGCTTTTCCGTGTCTGTTTTTCTGCCGGTTGCCACACTTTTTCTGCTCATGCTCTGCGGATTTTTCTCTGCAAAGCGCAAACTCGTGGATGAACACGGCGTTGCGGCACTGAACAAAATCGTCCTGACCTTCGCCCTGCCTGCGCTGACGCTTTCCAGCATGCAGACCTCCGCCAGCCCGGAGCTGATACGCAATCTCCTGCTCGTCTTTGTGCTGAGCTGTGTGCTGATGCTGCTCTGCGGTGTAGTGGCCTACTTCCTCTTTGGCCGGGAGACGATGGCACGGCGCGGTGTGCTGACAAATCTCTCCATGCTCTCCAACTGCGCCTTCATGGGCTACCCCGTGGTCATTGCCACCTTGGGCCAGGACGCGCTGATTATCGCCGTGATGTACTCCGCGGCCTTCAACCTGATGGTGTGGACGGCAGGCTCGTTTTTCTTTGGTGGCGTGCGTGCCATGGAACCAAAGCGCCTGCTGACCAATCCGCCGCTGCTGGCCGTTGTGGGCGGTCTGGTGCTGCTGCTGACCGGCTGGCATCTGCCCGATTTTCTGAATGACGCGCTAGAAATGCTGGGCAATCTGACAACGCCGCTGGCCATGTTCATCATCGGTGCGCGGCTGATTGACCTGCGCCTGTCACACCTGACGGATAAGTCGCTGCTGTTTGCCTGTGCGCTGCGCCTGGTGCTCTTTCCATCGCTGGTGCTGCTGCTGCGCCTGACGCCCCTGCCGGATGAGATGGTGCAGGTCATGTTCCTCTGCACCGCCATGCCCTGCGCGGCCACGACGGCGATGCAGAGTGAAATGTTCCCCTGCGATCAGGCGCTGGCGTCCCGTGGTGTGGCGCTCTCCACAGCGCTTTCCATCCTGACACTGCCCATCATGCTCATGCTGCTTTAACCCCATTTTTCCTGTCATGAAAGGAGACTCCCCATGCGTCTCGTCTATCTGTTTCCCGGCGAAGACAAGCACTATGTGTCCCCACACTCCGATGGCTATAAGCCGCAGCGCAGCAAGTGGTTCCGCCGCCTCAAAATCGCGTTGATTGTGCTGGTTGTGCTGATGTTTGTGTATCCCTTCACCGAGCCTTTCATGCTCCAGGTGGATCAGACCGCCATCACATGCAGCGATTTGCCAACCGCCATCGGTCAGCTGCGCATCGTGTATGTGTCCGACATCCATCACGGTTCTCAGCCCTTTAGCGAAACGCGCCTGAACAATCTCATCAAGCGCATCAACGCCACCAATGCGGATTTGGTGCTCCTTGGCGGCGATTATGCCACGGACAAATTGACCTCCGCCGCGTTTTTCAATGACCTGCCCCGCATTTCCAGCCGCTATGGCGTCTACGCCGTGGCAGGCGAACGCGACCGCTACCCGATGGACAAGAAAAACGAATCCGTCTCGCGCCTGCGCAACGCTATGTCCTCCGCTGGCATCACCCTGCTGAGTAACGAGGTCGTCAGCATCCGCATCGGCACCAGCGACATCTACCTCGCTGGCATTGACGAAGTGACCACCCAGCAGTACGACATTCCTTCCCTTGCCCAGCAGGTCAGCAAAGACGATTTCGTGATTTTCCTTTCCCACAATCCATCCATCATTTCCGAAGCGCTGGCCGCCACAGACCGGAACGGCCACGGCAACTGGATTGATTTGGCCCTGTTTGGCCACACGCATGGCGGTCAGCTTCCCTTCCTGGAGCGCGTCTTTAACTTTAACGGCATCCCATCCCGCTACGATAGCGGCTGGCTGCACGAAAGCCGTGCATGGCTACTGATTTCCCGTGGCTTTGGCACAACCGGCCTTCCGGCGCGATTGTTCTGCCAGCCGCAGATGCACATCATCACCATCCAGCCCGGCAGTTGATGCCCCTACAGGATATTCCCCAGCGTCAGCGCATCCCGGTGGTATAGATGCCCGGCGCATTCGTTCAGCTCCGTACAGGCTTCCAGACACATCGGCAATTCCTGCATGTCTGCCGCCGCCTGTAATTTTTTCAGTGCCATGGTCACATCGTCCACGTCCTCGTGGTTGATGAGCATTTGCAGCCATGGCACTTTTTGTTGCCATTTTTCCTGCGCCTGCGCCGTTTCTTCTTGTAGCGCCTGCCAGTTTTCCGATTCTGCCAGCGTGCGCAGCTCGTCGCTTGTCGTGATGTAGCTTTCCGATAGCGCCCGCGTTTCCGATCCGCTCCATATGCCCAGCACCAGCGTCAGCGCCGTCAGCAGAATCGACACCCATACACCCGTTTTCATTACCACACCACCTTCTGCGGCGATAGCGCCTGATGCGTCTGCACGCGCGTTTGACCCTTGCCCTGCGCCAGCAGCATCCCCTGCGTGTTCAGACACAGGAAGAGCACATCCTGCACGCTTTCAAAGCCCAGCGCCCGTATTTGTCCCATCAGCCACCCCATGCTCAGTCCGCCACGCTGCAAATTCCCCTTTTGCACCACACCATCCAAAATCAGCGGCAGTGGCAGCCCTTCCTGCGGTGGCATGCGCCCCACATCACGCGGCGTCAATGGCCGATTGTCGGCACTGGGAAAGATGGAGATATGTCCACCCGGTTCCAGCACCGCTGTGCCAACCTCCGATGGGTCGAGCATGCCTGCCGTGCGCATGGCCTCCATCAGGTCGCTCAAATCGACCGCCGACTTGCGCAATTGCTTTTCGCACAGCACACCGTTGCGTACCAGCACCGCCGGCTGGCCACACAGCCACGACCGGACGCGCTCCGACTTCATGCACAACGCTGTCAATAGCCCATGGCAGACCACCAACGCCACCATCGGCAGCAAGCCATACAGAATTGGAATGCCCACACCGCCCATAGGCGTCGCGGCCAGCTCCGCAATCATGATGACCACCACCAGCTCAAAGGGCTGCAATTGCCCTACCTGACGCTTCCCCATGGCCCGCATGGCCAGTAAGGATGCCGCGTACAGCAGCACCGAGCGAACAAAAATCGTTAGCATACCTTCACCCTCCGCACGTATTTTTCCCGATACATCAGGCAAATATGCGCATGCAAAAAGGTCGGAGACGTTTGTTTCTCCGACCCCTTTTTTGCATGTTATTCTGTCAGGGCATCCGTCGTTTCCTGCGGCAGCACCTCTGTCACCAGACAATTCAAGCCGATGCTGCTCAGGTAGAGCTTGACATCGCTGATGTTCTTGCTGCGCTGTAGCTGATTGGCCGCAATGTAGACAACCTGGAAGCTGCTGATGCCAAATTCCGGCGAATGCAGCACCGCAATCGGCGCACCCGTTTCGTACACAAGCAGATAGATGGCCGGCACCTGCTCCGACAGGTTCAATTTCATGCGCAGGCTGTGCGCACGCATCACCATGCTATAGCACGCTTGCTGGCGCTGAAGCTCCTCGCGGTAGCGCTGATAACGCTCCTGCCACGTTTCCTCGTCGGTAAAGATGTCGTCCGGCTTCTCTTCTTCAACAAGGCTTTCCGCTTCGTCCTCATCGCTGGGGTACAGTACCTCATAGGCCTTTTGATAGAAGGCGCTCTGCATGCTCTGTAGCATGCTTTGCAGCATTTCCGAGCTGACCGTACACATGGCTTCATACTGCACCTGTGGCAGCTCGTTGCGATAGAAAAGCTGCACCATCTGCATGCTGCTGGTGTTCATCACGTCCACGCGGTAGATGTGGGCCGGCTGTGCGTCACCATGCAATAGCTCATCCAGCATGCTGACGTCTTCGTCCGTGTATCCCCATGTAGCTTGCAGATAGCCGTTCCGCACCTCTTCTTCCATTTCATCAGCCATTTCTGCCAGCAACGCAAACGGCAGCGGTTTGCCCGCCTCGGTGAAGAAATCCTCCGGGAAGGCGATTGCCTCCGCGTTCGTCATGTCCACCGGCGTGCAAATCAGCTCCGGTAGCCCTTTTTCCACCAGCCAGGCGGTCACTTCTTCCGCCGTGGTGGCGGCCGCCAGCTTCTCGTCAAACAGCGGATACGCGTTCAGGGACACCATGCCATCCACGGTGTGCCAGCTCATCAGGATGGGCAGCGCGTCTTCATACAGCACAAAGGCGACAGCGGCCGGTGCCTCGCCTTCCGGCGCAACATAGTGCGTCGTGCGTGCCATGTGAACGGTCAGGGAGTACGCATAATCGCTCATCTCCTCCGTCAACCAGTTCTGCACCATTTCCGTCAGCACCTTCACCTGCGACGTCGTGCGGGTGTACGCCGGATTGTCGCCAATCAGCTTGCTTTCCAGCTCCTCCTGCGAAATCAGATACACTGCGCTGGGATTCGTGCGGTCGCCACGGCGCAGATTCGTCAGCAGCTGTTTCTCGCTGATGCCGTTTTCCCGTTCGCTCACAAAGTCCGACGCCATGCGGTCACTGCGCAAAAGAACATCCACACGGCGCGTCAATTCCAGCAGATAACCCAGATTCACGCTCCCGGTATTTACCGTTTCTGCACCTGCCATCGTCAGGAGCAGCACCACCGAAAGTAGAATGGATAAAAGCTTTTTCATCATTTGACTCCTTTCATGTTCAGGGAGGCTTATTAGCAATATACCATATTTCCCGCTATTTGTCACGTTTTTTGCCTGTTTTTCATCAACTTCTCATGATTCCACGGATGCATAAAAACGACCTGTCCCTCGTGACAAGAGACAGGTCGTCAATGCTTTTATTAGCTGTTGCGGCGCTTCATGAAGGACGGCACACCGTGCGCATCCGTCGTGGGCTGCTTGGGCGGCTGAATGGACGGCATCGGGCCGGTCGCACCACCCGCGTACTGGGACTGCGGCTGCATCGCGCCAGTGAAGCCCGGCTGGAAGTCCTGCGTCTGCTGGGTCGCAAACGCCTGCGGCTGTCCATAAGCGGGCTGCTGCGGCTGCTGAACCGGCTGCTGCATGGGCTGGGGCGCATAGAACGCCGGCTGAGCCTGCGTGTTGGACATCGGCGCCTGCGGCACACCCATGGTCGGATGGCTGTTGTAGCTGTCCGTCGCGGTGAAGCTGGGCACATACTCACCGGTCGTGCCGTAGTTCACAGGCTGATAGCTGCCCGTCGCGGAGCTGGTGCCATAGACGCGGTCATGATTGATTTCACGTGCGGACTTGATGGGATCACGCGGCGGGAAGGGCGTCTTTTCAAAGCCCGTCGCAATGACGGTGATACGCACCTTGTCGCCCATGGATTCATCAATACCGGCACCGAAGATGATGTTGGCGTCGCTGTCGGCCGCTTCCATCACCAGATTGGCGGCTTCGTTGATTTCCAGCAGGGAGATATCCTTGCCGCCGGTGATGTTAATCAGCACCGCACGCGCGCCATCAATGGAGGTTTCCAGCAGCGGGCTGGAGATTGCATTCTTGGCCGCATCGACCATCTTGCTCTCGCCCTCGCCGTAGCCGATGCCCATGTGGGCCATGCCGCCGGATTCCATGACGGTCTTGACGTCGGCGAAGTCCAGATTGATCAGCGCCGGCACAGCAATCAGGTCACTGATGCCCTGAATGCCCTGACGCAGCACATCGTCGGCAATGCCGAAGGCGTCAATCATGCTCGTTCCCTTGCTGACGACCTGCAACAGGCGGTCATTGGGAATCACAACCAGCGTATCCACGCGCTGCTTGAGATCGGAGATACCGGCCTCGGCATTGCGCATGCGCTGCTTGCCCTCAAAGGCGAAGGGCTTGCTGACCACAGCAATGGTCAAAGCGCCCTGCTCACGGGCGATTTCTGCCACCACCGGTGCGCAGCCCGTGCCCGTGCCACCGCCCATACCAGCGGTCACAAACACCAGATCCGCGCCCTTGAGTGCGCCCGCGATTTCCTCGCGGGATTCCTCTGCGCTGCGGCGACCCACCTCAGGCACAGCACCTGCGCCCAGGCCCTTGGTCACCTTCTCGCCAATCTGGATTTTCGTCTGTGCGCCGGACATTTGCAGTGCCTGCATGTCCGTGTTAATGGCGATGAATTCCACGCCACGGAGGCCAGCCTCCACCATGCGGTTGATGGCGTTGCCGCCGCCACCGCCGCAGCCAACCACCTTAATCGACGCATAACCGCTCGTCATCTGGTCATTCTGAATTTCAATCACGTTGCATCCCCCTGACTCATATGCTCATCTGGTAACTTGCCCGTATCTATCCATCAATATCCCATCAGCCAGCGGAGTGCGCGGCTGAACAGTCCCTTGGCACCGCCTTCGGGCTGCTTCTGCTCTTCCTGCGTGGTCACAACCAGAATGGTCAGGCCCACAGCGCTGGAAAATACATGGCTGGTCATTTTGTTGTTGGTACGCTGTGCTTCGCGCACGATGCGGTGCAGCTTGCTGGCAAGGAAGTCCTTGCCGCCCTTGTTGAGAATCAAGCCGCCGCCCGTCAAATAGACATTGGACCACTTGCCCAGCTTCACGCCGCCATCCTCCAACGCCTTGTTGATGGCATTGGCGATTTCCTCCACCTTCGCCTCAATAATCGGGGCGACCTCTTCGCGGCGGATGGTACGCGCCGGTTCGGTTTCCGTGGCCGGAATGGTGTAGGTTTCGTTCTGGTTGGTGCTGCTGAAATTGTAGGTCTGCTTAATCTTCTCCTCGGCAAAATCGAAGGGAATTTCCAGCTTCGTGGCCAGGTCAGCCGCAATATGGCCGCCGCCAATATCCAGGCACTTGTGGAAAATCAGCGCGTCACCCTCCATGACCATGACGTCGGTGTTCAGATAGCCGATGTCAATGAGCATCGCGGTCTTGTCGCGCTCGTCCTGGCTCAGGGCGTAGGTGGCTTCACCAGCAACGCTGGAGTAATACTCGCGCACCTCAATGCCCATCTGGCGCATGCGGTAATCCATGTCATCCAGGAAGTAGGTATCGGCCGTCACCAGCGCAATCATCGCGGTCAGCTCGCGACCCTTGATGCCCACGGGAGAAAGCGTCTTCTTGCCATCGTCCACGCGGAACCATGCCGGTGCGGAATGGATGATGCGCATACCCTCCTGCTCGGCCAGCTTGAAGCACGCCTTGACGTCCTGCGCCGTTACATGCGGGTCAGGGCCAGTCAGGGCCACCTTCACCTCGGACACCTGCACATGGGTAAACATACCCGGCACGCCCACATTCAGCTCGCGGATGCGGCAATTGCCCGTCTGCTGCGCCTGATCAATGGCGTTCTTGATAGCGTCGTAAATTTCGGAAGGGTTATTCCACCCATCCTGCAAATAACCACTGTATTGCACCGCTCCAGAGCCCACAATGTCACAGCGCTCTCCGTTACTCTGCGCCACCATGGTAACGATTTTGCTGGTTCCAAAGTCTATCGTCGGTACCGTAATCTTCATGCGCTTTCATACCCCCTGTTTTCCGGTTTGCTGCTTTCCGGTTGAGCAGTACCGGAAAAAATGTGGTTCAGGTATCCTGTCGCTGCCGCTTGCCTTTTCAAGGGGCAGCCTGTCCCTTGCGCAGCATGTGCAGTCGTTCATCCAATATACCATTTTCCATTATAAGCTTTTTTTCACTGGAATGCAAGTGCTTTCGGGCTTTTTGCTTGCTTTTCGTGCGGATTTTCTTGCGCATCTGCGCCGATTTTGTCGCGCCTGCAAGCTTTATGGCATTTTCGGCGGAGCATACACCGGTTCAACCGGATTGCTCAGCGTCAGTGTGCCACCCGTTTCGCCATTTTCGGCCAGCCACTGCCGCACGATGGTGAACGCACGCGTCTTTTCATGCAGCAAGTCGCTGTCGCCCAGAATGATCTGCATTCCGTCCCTGGTCTGCATCGTTATTCTGTCCAGGGAGCTGACGTCCAATACAGCAATTTCGTCAATACAGCCCATTACCTTGAGCTGCACCAGCTCCTCGGTCACGGCATCGAGCTGTTGCTGCTGTGCTGGAACGATTTTCTGCCCGATGATGACGCGCTTGATGCTCATTCCCTGCACCGTCACCAGATTCGGATTTTTCACCAGCGGATCGTTGTACGTGCGCAGGACATGGCCCTGACTATCCGTCACAATGCCGATACCACCCGAGGTCAGGCACGCCGTCTCCTGTCGCTCCTTGACCTGAATCGTGATGGTGTCGTAGGAGCTGATGGCGTAGATGTCGTAGTGCAAATACGGATTCTGCTGGATGCGGTTGCGCAGCTCCTCCTCATCCAGGAAGATGCTCTGGCCGATTTGGATTTGTGACAGCGCAATGATTTCCTCATCGGAGATATTCACATTGCCAATCACGTTGATTTTGCGCACCCTGCAAATCACCCCGAAGAACAGCGCGGCCAGCAGAATCAGCACCGCCACCACTACCAGACAGCCCATCAGCCAGCTGCGTCTGCGCTTGCTGTATCGCGGCGTTTCTCCGGTATAGCTATCGGTATCCAGAATATTCGGCCGCCTTTGCTGCTGCTGCGCCGCCGCCGCCGCCAGTGGCGGTTCCATTCTTTGTGGCGGTTCCACTCTTTGTTGCGGTTCCATGCTTTGTGACGGCGTTCTTCCCTGCGGCCGTGCCGTACCATTTGGCTGTACCGCGCCACCCGTCGGCATATACCCCTGCTGTCTTGCCTGCGAAGCGGATGCCTGATAGGGCATTTGCGGCGCCGCCGGACGCTGCTGATTGGGCTGTCCCTGTCCGGGCATCATCGGCCGTTGCTGCGACCTGCCGGAGGCCATTTGCGGCGGCATCCCGGACGACTGCGCATAGTGCTGTGCGCTCTGCTGCGGCGTCTGGCCCGGATTTTGCACCGGCTGTGAGGCCGCCGTGTTGCGCGGTGGCTGATTCCAGAAGGGATTGTGCGTGTTATACAGCGCCGGAGAGCGTTCCTGACGCAATTCCGGCGACTGCTCCGGTTCCTCAAACGGCCACGATGCATCATCCATCATCGGTGACTGCTGACCCGGCTGTGTCGGCTGTTGGGGCGGTGTTTGTCCCCTGCTCCATTGCTCGCGTGCCATCACACGGTTCCTCCTTCCACTTTGGTGCTTCGGTGTTTGTTACACAGTTCGTTGTCGGCGCACCTGCGCGCCCAGCGCATTGAGCTGGTTTTCCAGCCGCTCATAGCCGCGTTCCACCAGCTCCGCGCCATCCACCTGCGTTTCTCCCTGTGCCTTCAGGCCAGCCAGCACCAGCGCCGCGCCGCCGCGCAGGTCGCGTGCTGTCACACGCGCGCCATACAGCTCCTCCACGCCGCGCACGACCGCCGTGCGGCCGCTGCACAGGATTCTTGCGCCCATGCGATTCAGGTCGCCCGCATGGGTGAAGCGGTTCTCAAATACATTTTCCACAATGACGCCCGTACCTTCCGCCACGGACAGCAGTGCCAGCATCTGCACCTGCATATCCGTTGGGAAGCCGGGATAGGGCTGCGTTTGCAGCTGCGCAAAGGCCGTCAGTCGCTGGGGTGCTTGCAGCATCACGCGGTTGCCCTCCTCGCGCACATCACAGCCCATTTCGCGCAGCTTGGCGTTGATGGCATGCAGTGCCGTCACGGGCGCCTGAGTCAATTCCACCTGACCGCCTGTAATCGCGCCAGCCGCCAGCAGCGTTCCCGCGACAATGCGGTCGGGCATGGGCTGCCACTGCGTGCCGTGAAGCGCCTTGACGCCCTCAATTGTCATCACTGCACTTCCCGCACCGTGTACCCGGCCACCCATCGCATTGATGAAGCCTGCCAAATCGACAATTTCCGGTTCACGGGCGGCGTTGTGTATCACTGATTCGCCCGGCAGAAGCACCGCGGCCATCATGATGTTCTCCGTCGCGCCGACGCTGGGGTAATCCAGATGAATCTCCCCACTGTGCATGCGCGTGCCATCACAATGAATCACGCCGCCTTCCTCGCGAATCTCCACGCCCAGACTTTTCAGCCCTGCCAGATGCAGGTCAATGGGGCGCAGGCCAATTTCGCACCCGCCGGGATATGTAACCGTCGCCCGACGAAAGCGCGAGAGAATCGGCCCGAGCAGAAAGATTGACGAGCGAATCTGCTTGGACAGCTGGTCGGGCATTTCCGTCTGGCTGATGTGACTGGCGTCCAGGCGCATATCATGCCCGTCCACCAGCACGTTGCAGCCCAGGATGCGCAGGATGTCCACCATCCTGCTGACATCTGAAATCTGCGGCACATGGTGAAGCTGCACCGTTTCCTGCGTCAGCACGCAGGCCGCCAGAATCGGCAGCGCCGCATTTTTCGCACCATCCACACGCACCGTGCCTTCCAGACGCCGACCGCCCTGAATCACAAAGGATTCCATCTGCATCCACCTCCCGTGCTTCAACCTATGCACGAAAGACAGGCAGGTGCAGCTTTTATACTAATTTACGTCTAAAGCACGGCACCGAGCATAGTGAATTTTTCTCTCTGGCAAAGCTGCGTGCAGCGAGGCGTACTGGAGGTACGCGCGAGCGGAACGAAGCAAAGCCAGATGGCGGTCAGGCTTTTGCCTGACTAGCGCCGGGCTTGACCCGGTGATGGCCAATGCGAGAAAAGGCACCATGCGAATGACATGGTTTAGATGAAAATTAGTGTTAAGCCGATTCGCGGGAAATGTTGAGCAGGATGCCAACAGCCGCCATGGTGATGGAAATGGACGTGCCGCCTGCCGAAAAGAACGGCAGTGGCAAGCCGGTTGTCGGCAAAATACCAACCACCACGCCCATGTTCAGAAACGCCTGAACGGTAATGCTGCTGGTGATGCCGGCGGCCAGCAGCGTGCCGAATTTATCCCGGCAGCGCACCGCAATGCGCATGCCGCGCAGCATCAGTGCCACAAACAGCGCAATGACCACCAGGCATCCCACAAGGCCAAAGTCCTCCCCGACGATGGCGAAAATGAAGTCACTCTCCGGATAGGGCAGGTAGGCGTATTTCTGCCGCCCCATGCCAAGTCCCATTCCGAAAATCCCACCCGAACCAAACGCAATCAGCGATTGGCTCAGCTGGTAGCCCTCGTCGCTCATCATCGCGAACGGATTCCGGAAGGACAGCAGTCGCCGCCGCCTGTACGGCTCTGACCACGCATAGAACGCGCCCAGCGCCGTGCCACCGGTCAGCATCAGCAGGATATGCCGTCCCTTCGCGCCCGCCATGACAATCAGAATCAGGCTGACGATGAGGATTGACCCGGCTGTGGACAGATTCGGCTGTTCCAGAATCAGCAAAAAGGCCACGCCCGGCACAATCAGCACCGGCACGATGCCCGTAAAGAGCTTCTGTATGCCCTTCCCCCGGTAGGTCAGCGTCGTTGCCATATACAGAACAATGGCAAACTTCGCGATTTCCGACGGCTGGAAGGACAAGCCGCCCAGCGACAGCCATCGGCGCGAACCGTTGATGTACACGCCCACACCGGGAATAATCACCAGCACCAGCAGCACCGCCGACAGCGCAAGCCCTGCCGTCACCACATACGAATGCTGCCAGAAGCGATACGGAATGCGGCTGGTGACAATGCACGCCGCCGTTCCCAAGCCGATGCCCAGCAATTGCTTGAGCACCTCACTGTAGGGATTGCGCGTGGACGTGCCAGTGTAATATGTCGCTGAATACAGAACCAGCAATCCCGCGAGCAGCAGCATGATGAGAATCATCACCAATGTGCCGTCCACGGGATTGCGTTTTTTCTGCGGTAAAGCAGTGTGTTGCTTTTGTGCGCTTGTCAGGTGAAGCATGGATGCTCCTTTCAGCGCACGAATCGCTTATACTAATTTACGTCTAGAACATGGCACCGAGCATAGTGGATTTTTCTCTCTGGCAAAGCTGAGTGCAGCGAGGCGTACTGGAGGTACGCGCGAGCGGAACGAAGCAAAGCCAGATGGAGGTCAGGCTTTTGCCTGACTAGCGCCGGGCTTTGCCCGGTGATGGCCGATGCGAGAAAACACACTGTGCGAATGTCATGGGGCAGATGGAAATTAGTATTATTTCAGCGCACGAACAATCTCCTTGAAGATGTGTCCGCGATTTTCATAATCCGTGAACATGTCAAATGACGCACAGGCCGGGCTCAGCAGCACATTCCAGCCATCCTCGCTCAGGGCGCGGCACTTGTCCACCGCCTCCTCCAGCGTCTTGGCGCGATGCAGGTGCAGATAGCCGTTTGCCCTGCACGTATCCTCAATCTGCTGACCCGTTTCACCAATGATGACTGCCTGACGGATATAGGGCGATGCAAGCATCTCCCTGACCATCGGCGTGAAATCACAATGCTTGTCCGAGCCGCCCAGAATGATGGCCGTTGGGCGCGTCATGGTCTGAATGGCACGAATCGTGCTGTCCACGTTTGTTCCCTTGCTGTCGTTGATGTAGCGCACGCCCTCGAATTCACGCACGAACTCGATGCGATGCTCCACACCCTGGAAGGTGCGCAGCGTGTGCGCAATCACATCCGCCGCCACGCCCTGCGATACCGCCATGCAGACGGCCGCCAGCGCGTTTTCCAGATTGTGCGGCCCGGGAATGAAGATTTCCTCCGCTTTGCAAATCACCTGTTCCTGCCCGCGGAATCGGACAACCACATAGCCCTCGCGGACGAATGCGCCCTGCGCGACCTCCTGCTTGCGGCTGAAGCACATGATTTGTGCCTTCACCTGCGCCATCAAGGGCGTCAGCGCCGGATCGTCGGCATTGAAGACAGCCACGTCCTCTTCCGTCATGTTCTGGAACTGGCGCATTTTCAGCGCCGTGTACGTTTCCATCGTCTTGTGGCGAATCAGATGATCCTCGGTGATATTGAGCAGTGCCGCCGCCTTCGGGTGGAAGGTCTCGGCCATTTCCATCTGGAAGGAGGACACCTCGCACACAAACATGTCGCCATCCCGGCTTTCCAGACCAGCCGCGCTGTAGGGATAGCCGATGTTGCCCACAACGTGTGTGGTTCTGCCCGCATTGCGGAAGATTTCGCCCAGCAGTGAGACCGTGGTCGTCTTGCCGTTCGTGCCGGTAATGGCCACCATATCGCCCGAGGAGAGCTGATAGGCCATTTCCAGTTCGCCGGTGACGTAGATGCCCATTTCCCGCGCCTTGACAACAAACGCAGCGTTATCCGGCACAACCGGGCTGATGACCAGCACATCCACGCCCTCCAGGCATGCCATAGCCGGACAGCCCAGACGCTTTTCCAGCGTCAGGCCGGATAGCGGACGCAGAGTCTCCCCCAGCTCCTGCTCCGTTTTGTTGTCGTTAATGATGACATGCGCGCCTGCTTTTGCCAGCAGCTGGGCCGCCGCGATGCCGCTGCGCGCCATGCCGACCACCAGCACGCGTTTTCCCGCATACTTTTCTGTATTCCGCATTTGCAAAGCGCCTCCTGTTTTTTTGAAGTTCCTCGCACCGCGCGAATCAGCGTCGCTTACACTAGTGTTGCCACAACCGCCAGCGCCGTCAGCACCAGCGTCACCACGGTGTACATCAGCACAATCTGCGTTTCCTTCATGCCGCACTTTTCAAAGTGATGGTGAATCGGCGACATTTTGAAGAGTCGGCGCGGCGTACCGAAGATTTTTCGCGTTGCCTTGAAGTAGTAGCGCTGCAAAATCACGCTCACGCTGGACATGCAGCACGTGAAGTGAATCAGCAGCAGCAGCAGCGGCTGACGCAGCAGCATGGCGATGCCTACCACCGCACCACCAATGAACATCGAGCCGGTATCGCCCATGAAGACCTTGGCAGGATAGCGGTTGTAGCGCAGGAAGCCCAGACAGCCGCCGCACAGCGACACGGCGAAAATGGTAATCGCCTGATAGAAGCCCTGCTGTTGCCACAGCGCATCCGGGTCAGCAGGCAGCACCGCCATCGCGACACCGAAGGAGTCGCCGTTAATGGCGCTTGTCACCGCCGCAGCGCACAGGCCAGAAATCAGCGCCCAGCCCATGCCGCCAACACTGGTCACGCTGGACAGGATGCCGTCAATGCCATCCTGCAAATTCGCGCTGTTGGTCATAAACAGCACCGTCAGCGCCAGCAGCGGAATATAGAACACACCCAGGTCCCATTCAACATTCACAAACGGGACCATCACCTTGCTGCCAACGGTGAAGTAGCACCACGTAGCAAAGCCCAGGCACACCACGGACAGACCGATAATCTTCTGCCACGGCGTCAGACCCTCGGAGCGATGCTTGACTGCCTTAATCCAGTCATCCGCCAAACCAACAGCCATTGACCCCAGCGACACAAACAGCAGCGGCAAAATGACCGTCAGCCATGCCTGCGTTCCCGCAGCGCACAGGACAAAGGCCACAATGCAGCCCAGTGCAATCGCCAAGCCACCCATGATGGGCGTGCCGCGCTTTTTCAAATGCTCCTTCGGGCCGAGTTCGTTTTCACTTGTCTTCATCTGGTGATTGCGCAGCCACGCAATCAGCTTCGGCCCTGTCACCAGCACAATGGCGGTGGAGAGCAGCAATGCCAGCAAAATCTGCATATGTATTCCTTTCCTTGGCCGGGCGAATTAGTCTGCCTGCATTTCGCTCAGCAGCTCCTGCACGACCACCTTTTCGTCAAAGGGAGTCTTCACGCCCATGGTCTCCTGATACGTTTCATGTCCCTTGCCGCACAGGACGATGATGTCGCCCTCCTGGCCAATTTCCAGCGCGTGGCGAATGGCCTCGCGGCGGTTTTCAATCACGATGTATTCCTTGCCCGTTTCGCGGATGCCTTCCTCGATTTCGCTCAGAATCTGCATCGGGTCTTCCGTGCGCGGATTATCGCTGGTCAGGATGCACAGATCCGCCAGCTCGCCGCCAATCTGACCCATGATGGGGCGCTTGCCCTTGTCGCGGTCGCCACCGCAGCCGAAGAGCGCAATCAGGCGCTTCTTGGTGAACGTGCGGCAGGTTTTGAGGATGTTGTTGAGCGCATCCGGCGCATGGGCGTAGTCCAGAATCACGCGGTAGGGCGTGTTCGTGGGCAGCATTTCAATGCGGCCCGGTACGCTGCGGATGTTTTCCAGACCCGCGCAAACATCCTCCGGCGAAATGCCCAGCACCAGCGCACAGGCCGTCGCCGACAGGGCGTTGTAGACATTGAACATGCCCGTCATGCGCAGATTGACCGGCATGTAGTGCAAATCCTGCAATTTCAGTTCAAAGGACACGCCATCCTCGGTGATTTCAATATCACGCACGAACAAATCCGCCGGTGCAGCGATGCCGTAGGTGATGTGGGGAATCTTCATGTCCTGAAGCAGGGACGCGGTATGCTCATCATCCACATTGACAGCGGCATTTTTGACCATGCCAGAGGTGAAGAACGTCTTCTTGCACGCGAAGTAGTTCTCCATCGTGCCGAAGTAGTCCAGATGATCCTGGCTCAGATTGGTGTAGCAGCCGCACTCAAACACCATGCCATCCAGACGGTGCATGTCCAGCGCGTGTGCGGACACCTCCATGATGACAATCTGCACGCCTTCCTTTTCCATCTGGTGCAAATCGCGCATCAGGTCAATCGGGTCGGGCGTGGTTTTGCTGGAGGGCAGATGCTTTTGACCAATCATGTTGCCCGTCGTGCCAATCAGGCCGCAGAAGTTGCCCGCCTGCTCGCAGATGGACTTGACCATGAAGCTGGTCGTCGTCTTGCCCTTGGTGCCGGTGATGCCCACAAAGCGCATCTTCTTCTCCGGATGGTCATAGAAGGCTGCCGCCATGCGCGTCATGGCCGCACGGCCGTTGGTGACCAGCACCTGTGCCACATCCAGATTCTCCTGGAACTGCTCCACCACCAGTGCCACGCAGCCCTTTTCCACGGCTTGCGCCGCATAGCGATGCGCGTCAAAATGCGCACCACGGAAGCAGAAGAACACGCCGCCCGGCGTATTTTCTCCCCGGCTGTCAGAAACAAGGGTCGTAATGTCCACCGACATATCACCCCTTGTTTCCAGCAGATACGGCATATCCTGAATAAGCAGACGCAATTCCATCTTGATTACTCCTTTATTCTTGCTCCCCGGCCAATGTCAGAAAAATCTTGGTGCCGGGTGGTACATATTCTCCTGCGGCAGGGCTTTGCTCCACGCAAATTCCCTGACCAACCATAGACATGGTCAGATTTCTTTGGCGCAATAACCGGGCGCAATCCACATCATTCATGCCGATGACATCCGGCACGCATGTCAGGTCCTGCGGCGTCAGCTCCTCCGACGTGGTCGTGTAGAGCATTACATGGCCGCCCTTGACCAATTTCGCACCCGCTGGCGGCAGCTGGGTCAGCACAACGGTGTTTGCGCCATCCGTCATACTTTCCAGTCCCGCTTGTGACAGTGTACGCCTTGCATCGCCAATCGTCAAGCCCTTTACGTCAGGAACTTCAATTTCTTCGTCTTTTTCGTTGTTTTCGGGCATGATGCCCAGCAGGGGCAGCGCCTCCTGCAAAACCTGACGCGCAAACGGTGCGGCGGTCGTGCTGCCATAATCGACCGGCACATCCGCTTCCTTGACGATGACCAGAATGCTGATTTGCGGATCATTCGCCGGCGCAAAGCCGTAGAACGAGCCAATGTGGGTATCGCGCACGACGCGGCCGTTTTTGTAGACCTGTGCCGTGCCTGTCTTGCCGCCGATGCGGTAGCCAGCAATTGCGGCGTTCTTGCCGCCGCCCTCTGCCACGACATTTTCCAGCAGTGTCCGCATCGTTTCGCTCGTTTCCGGGCGAATGGGTGTGGAGACGACCGTCGGGTAGAAGCGCTCCAACACATCGCCATCCGGCGTCCTGATGGTGCTGACCAGATATGGCTTCATCAGCTTGCCGCCGTTGACAACGGCATTGGCCGCCATCATCAGCTGCACAGGCGTCACCGCCACGGACTGGCCAAAGCCAATGCGCGCAAAATCCACGCGCTTGACGTTGCGGGAGGAAATCATGATGCCCGCGCTTTCGCCCGGCAGGTCAATGCCCGTGCGCTTTCCCAGCCCGAAGGCAGTCAGGTAGCGGTAAAACGTATCCGTACCCATGCGTAGCGCCAGCTCCACAAACACCGGGTTGCAGCTGTTTTTCAGGCCATCGGCCATCGTTTCCGCGCCGTGTGCCTTGCCCCAGCAGCGAATGGTGTCGCCATCCACCGTGATTTTTGCCGAGCAGTAGAAGCTGTCCTCCGGCGTCGTCACGCCACTGTCCAGCGCCGCAGAGGCGGTGAGCATTTTGAACGTGCTGCCCGGCTCGTACACGTCCGAAATGGCCGTGATGCGCATCTGCTCCGTCAGCGTCTGCGTATCATTTCGTGGCGGATCATTCGGGTCATAGCAGGGGTACATGCTCATCGCCAGCAAGCCGCCTGTCCGCACATCACTGACCAGGCAGATGACGGCTTCGGCCTTGTTGACCTCGATGCATTCCCGCATGGCCTTTTCCACAATTTCCTGTATATCGGCATGAATGGTCAATTCCAGCCCGCAGCCCTGCTGTGAGGGAATATACCATCCTTCCATGCCGGAAAGCACGCGGTTTCGTGCGTCCACCTGACGCAGATAGCTGCCCTCCGTGCCGCGAAGCACATTCTCGTACTGGCTTTCCAGCCCGGACTGTCCCTCGCTGTCCACTGTCGTTAGCCCCAGCACCTGACTGAGCAATGTGCCATAGGGGTAATAGCGGCAGATGTCCTCATCAAAAGAAAGCGCCTTCAGACCGGCTTCCTCCGCGCTTTGCGCCTTGAGCTGGCGCAACGCGTCCACCGTTTCCCGGCTGACCTGACGCTTGAGAATGACAGACCCCTTCGTTTTGTCGGACAGCTTCTTCAGCGCCGTCGTCTGATCCAGTGGCAGAACAGGCGCTATCGTATCCAGAAAAAGCTGTGCATCCGAAATCAATCGGGGATCTGCCGTAACGATATAAGCCGTGGCAGAAATCGCCAGCGTCCGACCCTTGCAATCGGTGATGGTGCCGCGTTTGGCGGTCACGATGCCCGTTTTTGTCCATTGCCGAATGCCGCGCTCTGTCAATTCAGCCGCTTCTGTCGTAGTGAGGATGGCGATGCGCGCACCCACCAGCAGGAAAAGCCCTGCCAGCAAGAGCGCCATGAGCCAGATTCGCTTGCGTACCAGTAGCTCCGGATGCATGCTCCGTCCTCCTGATTCGCTTGCTTCGGCCTTTCAGCCGGTATGGCGGCCTGCGCCGCTTTTGCCTGCGCTTACGGATACAGTGACTGATTCGCCGTATCGGTCGTATTCAGCAGGATGATTCTGTCCGTGTTGATGGGCAGCAGGTCACCCGGTGCGGCCAGCTCCACCACATCGGAGTCCTTTTCCTGCCGCATGCCCATGTTGCGGGCGCGTTCAAGAATCGGCTGTTCACGCGTGGCAAGGGTGATTTGCGTTTGCAGTTCCTGATTTTTCTCCTGCTTGCTGGCGATTTCGCGGTTGCGCTCGCCGTTGGCGGTGCTCAGGGTCTGAATCTGCTGCTGCATATTCAGCCAGGCAAAGCCCATGGCCACCAGGCACGCGAATACCAGCCCAACCGCCAGCGTCCGGCTGATGCCCTTGCGGCTGATGATGGGGACAATCGTCTCCTCCTGCTGCGCCATCACCGGATTGCGCGGCCCTGTCGTATCCTGCCAGCTTCCTGCGGCAAAGTTCACCGTGGCCCTGTAGTCATCCATGCTCGGCTGATCACCCTTGATATTGAATTGACGGCCTGTGTACCTGCGCATGTTGCGAATCGACTGTTCCCGATTCCTCGGGTCCGCGAATTGCGCCGCCCTGCGCTTGTCCCAGGCGCGCCGCCCGTTCATCATACTCTATGCCCTCCGATTGCAAATCATTCCATATATCAAGACGCCGCATCATCTCTGCGCGCCTTATTCGTCCTCATCCTCTTCCAGGTCGTCAATGGCGCTCCACGTCGTATCAAGGCCAGCCAGGAAGGTATCGAAGTTCTCCGTGTTCTTGACCGTGGCCGCCACACGCAGATGATCGTTGTTGCCCATGATGTCCACGTCCTTTTCCTCACCCAGCATCTTGGCACGGAGCGCCGCCGGAATCAGCACACGACCCTGCGCATCAAATTCCTGATCGGTATAGGCCATGGAGTTAAACCACTGCATATAATTCATCAGCTGTGCGTTCTTCTTCTTTTTTCCCAAACGCTCATAATGCTCACACAGCCGCATAAAGACGATTTCGGGATAAATGGCGATGGACTTGAAGTCAAATTCAGGCGCGATAACAAACCGCTCTCCCAATCCCGGTCGGAAGGCAAGCGGAATAACCAGACGGCCCTTACCGTCCAGTGAATGATTATATGTACCGCGGAAACGGTCTTTTTGTCTTTGCAGAATCTCTTCATCCGTTAGGGGTACATTTGTACGCTTATCTGTCTTCTCAGGGGGTGTGATTTGCTTTACTTCGCGCTCATCCACACGCTCACCCCCACAATCTCCATCAAATTGACACCAAGTTGCACGTTTTGGCACATCTATAATAACCTGTTAAAATCCAAAATGCAAGAGGACAACGACATTTTTTTCGATGGAATTTTTTCGGAGGCGATTTCTTTTTTCATATTTCCGTAATAATTGCGGGGTTTTTTCGGGATTTTTGTGGCATTTCGTCGTTTTTCGGAAACGGAGCAGCCGTCTTTTCGCACACTTTTTGCGCCGCAAAGCGGAAAAAACGGCGGAAAGCGGAAAAAAAGTGGGTTTTGGGGCCAAAAACAAAAAAAGACGGCCAAAACCGTCTTTTTGGAATGTAACAAAATTTTAAGAATTCACGACTGCCTCTGCAAGCGAAATTTCCCGCAGGGAGAAGTGCAGCGCGTCGCAGGACGTCAGCGCATAGCGGATGCCCTGGTGTTCGCCCGTGAAGCCTGCGCGAATGCCCGCACCATGCAGATGCCCGTACACGACCGTATGCACCCTATGACGCTGGAGCACCTCGGTAAAGGGCGTATCGCGCTCAGCATCATACAACGGCGGATAATGCAGCATCACCACAATCGGCTTTTGGTTTCGGGCAAGCTTTTCCGCCTCCACCAGCGCCAGCTCCAATCGCAGCAGCTCCCGCCGACTGATGGCCGCATCCTGTGCGGAAAGTGCCTCCTCCCCGCTTGGAAACAGCCAGCCGCGCGTCCCGCAAACGACACACGGGCCTATATCCACAGCATCATGCTGTAAGGCCATCATGCCCGGCGGCAGAATCTTCTTCACCTTCGCCAGCGTGCTCCACCAATAGTCATGATTGCCCTTGATGATGATTTTCCGGCCCGGCAGTTCGCCAATCGCCTGCAAATCCGGCGCGGCCTCCTGCAATTGCATGGCCCAGGAAATATCTCCGGGAATCAGCACCACATCGTCATCCTGCACGCATGCGCGCCACTGCGCGGCGATATGCGCAAAATGATTCTCCCAATGATCGCCAAAGACGTCCATGGGCTTTTCCTGTCCGCCTGGCAGATGCAAGTCCCCAATTGCGTAGAGCTTCATGCATCCTCCTTGCTGACATCGTGGCCCATCGGCTTACATGTCATCCATTTCCTCGTCGTCCGGATCGTTTTCGGCCTCGTCCTCCTGCATGCCTTCCAGGGAGGTCATTTCACCGGCCATCTTGGTATATTCGCCATCCGTCTCCTCCGGCAGCATCTGAATTTCGTCCATGGAGCTAACATCGTCCATGTCCGTCAGGCTGCGGGTGTTGACCTGCTCGCCATCACCATCGCCAGAATCATCCGACGTGCTGGAGACAGAGCTGCCCGCCTGCGCATTCATTTCCTTGAGGCAGAACAGGCAGATATCGCGACCCGGCAGGGCCGGATTCTCGTTGCAGACGCTGCACATTTCGATTTCGTCCTGGCTGCCCTCACCCTTCATTTCCCGCATGCAGACCTTGCAGTACTTGTCGCCGGGCGTTGTGATATAATTCAGCTCGCAGCGCGGGCACTGAATATACTTTTTCATCAGATGACTCCTCCTACTATTTCAGACCGTTCGGGCTTTGCGCCGATTCGGCGTATCTTGTGGTAGCTGTTTCCATGGAAGCACACTGGCGAATTGCTTGCTTCTCCATGTGCGTTTATGTTACATTCTTGTTACGGTTTTGTTCAAAAGCCGAAATCTTTATCGGAGGAACTACCCCATGAACAAGAAGCATCGCGTTTTTCTTTGTGCCCTGGTTGCCGTTGTGACAACAGCCGCCGCAGAGGGTTTTCCCACATCGCAGTTTGACCACAGCACCTGGTATCGGCCCGCTGGAACAATTTGTGACACAGGCAGCGCAGGCGACGTAACCGCCACGGCCACGCCGCAGCCGACGCCTTCTCTGCCCAGTGCGCCAGAGGCGACAAAAACGCCTATACCTTCCACGGGTGATGATTATACTACAGCATTGACGCAAGTGCAAGAGGAAAATATGCTGAATTTGCTCAATCAGGAAAGAATTCTGCAAGGATTAGCTCCTTTGACCCTCGATCCTGCCCTTTCGCAGATTGCCCGCGTCAAATCCAATGATATGAAGACCAACCGGTATTTCGCGCATGAGTCGCCCACCTATGGGCGCGTGAGTGACATGCTGCGCCATTTTGGCTATTCCTTCACCTCAGCCGGTGAGAACATTGCCCACCACGCCACCACAGAAAAGGCCCATGCGGCCTTCATGTCCTCTGACGGACACAGGCGCAACATTCTTTCCAGTGCATGGCAGAAGGTCGGGATTGGCATCGTCTATGACGACAACGGCTACGTCTATGCCACCCAAATTTTTGTACGCTGACATCAGGCGTGCCTTGCGCTGTCGTCAACACGACAGCGCGTTTTCTCATGACATTTTCGCAGGTGACTCCTGCGTCTCCCGCACCGTCAGTACGGCCGTGCCACCTTGGGGCAGCACCTGCACACCCGTCAGCTGCACACTCCTTTGGGGCGCATCTGCCATTGACGCTTCACCGCTTGTTCCCTGCACGCCTTGCGTTTCCATCGGCTTTCGATAGCGGCGCACACCGCGGTTCATCCCCTGCACACCCGGTAGCGATACGCCCCGCGCATGCAGGATGGCCTTTCCGGCCGCCGAGCGTTTTTTCGGAGGCGTTTGCTGGGGCGGCGTCAGCGTACCAGCCAGCGTGGTCTGCATCGCCTGCTCCACCGCACGCGCCACCTCTGGCGTCACTGGCAGATACACCAGCTCCGTGCGCGGAATCACCAAATTGCGCGGCGTCGTGCGCCGATCATGTTCATGCTTCATTGCGCCATCCCTCCATCCATCTGCACCTTGGGCTTACTGGCAGTTTCCATCGTATGCAGAAGGATTGTGGAAGGTGTCGCATGCGTGAATCTGTTGCTTTAATCAGATGCCTTCCTCCGGCGCTTCTTCCGGCGTCAGCACATCTTCCAGCAGCTTGAGCAGCTGGTCGCGACCCGTGCCGTCCTCAGAGGACCAGCAGATGATTTCCCACGGCTGCACCAGCAGCGCACGGCAGATGGGCGCCAGCTGCTTCTGGCGCGCACCGCGGCTGATTTTGTCGGCCTTGGTGGCAATGACCGTGAACGGAATGCCCATCTGGCGCAGGAACAGGTTCATCTGCTTGTCGTCCTCCGTCGGCTCGTGGCGAATATCCACCAGGCAGAGCACGTGCAGCAGCTGCTCCGACTGCTCGAAGTAGTCCTGCATCATTTTGCCCCAACGCAGCTTCTCCTGCTTATCGACGCGGGCAAAGCCATAGCCGGGCAGGTCAATCAGATGGAAGTTTTCATTGAGCAAAAACGCATTAATCAGGCGCGTTTTGCCCGGCGTCTGGGACGTGCGCGCCAAAGCATGGCGGTTGCACAGCTTATTAATCAGGCTGCTCTTGCCCACGTTAGACTTGCCTGCCACCGCAATCTGCGGCAGACCGACGCCCTCAAACGGCCCATACTGCGCCATGGACGTGACAAACTCTGCTTTCTTGATTTCCAATTTGTATTTCTCCTTACGCTTCTCTTGCCGCTGCCGGCCGCACCAGTGCATTTTCCAGCACCTGTTCGATATTTTCCACGCAAACCACGCGGAACTGGCTGAGCACGTGCGCCGGAATTTCCTCAAGATCCTTTTCGTTCTCCTTGGGGATAATCAGCGTCTTGATGCCCGCACGATAGGCCGCCAAAGACTTTTCCTTCAGTCCGCCGATGGGCAGCACGCGGCCACGCAGGGTGATTTCCCCTGTCATCGCCACATCATTGCGCACCGGAATGCCCGTCAGCACCGATGCCAAAGCCGTCGCCATCGTCACGCCAGCGGACGGGCCATCCTTGGGGACAGCGCCTTCCGGCACGTGAATGTGAATGTCCTTCTCCTGATAGAAGTTGTCGTTAAGACCCAGCTCCTTGCCATGTGCGCGGATGTAGGAGAACGCCGCTTCTGCCGACTCCTTCATCACATCACCCAGCTTGCCCGTCAGGCGCAGATTGCCCTTGCCCGGCATGGTCAGGCATTCTACCTCCAGCATTTCGCCGCCAACCGTGGTGTAGGCAAGGCCGTTGACGATGCCCACACGCGGCTCCTTCTCCGGCGCTTCGCGGATGTAGCGCGGGATGCCCAGATACGTGCGCAGCTGCTTGTCCGTCACACTGACCGTCTCGATGCCTTCATCCAGCATCGTCACCGCCGCCTTGCGAACAACCTTGGCAACCGTGCGTTCCAGCGTGCGGACACCAGCCTCACGGGTGTAGCCTTCAATCAGCTGACGCATCACGCGATCGGTCATCTTCACCGCACCGTCGGTCAGGCCGTGCATCTCCACCTGCTTGGGCAGCAGATGGCGCTTGGCGATTTGCAGCTTCTCTTCCTCGGTGTAGGACGGCACCTCGATAATTTCCATACGGTCCAGCAAGGGGCCGGGAATCGTATCCATGCTGTTGGCGGTGGTGATGAACATCACACGGCTCAGGTCAAAGGGCAAGTCCAGATAGTGGTCGCGGAATTCAGCATTCTGCTCCGCATCCAGCACTTCCAGCATAGCGCTGGCCGGATCGCCGCGATAGTCGTTGCTCATCTTGTCGATTTCGTCAAACAGGAAGACAGGATTCATCGTTCCGGCCTGCTTCATGCCCGAAATGATCCGACCCGGAATCGCGCCGATGTAGGTGCGGCGATGACCGCGAATTTCCGCTTCATCCTGCACGCCGCCCAGGGACACCTGCACAAACTTGCGCCCCATTGCCTCGGCCACAGCGCGCACGATGGACGTTTTGCCCACGCCAGGCGGGCCGACAAAGCACAGAATCGGGCCACGCATATTCTGCTTCATGCGCAACACCGCCAGATACTCGATGATGCGCTCCTTGACCTTTTCCAGACCGTAGTGGTTCTTGGCCAGCAGCTTGCGGGCGCGCTTCAAATCCAGATTGTCGATGGTCTCCTTGCCCCAGGGCAAGTCCAGAATCCATTCGATATACGTGCGCGACATGCCAATCTCAGGCGTGCCGGGTGCCATGCGGGACAGGCGGTCAATTTCCTTGTTGACGCGCTGGCGGGCCTCCTCGTTCAGGGGCAGCTTTTCTGCCTTTTCGCGAAGCTCCTCCACCTCGATGCCGTCGCCGTCACCCAGCTCCGTCTGAATGGCACGAATCTGCTCGCGCAGGTAATAATCCTTCTGGTTGCGCTCGACCTGATGCTTGACGCGACTTTGCACCTTCTGCTCCACATCAGCCAGTTCGATTTCACGCAGCAGGATGGTGCATAGCGTTTCCAGCCGGTTCTTGACATTCAGCTCTTCCAGTACGCGCTGGCGATCCTCCAGCTTGGTCAGGATATTGGCGGCAATCACGTCAGCCAGATGATCCGGCTCGTCCACCTCGCGGATGGACTGCGTGGTCGCGTCGCTCACGCGCTGACCATTTCCGGCATATTCCTCAAAATACTTCTTGGCCGTGCGCACCAGGGCCGTCATTTCCGTCTCGTCCTCAGCCTCCTCGACCTTGGGCAGACGGATGCGGCCGAGCATAAACGGCTCCTCCTGGGTCAGCGACACCAGTTCGCCACGGCATTCGCCTTCCACCAGCACACGCAGGCTGTCGCCGGGCAGATTCATCACCTGCTTGACCGTCGCCACCGTGCCGACGTGGCACAAATCCTCAATTTGCGGATCAATGGTATCCGTATCCTTTTGCGCGACCAAAAAAATCTTCTGGTCGTCCATCATTGCTTCCTGAAGCGCCGATACAGACTTGGGACGCCCCACGTCAAAGTGCAGCACCATATGCGGGAACACCATCATTCCCCGGAGCGCCAGCACCGGCATGGTCAGGTTTGTTTTCTTTCTGGGCATAGTTCCTCCTCATGGGGCAGCAGTGCGCCCACGCTATCAGACCGGACAGCATAAAGACACCGTGCTGATTCCGGCAGAGATATAGTATACATATTCCTTCGCGCTTTGGCAAGCGAAAAAGTATATAATGTAATGTTTTTTTCTTCAAAAACCGTAAAATTTACAGCAAAAACAGGAAAATCAAAGGGGAAAAGGGCTGAACACCTGCTGATTTTTTCCGCTGTCACGCGCTTGGCTCTGCGGCCGCAGCAACAAGGGTGTTCTCCTGCACCGTGTGCGCCGTCTGCATGGGCGTTTCGTCCTGCGCCTCGCACAGCAGCATGGCCGAGAGTGCCTGACGCACATCGTCAATGCACTGCACCTCCATGGCAGAGGCATGCAACGTCTCCGCGTCGTTGTCGCGCGGAATCAGCACACGCAGCAAGCCTGCCTGACAGGCCGCCTCCAGCTTTTGCGGCACACCGCCAACAGCCTTGACACGCCCTTGCACCGTGATTTCGCCAGTCACGGCCATCGTGCCGTCCACCGGTGTGTTGGTCAGGGCACTGACCGCCGCCACGGCCATCGCAACGCCTGCCGACGGGCCATCCACTGGCATACCACCGGGGAAGTTCAGGTGCAGGTTCTTGTCCGACAGAGTATACCCAAGCGCCCGCAGCACCGTGCGCACATTCTCCACCGAGCCGCATGCCGTGGAGCGGCGGCGCATCCGGTGTCCCTCCTGCCCCAGCTCCTCCTCGTCCACGATGCCCGTGACGGTAATTTCACCATTGCCCGGCGTGGCCACGGCCTCCAAATCCAGCAAGGCGCCCTGATTTTCGCCGTACACCGCCAGCCCATGCACCACACCCACGCGACTGCGCAGCTCCGCCTTTTGCTGCGCATGCACGGTGTAGTGGCCGCTCTTGATGACCCACTTCACATCATCGGGCAAAATCATCTTGCGCTCATCCAACTGCGCCAGTCCTGCGCACATCTGCACGATGTTGACCGCATCGCGTCCGCACTCGGCATAGCGGCCAATCGTCTCCGCCTCCTGCTTGGCCATGGCGTATCCGGCCCGTTCTGCCGCACCGGAGGCAATCAGGGCAATTTCATCCGGCGTGAGGGCGCGGAAGAAAATCTCCATACACCGCGAGCGCAAGGCAGGGCTGATTTCCGACGGACTGCGCGTCGTTGCACCCACCAGACGAAAATCAGCCGGCAAGCCATTGCGGAAAATATCATGGATATAGCGCGGAATCGCCGGATCATCGGGATTGTAGTACGCGCTATCGAGCATCACGCGGCGATCCTCGAGTACCTTGAGCAGCTTGTTCATCTGAATCGGATGCAGCTCACCAATCTCGTCCAAAAACAGCACACCGCCATGCGCCTTGGTGACGGCGCCCGGCTTTGGCTGCGGCACACCCTGCGAGCCCAGCTGGCCCGCACCCTGATAGATGGGATCGTGTACGCTGCCAATCAGGGGATCGGCAATGGAGCGCTCATCAAAGCGCACACAGGTCGCGTCCATTTCCACAAACGGCGCATCCGGCAAAAACGGCGTGCCCTCGGATGCCTTGGCGCTTTCCAGCACCAGACGCGCCGCACACGTTTTGCCCACACCAGGCGGGCCGTAAATCAGCACATGCTGCGGATTGGCACCGCACAGAATCGCCTTCAGGCTGCGAATGCCGTCCTCCTGTCCGATAACATCCGACATTTGTGTCGGCCGAACGCGCTCCGACAGTGGCTCGGACAGATGAATGGCGCGCAAATGGCGCATCCGCTCCATCTCGCGCGTGCTTTCCTTGCCATGGGTCGGCTCGTGCTGCTTGCTCTGGCGCAGCTGGCGAAAAAAGTACAGCCCGACCACGACCGACACCAGCAATTGAATCACCACCAGAATTGAGGCAAACATGTTCCATTTCCTCCTGCTATTTGCTGCAAAGCATTATGCCCGATGCGGGGGAAATCCATGCCAGAATGACGATTTCCCTGCAAAAACTTTTCTTTTCCCGCTTTTTCGTGTATACAGAACTTGTTGCTTCGCTTTTCGTCAACCACTATATATTGTGTTTCGCTTTTTCCCGCAAAAAAAGAGATTCGCTTGTCGCCATTCTCTCTCCGCAAGGCGCAAACCCGCCATTTTCGCGGGTTTGTAAGGGTTTCCAGCAAGTTGTCATTTTTTTGTGTGATTTGTTGTTTTGCCTATTGCATTATACAACATATTGTGATAGAATATCTTTGGTCCGGAGGCAGTGGTCATTTCATCCAGGTGCTGCATCCCCTGCGGATGCGCCGGAAATGACATTCGTTTTCCTTTTTGCCCCGGTACAAATTAAACACAGGAGGTCAACCATCATGTACAATTTTGAGCAGTGGAATGGCTTCAAGGGTTCGATCTGGAAGGAAGAAGTCAACGTTCGCGACTTCATCCAGACCAACTACAAGCCTTACGACGGTGACGAGTCCTTCCTGGTCGGCCCGACCGAAGCGACTGACAAGCTGTGGGGCGCTCTGCAGAAGCTGCAGAAGGAAGAACGCGCTAAGGGCGGCGTTCTGGATATGGACACCGAGATTGTGTCCACCCTGACTTCTCATAAGCCGGGCTACATCAACGAAGACCTGAAGGATCTGGAGAAGGTTGTTGGTCTGCAGACCGATAAGCCCCTCAAGCGTGCTTTCATGCCCTTCGGCGGCATCCGCATGGCTGAGCAGTCCTGCACCGAGAACGGCTATACGCCGGCTCCCGAACTGCACAAGATCTTCACCGAATATCACCTGACTCACTCCGACGCCGTGTTCATGGCTTACACGCCCGAAATGCGCGCCGCCCGTAAGTCCCACATCATCACCGGTCTGCCGGACACCTATGGCCGTGGCCGTATCGTGGGCGACTATCGCCGTGTGGCTCTGTACGGCATCGACGTGCTGATTGCCGAGAAGAAGCATGACTACGACAACTGCGGCGACGGCACCATGACCGATGACATCATCCGTCAGCGTCAGGAGATCACCCTTCAGATCAACGCCCTGAAGGAAATGAAGGTCATGGCCGCCTCCTACGGCTACGACATCTCCAAGCCCGCCAGCAACGCGCACGAAGCGTTCCAGTGGCTGTACTTCGGCTACCTGGCCGCCATCAAGACCCAGAACGGTGCTGCTATGTCCGTTGGCCGTATCTCCACCTTCCTGGACATCTATGTTGAGCGCGACCTGGAGAACGGTGTCATCACCGAGTCCGAGGCGCAGGAGCTGGTTGACCACATGGTCATGAAGTTCCGTATGGTCAAGTTCGCTCGTATCACCTCCTACCAGGAGCTGTTCTCCGGCGACCCCGTTTGGGCGACCCTGGAAGTTGGCGGCACTGGCCTGGACGGCCGTTCCATGGTCACCAAGAACGACTATCGTTTCCTGCACACCCTGGAAAACATGGGCCCGTCTCCGGAACCCAACATGACCGTGCTGTACACCGCGCGTCTGCCTGAAGCGTTCAAGAAGTACGCTGCCCACATCTCCATCCTGTCCTCCTCCGTCCAGTACGAGAACGACGACGTGATGAAGCCCGTGTGGGGCGACGACTACTCCATCTGCTGCTGCGTGTCTGCAACCCAGACCGGCAAGGAGATGCAGTTCTTCGGCGCGCGTGCGAACCTGCTCAAGGCCCTGCTGTACGCCATCAACGGTGGTGTGGACGAGAAGCTGAAGACCCAGATTGGTCCGTGCTACGCGCCCATCACCGAGAACGAGCTGACCTGGGATATCGTCAAGCCCGCTTACCTGCGCATGCTCGACTGGCTGGCTGGTCTGTACGTCAACGTGCTGAACCTGATCCACTACATGCATGACAAGTACTACTACGAAGCGGCTGAGATGGCCCTGATCGACACCGACGTGAAGCGCTCCTTCGCCACCGGTATCGCTGGCTTCTCTCACTGCGTTGACTCCATCAGCGCCCTGAAGTATGCCAAGGTCACCGCGATTCGCGACGAATCCGGCATGGTCTATGACTACAAGACCGAAGGCGACTTCCCCAAGTACGGCAACGACGATGACCGCGCTGATGACATCGCGAAGTGGCTGCTGAAGACCTTCATCGACATGGTGAAGAAGCATCACACCTATCGCGATTCCGAGCCCAGCACCTCCATCCTGACCATCACCTCCAACGTCGTGTATGGCAAGGCCACCGGCAGCACGCCCGACGGCCGTCAGGCTTGGACTCCCCTGGCGCCCGGTGCGAACCCCTCCTACGGTGCTGAGCAGAACGGCCTGGTCGCCTCTCTGAACTCCACCGCCAAGCTGCCCTATCACTGGGCCCTGGACGGCATCTCCAACACCCAGACCATCAACCCCGATGCGCTGGGCCACGATCCGCAGGAGCGCATCAACAACCTGGTGCAGGTCATGGACGGCTACTTCGAGCAGGGCGCGCATCACCTGAACGTGAACGTGTTCGGCAAGGAAAAGCTGATCGACGCCATGGAGCATCCGGAGAAGGAAGAATACGCGAACTTCACCATCCGTGTTTCCGGCTATGCCGTGAAGTTCATCGACCTGACCCGTGAGCAGCAGATGGACGTTATCGCCCGTACCTGCCACACCCGTATGTAATTTCCCGGCGTAAAGCCATCGCCCGGCGGAGGGAAACTTCCGCCGGGTTTTTTTCTGCCCGATTGGTGCGCTTTTCCGCGAAAAAAAACCGTTTTTTGAGTTTACAGACGCGCTTTTTTGGGTATACTATCATCAGGCGGAAGCCCTTCGCTCCTGCCCAGTACCCCCGCATAAGGAGTTGGCTGTCATGCGTGAACCGAATCCCAACATTACGGGACGTGTCCATTCTTTTGAATCCTTTGCACTGGTGGATGGCCCTGGCGTCCGCTGTGCTGTGTTCCTCTACGGCTGCGCGCTGCGCTGCAAGTTCTGCCACAATCCCGATACGTGGTGCCCGTCCTCTTTGGGCCAGACCAAGGAGATGACGGCACGCGAGCTGTTTGATAAATCCATCCGCTACAAATCCTACTGGCGCAACAATGGCGGCATCACCATCTCCGGTGGCGAACCGCTGTTGCAGCTGGACTTCGTGACTGAGTTCTTCCGCCTGATGAAGAAGGAAGGCATTCACACCTGCATCGACACCGCCGGTCAGCCCTTCCGTCGCGACAGCGAGTGGCTGGAGCGCTTTGATGAGTTGATGAGCCTGACCGACCTGTTCATGCTGGATTTGAAGCAGTTTGACACCACGCTCCATCAGGAGCTGACCGGCCACGGCAATGAAAACATTCTGGACATGGCGCGGTATCTCTCCGACCACGGCAAGGAGCTGTGGATTCGCCACGTACTCGTTCCGGGCGTGACGGATGATGAAAACGACCTGCGCCGCATGAGCGATTTCATCGCCAGCCTGAACCACGTCACGCGCGTGGAGATTCTGCCCTATCACACTCTGGGTCTGTCCAAGTGGCAGAAGCTCGGCATTCCCTACCCGCTCGAAGGCGTCCCGACGCCCACGGAGGAGCAGGTCAAGCGTGCGGAAGAAATTCTGAACGTCACCGCCTACAAGAAATAACCAACGACCACGCACTGGGTCAAAAAAAGGACGAACCTGCATCTTGCTTGCAGATTCGTCCTTTTTGATTGGATTTTAATAGCCTTCCACGTTTTCCGGCAGCGCCTCCGCAGGCTCCTGCACCTTGCGCTTGGGGCGACCCGGATAGCGGCGCACCCCTTCATGCAGGCGCGGCGTTTCCTTGCCCAGCACCGCATCCTCCGTGATTTCGCAGGCATTGATTTCCATCTGGCCCGGCAGATCGAACATCGTGTCCAGCATCACGTCCTCAATGATGGCACGCAGGCCACGTGCGCCACACTTGCGCTCAATGGCCATCTGTGCGATTGCGCGCACCGCTTCCGGCGCGAAGGTCAGCTTCACGCCATCCATGCCCAGCAGCTTCTGATACTGCTTGCACAGCGCGTTCTTCGGCTCGGTCAGGATTCGCACCAGCGCATCCTCATCCAGCGCATCCAGCGTCACCGTAATCGGCAGACGACCCACGAATTCAGGAATCAGGCCGAACTTCGTCAGATCCTCCGGGCGCATCTTCTTGAGCGCTTCGGTGCTGCCTTCCGGCGTCTTGCTGGTCAGCTCCGCACCAAAGCCCAGATTCTTCTTGCCCGTGCGGCTCTCGATAATCGGCACGATGCCGTCAAACGCGCCGCCGCAGATGAAGAGGATATTGGTCGTGTCAATCTGAATCATTTCCTGCTGCGGGTGCTTACGGCCACCCTGCGGCGGAACAGAGGCCACCGTGCCTTCCAGAATTTTGAGCAACGCCTGCTGCACGCCCTCACCGCTGACATCGCGGGTGATGGACGGATTCTCGCTCTTGCGGGCCACCTTGTCGATTTCGTCGATATAGATGATGCCGCGCTGCGCCGCCTCAATGTCGTAATCTGCCGCCTGAATCAGGCGCAGCAGGATGTTCTCGACGTCCTCGCCCACATAGCCAGCCTCGGTCAAGCTAGTTGCATCCGCAATGGCGAAGGGCACATTCAGGATGCGTGCCAGCGTCTGCGCCAGGAACGTCTTGCCGCAGCCCGTCGGGCCAACCATCAGGATGTTGGACTTTTGCAGCTCCACATCGTCGCGCCCGACCTTCTGGCCGATTCGCTTGTAGTGGTTATACACCGCCACGCACAGCGCACGCTTGGCATGCTCCTGCCCGATGACGTAGGAATCCAGCACCGTCTTCATTTCCGCCGGTGACGGCAGATGGTCAAACTGCTGCTGCTGTTGCGGCTGGCGGTGCTGCTGCGCCGAGGGCATATCCGCCACCATAATCTCCTGGCAGAGCATGATGCACTGATCGCAGATGCACACGTCATTCGGCCCAGCCACAAGGCGACGAACCTGTCGCTCATTTTTCCCACAGAAGCTGCATCGTTGCAGCTTGGTATGGTTCATATCGTCTTTTGCCATTTTCTACCTCACAGGTCGTCCTGCTCCGGGTTTTTGCCCGACTCAGTTGGTCTTTTTCCGGGGATCGAAGATTTCGTCGATGATACCATATTCCAGCGCTTCCTTCGCGGACATGAAGTGATCGCGCTCCACATCGCGGCGGATGCGTTCGATATCCTGCCCGGTCATCTCCGCCTTCATGCGGATCATCTTTTCCTTGGTCTTCAGCAGCCATTCGGCCTGAATCTGCACATCGGTCGCCTGACCCTGTGCGCCGCCCAGGGGCTGATGAATCATCACTTCGCTGTTGGGCAGGGCGCAGCGCTTGCCCTTCTGGCCAGCCATCAGCAGGAATGCGCCCATCGACGCGGCCATGCCGATGCAGACCGTGCGCACCTGGGGCTTGATGTACTGCATGGTATCATAAATCGCCATGCCCGCCGTCACGGAGCCGCCAGGGCTATTGATATACAGGCAGATATCCGCATCGGGATCTTCCATTTCCAGGAAGAGCATCTGCGCCACGACCGTGTTTGCCACGTCGTCATTGATTTCGCCGCCCAAAAAGATGATTCGATCCTTGAGCAAACGGGAATAAATATCATACGACCGCTCACCGCGGTTGGTCTGTTCGACCACATAGGGAATCAGATTCATGCATGTACCTCCTTGCATTGCCGCGGCACCTTAGGGCAGGAAAAAAAGGCACTCCCCGTCAGTGTACGCCCGAAAAGGGCATTCTATGCACATCGCGGCATGTTTTCCCATGATGCTGAAAAGCGCGGGAGCAGTCACAGGCAAAGCCCGCGACTCTTCTCCCGCGTTGATTGACGTATGGATTACTTGGTTTCTTCCGCAGCATCCTCAGCGGGGGCTTCGGTTTCTTCCTGCGGCTGCTTGTCCACCACGGTCGCACCGGCCTTCATCAGGTCGCAGACCTTCTGGATGGCGGCCAGATCAGACAGGTAGTTGGTCTGGTCATCGGTCAGGGACGCCTTGAAGGCTTCCAGCTCCTGGCCCATACGCTCCGCCTGCTTGGCGATCTGCGCATCGACTTCTTCCTCGGTGGGCTCGGCGTTCTCAGCCTTGCGGATGGCTTCCAGCACCAGCTGAATCTTCACGCGATGCTCCGCCTCGCCGCGATACTGCTCGGCCATCTGCTCACGGGTCTGGTTGGTGTACTTCAGGTAGTCTTCCATGCGCAGGCCCTGACGCATCATGGAGTACTCCACGTCACGCAGGACGTAGTTCAGCTGATCATCGATCATCGCGGTGGGGATGTCCATCTGGGCGTTCTCCACAGCCTTTTCAATCAGCGCATTTTCGATTTCGATGTCGTAGTTGCGGTCAGCGATTTCGTGCAGCTTCTTCTCCACATCCGCCTTGTAAGCGTCGAAGGTGTCAAAGCCGTTATCCTGCGCGAACTCGTCATCCAGCTCGGGCAGCTCCACCTTGGTGATGCCGTTGACCTTCACGTGGAAGACAGCTTCCTTGCCAGCCAGGTTTTCCGCATGATACTGCTCGGGGAAAGTAACCGTCAGGTCCTTCTCCTCGCCAACGTTCATGCCAACCATCTGCTCTTCAAAGCCGGGGATGAACATGCCGCTGCCGATTTTGAGGGTCTGGCCCTGCGCCGTGCCACCTTCAAAGGCCACGCCGTCCACAGTGCCGGCATAGTCCAGGTTCACGGTATCGGTGTAATCAACGCCGCGGTCGGTCACATCCAGGGTACGGGCACCCTTCTGCTGATCCTGCTTGATGCGGTTGTCGATTTCTTCGTCGGTCACCAGCTCCTTGGGCTCAACCTCAACCGTCAGGGTCTTGTAGTCGCCCAGCGTCACGTCAGGACGCACGAACACTTCGGCCGTGAACTTCAGGTCCTTGCCCGCGCCGATTTCCTGCACATCCACCTGCGGACGGTCCACAACATCCACGTTGTGCTCCTTCACCGCTGCGCTGTACAGTTCGGGGAAAATAGCATCCAGCGCGTCATCGTAGAACACGCCTTCGCCGTACATACGCTCAATAACGTTGCGGGGCGCCTTGCCCTTACGGAATCCGGGGATAGAAATCTTGCTGCGATTCTTCAGATACGCCGTATTCAGCGCCTTATCAAAATCCTCGGCGGGGACAACAAAGCTCAGCTTCACCTTGTTGCTGGAAATCTTTTCAAAAGTAGTGCTCATTGGAATATATTCCCTCCTGCGCTCTCGTCGGGGATGGATTCCCCGGTCATGCGTTTTTTTTGATTCTATACGCACAGCGCTTATTTTACCACATTTACAGAGCCTTTTCAAGCTATTTACGTACATTTTCGTGAAGAAAGCCCTATTTTTTTCTATCCACCAGGCAGCAGGGCCCTGCCCTGCACCCGCAAGAGGGCGATTCGCCCTCTTGACTCCCTTTTTGCGTTCGAGTTGGCTGGTTATCCGTACAGTTTCCGCATGGAAGGCTAATATCGACGCCCATGGAACTGGTTTTTGCACGACGCCGCGACTTTGCATGCTCCGCTCGTTTCTTGGGCTTTGCCCAAACCCAGCAGGGCGCTGCCCTACACCCGCAAGAGGGCGATTCGCCCTCTTGACTCCCTTTTTGCGTTCGAGTTGACTGGTTATCCTTACAGTTTCCGCATGGAAGGCTAATATCGACGCCCATGGAACTGATTTTTGCACGACGCCGCGACTTTGCAAGCTCGGCTCGTTTCTTGGGCTTTGCCCAAACCCAGCTGGGCGCTGCCCTGCACCCGCAAGAGGGCGATTCGCCCTCTTGACTCCCTTTTTGCGTTCGAGTTGGCTGGTTATCCTTACAGTTTCCGCATGGAAGGCTAATATCGACGCCTATGGAACTGGTTTTTGCACGACGCCGCGACTTTTCTCGACTCCCTTTTTGCGTTCGAGTTGACTGGTTATCCGTACAGTTTCCGCATGTTGATTGTGCTATTTTCCTGCCCTTCCAGCATGCTTGCGTAATTGGCCTATCCGTGCTATAATCTTTTTCTGAAAAACGTGAAAAAAATTTATTTTTTCGGGATGAGAAAGGAGGCGTCATTCGTTTGATAGGTGAACCCACAAAAGGGAAAACCCTTGCATCTCAAAAGGAGGAAAGCGCTGTGCAACAGGCTTATGTTTCTCCCGCCGCCGCAAAGGGCCTCGATGATTCGTATCAGCCTGTGCCAGATGTGCGCGATGATCCTGCGTATTTCGCTCGACTCTATGAGCAGTACGCAACCGACGTGCTTCGCGTCAGCTACTTCTACCTGGGCGATCGCGAAAAAGCGGAGGACGTCTGCCAGGATGTTTTCATCCGCCTGATGACGACAAGTCCTCTGCTCCAACCGGGACGCGAAAAATCCTGGTTGCTCAAGGTCGCGCTGAACCGCTGCCGCGATTTGTGGCGTGGCGCATGGCTGAAGCGCGTGGTGCTGGGTGGCCCGACGTTCGAGATGATTCCCGCGCCGGATGAATTCGCCCGTCATGATGAGAAGGAAGCCATGATGAGCGCCATTAACCAGCTGCCGGCCGTGTTCAAGGAGATTATTCTCCTTCACTACTATCAGGGGCTTAGCATTGCCGAGATTGCGGAAATGCTGGAGCTTCCCGAAGGAACCATTTCTTCCCGCCTGAGTCGTGGGCGAAAAAAGCTTGAAACCATTCTCGCGAAAGGAGGCGATGCCCGGTGAAGCACGAAGCACAGAATAACGATTGGCTTGAGCAGCAGCTCCGCAACCTGCCGGAAACGGCTTCTGAGGCAATGGGTGGCTTAACAGCCGGGACTGAGCTGAATCAACGTATCCAAATGGCCGTGCGCGAAGCACGCGCACCCAAGCAGTCAGCATCTGCCCTTTTCCTGCGCCGTTTTGCACCGGCCGCCGCGCTTTGTACCGCCGCCGTGGCGCTGTTCGTGGGCCTTTCTCCCCTGCTGACGAATCAGCAGCCAAGCGCCACGCCCCTGATTCAGACAAGCACGCTGGGCAATCCTGACACACCCGATGCCACCGAGCCGGTGTTACGTGCCGATTTGAACGAGGATGACGTGACCGTCAGCAGCCGGAAGGCCGCACCCTCCTACCGTAGCATCTGGTCAAAGTCCTCCGGTGGCAGCTTCCCGCTGATTGGCGTAAATGGCAGCTACTACCGCATGCTGACCTCGCCGCGCGATGTGTCCTCCTCTCTGCTGGGCAATAGCGTGGGCGCGGTTGCGGAGTACACCACCGAGCCGTCGCTCTCCGGGACGGATGTCATTTTGTCCAACACGGCGCTGTCCGGCACGACGGTGTATGAAATCAGCGGCATGGGTGGCACGCTTGTTGCCGCCGAGGTGGATGGCAAGACGCGCCTGTTCCAGCGTGTCAGTTTCAACGGCCATGCCCTGCTGGGTGCGGAAACGCTTGCCGACACTCTGCAAATCAGCGGCCATGTCACCGCCATTGAGCTGAGTGACGTGGGCATCGTCACCGATGCCGACGCCTGCGCTGATTTGATTTCCATCCTGATGAGCAACGCGACCTATGAAAGCAGTGGCTCCATCAGCGCCAAGCAGTCCCTGATCATCGACCTGGACAACGGTCTTGTCGTCCAGATGAACGTCAAGAGTGACAAGCTGGCCGCCTGCGGCACGTGGTCCTGTCCGGAATTCTTCGAGGCGTTTGAAGCCTACTGTGACTAAGGAAGCTCTGAATAAATGAGGTGGAACGATAGCGAGCGGAATTTCAGCCGCTAGCGTGCTGCCGAATGATTCAGAGATTCCCTAATCCTTCTTATGCCAGAACGAAGCCTATGCGTTCTGGCATTTCTTTTCAAGGAGACATTTGCATGACGAACAAAAGCCTTTTGAACACCATTTGCGCTGCCGAGGGCATTTCCCTCCAGCGCCTGCTGGATATGGAAGCTCGTCTGGGCTGTGTTTTCTGCCCTGACGGTGAATTTGCCGAAATGAGCCAGCCGCTTTCTTCCTATCAGGAGAAGACCACACCCATCCCGCACGTGCGCTATGACTTCTATCACGGCGACATGGCGATTTTGCAGCAGATGGTTGCCTCCGTTGACGAGGAGTGGTGCCAGTACTTCACGCCGCACACACCCGTTTTCTGCGCCTATTGGGACGACACGCCCGTTTCCTTCTGCATCGTGGATGAAGACGCGGATTGCGTGATTTCCCAGCCCGGCGTGAAAATCGGCAGCATCGGCTGTGTCGGCACCGTTCCCGCCTATCGCGGCCACGGCATCGCCCTGCGCATGGTTGACCTGGCAACGGTGCTGCTCCATCAAGGCGGCTGCGACAAGGGCTACATCTCCTACACACACATCGACCACTGGTATCAAAAGCTGGGGTATCGCACCTTTGCGCGCTTCTCCTTCCCCGAATAACGAAACAACGTCCTGCCGGAAATTGCTCCGACAGGACGTTTTGTTATGCCACTGTTTTGGGTAGCTCATCCACCTTCGGCAGCCGCAGCGCCCAGACAAGATACAGCCCAACCGACATGATAATACCGACCAGCCAGCCAATGGGCCAGGAGTACCACACGCCATTGATGCCGTAAATGGGTGACAGTGCGAAGGACAGCACCACGCGCAGGAACAGGTCAGACAGCGTTGCAATCATGAATTGCAGCATGCGCGCCGCACCACGCTGCACGCCGTCCACCGTCAATTTCAGCGTCAGGAAGACGTAGAAGGGCGTCACGATGTGCAGGAAGTCCACGCCAACCTGCACAGCCGCCTCGTTGCCATCGTTGATGAAGGCCAGCACCAGCGGCCGGGCAAAGATGTTCAGCACCAGCGCGAAGCACGCGCCCATCACCATGCCAATCACAATGCCACTGCGGCAGCCCTGACGAATGCGGGTGTGCTTGCCCGCACCAAGGTTCTGGCTGGTATAGTTGCTGATGCCATTACCCAACGCCGTCACCGACGTAACGAACATGTTGTTCAGCTTGATGGCCGCCGTGTAGCCCGCCATGCAGGCCGTCCCAAAGCCATTGATGACATACTGCACCAGAATGTTACCCACACTGATGAAGCTCTGCTGAATGGCGCTGGGAATGGCAATCACCAGCATCTTTTTCAGCAGCTGGACGGAGAAGAGCGGACAGTTCTTTTCATTGGCCGCCCGATGCACCTTGCCCAGCACCGCCACCACAGCCACAGTACCGCTGATGGACTGGCACAGGAAGGTCGCCCAGGCCACACCCGGCACACCCATGTGGAAATTACGGACGAACAGAATGTCCACAGCAATATTCGCAAGCGAGGACACCGCCAGAAAGCAGAACGGCGTCACCGAATCGCCCAGCGCGGAGAAAATACCCGTTGACACCTGATAGAGCATCAGGAACACATAGCTCAGCAGGTAAATCTGCAAATACGCCAGCGAGTCTCCCATGGTTTCCCGTGGCGTTTTGAGCATTTCCAGCATCCACGGCGCCAGCAGCAAGCCAAGCACCGTCAGCACCAGCGCCAGCACGCCGGAAAAGAGCAGCGATGTCGTCACGCACGTATGCAGGCGGCGCAAATCGCGCTGTCCATACAGATTCGCCGAGACAACCGACGTGCCGATGTTGCAGCCAAAGGCAATGGCAATGAAAATCAGCGTGATTTCCGAGCTGTTGCCAACCGCCGCCAGCGCCTCCGATCCCTCATAGCGTCCCGCGACAAAGCTATCCGCAATGTTATAGAGCTGCTGGAAGATGATGCTGCCAAACAGCGGCAGGGAGTAGCGCAGCAGCACCGTACCCGGTTTGCCCGTGGTCAAATCCTTCATGGGAGATGTGCCTTCTTTCTGTATTGTCTTTCGCCTGTCATTGTACTCCCAGTTTCGAGAAATGTAAATGTTCCTTCAGCCCAAAAAGCGACACAAAAGGAACAAGCCGGTCACAGGCATGCTGCAACCGGCTTGGCATAGTATTATTCTTCGATAACAGCGCGGATTCCCTTCACGCGGCGAACCACATCAGCGAATTCGTCCGGCGTCAGAGACTGCGCACCATCGCACAGCGCGTGCTTGGGATCGTGGTGTACCTCAATCATCAATCCATCCGCACCGGCGGCCGTGGCGGCCATGGCCATGGGCTTGACCAACCGCGCCACACCCGTGGCATGGCTGGGATCGACCAGAATCGGCAAATGCGTCTTTTCACGCAGCACCGGGATGCAGGACAGATCCAGCGTGTTGCGCGTCGCCGTCTCGTAGGTGCGGATGCCGCGTTCGCACAGAATCACCTTGTCGTTGCCACCTGCCATGATGTACTCCGCGCTCATCAGCCATTCCTGAATCGTGCTGGCCAGGCCACGCTTGAGCAGAATCGGCTTATTCGTCTTGCCCAGCACCTTCAGCAGCTCAAAATTCTGCATGTTGCGTGCGCCGACCTGAATCACGTCCACATCATCAAACAGCGGCAGATGCGATGCATCCATGATTTCCGTCACAACGGGCAGTCCCGTGGCCTCCTTGGCCTTGAGCAGCAGCTTCAGGCCATCGGCGTGCAACCCCTGGAACGCATAGGGGCTTGTGCGTGGCTTGAACGCGCCACCGCGCAGCAGCGTTGCGCCAGCCGCCTTGACGGCCTTGGCGACCGTCACCATCTGCTCCTCACTCTCCACCGAGCAAGGGCCCGCGATAATCTGGAACATGCCGTGGCCAATCTGCACGCCGCCGCAATCCACCTGCGTGTCCTGCGGATGGAACTTGCGGTTTGCCTTCTTGTACGGCTCCTGCACGCGGCGAACATCCTCCACCGCATCCAGGGACGAAATCAAATCCGCATCGACGCGTGTCGTATCGCCAACCAATCCCAGAATCGTGCTGTGTTCGCCCTTGGATTCGTCAATTCTCAGACCCATATCCAATAGGAACTTTTTCAGTCGATCAATCTGATCCTGCCGTGCTTCCTGCTTCAAAATAACAATCATGGGTTTTCCCTCCGTACTTCCGGGCTGCAACGCCCACTACATTTTTCGGCCATCAGTTGTGCTTCCCTTCGATAAAAAAGCGCCCTGCTGCCATTTTCTTGGCCAGCAGGGCGTTTGTATTCTCGAATGAATGAGAAGTCACGCCAAATCACGCCCTGCCCTCTTCACGCAGCGCGTAATAATACATGAACACAAACTGGTTCAGCATGGCGTCCAGACTCCTTTCCTGACGTACCTGCCCTTATCATAACGCAAAAGCGGCGAAAACGCAAGAGGGAAACTGTTTCTCTCCTGTTTTTTTCGCCGCCTGTGAATCAGCATGATGTTTACTCCTGCTGCTCCATATCTTCCATATACTTTTCCAGCTTCCGCTTCACGCGTTGCAGGGCGTTATCAATGCTCTTGACATGACGGCCCAGATTGTCGGCAATTTCCTGATAGCTCTTGCCGTCCAGATAGGCCGACAGCACCTCCTGCTCCAGATCAGAAAGCACCTCATCAATGCGCTGATGAATGCCGCGCACATCCTCCTGGCTGATAATCAGCTCCTCCGGATTGGAGGAATGTCCCTCAGCGCACACATCCAGCAGCGTGCGGTCGCTCTCCTCGTCGTAGAGTGGCTTGTTCAGGGACACATAGCTGTTCAGCGGGATATGCTTTTGTCTCGTCGCGGTCTTGATGGCCGTGATGATTTGACGGGTAATGCAAAGCTCCGCAAACGCACGGAAGGAAGAAAGCTTCTCCGGCCGGAAATCGCGGATGGCCTTGTACAGGCCAATCATGCCTTCCTGCACAATATCCTCATGATCCGCGCCTATCAGGAAGTAGCTCCGCGCCTTGGAGCGCACAAAGTTCTTGTACTTGTTGAGCAAAAATTCGACTGCCAGTGCGTCGTTTTCCCGGCACAGCGCCACCACGTCCTCATCCAGCATATCCTCATATACCGCATACGGACCGCCCTGGAAGCGAGGCTCTGTGCAGCGAATGGGTACATCGTCCTGCGGCACATCAAAATCGGCTTCCAGCAAGGCTTCTTCCTCATCCGAAAGCATCAATTCCTGCTCCATCGTGTTCTGTTCCTGCTCGTTATCGAGCATACGCTTGTCTGACAAATCATCCACCTGCTTTGACAAAGGTTCATTCCCCGCGCCGAAGCTTTTCCAACTGTACTCTGATTTCCTCCGGCATACGCGAAAGAATGGTATTGCGCCCGCGCTGCGGCTGCACCTGATGGGCGGCCATGCCACTGCGGCGCATTTCCCGCAGCTCCCGGAGCAATTCGCGGCTGGTCATGCGGATGGCTCCACTGCCCATCACCTGCGATTGCTCGAGGCCGTCCGACGTGGCCACGCGGACACTGCGGTATTTCGGCGTCTGTGCCACCAGACGCTCTATATAGCTGTCTGCCGTTTCCCCATGCTTGGTAAAAATCAGCATCAGCGCACCATGAATCTCCTCTGTGGTCGTCAGCCGTTCGGATTGGTACCCGTCAAAGACCAGCACGATTTCCTCACCGGAAAAGCCGGCGTAGTCCTCCAGCTGACGCATGAGCCGATCACGGGATTCATCCAGCGACCAGCCCTTTTTCTCCGCCTCACTCCACGCGCCGATGACGTTGTAGCCATCGACAATCAGCAGTGGCTTCATGCCCGACGGGTCGAAAGGACGCGGTACATCACAACGCCCGCCGCAACCGACGCATTCAGGCTGTCCAGCTGACCCGCCATGGGCAGGGAGACCTTCTGGTCGCAGTTTTCCAGCACCAGATGGCTGATGCCCTCGCCTTCGCTGCCAATGACCAGCGCGACGCCACCCTTGAAGTTGACCTTCTCGTAGTCCGTGCCGTCCATCGTCAGGGCGTAGGTCCAGACGTTGCGCTCCTTGAGCATTTCAATGGTGCGGTTCATGTTGACCACGCGCGCCACCTTGATGTGCTCCACCGCACCCGCAGAAGCCTTCACCGCCGCCGGCGTCAGGCCCACAGCACGACGCTCGGGCACGATGACACCATGCGCACCCACGCACTCGGCGCTACGGATGATGGCGCCCAGGTTGTGCGGATCGGTGATGCCGTCCAGCAGAATCAGGAAGGGATCCTCGCCCTTCTCTTCGGCCTCATCCAGCATGGCCTGCACCGTGCTGTACTGATAGGCAGAGGCAAAGGCGACCATGCCCTGATGGTTCTTCGCCAGCTCGTTCAGGCGCTGATGCTCCACTTCCTGCACGGGAATGTGCGCTTCCTTGGCCATCTGCACGATTTCACGCGCAGAGCCGGTCAGCTCGCCCTTCTGCACCAGCAGACGCTCGATATCGCGACCCGCCTTGAGGGCTTCGCGAATCGGGTTGCGGCCAGCCAGCAGATTTTCCGGCGCCATGTCCTGCTGCTGCTCCTGCGGCATCACCATGGCATTGGCCGGACGATATTCCGCATCCAGATAGGACGGCGTGCGCTCCTCCATCATCGGGGCGCGGCGATCAAAGCGGTTGTCGCGGTTGCCGTAGGGCTTGCGATCGCCAAAGGACTTCTTGTCGCCAAAGGACTTGCGCTCGCCATAGGGCTTCTTGTCGCCAAAGGACTTGCGGTCCCCGTAGGTCTTCTTATCGCCAAAGGACTTGCGGTCACCATAGGTCTTCTTGTCACCAAAGGACTTCTTGCCGTCCTCACGCTTGGCACCGCCGCGGCGGCCAGAGCGGTATTCGCTGCCTTCCTCGACCCACTTTTCCTTGCCGTGGGAGGTCTTGTTGTTCTTGCGGGACGGAGCCTGATCGTAGTAAGCCATGTTTGTTTTCCTCTATTTCTATCTCAGTTCAAGTTGTTTAACACGTTATTCTGTCTTAGCTTCCTGGCTGTCTTGCAGCTGCTGAAGCCATTCCCGACGCTGACGGCGTTTTTCACCCGCCAGACCGCAGGATTTTTCACCCTCCGGGCATGCGCCGCGAAGGCAACCCGGGCCAGCATCGGCAAAGAGTGCCGGTGCAACCTCCATGCACAGCTTGTGCATTTCCTCTGCCAGGGCACGAATTTCCCACTGTGCGCGGCTGCACATGCGCAGGCTGAAGAAATGGCGCAATTCGCGCACATTCATCGTCACCAGCATACGCGTTTCACACGCACCCGGCAGGACGAAGCGTGCATCCTCATTGCCGCCTTCCCCTGTGCCCAGACGCTCCTGCCAGCTGGTGTACCACTGGTGAATGGTATCCATCTGCTGCTCAAACTCTGCCACAGCATCCGCACCCAGCGCCTCAATGCGCGGCGGCACGATGTAGCCAAAGCCCTTTTCGTAGCTGACGTAGCGCTGGCTCTGCACCGAGAAGCTCGCCAGACGATGGCGCGTAATCTGCGCCAGCAGCACGCGGGAAACGCCCTCCATCGCGAAGGTAAAGGACGCATGCTCCATCACCGATTCATGCCCCATGGACATGATTTTGCTGACAAATGCACTCTGGTCATCGCGGCTGACGCGCTGCTGCAAGCTATCGACCGTCGCACGGGAATAGCACAGCCGCGCACCGAGCGCAACCACCTCTTCCGGCGACAGCGTGTGGCGAATCAGGGCAACCTTCATCATCGAACGGGGCATGGTGTAACCTCCTGACTATGCTGAAACAGGGTCAGCAGGCGCTCCTCCTGCCCGGTCAGGTAGAGATACCCGACGAGGGCTTCCAACGCCGTTGCCGCCTGATAATCAATGGGCTTCTGATTGCGCGGTGCAGCATGATGTGCATGCGTATTGCGTCCGCGGCGGACGATGGCCATTTCCTCCTCCGTCAGCAGCGGTTCAATGCGACTGAGCGCCTCTGCCTGTGCGCGGGCATTGACAACCGCCACCGCCTCCTGATGGCAATGGTGCAGGTTGTAGCCGCGATACAGCAGGCGCGAGCGAATCAGCAAATCAAAGACCGTATCCCCAATATACGCCAGCTGGAGTGGATTCAGCCGACGGGCGTCATCCGGCAGCATTGGGGCAGCTTCCCGCAGGGTCAAGCGCATTTCCTCCCTTGCATGCGGCTTATTGCCTTCCGCTTTGGGTTGCAGCGTCGGGCAAAACCGCAGCGTCTTTCTTTCAGACGCATACAGGATATTATACCATATTTCACACACATCCGACAAGGGCTTTCCCCTTGTTTGCGCAAGAAAATTTCACAGGCTGGCCGCCTGTTCCCGCGCACACTACCACAAAAGTGCAGAAAATTTGTAAACAGATAGAAAAACCGGGTTGTTCCGAATTTCGGAACAGCCCGGAATCTGTACACCATTAGGGACTCGAACCCTAGACACCCTGATTAAGAGTCAGGTGCTCTACCAACTGAGCTAATGGTGCATATGTGCCCTGCAAGCAGGGCAATGAAGTTGTACACCATTAGGGACTCGAACCCTAGACACCCTGATTAAGAGTCAGGTGCTCTA
>CAYXHF010000003.1:0-106625 GCA_964464815.1 uncultured Faecalibacterium sp.
GGTGGCGGAGGTGAAGAAGTACTGCTGCTTCAGACGGAGCAGCTTGCCCTCATAGTGATTGTCTTCCGGATAGAGGATGTTGGAAATGGCCTCGGCCAGCTCCTTCTCCTCGGTGGCCTGCACAAAGTGACCGTGGTTGAAGTCGCTCAGGTCGATACGCTTGGGAGCGCGGGCGCTCCACAGACGCAGGCTGTTGACGGTGGAAGTGTCATAGCCAACCAGCGGCATGTCGTAGGGGACAGCCTCCACGGTGTTGTAGCCAACGTGACGGAAGGTCATGCGGCCGTTTTCATTGACCATTTCCACATGGCCGTTGAAGTGAACCTCGCACGCGTCCTCCATGACCGGCATTTCCCAGACGTTGCCGTTGCCCAGCCAGTAGTCGGGCAGCTCAACCTGCTGGCCATCCACGATCTTCTGACGGAACAGGCCGTACTCGTAGCGGATGGAGCAGCCCATGCTGGGCAGGTCGAGGGACGCCAGAGAGTCCATGAAGCAAGCCGCCAGACGGCCCAGGCCGCCATTGCCCAGCGCGGGTTCGGGCTCTTCCTGGAGCACCTTGTCCACGTCAATGTGCAGCTCCTCCATCGCCTCACGATAGGCGTCGCTGGAAACGAGGTTCAGGATATTGGTGTACAGGCTGCGGCCCATCAGGAATTCCACGGAGAGATAGAACAGACGCTTGTTGTTGTTCGTCTTGCGCTCTTCGCGGGAAATCATCCACTTCTGCATGATTTGGTCACGCACGGTGGACGCCAGGGCGCGATAAATCTGGCCGTTAGACGCCTCTTCGATGGTACGGCCGTTATAGCGCTGAAGCTTGCCGATAATAGAGGCTTTGATGGAATCCTTATCAAAAGATGTGGTAGGCATGGGAATCCTCCTTCTATTTTACAAAGGGTCTTCTGATGAATGCCCTGTTTGGGATACCAGTGAATTGGCAGATGATAGTCTGCCCACGATTTAATATCATATCACAGAATTGAAAAATTGACAAGTCAGTGACATGTGTTCACCCGTCATGAACTGCCATTTATCGCCCGAATTTTCCATCAAAGGCGACCGAAAAAGGGACGAAAATGACGAAAGTACGGCTTTTTTACAGAAAAAACCGGGTCGTGCGCGTGGCAACGACCCGAAAAAAGCGAAAAATCACTTTTCTGACCTTATTGCAGCAAATACATGCAAGTTACATAGAGACCAATGCAAAGCAGCAGCAAGCCGAAGGAAATGCTGACGCTCATGCTACGGATGCCGTCGGAAATCTCCCGGACGGAGGCATCCAGCACGTACTCGAAGTCCGTGCGCATGGGATGACGCTGCAACAGCGTGCGGTTGAGCAGACGCGCCAGCGAATTCAGCAGGCAGCCCAGCGTGTAGGTGAAGCGGTTGCCCACCGGTACGGGCTTGTGCGTCTGGCGCATGCGGAACACGCTCTTGCGTGCCACCAGCACGATTGCCTCGGGCAGCTCGGCGATGAAGCGGAACACCAGCGTCAGCACCTGCGGCAGCAGCGTCAGCAGCACCGGGCGGTACACAGCATCCTCCAAATCCAGCTTCGCCGGCCAGAGGTTCACGTAGGCGCGCACGCCGCTTTCGTCCTTGCGGGTCAGGAAGGGCAGGACAATCAGCAGATAGACGGCAAGGCCGATGCCAATGGAAATGGCCGCACCCTGCAAATTCTCCGTGCTGAAGAATGCCAGTGCCTGCGGAATGGACGAGACGGCGAAGAACGAAGCGCACTTGTCAGCGATGGGCTGCATCAGCTGATTCGGCAGCGCACCCAGGAAGGGAAGCACCAGCGCACTGCCCACGAGGGCGATGGTCGTCGGCACGTTCATGTAGTGGCGCATGCCGTCGAACTCCTGCTGACGCGTGGGGTGCTTCTGCCAGAACAGGCAGATGTAGAGCTTGCTCATGTACGCAACGGTCAGGCCGCCACTAATCAGGAACAGCACCTCTGCCACCTTGTAGCCCATCCACGGCGCACCGACTGCCTGCATTTCGCCTATCAGCTCCAGCAGCGCCTCGTGCAGCAAACTCTTGCTGTTATAGCCACTGCCCAGCGGCGGAATGCACGCAATGCTCAGCGCGCCCAGCAGGAAGGCAATGTGCAGCAGCGGCTTTTTGCGGCCAAAGCCACGCACGTCGTTGAGGTCAAGGGCATGCAGATTCATGTACACCACACCGGCGGCCATGAACAGCGTCAGCTTAATCAGCGAGTGGTTGACCATGTGCAGCACCGTGCCGTAGGCGGCCAGAGAACCGGCATCGCCCAGCAACACAAGCGTGGCCAGGCCAAAGACGATGAAGCCAATCTGACTCATCGAGGAGCAGGCCAGCGTCCGCTTGAGGTCGGTGGAGAACAGCGCCAGCAGGGCACCCATGAACATGGTGACAATGGCAAGCACCATCAGGGCGTTGCCGAAAGCAGCATTGCCCTGCATCAGATTCGCGCACAGGACAATCAGGCCGAACACGCCGGACTTGGTCAGAATGCCGGACAGCAGCGCAGAAGCGGGTGCGGGTGCAACCGGGTGCGCCTTGGGCAGCCAGATGTGCAGCGGGAACAGACCTGCCTTGGCGGCAAAGCCCATCAGCGTCAGCCAGACCGGCAGGGTCACATTCGCCGTCCCCATGGCCTGACGCAATTCAGCAAATTGCAGCGTGCCCAGCTGGTGATGGAGCAGGAACAGACCCATCAGCGTGGTCAGGCCGCCAATGACCGCCACCGCCAGATACGTACCGGCGGCACGCAGCGCACCGGGCGTTTCCTCGTGTGCAACCCATGCATAGCTGGCAAAGGACATGATTTCAAAGAACAGGAAGGTTGTACCAAGGTTATCGGAGAGGAACACACCCAGCGTCGCGCCAAGCGTCATCAGGTTGAAGAAGCTGTAGCGGGCCTTGTTGCCATGATGCTGGAAGTACTCCGGGGAGAACAGGCCGGTCATCATCCACATGAAGGATGCCACGGCGGTGTAAATGCTGCGGAAGCCATCCGCGCGCAGATACAGACCTAGACCGCAGAAGTCCGGCAGGGAAACCGTCTGCTCACCGCTAAGGGCAAGGGCGATGCTGCCAAGGAAGACAACAATCCCTGTCAGGCTGACGAGCAGGTTCATGCCCTGCTCATTGCGCCGACCCAGCACATAGGCGGCAATGGCGCAAAGGAACGGCAGGAAGACCAGACAAATCAAAAGCATCTTTTCACCCTCCTTGCGTCAGAAAATGAGGCCAGAGGCCACATTACGCAGGAATGTGACCAGCGGCTGGGACCACAGGCCCAGCGCCACCATCAGGAACGAAAGAATGCCCATGGGCAGAAGCATCATCCAGGATGGATCACGCTTTTGCGCAGAAAGGGCGGCCTGATCGGTATTGACCGGACGGAAGTACATGGGAATCGCCGCGCCAAAGAGATACACCGCGGTCAGAATCGCGGAAATAATCAGGCAGGCAATCGCTACCGTGCCCATCGGAAGACCCGTGGCTGCGGCGGCTGTGAGCAGATTCCACTTGCTGACAAAGCCGGAGAGCGGCGGCGTGCCGATCAGCGAGATGCTGCCCAGCAGGAAGATGGCGCAGGTGACAGGCATGACTTTGCTGTAGCCACGCAGATCCTGCACGTATTCCTTCTCCGTCTTGACCAGAATCGCACCGGCGCAGTAGAACAGGGTGATTTTAATCACGCCGTGAATGACCAGATGCGTCAGGCTGCCCGTCATGCCGTCGGGCGTCATCAATGCCGCACCCATGAGCATGTAGGACAGGTTGGAGATGGTCGAGTAGGCCAGACGGCGCTTCAAGTGCTGTTCGCGCACGGCCATGGTCGAGCCGAAGAGAATCGTGAAGCAGCTCAGCGCCAGCGCAATCGTTTGCGCCTCCGTACCATAGAGGAAGCTTGCGCCAAAGGAGTAGTAAATGACGCGAAGCACGGCATACGCACCCGCATTCACGACAGCCACCGCGTGCAGCAGCGCCGTCACCGGCGTGGGCGCAACCGAGGCGGCCGGCAGCCAGGCGTACATCGGGAAGACAGCCGCCTTCGTGCCAAAGCCCACAAAGGCCAGCAGGAAGACGATGCGCAGCAGCGTCTCCACACCCGCAATCTTCGTCTCATCCAGCACGCCGCCCAGCACGAAATCGGTCGTCGTGCCGTAATGGATGATGAACACCAGCGCAATGAAGGCAAGCGCCGCGCCGGAAATGGAGAAGGTCAGGTACTTGCGGCCGGCGCGGATGGACATGGTGTCCTTCTTATGCACAACCAGCGGCAGGGTGATGAGCGTCAGGCACTCATAGAAGACGTAGAGGGAGAACAGATTGGCCGAGAAGGCAATGGCCAGCGTGACGCCATAGGTCATCGTGTAGAAGCTGAAGAACGTGTTCGGACGCTCCTCATGCTGCATATACTCAAAGCCATACAGCGATGCAATCGGCCACAGGATGGACACCAGTCCCGCAAAGACACAGCTCATGCCGTCAATGCGGAAGGACAGCGCCAGGGAATCGGTCATGTGGTAAAGCACGAACGTGGTATCCGTGCGCGTGAGCAGCAGCACCCAGGTCAGCACGCTGGTCAGCAGCACAACGGCCTCCACATAGATGGCACGGACGCGGGTATCGCTCAGCCGCATCAGTCCCATCAGCGCGCCGCCGAAAATGGGCAGCGCCAGCGTCAAGAATAACAACATATGCGCTTCCTCCTTACAGCAGTGCGTTCAGAATCGGGGTCAGGACATTGGTCAGCAGGCTCGGGAACATGCCCAGCAGCACGGACAGCACCGTCAGCACCAGCATCGGCACCAGCATCGACGCGGGCGCCTCGCAGGAGGCGACGCTGTCGGTCTGCTCCGCATAGTCCTTACCGGGGAAGAAGCCACGCAGGACGATGGGCATCAGGTAACCTGCCGTCAGCAGGGCAGAAAGCAGCAGCACCACCGGGCCGAACCAGTTCAGCCATGCAGGAACGCCCGTCATGGACAGGCTGCCCATGGCCAGCTCCCATTTGCTGAGGAAGCCCAGACACGGCGGGATGCCAATCAGACCGAGGCTGGCAATGGCAAAGCACCACAGCGTCACCGGCATGCGCTTGCCAATACCAACCAGGTCGCGCACCTGTGTCTTGTTCGTTTGCAGGATGATAGCACCTGCGCCCATGAAGAGCGTGTCCTTCACCAGCGAGTGGCACACCACATGCAGCAACGCACCCAGCATGCCAATGGGATGCAGCGTGCTCAGGCCAAAGACAACATAGCTGACCTGGCTGACGGAAGACCACGCCAGACGCTTTTTCAGATGCTGTTCACGGTAAGCAAGGAGCGAGCCGATGAACACCGTCAGGAGCGACAGCACCATCAGCACCAGCTGCACCCAGCTGTCACGGAGGAAATCGACGCCGATAAAGCAGGTGATCACGCGCACTAGGCCCAAAACGCCCGCTTTGGTAATCACGCCCGAAAGCACCGCGGAGGCCGGAGACGGCGCAGCAGGATGTGCCGTGGGCAGCCAGCCATGCAACGGATACAGACCGGCCTTTGCGCCAAAGCCCAGCAGCATCACGCCGCTGATGGCCAGCACAAAGCCTTCATGGCCGTTCACACGGCTCATGTCCAGCACGCCACCGGGCGCAAAGGACAAACTGGTGGTGTAGGGAGCAATCGCGAACACACCCAGCAGCACCAGAGACGCGCCGACAATGGAGTAAATCAGGTACTTGATACCGGCGGCAACGGCTTCCTTCGTGCCGGAGTGCATCACCATCGGCATGGTCAGGAGCGTCATGGCCTCATAGAACATGTAGAAGGTGACGATGCTGCCCGACATGCACAGGCCCATCAGCGCCGCCAGCGTCAGCAGATACAGGCTGTAGAAGCGCGTCTGGTGGCCTTCATGCGCCATGTAGTGGAAGGAATAGATACCCGCCATTGTCCAGACAAACGCCATCAGGATGCTGAAAACAATGCTGATGCTGTCTGCATGCAGGAAAACGGCCAGATTGTCAGACAGCGTGAACAGCGGCATGTCGCCTTCGCCCAGCAAAAATGCGGGCAGCAGGGAAACAAGCGTCAGGAGCAAACCGGCGCAAACCAGCATGCGACGCGGCTTTTCTGCCTGAAACGGCTTGGTCAGCAGCACAAGACCGGCCGCCATCGGCAGCAATAGGGGAAGAAGCAACCAAATATTCATCTTTCGTTTCCTCCCTTAGCCGAACGTAGCCAGTCCGGCGGTAATCATGTTGACCAGCGACTGAGAATACAGGCCCAGCGCCACGTTGACAATGGAGAAGGCCACCAGCGCGGCGTTGAAGCAGAAGCCACGGCGGCCACGCTCCACAGAGTACACAGCGCCCGGCAGTGGCTTGCGGTAGAGCGTAATGACCGTGCGCAGGAAGTACATGGTGTTCAGCCACGTGGAAATGGCCAGCGTCACCAGCACCAGCATGGGTCGCGCACCACCGGCATTCATGGCGGCCAGGGCGAAGTTCAGCTTGGAGGCGAAGCCGCCCAGGAACGGGAAGCCGACCATGCTCAACGCGCCAATGGAGAAGGCAACACCGGCGATGGGGCTGCGATAGCCCGCACCGCGCAAATCGCGGAACTGCTTGGAGTTGCCCGACGCATCCGCCAGACCGCCGGCGGCCAGGAACAGCATGCTCTTGCACACGGCGTGGCTGAAAATGTGGAACACAGCGGCCATCATGCCCGCATCCGTGCCCAGGCCAATGCCCATGAACACATAACCAATCTGCGCCACGGAGGAGAAGGCAATCATGCGGCGGACGTCATTCTGGCGAATGGCGGAGATACTGCCCATAATCATGCCGACCAGCGCGAAGACGAACAGCACGTCCTGAATGCCCGTGGAGACAATGACCTCCAGGCCAATGACGCGGTACATAATCTTCATCAGCAGGAAGATATAGCCCTTGCTGACCAGCGAGGACAGCACCGCGGCCGAGGTGGGCGTGGAGTACGCATAGGCATCCGGCACCCAGGTATGGAAGGGAAACAGTGCGCTCTTTATCGACAGGCCGATGGAAATCAGTGCCACGACGACGGTCAGCGGCAGCTGATACGCGCCGGACTGTGCCAGGGTTGCCACGGCCTCCTTGATGTTGCTCATCAGCAGATGACCGGTCAGGTCATACAGCAGGATGATGCCCAGCAGGAACAGACCCGAGCCAATCAGGTTCATAATCATGTAGCGCGTGGCGGCTACCAGCGTGCGTCCACGCTTACGGATAGCAATGAGCGCACAGGCGGCCAGCGTCATGATTTCCAGGAAGACGTAGGCGGTGAAAATGTCGTTGGTGTACACCTGCGCCATCAGCGCGGCGGTCAGCAGCAGCAGAACGACGTAGTACAGGCTGACCTTGTTCTGGTCAATGTGCTCGTCAATCTTTTTCAGGCCGCCAAGCAGGCTCAGCAGCATAATCAGGCTGAAGAAGAACGCCGTCACGGCTTCCAGCTGACCGGCGCGAATCTCGTTGCCCCACGGTGCGGGAAAGTGACCCATCATGTAGGTGTATGTTTCCGCGCCCGAAAAGAAAATGCCCGTAATCAGCGCCGAGCAGGCGGTCACAATCAGCAGCACCGTCATCGTCCAGTAGCGCGCCCAGCGCGGCTTGAGGATGCTGGTAATCGCGGCCGAAGCCAGCGGGAGCAGGATACACAGATAGGGAATCGAATGCCAAAGCGGCTGCGACATCAGGTTTCCTCCTCCTTTCGGCACATGGCGGTGATTTCGTCAATGTCCAGCGTGTGGTACTGGCGGTACAATCGCACCGTCAGCGCCAGCATCAGCGCCGTCACGGACACGGACACGACAATGCCCGTCAGCACAAGACCAGCGGGAATCGGGTTGATGTAGGCATCCATCGCGGTGACGTTATCCACCACAATGGGAGCGCTGCGCCCGGCAACATAGCCCTTGAGCGCCAGAAACAGATAGATGGCACTGTCCATCATCGAAAAGCCGATAATCTTCTTAATCATGTTTTTGTGCAGCAGCAGCGTTGTAAAGCCAATGCCGAACAGAACCATGGCGGCCATTTCTTCGTAGTTTGTCAGATTCATGGCGTTACATATCTCCCTTTCTGAACAGCGTGTAGAAGGCATACATCGTGCAGCAAACCACCAGACCAACGGCAATGTTGAGGTAGGGAATCAGACCGGCGGAGAAAATCATGCCGGGTGTGCCCGTGGTGATGATGGAGGGCAGGTGATTGGCGCCGGTAAAGAAGCTGTACGCCTTGCTCATGGCATAGAAGGACAGAGCAAAAAAGGACACAATCCGGAATGTGGTGAAAGTAAAGAAACGCTCCGTGCGCTTGAAGCCGAAGGCGTTCAGGTACAGAATCAGACCAGCGCCCATGATGGCGCCACCGGAGAAGCCGCCACCGGGAGAAATGTGACCATTCAGGATGATGTAAACGCCGAACATGAGGATAAGCGGCACAAGGAAGGAGGCAGCATGCTGGAGAATGGCGTCATTCTTCGGCTCATACATGCGGTCATCGGCCTCGGCCTCCAGCTGTTCGGTGGAGGGCTTGCCGTCCTTGCCACTGGAAACGCGCAGCAGAATCACCACAGAGCATGCAGCGATGAACAGCACGTTCGATTCACCCAGCGTGTCAAAGGCACGGTAGTCCAGAATCATGCCGGCGACGATGTTGACCGCACCGGTTTCCTCCATGCCCTTTTCGATGTAGCGCTGGCTTACCTCGTTGTTGACAGGGTTGTCAGGATTGCCAAAGGGCGGCAGATAGCTGGCCGTGAGCAGCAAAACCCAGATGATGGAGCAGCACACGACGACCGACAGCAGACGATAGAGCCACGTCAGCAGCTTGTTGCCGCGCGTGCGCGCCCACTGGTGATAGCGCTCGTAGATGGTTTCATCCTGCTTCAGGCTGTCCTGGCGATGCTTTTCGTAGAGTGCTTCGCGGGAAACAGCCTCCTGCGTGCCGGGAACAAGATGCTCGGCGCTGCTTTCGTCCAGCTCATGTACCATGAAGTCATCCAGCAGACCGGAACCGCCGTCCAGCCACTTGAGCAGACGCGGAAACCAGCTGTTTTCGTAATTATTCCTGATCTTCGCCATGGGTATTATCTCCTTTCTGTACGCCCTTCTGAATGTCGATGGCGTGAATCTTTTTCAGCGTCACGAACAGAAGAAGACTGGTGATGCCCGCACCCACGGCGGCTTCGGTAATCGCAAGGTCAGGGGATTCCAGCAGAATCCAGATGACGCTCATGGCCAGCGACTGCCCCATGAAAATGACCAGTGCGGTCAGCAGATTCTTCGTCAGAGAAACGGAAATGGCGCAGCTGATGATGAAAACCAGCAGCAGAATGTGCAATACCTGCATGGAATCAGTCGCCCTCCTTTTCATGCATGACGGCCTCGCGGTCCAGCACCTTCATGTCCTTATCGAGGTTGTCGTTGATGGTGATTTCCAGTCGGCCAATCAGGTGAGAGGCAACCGGGCTGGTAATCCACAAAAACAGCACCACCACAATCATCTTGGCCGTGGCAACGGTGAAGCCGGTCGCGACGGAAAGGCCGGAAAGCATCAGGAAAATGCTGACGGTATCCATCAGTGAGGCGGCGTGAATGCGCGTCAGGGAGTACTTGAAGCGGTAAACGCCCAGGACGCTGGAAATCATGCAGAACAGACCCGCAAGCGTCAGCAAAGCGGCAATGGAAAAACGAACAATCGTCCAAACATCAGTCATGGTTGTTTTCCTCCTCTTCCGCATGGCGGCGCTTTTCGCGGTAAACGCCCATGTAAATCTTGGTCAGCAACACCACGGCCAGGAAGGACAGCATGGTGTAAATCATGGCGATGTCCACCAGGTACCCTTCGTCCATCAGGAAGGCAAGGACACAGATGGTGATGACAATCAGCGTGCCCATCATGTTAATGGAAATCACGCGGTCGGCAATGCGCGGCCCACGGATGGCGCGAATCAGGCAGCACAGCAGCAGCACGCCGATGATGGCCAAAACAGTATTGTACAGGAATTCATAGGCAGAGGTCATGCTTTCTTCGCTCCCTTCTTTGCTTTTGCGGCGCGCGGCTTGCCCTCAACGGCCATGACGCGGCGCTCCATCTCGAACCCTTCCTTACCCACATCGAAGGAGGTGTCCAGGCAGTGGATGAGGAACAAATCGTCCCGCACGTCCACAGTCACCGTGCCGGGTGTCATGGTGATGGAATTCGCCAGCACCACCTTACCGGGCAGTGTGCGTACCTGCGTGTGGAAGGTGGCAACCTCCGGCTCGACCTCCAATTTCGGCGACCACACCAGCTTAATGACCGCCCATGCGGACAGGAAGACTTCCTTCACCAGATACAGAAAGTAACCGGCGATACGCGGCAAACGCCGGGCAATGGCCCATTCCTTCTTTGGCGAATAGTCCATGAATTTGACGATGAACGCATAAAGGGCTGCCGACACGACCACGCCAATCATGGCGATTTCAAGTGTCCAGCAGCCGTTCAGCAGCACCCAGAACCCAAAAAGCAGAAAAAACATCCTGTATCCTCCTTTGACCGCGCAAAAGGCGCACGGCAAAAAAATCAGTCCGTCTGCTATTGTATCTCTTCATATTAAATATGTCAACAGGGAAAATGAGAAAAAAAGAAACAAAAAATCAAAACTTGAATTTGGTAGTCGAAACAACGAAAGGGCAATCGGGACTTGTCATAAAATGTGAGGTATGCTATAATGACCTTGCTGGTGGAAGATGAATTTTCACCCGAGGAAGGAAATTGAGACAAGATGAAAAAAGCAATGACATGCCTGCTGCTGCTCCTGCTGATGGTGGCGACGGTGCTGCCTGCACAGGCAGAGGTGGAGCGTTCCGATTTGCTGGATGCGGCGTTCTCGATGCTGGAGGAAGGCAACGACTTTGTGCGTCGCTATAACGAAATTACCGGTGCGGATGTGCAGCCGGTGTTCACCTATGGCTGCCCGTATTTCTTTGGTGGCAAGGCTGATGATGCCACGACGCGCAATCGTCTGCTGTCCCGTGCGCCGCTGTATGGCAAGCGCGAAATCTGGGAGCAGACGCGCTTCTATAACAAGGGCTCTGTGTATCTCTATGGCTTTGACTGCTCCGGCTTCACCCAGTGGTGCTACTCCGAGGCTGGCTTGAAGCCGCATGACAGCCTGTCCAATATGATTTTGCAGTACGGCATGTACAACAAGAACCATGTCTACAGCCATCGCAAGGGCAAGGAGATGCCCTCCTACGATAAGCTGGCGGAGAACCTGAAGGTAGGCGACCTGCTGGTGGCCAAGAAGCGCGCGCGTCACGTCATGATGTTCATTGGCACGCTGCGCGATTTCGGCTACACCGAGGAGGAGCTGCCGGAGCTGGCACCGTATCTGGATTACGCGCTGGTGATTCACTGCGGCCCGAACTTTGACTACACCGACCGCATTCAGGCCTTCCTGGACGCGAATCAGGACAATTCCTTCTACAAGGGCGTGCTGACGACGGATGGCGGCGTGGCGATTTCCCTGATTGGCGTGCCGTTTGAGGATGCGCCGCACACGGGCTACTATGGTGTGAACGACTTTGCGTGGTTTGAAATGCCCGATGGCTACAAGCTGACCATCTGGGATTTGCCCAACGCGACGTCCTTCTGCTGGTTCCGCACGGACGACCGTCAGAATTGATGACACAATTCGACTGTTTTGGTGGAGAAATACACGGAAAGTACATTATTTGCTTGCAATTTGGCTGGGTTTGCGGTAGAATGAATTGATATCCTTTTCACAAAGAGGGAGGAATGTTTCTACTATGTTTCCGATCGTCAAAAAGCGTGTGCTGAATGAAACGGTCACGCTCATGGAAATCGAGGCGCCGCTGGTGGCGCGCAAGGCGCTGCCGGGCCAATTCATCATTTTCCGTATTGATGAAGAAGGCGAACGCATCCCGCTGACCATTGCCGGCTATGACCGCGAGAAGGGCACCGTCACCATCATCTTCCAGAAGGTCGGCTATACGACCATGAAACTGGATACGCTCAATGAAGGCGACGCGCTGCTGGACTTTGTCGGCCCGCTGGGCGAACCGAGCCACACCGAGGGCGTCAAGCGCGCGGCGGTGATTGGCGGCGGCTTGGGCGTTGCCATCGCTTATCCGCAGGCGAAGGCACTGCACGAGGCCGGGTGCGAGGTTGACCTGATTGTCGGCTTCCGCAACGAAGATTTGATTATCCTCAAGGAAGAGCTGGAGGCGTCCTGCTCCAACCTGACCATCATGACCGATGACGGCTCCAATGGTCATAAGGGCTTCGTGACTCAGGCGCTTCAGGAAAAGCTTGATGCAGGCAAGCAGTATGACGAAGTGATTGCGATTGGCCCGCTGCCGATGATGAAGGCGGTTTGCGACCTGACCAAGCCGCATGAGCTGAAGACCATCGTGTCTATGAACCCCATCATGATTGATGGCACGGGCATGTGCGGCGGCTGCCGTGTGACGGTGGGCGGCGTGACGAAGTTCGCGTGCGTTGATGGCCCGGACTTTGATGGCCATCTGGTGGATTGGGACGAGGCGATTTCCCGCAGCCGCATGTTCCGTCCGGAGGAAAAACAGGCGATGGACAAGCTGCACAACCATACGTGCCGCCTGACGGGAGGTGTTCGATAATGCCGAATATGAGCCTTGAAAAGCATCCGATGCCCGAACAGCAGCCGGATATTCGCGCAACGAACTTCAAGGAGGTTGCGCTGGGCTATACCCGTGAAATCGCCATGGAGGAAGCGGATCGCTGCCTGCATTGCAAGAACGCGCCCTGTGTCAAGGGCTGCCCGGTGAATGTGCCGATTCCGGACTTCATCGCGCATATCAAGAAGGGCGAATTCCAGGAGGCTTACGAGACGATTCGCTTGCAGAATGGTCTGCCGGCGATTTGCGGCCGTGTCTGCCCGCAGGAAACGCAGTGCGAAAGCAAGTGCGTGCGCGGCATCAAGGGTCAGCCGGTCGCTATTGGCCGTCTGGAGCGCTTCGCGGCAGATTATGCCATGACCGAAGGCAAGGTGTCTGCGGAAACGGCTGCACCCACGGGCAAGAAGGCTGCGGTTGTCGGCTCTGGCCCTGCGGGTCTGACCTGCGCGGCTGATTTGGCGCGTGCTGGCTGGGATGTGACGGTGTATGAAGCACTGCATACGCCCGGTGGCGTGCTGATGTACGGCATTCCGGAATTCCGTCTGCCTAAGGCTTTGGTGCAGAAGGAAATTGACAACATCCGCAAGCTGGGTGTCAAGATTGTCACCAATGCGGTGGTTGGCCGTGCTATGACGGTGGATGAGCTGCTGGCAGAAGGCAATGACGCGGTGTTCGTTGGTTCGGGCGCTGGTCTGCCGAACTTCCAGAAAATCCCGGGCGAGAGCCTGTGCGGCGTGTATTCCGCCAATGAATTCCTGACGCGTATTAACCTGATGCGCGCGTATACCTTCCCGGAGCATGATACGCCTGTGAAGGTTGGCAGCCGTGTGGCCGTTATCGGCGGCGGCAACGTCGCGATGGACGCGGCGCGCTGCGCACGTCGTCTGGGCGCGGATGTGTCGATTGTCTATCGCCGCAGTGAGGCAGAAATGCCCGCACGTAAGGAAGAGATTCACCATGCGAAGGAGGAGGGCATCCACTTCTGCATGCTGACGAATCCCAAGGCGATTTTGGGTGACGAGAACGGCTTTGTGCGCGCAATGACCTGCGTGGAGATGGAGCTGGGTGAGCCGGATGAACGCGGCCGCCGTCGTCCTGTGCCCAAGGCGGGCAGCGAATTCGATATGCCGGTGGAAACGGTGATTGTTGCAATCGGCAACAGCCCGAATCCGCTGATCAAGAAGACCACGCCCGACCTGCCCACGGAAACGTGGGGTGGTATCACCACGGACGAAACGGGCCGCACGGGCAAGAAGCATGTCTATGCGGGCGGTGACGCGGTGACAGGTGCTGCGACAGTCATTTTGGCCATGGGTGCTGGCAAGAAGGCGGCACAGGCCATCCTGGAAGACGCGGCAAAGGAAGAATAATCACAGCGGGAACGCCTGAATGCAATTTCGGGCGTTCCCGGTTTTGCAATTTCGGAAAATACGTTAAGAGACAGAAAAAGGACTTCTACCACGGGAGGAAACAACATGAAGCGCGGAAAACGGCTGCTGCTGACGGTATTGCTGCTGAGTATGTTCGGGACGGTGGCCTTTGCGGCGGCGCCGCAGGTCGAAAGCATCTTGCAGCAGCATGATATCATCGTTCCGTTCTTTTTGCCGCGCGTTTTGTTCAACATCACGCCGCAGGGCGATGATGTGTCATGGAGCATTCAGCGGCAGACGGAGGACGGCTGGGAGGATGCAACGACCAACTGGAACGGTGGCGAACCGCTGCAAGGCGAAATTGCTGAGGATGCCGGAACGGAGCGCATTTGGTGGCAATTCAAGAATTACGGCGACAACACCGGCCATGATGGTGGTGTGACGCATCGGCTGGATGTGAAGGTCAATGACGAAGTGGTCACGCAGGTAGACTTTGATGTCACATATATTCCGGAATTGGGGATGGACTACATCTCCCTGAAGGATTGGAAGACGGAGGAGCAGCTGCGTGCGCCGAGTCATTTGTGGTATGTGGAAAAGAAGGTGTGCGCCTTCGGGCCGACCTTCCACGATACCTGCGACGAAATCACGGGCGAGTGGTATCGCTTTGTTGTGGTGGACTTTGACAAGCCGGGAACGCAGGTGTTCGACCTCATTTGCAACGACATGTGGCAGGTTGGCTATGTGACGGTGACGGTCAAAGGCGACTGGGCGCAGGTGGATTATATCTGCGGTGATGATGAGCAAATCTGGACGGACAAGGAATTCTTCACATTCTTTAGCGGCCCGGACGATGTGAAGCGTCTAGACACGCGGCGTTTGGAATCCCGTTTTGCATACGGCCAGCCGTTTTCGATTTCGGAGAACTTCGGCGATGACCGGATTGTGATGCTCTATGTCTGCAATGAAATGACATTTGACAGCGCATCGGGATGTGTCACACGCTTTCAGCCGGAGCGGCCGGAAAATCGACAGACGGTTGCGGAGATGACGCGAATGCTGCTGAAAGAAGAATGACGGCGCGCGAAAAAGCGACAAAGGCGGTGCAAATGAGAGCTCTTTCATGACCCGAACAATCGGGCATGAAGAAAAGCGTCGAAAATGATTCCGGATTGGACAATAAGCAAACGACGAATAAAAAAATCAGAAAAATGTTCGGAAAAACACTTGACAGAACTCCTCCTCTGCGCTACAATGAGGTGTACCTTCACGGCGCGCCAGAAAAAGGCGAGCGAAGGCAAAAAACGCGGAGGAGGAAATCAGTCATGAAGGGTATGATTTGTACTGGTAAGCGACATGGTATTTCTTCTCTGTGGGGCAAACTGTATGCAGGAGCGCGGCTTTTCAGATAACTGAACTGGCGGCGCTCTTTTGTTGTGGAAATCCTTATCAGATATTCCATGACAGCATGTAAGGAGGTTTCATTCTCTGATGAAGAAGGTTGCAATCATCATGGGCAGCGATAGCGATCTGCCTATTTTGAAGGGTGCGTTTGAGCAGCTGAAAAAGCTTGACATTCCCTTTGAAGCACATGTGTATTCCGCACATCGCACGCCCGCGGAGGCGGCGGCCTTTGCGTCTTCTGCACGCGAAAATGGCTTTGGCGTGCTGATTGCGGCGGCTGGCAAGGCGGCGCATCTGGCGGGTGCGCTGGCGGCGCAGACGGTGCTGCCGGTCATCGGCATTCCGGTCAAGTCGTCCACGCTGGATGGCCTGGATGCATTGCTTTCCACTGTGCAGATGCCCGGCGGCATGCCGGTGGCGACGGTCGCCATTGATGGCGCGGCCAATGCGGCGCTGCTCGCGGCGCAGATTCTGGCGGTGGAAGACGAGGCGCTGGCGCAAAAGCTGGTCGCCATGCGTCAGGCGCAGCATGATGCGGTGATTGCCAAGGATGCGGCGCTGGTCATTGAATAACGAAAAAAACACGAACAATCCCGATTTGGAAGAAGCTGAACATTCAGCATGCAAACAGCAGAAATGAGGAGGAATTTCACCATGAAGAAGCTCGAACAGCTCTACGAAGGCAAGGCCAAGAAGGTTTTCGCGACGGACAATCCCGATGTTGTGCTGGTGGATTACAAGGATGATGCGACCGCGTTCAACGGCCTGAAGAAGGGCACGATTATGGGCAAGGGCGTCATCAACAACCGCGTGACCAACTTCCTGATGAAGATGCTGGAAAAGAACGGCATTCCCACGCATTATGTGGAAGAAATCTCCGACCGTGAGACGCTGGTGAAGAAGGTGCGCATCGTGCCGCTGGAGGTCATCGTGCGCAATATCGCCGCTGGCTCTCTGTCCAAGCGTCTGGGCCTGCCGGAAGGCACCAAGCTGCAGAAGACGGTGCTGGAATACTGCTATAAGGATGACGAGCTGGGCGACCCGATGGTGAATGAATACCACATCATGGCCATGAACTGGGTTTCCAAGCCCATGCTGGATCAGATTGCTGCGTATGCCCTGCGCATCAACGAGCTGCTGACTGCCTACCTGAAGGATGCCAACATTGAGCTGATTGACTTCAAGCTGGAATTCGGCATCACCAACGATGGTCAGCTGGTGCTGGCTGACGAAATCAGCCCTGACACCTGCCGCTTCTGGGATTCCCGCACGGGCGAGAAGCTGGACAAGGACCGCTTCCGTCGTGACCTGGGCAATGTGGAAGACGCATATATTGAGATTCGCAAGCGCCTGATGGGCGAGTAAGCGCATCAAGGGCACCCCGGATGGCCAAACACTGTCCGGGGCGCTTGTATTGATGGCGCAGGCGGCCGCGCAATGAGCGAAGGAGTAATGAGTATGAACGAATGGGCAAGCGAAAAAGCATGCTATTTGACGGATGAGGGCTGCGAGATGCCCTTTGACAAGCTCCATGAGGAATGCGGCGTGTTTGGCATTTACCGCGCCGATCCGACAAACAAAAGCGTTGTGGCAGAAACGTATCATGCCCTGTATGCCTTGCAGCACCGTGGACAGGAAAGCTGCGGCATTGTGGTCAATGATGACGGCGTGATGAAGGCACACAAGGACAATGGTCTGGTGACAGAGGTCTTCACGCATGATGTCCTGAGCAAGATTCACGAAGGAACGATGGCGGTTGGCCATTGCCGATATGGCACGACGGGCATGCAGAGCCGCTCCAATGCGCAGCCGCTGCTGATTAATCATCAGAAGGGCTCGATGGCGCTGGCGCACAACGGCAACCTGACCAATGCAATTGAGCTGCGTGAACAGCTGGAGCAGAATGGCGCGATTTTCCATTGCACCTCGGACACGGAGGTCATTGCCTACATCATCACGCAGGAGCGCCTCAAGTGTGGCTCTATTGAGCAGGCCGTGCTCAATGCCATGAAGGTCATCAAGGGCGCGTACTCCCTGGTTCTGATGAGCCCGACGAAGCTCATTGCTTGCCGTGATCCGCATGGCTTCCGTCCTTTGTGCATGGGCCGCATCGGCGATGATGTGGTGTTTGCCTCGGAAAGCTGCGCGCTGGATGCGGTGGGCGCGACCTTTGAACGCGATATTGAAGCGGGTGAGGTCGTGGTCGTCAATACAGATGGCGTCCGCTCCTATCACATGGAGAACGCTTGCCATGACGGCATGTGCATTTTTGAATTCATCTACTTCGCGCGTCCTGATTCCGTCATTGACGGCAGCAGCGTGCATGAAGCGCGTGTGCGTGCGGGTAGCTTCCTGGCACTGGATCATCCGGTGCAGGCGGATGTGGTCATTGGCGTGCCGGACTCCGGTCTGGATGCCGCCATCGGCTACAGCCGTACCAGCGGTATTCCGTATGGCATTGGTTTTATCAAGAACAAGTACATCGGCCGTACCTTCATTCAGCCGGGCCAGAAGCAGCGGCAGGATGCGGTGCGCATTAAGCTGAATGTCATTTCCTCCACGGTCAAGGGCAAGCGCGTTGTTATGGTGGATGACTCCATCGTGCGTGGCACGACCTGCGCGCGCATTGTCAAGCTCCTGCGGGATGCGGGCGCGACGGAGGTGCACGTGCGCTTGTCTGCGCCGCCCTTCACCGATCCCTGCTTCTTTGGCACGGACGTGGACAGCAAGGAAAACCTGATTGCGACCAATCATACGGTGGAAGAAATCGGCCAGATTATCGGCGCGGACTCCATCGGCTTCCTGTCGATGGATGCATGCGACAAGCTGGCTGCGGACAGCCACTGCGGCTTCTGCAAGGGCTGCTTCTGCGGCAAGTATCCGATTGAACCGCCCAAGGTGGTAGCCAAGAATCGCTTTGACAAGCCGATTCACGGCGATCAGTCCGAAAATAACGATTAACACATAAAGGAGCAGAAATACCATGAAGAGCGAAAGCGCAAGCTACAAGGCCGCCGGTGTGGACATTACGGCGGGTTACAAGTCTGTGGAACTGATGAAGAAGCACGTCGCACGGACGACGACCTCCGGCTGCGTTGAGGGCATTGGCGGCTTCGGCGGCCTGTTCGCACTGGATGCGGCGGGCATGAAGGAGCCTGTGCTTGTCTCCGGTACGGACGGCGTTGGCACGAAGCTGAAGGTGGCAATGCTGCTGGACAAGCACGACACCATCGGCATTGACTGCGTGGCCATGTGCGTCAACGACGTGATTTGCTGCGGCGCCAAGCCCCTGTTCTTCCTGGATTATATCGCCTGCGGTAAGAATGAGCCAGAAAAGATTGCGGCGATTGTCGGCGGCGTGGCGGAAGGCTGCGTGCAGGCTGGCTCTGCGCTCATCGGCGGTGAAACGGCGGAGCATCCTGGCATGATGCCTGAGGATGATTACGACCTGGCTGGCTTCTCCGTGGGCATTGTGGACAAGGAGCGCATCATCAACCGCGATACGGTTCGTCCGGGCGATGTGATGCTGGCGCTGCCCTCCACGGGTGTGCATTCCAACGGCTTCTCGCTGGTGCGTAAGGTCTTTGGCATTGGCGAGGGCGGCGAAAACCGTCAGTATCCGGAGCTGAAAAAGAGCCTGTGGGATACGCTGCTGACGCCGACCAAGATTTACGTCAAGCCGGTGCTGGCGCTGCTCAAGGAGATTCAGCCCAAGGCCATCAGCCACATCACCGGTGGCGGCTTCTATGAGAATATTCCGCGCTCCCTGCCGGAAGGCTGCTGCGCGAAGATTAAGAAGAGCGATGTGCGCGTTCTGCCGATTTTCGACCTGATTGCCAAGGAAGGCAATGTGCCGGAGCGTGACATGTACAACACCTTCAACATGGGTGTTGGCATGACCATCACCGTGGCCAAGGAGGATGTGGACAAGGCGCTGGAAATCCTGCATGCAAACGACGAGCCGGGCGCATATGTGCTGGGCGAAATCGTGGCAGGTGAAAAGGGTGTGGAACTGTGGTAAGAATCGCAGTTTTGGTATCCGGTGGCGGCACGAATTTGCAGGCGCTCATTGATGCGCAGCAGCGCGGAGAGCTGGGCGGTGGCGAAATCGCAGTCGTTATTTCGACCAAGGAAGGCGCATATGCGCTGGAACGCGCCCGGAATGCGGGCATTGCAACCTGTGTGTTGCCGCGCAAGCAGTATGCGGACAATCAGGCCATGACGGTGGCGCTGGTGGAGAAGCTGCGCGAGATGGACATTCAGCTGATTGTGCTGGCTGGCTGCATGGTGATTTTCACCCAGGAGCTGGTGGCGGCATATCCAAATGCAATCATGAATGTGCATCCGGCGCTGATTCCGTCCTTCTGCGGCAAGGGCTTCTACGGCCTGCACGTGCATGAGGCGGCGCTACGCTACGGCGTGAAGCTGTCTGGTGCGACGGTGCATTTTGTGTCCGAGGAGTGCGATGGCGGCCCGATTATCGCCCAAAAGGCGGTGGCCGTCCACGAAGGGGACACGCCGGAAACCTTGCAGAAGCGCATCATGGAGGAAGCAGAATGGAAGCTGCTTCCCGAGGCTGTGTCCCTGTTCTGCCAGGGACGCCTGACGGTGGAAGGCCGTCGGGTTATCATTCGATAAAAAGAGAGGATACGCCAATGAACGTATATGAGACGAAGACCATGCAGGAACGCCTGAGTGGCAACACCTATCCGGGCCGCGGCATTGTGCTGGGCGTGACGGCGGATGGCGAAAAGGCGGTGGCGGCCTACTTCATCATGGGTCGCAGCGTCAACAGCCGCAATCGCGTGTTCATCGAAGAGCAGGATGGCATCCGCACCGAGGCGCACGACCCGTCCAAGATGGTTGATCCGCATCTGATCATTTATCATCCCGTGCGTGAAGTTGGCAATGGCCTGATTGTGACAAATGGCGATCAGACCGATACAATCTGGGAATTCCTCGCCCGTGGTGAAAGCTGGGAGGCTGCCCTGCGTACCCGCGTGTTTGAGGACGATCGTCCGAACTGGACGCCTCGTATCTCCGGCATTCAGTCGCTGGATGGCAGCTACAAAATGTCCATCCTGAAGGCTGCTGACGCGGAAGGCACGGCATGCGCCCGTTACTTCTACGAATATCCGGCCACGCCCGGCGTGGGACACTTCCTGCACACCTATGTGTGTGACGGTGCGCCGGTCATTCCGACCTTCCAGGGCGAACCGGAGCGCGTGAGCATTCCCGATACGATTGATGCGTTCACCAAGGAGCTGTGGGAAAATCTGAACGAGGCGAATAAAATCAGCCTCTTCGTCCGCTACACCGATTTGAAGACGCGCAAGGTGGAGCAGCGCATCCTGAACAAGCACCAGTAAGCGAAACGGTATCTTTGAGCAAAACAAAGCACAGGAGGAAATTCCGACCATGACTGAACTGGAACTGAAATACGGCTGCAATCCGAACCAGAAGCCGTCCCGCATCTTCATGGAAGATGGCGAACTGCCGATTACTGTCCTCAATGGCAAGCCCGGATATATCAACTTCCTTGACGCGCTCAACGGCTGGCAGCTGGTCAGCGAACTGAAGCGTGCAACGGGTCTGCCGGCTGCCGCTTCCTTCAAGCATGTCAGTCCGGCCGGTGCGGCGGTAGGTCTGCCGCTGAATGAGACGCTGCGCAAGATTTATTTTGTCGGCGATCAGGAGCTGTCTCCGCTGGCGTGTGCGTATGCGCGTGCGCGTGGCGCGGACCGCATGTCCTCCTTTGGCGATTGGATTTCCCTGAGCGATGTGTGTGATGAAAGCACAGCGCGCCTGATTAAGCCCGAGGTTTCCGACGGCATTATCGCGCCTGGCTACACCGAGGAGGCACTGGCCATCCTCAAGGCTAAGCGCAAGGGCGGCTACAACATCGTGCAGATTGACCCGGCGTATCGTCCTGCGCCCATTGAGCGCAAGCAGGTGTTCGGCGTGACCTTCGAGCAGGGCCGCAACGAATTCGTCATCAATGACGAGCTGCTCAATGATATTGTGACGAACAACAAGGACTTGCCCGAGGATGCGCGTCGTGACCTGATTATCAGCCTGATTGTGCTCAAGTACACGCAGTCCAACTCCGTGTGCTATGCCAAGGATGGTCAGGCCATCGGCATCGGCGCGGGTCAGCAGAGCCGCATTCACTGCACCCGTCTGGCGGGTCAGAAGGCCGACAACTGGCTGCTGCGCCAGCATCCGCGTGTGCTGAATCTGCCCTTTGTGGAGAAGATTGCGCGTCCCGACCGCGACAACACCATTGACGTGTTCATCTCCGATGAGCCGGACGAGGTGCTGGCTGAGGGTCGCTGGCAGCGCTTCTTCACCGAGCGCCCCGAACCCCTGACGAAGGAAGAAAAGCGTGCATGGCTGGATCAGCAGACCGGCGTGGCGCTGGGCAGCGATGCGTTCTTCCCGTTTGGTGATAACATCGAGCGTGCGCATCGTTCGGGCGTGAGCTATGTGGCACAGCCCGGCGGTTCGATTCGCGATGACAACGTGATTGACGTTTGCAATCTCTACAACATGGTCATGTGCTTCACGCACATGCGTTTGTTCCATCATTGATGGCGAGGTGTGCGAAATGAAGGTACTGATTGTTGGTGGCGGTGGCCGTGAACATGCCATTGCCCTGAAAATCAAGGAAAATCCGGCCGTGACGGAGCTGTATGCAGCGCCCGGAAATGGCGGTATGGCGCAGATTGCTACCTGCGTACCGTTCAAGGCAACGGACGTGGACGGCATTGTGCAGTGGGCGGTGGAAAACGCCATGGACTTTGTCGTCGTGGCGCCGGATGATCCGCTGTGCCTGGGCATGGTGGATGCGCTGGCGGAAAAGGGCATCTCGGCCTTTGGACCGCGCAAGAACGCCGCTGTCATTGAGGGCAGCAAGGTGTTTGCCAAGAACCTGATGAAGAAGTACGGCATTCCGACGGCGGCTTACGAGACGTTTGACAAGTATGAGGATGCCGTAAAGTATCTGCAAACGGCGGAAATGCCCATTGTCGTCAAGGCTGACGGTCTGGCGCTGGGCAAGGGCGTGCTGATTTGCCCCGATCGCCAGAGTGCGATGGATGCGGTGGAATCCATGATGAAGGAAGCGAAGTTCGGTGCATCCGGCGCGCGTGTGGTCATCGAGGAATTCCTGACCGGCCCGGAGGTCAGTGTACTGGCCTTCACAGATGGCAAGACGGTGAAGCCGATGGTTTCCAGCATGGATCACAAGCGCGCGCTTGACCATGATGAGGGATTGAACACCGGCGGCATGGGCACGATTGCGCCCAACCCCTGCTACACCAAGGAGCTGGCGGAGCGTTGCATGCAGGAAATTTTCCTGCCGACCATTGCCGCCATGAATGCGGAGGGACGCACCTTCACGGGTTGTCTGTATTTTGGGCTGATGATGACGCCCAAGGGCCCGAAGGTGATTGAGTACAATTGCCGCTTTGGCGATCCGGAAACGCAGGTGGTGCTGCCGCTGCTCAAGAGCGATCTGCTGACCATCATGCAGGCGACCGTCAATGGAACGCTGGCAGAAACGCCGGTGGAATTTGCGCAGGAATCGGCATGCTGTGTCGTGCTGGCTTCTGGCGGCTATCCGGTCAGCTATCAGAGTGGCTACCCGATTTCCGGCCTTGATGCGGCTGGGGAAACGGCAACGGTCTTCCATGCTGGCACGAAGCTTGCACAGGGTGAGATTGTGACGGCAGGTGGCCGCGTGCTGGGCGTGACCGCAACGGCAAATGACCTCCAAACAGCAATCCAGAAAGCATATCAGGCGGCGGAGAAGATTCACTTCACGAATCTGCACATGCGCCATGACATTGGTCAGCGCGCGCTGCAAAACGCCTGAATGATTCACGAAAGGGGAACAGAACCATGAGCGTGAAACGCATTTATGTGGAAAAGAAAGCGCCCTATGCAGTTGAGGCAAAGCAGCTGCTGTGGGAAATTCGCCATATTTTGCAGATTAAGACCGTCACGGCGCTGCGTCTGCTCAATCGCTATGATGTGGAAGGCGTGGAGGATGCGCTGTATGAAAAGTGCCTGCCGGTTGTCTTCTCCGAGCCGCAGGTGGACGTGACCTACACGCAGCTGCCGCAGGGTGCAAAGGCTGTGTTCGCGGTGGAATATCTGCCGGGTCAGTATGACCAGCGCGCCGCGTCCTGCGAGGAGTGCATCCAGCTGGTTGGCCAGTGCGCCCGTCCGACGGTGCGTAGCGCCCGCGTGTATCTGCTGGAAGGCGACTTCACCGAGGATGAGCTGAATCGCGTGAAGAAGCACGTGATTAACCCGGTGGAAGCGCGTGAGGCTGATTTGGCCGAAAAGACGACCTTGCAGCAGAAGTACGAAACGCCCGACCATGTGGAAACGCTGACGGGCTTTACGACCATGAATGCGGACGAGGTGGACGCGTTTGTCAAGAAGTACGGCCTGGCGATGGATGACGACGATCTGGCGTTCTGCCGCGACTATTTCGCTGCCGAGCATCGTGACCCGACGCTGACGGAAATCCGCATGATTGACACCTACTGGTCTGACCACTGCCGCCACACCACGTTCCTGACGACCATTGATGCGGTGGATGTGCAGAAGGAAGCGGTCGAAAAGGCCTTCAAGCGCTACCTGATGGCGCGCAAGACGGTGTACGGCGACCGTGAGAAGCCCATGAACCTGATGGACATTGCCACCATGGGCGGCAAGTACCTGAAGAAGATTGGCCAGACGCCTAACATTGACGTGAGCGAAGAAATCAACGCCTGCTCCATCAAGATTGATGTGGATGTGGACGGCGTCAATGAGCCGTGGTTGCTGATGTTCAAGAATGAAACGCACAACCATCCCACGGAAATCGAGCCGTTCGGCGGCGCGGCAACGTGCATTGGCGGTGCAATCCGTGACCCGCTGTCTGGCCGTACCTATGTGTATCAGGCCATGCGTGTGACGGGTGCGGCAGATCCGCTGGTGCCGGTGAGTGAGACGATGCCGGGCAAGCTGCCTCAGCGCAAGCTGGTGACGACGGCGGCCGCAGGCTATTCCTCCTACGGCAACCAGATTGGTCTGGCGACAGGTCTGGTGGACGAAATGTACCATCCGGGCTATGCGGCCAAGCGTCTGGAAATTGGCGCGGTGGTCGGTGCGGCGCCGGAAAAGAATGTGCGCCGCGAAGTGCCCGCACCGGGCGACCAGATTGTGCTGCTGGGTGGCCGCACGGGTCGTGATGGCTGCGGCGGTGCAACGGGTTCGTCCAAGTCCCACAAGCTGGAATCCATCGAGACGTGCGGTGCTGAGGTGCAGAAGGGCAATGCGCCCACGGAGCGCAAATTGCAGCGCCTCTTCCGCGACGGCGAGGTGACGCGCCTGATCAAGCGCTGCAACGACTTTGGCGCGGGCGGCGTGTCCGTGGCGATTGGCGAGCTGGCTGACGGTCTGCTGATTGATTTGGACAAGGTGCCGAAGAAGTATGACGGTCTTGACGGTACGGAGCTGGCCATTTCCGAGTCTCAGGAGCGCATGGCCGTTGTGCTGGCACCCGAGGACGTGGAGAAGTTCATGGAAGCGGCCCGCCGCGAGAATCTGGAAGCGACGGTTGTGGCGCAGGTGACGGAGGAGCCTCGTCTGCGCATGACCTGGAAGGGTGCAACGATTGTTGACCTGTCCCGCGAATTCCTGAATTCCAACGGTGCGGAGAAGCACACCACCGTTTCTGTGCCCGATGATGCGGTGCAGCAGGTCGAATTCCCTGGTGACACGGTGACGGAAAAGCTGGCCAACATGCTGGGCAACCTGAACATCTGCTCCAAGCAGGGTCTGAGCGAGCGCTTTGACTCCACCATTGGCGCGGCGACGGTGCTCATGCCCTTTGGCGGCAAGTATCAGCTGACGCCGAACCAGACGATGGTGGCGAAGCTGCCCGTGCGTCATGGCGTGACGGATACGGTGTCCGGCATGGCATACGGCATGCATCCGGAAATTTTGGAGCAGTCGCCCTACGAAGGCAGCTATCTGGCGGTCATCGAGAGCGTGACGAAGCTGGTGGCGGCGGGCTTTGACTACCATGAAGCCTACCTGACCTTCCAGGAGTATTTTGAGCGCATGAGCAGCGATCCCACGCGTTGGGGCAAGCCGTTTGCGGCCCTGCTGGGCGCGCTGGATGCGCAGCTGGATTTGAATATTGCCTCCATCGGTGGCAAGGACTCCATGTCCGGTACGTTTGAAAAGATGGATGTGCCGCCGACGCTGTGCTCCTTTGCTGTTGCGCCCGGTAAGGCCAGCCAGGTGATTTCGCCTGAATTCAAGGAGGCAGGTCACGTGATTCGCCTTGTGTCCTGCGACGCGCATGACACGCAGGCGCTGACGGCCAATTACGATGCCGTGCTGGCCGCGATTCGCGCTGGCAAGGTCGTCTCCGCGTGGGCGTTGGGCCTTGGCGGTGTGGCAGAGGGCCTGTTCAAGATGGGTCTGGGCAACCACATCGGCACGCGCATTGATGATGATTACGAGGGCAAGCTGTTCGCGCAGCAGATTGGCGCGATGCTGATTGAATGCACGGAAGACCTTGACCTGGGCGTGAAGATTGGCGACACCATTCCGGAATGGGTGCTGGAATACGAGGGTGAGCGCATCGACCTGACGGCCATGCAGGAAATCTACGAGGGCAAGCTGGACAAGGTGTTCAACTACCGCGCGCATACCGGCGAAACGACGGAGAAGTTCACCTTCTCTGCCACGAATCGTCCTGCGCCGGCCATCAAGACGCTCAAGCCCTTGGCCTTCATCCCGGTGTTCCCTGGCACGAACTGCGAATTTGATACGGCGCGTGCGGTGGAGCGTGCGGGTGGCGCGGCTGAAATTCTGGTTATCAACAACCTGACGCCGGAAGCTATTACGCAGTCCATTGAGGAGGCCAGCCGCATCATTGCACGCAGCCAGATGATTGTGCTGCCCGGCGGCTTCTCCGGTGGTGACGAACCGGACGGCTCGGCCAAGTTCATCACGGCCTTCTTCCGCAATCCGGCCATGAAGGATGCGGTGCATGAGCTGCTGCACAAGCGCGACGGCCTGATGCTGGGCATCTGCAACGGCTTCCAGGCGCTGATTAAGCTGGGTCTGGTGCCCTTTGGCGAAATCATTGACACCTCCGACGAATGCCCGACGCTGACCTTCAACGAGGTTGGCCGCCACCAGTCGATGCTGGTGCGCACGCGCATTGCCTCGAACAAGTCGCCGTGGCTGTCCCGCTGCAACGCGGATGACATCCACACCGTGGCCATCAGCCATGGTGAAGGCCGCTTCGTTGGCCCGGAAACGCTGATTCGCCAGCTGGCCGCCAATGGCCAGATTGCCACGCAGTATGTGGATTTGGCCGGTGTGCCGTCCATGGACATGCGCTTTAACCCCAACGCCAGCTACTTCGCCATTGAGGGCATCACCAGCCCGGATGGTCGCGTGCTGGGTAAGATGGGCCACACGGAGCGCAGTGGCGAAAACCTCTACAAGAATGTTCCGGGCGACAAGTACCAGCCGTTGTTTGAGGGCGGCGTGGACTACTTCCGCCTGTAAGCGCTGATGTTATGCCCTCCTGTTGCTTTTTGCCGGAAAATCTGCTATGATAGATGGAAAAAGCAGCAGGAGGGAATCAGCATGCTATTGGAAGAATTCGACCCGCAGGTGCAGGCGGTCATCAATCCGGAGAACCTCTTTGCGTCCAATCCGGACATGCCTCCCGTAGCGGTTGGCTGCTTTTCACATATCACCTTTGCCAGAATGGTGGATATGATTACGGATGTGCGCGAAATTGCGCAGATTGGCAGCGCTAACGGCAAATATCCCGTCTATCGCGGCAATTGGCAGGGGATGCCCGTTGCGCTCTTTGTGGCGCAGGTCGGAGCGCCGAATTCCATTGCGGTGGTGGAAGAGCTAGGGGTAATGGGTGCCAGGAAGTTTGTGATTTTCGGCAACTGCGGCGTGCTGGATGGCAGCATCCGGGACTGCGGCATCATCATTCCCACAGCGGCCATGCGCGATGAAGGCACAAGCTACCACTACGCGCCGCCGTCGGATGAAATCGCGGCGAATCCCAAATACCGCGATTTGTTTGAAGGAATCCTGAAGCGCACAGGCGTGGAATACACCGTGGGCAAGGTCTGGACGACGGATGCCTTCTACCGCGAGACGCGTGCCAAGGTGGAAAAGCGCAAGCAGCAGGGCTGTGTCTGTGTGGACATGGAATGCTCAGCGCTGATGGCACTGGCGCAGATGCGACAGCTGGACATCTTTGAATTCTTCTATGCCGGTGACAACCTCGACCGGGAGCAATGGGACCCCAGAAGTCTATCGACCCATGCGATGCTGGAGGAAAAGGATCGTGCATCCTATCTGGCGCTGGAATTGGCGCGCAGCATCATGCAGCAGGATAACGAAGAAAGATAAAACGTATCGGAGGAAGCACATATGCCTCATGACAGCTATATTAGCCCGTTTTCGACCCGTTATGCCAGCAAGGAAATGCAGTTCATTTTTTCGGAGGACAACAAGTTCCGCACCTGGCGGAAATTGTGGATTGCGCTGGCAAAGGCAGAAAAGCAGCAGGGTCTGGACATCACCGATGAACAGATTGCAGAGCTGGAAGCGCATGCGGAGGACATCAATTACGAGGATGCCCAGCGTCGCGAAAAGGAATGCCGCCATGACGTGATGAGCCATGTGTATGCCTACGGCCTGCAGTGCCCGAAGGCGGCTGGCATCATCCATCTGGGTGCAACCTCCTGCTACGTGGGTGATAACACGGATGTGATTATCATGCGTCAGGGCTTGCAGGTTGTGCGCCGCAAGCTGCTGAACGTGATGGGTCTGCTGGCTGATTTTGCGGACAAGTACAAGGCCATGCCGGCGTTGGCGTACACACATTTGCAGCCCGCACAGCTGACCACTGTCGGCAAGCGCGCCACGCTCTGGCTCAACGAGCTGTACATGGACTACTGCGAGCTGGAGCACCGCATGGATTCCCTGGCGCTGCTGGGCAGCAAGGGCACGACGGGCACGCAGGCATCCTTCATGGAGCTGTTTGGTGGCGACAGCGTCAAAATCAAGGCGGTGGAGCAGGATATTGCACAGCGCATGGGCTTTGACAAGGTCGTGCCGGTTTCTGGCCAGACGTACTCCCGTAAGATGGACTATCAGGTGGTGTCTGTCCTGAGCGGTATTGCGCAGTCGGCCAGCAAGTTTGCCTACGACATGCGTCTGCTGGCGAACTTCAAGGAGATGGAAGAGCCCTTTGAAAAGAGCCAGATTGGTTCCTCGGCCATGCCCTACAAGCGCAACCCGATGCGCTGCGAACGCATCAATGCACTGGCACGCTATGTCTGCGTTGATACGCTGAACACGGCCATGACGTCCTCCTTGCAGTTCTTTGAGCGCACGCTGGATGACTCGGCCAATAAGCGCATTGCCGTGGCGGAGGCCTTCCTGGGCGTGGACGCCATCCTGAACATCATGATGAACGTCTGCGATGGTCTGGTGGTGTATGACAAGGTGGTTCGCGCACGTGTGATGAACGAGCTGCCCTTCATGGCGACGGAAAACATCATGATGGATGCCGTGAAGAAGGGCGGCAACCGTCAGGAGCTGCATGAAAAGCTGCGCGTGCATTCTCAGGCGGCGGCGCGTGTGGTCAAGGAAGAAGGCGGCAAGAACGACCTGATTGACCGCATTTGCAGCGACCCGGCCTTCATGATTACCCGCGAGGAAGTGGAAGCCATCCTGCGTCCGGAACAGTTCACGGGCCGCAGCGCACAGCAGGTGGAGGAATACCTGGCTGACGTGATTCGCCCGTTGCTGAATGAAAATGCAAATTTGCTCGGCGAAAAGCAGGAATTGAGCGTTTGAGTATCGAATGATACTCTTAAGACGCTTGCTATTTGCCAGCAGGAGTCAGGAAACAGCCACTTGGCTGGATGAATGAAAGGAACTGCTATGCCTTACATAGAAACGACCGCGAATGTCGCCATCCCTGGACGCAAGGAGCAGGTGCTCAAGGAACGCATGGGCGAGGCGATTGAGAAGATTCCCGGAAAGACGGAAAGCTGGCTGATGCTGACCTTCCGTGGCAACGAAGCGATGTATTTCAAGGGGACGGATGCACCCTGCGCCATTTGTCAGGTCAAGCTCTTTGGCGGCTCGGCGACGGAGGAAAACTATGCCGAGTTGACGGAGGCACTGACGGACATTTTGCGGGAGGAGCTGGATATTGACAGCGACCGCATCTATGTAACCTACGAGGAGATTGGCTTCTGGGGCTGGAATGGCGGAAATCTCTGAACAGAGCGTTTCTGTGCATAAAAAAACATCAAAAAGGGAGAAAGTAGCGCTGATGAGGCGACTTTCTCCCTTTTTTGATGAATTTTTTCGGAAAGCATGGGAAGAAAATGCCTTTCAGATTCGTTAAATGCCTGTGGCGAGAAAAATTCAAACTTCTGTCACATATGTGTCAAGAAAATTTGTGAAAAGGCATTCATATTCGCAACACTTTGTTGTATAATGGAGAAGTGGAATCTTCCATGAAGCGAATGAAGAATCAGAAGGAGGCGGAAATGGTGTGACAACGTTTTTGCAAACGCTGGAAACATTTTTCTGGAATGTCCTCAACCGCCCCGGACTTTCCGATATAGTGGACATCCTGATTGTAACCATCATCATTTATGAAGTGCTCATGTTAACGCGCAACACGCGCGGCAGTGCGGTTTTGAAGGGCCTGGCCGTCATGCTGGTCGTGGTGGGTCTGAGCAACCTGTGCGGCTTAACGGCGCTGAACTGGCTGCTGATGAGTGTGGTGAACAATGGCGCGCTGGTACTGATTATCCTCTTTCAGCCGGAATTGCGAAAGGCGCTGGAACAGCTGGGTCGTGGGACGCGCATCGAATCCAAGCGCAAGGAAACGGATCGCGATGAAGCGGCACGGATTATTGACGAAATCATCGGCTGCTTGCAGAACCTGAGCCGCCGCCACGTGGGCGCGCTGATTGTCTTTGAGCAGAAGACGGGCTTGCAGGACATCATCGAGAACGGCATTGGTATTGACGCCCGGATTACCTCCGGCTTGCTGGAAAACATCTTCGAGCCGAACACACCCCTGCATGACGGTGCGGTGGTGATTCGCGGTGAACGCGTCATGAGTGCGGCCTGTATCCTGACGCTGACGGAGGCCAGTGGCATCACGCACGATCTGGGTACGCGCCATCGCGCGGCCATTGGCGTGTCTGAAACGACGGACGCGCTGGTACTGATTGTGTCGGAGGAAACGGGCATCATCTCCATGGCCAAGGGTGGCAAGCTGACGCGCCATCTGGATGCAAAATCGCTGCGGACGGTGCTGGAGGGCATGTATGTCTCCAAGGGCCATCAGCGGCTGCTTCCTGCGCTGCTTCGTCGCAAGGGAAAGGAGGCCAGGAAATGAGCCAGACAAATGCTCCCAAGCCGTCTGTGAAGAATGATTCACGCATCAAGCTGGTGCTGGAAACGGCGGCGCGTGTCTGCCTGCGCAACTGGCCGACCAAGCTGCTGGCATTGCTGCTGGCGGTGCTGCTTTGGGGTGGCCTGATTACGCAAGACCCGGCGCTGACGCGTGAAAAGTACTTCTCAAACGTATCGGTGAACATCAATGGACAGGAGTCGGTCAAGCGCAATGGCTTTATTGTCACCAGCGACCTGACGGATTTGCTGGATGATGTGACTTTGATTGCCAATGTGCCGCAGATGCAGTATGCCGCGGCACAGGCATCCAACTATAACCTGCGTGTGGACTTGTCCAAAATCAAGTCTGCTGGTCAGCAGGAGCTGCGCATTCTTTCGACCAATTCCAGCACTTATGGCACGGTGTCTGGCATTCAGCCCTCGACCATCACCATTGACGTGGATGAGTACATCACGCGCTTCCGCATTCCGGTGTCTGTGCAGACGGTTGGAACGGCTCCGGAAGGCTACTACGCAGGTGAAATTACGCTTGACCCGCCGATGGTGACCATCAGTGGCCCGAAATCGATGGTGGAGAAAATTGTCCGCGCTGAGGTTGTGATGGAGCTTGGCAATCTGCCCCAGCATGAGGGTACGATTCGTAAGGCCCTGAAATACACCCTGTTGGATGAAAACAATAATCCAGTGGAAAGCAAGCTCCTGGAGGTCACGAGCGAATCGGTTCTGCTGGACAGCGTGGCGGTGGAGCAGACGGTCTACGCCATGAAGACGCTGTCACTCTCGCAGGTCGGTTTGGTGCGTGGCACGCCCATGGAGGGCTACGAAATCAAGAGCGTTACGGTCACGCCGGAAAACATCGTCGTGGCTGGCAATGGCAACGAATTAGCGGAAATCACGGGCCTGTTCAGCGATGCATTTGTGGATGTGTCGGGCCTGACAGATTCCGTGAACCAGCGCATGCGCATCAATAATGTGTCGGAATTCAAGTACATCAGCGCCAATTACGTGAATGTAACGGTCGAAATTGGCCCGGTGATGCGTTCGAGCAGCTTCACGAATCTGCCGATTCAGCTGGAAGGCTTGGAGGATGGCTATCGCGCCAGCATGAGCCGCGCCAATGCGTCTGTGATGCTGACCGGATCGCAGATGTGGCTGGACACGCTGGACAGTGAGCAGATTCGACTGATCTGTGATACGTCGGGATTGGCGCCAGGTACATACAATCTGCCGGTGCTATGCCGCGTGGAAACAGACGACGATGAGGAAATTCTGGTGGATGTTGTTCCTTCCACCATCAGCGTCAGCATCGCTGTGAATGATCGATAAGACAATGAGCAACAGAAAGGAGGATGACGATTGTGGGAAGCTTTGTGAGTTCGCTGTTTTCGCTATTGCTGGGCTGGATTCGTGGCACGGCGCAATGGCTGTGGAGTATCATCACCAGTGACAGTAACGGCGGTTTGATTGGCTGGATGGTGCGTAACTGGCTGCCACTTGTCATCCTCCTGTGCATTTTCGGCATGGTGGCAGACTTTGTGGTGTATCTGCTGCGCTGGCAGCCCTATCGCGTCTGGAAACGGTGCCTTGCGTGGATATTGCCCAAAAAGCTGCGGAAAACGCCGACAGGGCGCCATCTGCTCTATGCCGATGGTCGCATGGTCGAGGCAGATGCAGAAGCGGCATCACGAGACAGCGGTATCGCGGCGGAAGAGGTGGCAAGTGCGACAAACAGCCGCAAGCGCGTGATTCCGGCGCAGAAAAAGCGTTTCGGAACGACGCAAACGGCGCAAACACCGCCACCGCTGACTGTGCGGACATCCAGGGACGAATAACCATAGGGAAAAAGGAATGGAGGACGACACAATGACATCGCTTCCTCAAGAATTTCTCGCGCAAATGGCGGCACAGCTGAAAGGCGAAATGGCCGCCTTTTTGCGTACATATGACGAACCGTATCAGCGTGGCATCCGCTGGAATCCCTTCAAGCGGGTGGAACATGCCTACTGGCCGGAAGGCGTGGAAGCGTGTGTGCCGTGGGAAACCGAGGGCGCATACCTTGCCCAGACATCCACGGCTGGCGCGATGATTTTGCACGATGCGGGCGCGTGGTATCTGCAAGAGCCGTGCGCGATGCTGCCGGCGGCGGTGCTGGATGCCAAGCCGGGCGAATATGTGCTGGATTTGTGTGCCGCACCGGGTGGCAAGTCCACGCAAAGCGGCCTGCGCATGGCGGGTCAGGGCGTGCTTGTCTGCAATGAACCAGTGTGGGAGCGCGCCAAAATTCTTTCGCAGAACATAGAGCGCATGGGCATTCCGAATGCACTGGTGGTCAGTGCTTATCCGGATAAGCTGGCGCAGCTTTGGCCAGAGGCGTTTGATGCCATTCAGGTGGACGCACCTTGCTCGGGCGAAGGCATGTTCCGGCGTCATCCGGAAACCTGCGCCGAGTGGACACCAGAAAGTCCGGCAGGATGCGCCAAGCGGCAGAGCGAAATTCTCGACCGTGCCGCGGAAATGCTGCGTCCGGGTGGCCGAATGGTCTATTCCACCTGCACGATGAATCAGACGGAGAATGAAAACGTCGTCGAGCAGTTCCTTTCTCGGCATGCGGATTTTTCTTTGCAACCGTTCTCCTTGCCGGGAGCAGATGCGCCGGAGGGCATGCTGACGTGCTATCCGCATCGCATGAAGGGTGAGGGACACTTTGTCGCCCTGCTGAAAAAGGCAGGAGACGCGCCCGCAAACTGGGTGGAAGCGCCCCAGAAGGATGCTTTCACGCCCAGCAAAGAGGCGTTGCAGGCGCTGTCTGCCTTTGCACCTCATCAGGTGGCCAACGTGATGCGTCTGTCCAGCGCGAAAGGCGGTAAGGCACGAGATGAAGCCGCGACACTGAGCTATCTGCCGCATCGGCCTGTCTGCACGGGTTTGCAGGTGGCGCGGTGTGGTTTGCAGCTGGGCACGGTGCAGAAGAAGCTGTTCCTGCCCGACCATGCATGGGCGTTGAGCCATTGTCCGCCGGATTTCCCGAGAATCGAGCTGACGGAGCAGGAGGCGCTACGCTATCAGGCAGGTGAAGTCATTCCTGCGGAGGGCAAAGGATGGGTTTTGCCGTGCTATGCAGGACAAGTCCTTGGCTGGGGCAAGGTGTCGGACGGCATGATGAAGAACCACTATCCCAAGGGCTTGCGCAAGCCGCTCCGATAAGCATTAGTGCGCCTGAACGGAGCGATGCAGCAGCACCGCATTCCACACAACGCGCAGGAGACTGCCACCAATCATGGCCAGTGCGGCGCCGAAAATGCGGAGCCGTGGCAAGGGACAAAGCAATGCAATCAACACAAGGGTCAGGCAGGAGGAAATCAGCGTGCCTGTCATGGCACGACGCTGAACGCCCAGCCCTGTGATCAGCCCGAACTGCACCTGCTGCAAGGCAAACAAGAATGACAGCGGTGACAGCACGCGCAGGACGCTGATGAGCGCCACCTCCTGAAAGAACAGCATGGCAATCAGGTCGGCAAACAGCATCAGTCCCAGACAGCACACAAGGCCAATGGCGCCGCCAGACAAAAGCAGCTTGCGCATGGTCTTGCGCAGCGTGTCCGGCTGCTGCTGACGTGATACAGCGGGCGTGGCAACCATGCAAATGGCGCTGGTGACAATGCCGGGTAGCATCACAAAGGGCATCGCCATGCCGTTAAGCAGACCGTATTGCGATATGGCGGCAGTGTTGCTTAGCCCAGAGCGGCGCAGGCAAACGGGCAGCAGGACGGCGGTCATCATCCGCATACAGGTCTGACAGAGCCGCGAAACGGCAGTCGGTGCAGACAAATGCAACAAGCGCCGCTCCAGCATGCGAGAGGACGCACTGGGCAGCACAAGCGGCGTGAAGTGGTGGAAAAGGATGACCACGACCACGCCAGCGACCAGTCCGGCCAAACCCGGCATGGCCGCGCGGAGCGGCAAGCTGCTGCTGGAAAACCAGAGCAGCAAAATGAGGCTGACGAGGAAGCGAATGGTCTGTTCCACACATTCGCACAGGGCTGGTGTGCGCGTATCACTTCGGCCATAGAACCAGCCGCTATAGACGCCGCAGCAGCCCATGAAATACATACCGGGCAGGCCAATCAGGATGGACGGGAGCGTGCGCATATCGCCCAGCAGATAAGCGATGCCGGGCGCAAGCAGCAATAGCGCGGGAATCAGCAGCAGTGACAGCTTCCGCACAAGCGATAGGCCACTGCGCAACACGGCGCTTTGCTCCTTTTCCCGGTGCGCGGTCAGGTGGCTCATGGCGCTGGGCAGTCCGGCTGTCACCGGCGTGAGCGCCAGCATGCTGGCTGATGAAGAAAGCTCCATCAGGCCAATGGCCTCCGCGCCCATGAGCCGTGCGGTCATCAGCCGGAAGCAGAAGCCTAACCCACGTGTGAAGAGGTTCGCCAGGGTCAGGGTAAAAGCTTGTTTTTTCAGCGTCTGGGGCATTGCGCGGTCGCCTCCTTTTCTCGAAAGACTATGCGGAAGAGGCGGCCACCTTGAACAAAAATGAAAAATCTTTGCAAAAAGCAAACGCGACAGGAGGACAACAAGATGGATAAGTGGGATAGCCGGTTTATGGAAATGGCACACGTGATTGCCGGATGGACAAGCTGCTACCGTCCCGGCCGCAGCATCGGCTGCGTGATTGTCAAGGACAAAAGAATCATGACCACGGGCTACAACGGCGCACCTGCGGGCCTCAAAACATGCCGCGAACGCTGCGAATGCCTGCGCGACAAGCTGGGCATTCAGTCCGGCACACGTGCGGAATTGTGCTATGCCATCCATGCGGAGCAGAACGCCATCATTCAGGCGGCCAAAATCGGCGTGTCGATTGACGGCGCAACGCTGTACTGCACGCATCAGCCGTGCAGCGTGTGTGCGAAGATGATTATCAATGCGGGCATTCGTCGCGTGGTGTATCAGGAGGGCTATCCGGATTCCTTCTCTCTGGATATTTTCGAGGAGGCACAGGTACAGCTGGAACGCTTTGATCCACAGACGGCACCGGCTGTGAACGAAGGGGAACGCCGGGAATGAAGGGAATCATATTAGCCGGTGGCTCGGGTTCGCGGCTGTATCCCTTGACGCTGGTGACGAGCAAACAGCTGCTGCCGGTATATGACAAGCCGATGATATACTACCCGATGGCGGTGCTGATGAATGCAGGCATTCAGGACATTCTGATTATCTCCACCCCGCAGGATGTTCTGCGCTTTGAGGCGCTTCTGGGTGACGGTGGTCAGTTTGGCGTACATCTGCAATACGCGGTGCAGCCGTCGCCGGATGGATTGGCACAGGCGTTTCTGATTGCGGAGGAGTTCATCGGTCAGGAATCAGTGGCGATGGTACTGGGTGATAACATCTTCACCGGACACGGGCTGAACAAGCGCCTGAGGGAGGCTGTTCAGCGCGCAGAAGGCGGCAAGGGTGCAACCATCTTCGGCTACTATGTGGAGGATCCGGAGCGCTTTGGCATTGTGGAATTTGACGATGAGGGACGTGCTGTCTCCATCGAGGAAAAGCCGCAGCAGCCTAAGAGCAATTATTGCGTAACAGGGCTGTATTTCTATGACAACCGCGTGGTCAAAATGGCAAAGCAGCTGACCCCCTCGGCACGTGGAGAGCTGGAAATTACCGATCTGAACAGGATGTATCTGGAGGAAGGCACACTGCACGTGGAGCTGCTCGGTCAGGGCTTTACGTGGTTGGACACGGGCACGCATGAAAGCCTGGTGGAGGCAACCAACTTTGTCAAAACGGTGGAGCAGCACCAGCATCGCAAAATTGCATGCCTGGAGGAAATCGCGTATCTGAACGGCTGGATTAGCCAGGAGGCGCTGATTCAGGTGTATGAGAAAATGAAGCAGAATCAATACGGGCAGTATTTGAAGGCGGTTATTGATGGCAAGTATCAACAGCAGCTGTATTGACAGAAAGGAACAAGACCATGAAGCTCATCGTGACAGGCGGCGCGGGATTTATCGGCAGCAATTACATTGCCTATCATCTGCAAGCCCATCCGGAGGACAGGTTGGTTTGTGTGGACAAGCTGACGTATGCAGGAAATTTGATGAATCTGGCATCCGTCATGCAGCATCCGCATTTCCGCTTTCTTCGTGCCGATATTTGTGACGAGAAGCGGATGCGGGACATCTTGCAGCAGGAAGCACCGGACGCGGTGATGAACTTTGCCGCGGAGACGCACGTGGATCGCTCGATTGAGAATCCGCAGGTGTTCTTGCAGACAAATGTGCTGGGGACGGGCGTGCTGCTTTCATTGTGCCGGGAGCTTGGAATCGCGCGGTATCATCAGGTATCCACGGATGAGGTGTATGGTGATTTGCCGCTGGATAGGCCCGATTTGTTCTTCACAGAAGAAACGCCCTTGCACACCAGCTCACCCTACAGCAGCGCCAAGGCTGGCGCAGATTTGCTGGTGCAGGCGTATCATCGCACGTATGGGCTGGCGGTGACGATTAGCAGATGCTCAAACAACTATGGGCCGTATCAGTTTACAGAGAAGCTGATTCCGCTGATGATTTCGCGTGCGCTGAAGGATGAGCCGCTGCCGGTGTATGGTGACGGACTGAACGTGCGCGATTGGCTGTATGTGGAGGATCACTGCAAGGCGCTGGATGCGATTCTGCGCAACGGACGTCCGGGTGAGGTGTACAACGTCGGCGGACATAACGAAAAGCAGAATATTGAAATCGTGCGCCTGATTTGCCAGACGCTTGGCAAGCCGGAGACGCTGATTCAGTATGTGGCGGATCGTAAGGGACACGATTTGCGCTATGCCATTGACCCAGGGAAGATTCACCGGGAGCTTGGCTGGCTGCCGGAGACGCGCTTTGAGGACGGCATTCGCCAAACCATCCAGTGGTATCTGGAGCATCGGGAATGGTGTGATGCAGTTGAAAGCGGTGACTATCAGCGCATGAACGAGCAGTGGTGCGCAGAACACGACAATCGGAGATAAGCATGAAGTATTTTGTGACAGGCGCGGCAGGACAACTGGGGCGTGCGGTGGTGGATGAGCTGCTGGTACGTGGCCATGATGTGGTGGCGACTTCTGCCCGTGCTGCGTGGGATGGCCCGAAGCATGTGCCGTATGTGCCGCTGGACATTGCGCAGGAGCAAGCTGTTCTGCAAGCGCTGACGGAGGCCGCACCGGACGTGGTGATTCACTGCGCCGCCTGGACGAATGTCGATGCCGCAGAAGAACCGCAGAATATTGCGCAGGTCTATGCGGTCAATCGGGATGGAACGCGATTCATCGCACGGGCATGCAAGGCGCTTGGCTGCAAAATGATGCATATCAGCACGGAATATGTATTTGACGGCAGTGGTGATGCACCATGGACGGAGGAACAAACGCCCAAAAACCCGAAAAACGTATACGGCCAGTCAAAGCTGGCTGGTGAAGAAGCGGTTCGTGCGGAATTGGAGCGATTCTTTCTGGTGCGCATTTCCTGGGGCTTTGGCATGCATGGCAAGAACTTTGTGCAAAGCATGCTACAGCTGAGCAGGACACACGACACATTGCGTGTGGTCAATGACCAGATTGGAATACCGACCTACATGCCCGATGCGGCACGGCTACTGGTGGACATGAGCGAAACAGAAAAATACGGCGTCTATCATGTAACGAATGAAGGGCCATATGTCAGCCGGGCCGCATTTACGGAAGAGATTTTCCGTCAGGCGCATGCAAAAACGACCGTGATTCCGGTCACAACGGAGGAATACGGTGTCAGCCGAGCCGTGCGACCGAAAAACAGTCGCCTGAGTCGGGAAAAGCTGCGGGAAGCAGGTTTCCAGCCCTTGCCGATGTGGCAGGATGCCCTGCGGCGCTATTTGCAAACCATGCAGGACGAAGGGAGATAACGCAGGATGGCACAGATTCATGTTGAAAAGAATGTTGGTGGCATTCAGGGACTTTGCCTGATTTCGCCAACGGTGCATGAGGACGCACGCGGCTATTCGATGGAGGCGTTCAATGCGCGGGAAATGCGCGAAGCGGGTCTGGATATTGCCTTTGTGCAGGACAACCAGTCTTTATCCCGCAAAGGCGTGCTGCGCGGCATGCACTTCCAAAAGGAGCATCCGCAATGCAAGCTGGTGCGCGTGCTGCGTGGCGAGGTATTCGACGCGGTGGTTGACGTGCGCCAGGGGTCGGAGACGTTCGGAAAGTGGTATGGCGTCGTTCTTTCGGCAGAAAACAAGAAGCAGCTGCTGATTCCTGAAGGCTTTGCGCATGGCTTTCTGGTGCTCAGCGAGGAGGCGGAGTTCTTCTACAAGCTCAACGACTTCTGGCATCCCAATGACGAGGGCGGCGTTGCATGGAATGATGCGCAAATTGGTATCAATTGGCCGGGCGTGCATCGGGAAAACGACAGTTACGTAATGATAGACGGGACGCCGCTGGTGATGAGCGAAAAAGATAAGCATTGGGGAAGTTTATTGGAAACATTTCCGAAGTGTAAAGAGTGAGCCAATACTAATTTCCATCTACCCATGTCATTCGCACAGTGTCTTTTCTCGCATCGGCCATCACCGGGCCAAGCCCGGCTTTTGCCTGACCTCTTGCTGGCTTTGCTTTGTTCCGCTCGTGCGGACCTCCAGTACGCCTCGCTGCACGCAGCTTTGCCAGAACGAAAAATCCACGATGATTGGTGCCATGTTTTGGACGAAAAATAATACAAACCCGCTGGCATGCCATCTGTTCGATGTGCAGTGCCAGCGGGTTTGTGTTATTATGGCCGGAAGTCGTGAAAGACCTTGCAGTACGGCACATAGCTTTCCCGGGCCGGAAGCCGTTTGGGCAGGACAAGAGTGCGTGCAATTTGATAAAGCGTGAAAATGTTGGTGTGCGGAAGACGCATGGTGCGTTCCAGCTGGTTGCGGTGCTGCTGCAAAATCCACAGGCAAAGCTTGTCGTAGCTGATGCGTGGCAGGAACGGGATGCGTCCGCCAATGCGCCCTTTCTTGCAGGCCGAGCAGTGTCCGCAGGGCTTACTGCGCTGCCCGAAGGCGGCAGAAATGCCCTGCGAAAGGCATTTGCTACGCAGCATCCATTGTAGCATTTGCCGATTGGCGGGCCATTCGCTGCGCACGTGATGGACGTAGTAGTCATAGGAATTGCGGCTTTGTCGGCGCAAACGCTGGAAGTGGTTGTGTATGCGCAGGAGGTTCATCGGAGTAAAGAGCAATACACAATGCGAAATCTCACCGTCACGCCCGGCGCGCCCAGCTTGCTGTACATAGTCAATCATGGTGGCCGGAATGTGGTCGTGGATGACCAGACGGATGTCGGGAATGTCAACACCCATGCCGAAGGCTGATGTGGCGGTGATGACGCGCACAGCGCCGCTGAGATAATCTTGCAGCGCCTTGTTGCGCTCCGCTTGCGTCAGTCCGGCGTGGTAGGGTGCAGCAGGGATGCCGCTGCTGTTCAGCATGTCAGCCACCTGCTCACAGCGGCGGCGCAGACGGCAGAAGACAACGGCCTTGCCTTGTACCTTGCTCAAGAGGCGGAGCAGGGTCGCGTCCGTAGAAACCGTCGGCAGGACGTTGTAGTGCAGATTCTCCCGTTCCACCGGAATGCTGACGCGCTGTGGCCGCACAAGCCCAAGGGAAGCGATGATGTCCTGCTGGTAGGTGGCATCGGCTGTGGCCGTCATGGCGCAGACGGTTGGCCGTGTCGGCAGGGTAGCAATGAACTGGCCGATTTGCTGATAGGCAGGTCGGAAGGAGGTGCCCCACTGAACGATGCAGTGCGCTTCATCGACGACCAACAGCTTCGGCGGTCGCTGCTTGCACAGGGTACGGAAAGCGGCGTTATTGAGCCGCTCCGGAGCAATGAAAACGATGCTGGCCTTTCCGGAAAGCAGGTGCTGCATGTTCTGATTGCGCTCCTCAGGCGTCATCAGGCTATCCAAGGAGACGCAAGGAATGCCCTTTGCCTGCAAATGGCGCACCTGATCATGCATCAGGACAATCAGGGGCGAAAGCACCACGGTCAGGCCGTCTGTCATCACGGCGGGCAACTGCCAACAGAGACTTTTGCCCGCACCGGTGGGAAGAATGCACAGCAGGTCACGATGGTTCAGTAATGCATCAGCGGCTTCCTCCTGACCAGGACGAAAGCCGCTGACGCCAAATTGTTGCTGTAGAACTCGTTTACACTGCCGGCGAAGCGCCCAGCGCATCAGAAGCCACGGCTTCCGCCGCCATGGACGGAACCGCTGGAGGACACATGTGTGCCACTGCCACCACCACCACCGCTGCGATGGCCACCGTTTGATGCCGGTGGATCGGGATGACGCACACGGTTGACCGATTCACGTATGAAATGATTATCATTGCGCGTCAGCTGAATGTTGGTCAGCTGATACCGGTTGTAGGAATAGGTGCTGCCGCGCAGCTGATACTTTCCAGCCACAACCAGGATGAACACACCCGCCACAGCCAGCGCGGCGATAGCGGCCACAAGCAATTCCGTCGTGGTCAGTGCGTTGTACAGGCTTGTATAGCGTATGCCAGTCGTCTCGTCATAGCGGAACTGACCTTCCGTGCGGCCCTGCTGAAGGTACGATTCTGTTTGCAGGAGCGAAAGAATGACGGATTGGCCATATTCACCGGAACGCAGCTGAGCATATCCGGCATCGAAAATGCCCTCCTCGCGGCTGTCGGTGATGTAATCAATCATGATACCCTTGGTGCTGATATGCACCTGACGGTTGCTCATGTCCACCAGATACAGCATGCCCGCTTCGTCCTCGCCAATGCCGAAATGGTGATTGTCGTAGTAATCATCGGCGTAGGCGACATAGCCGCCAAGCGGCACGTTGTCACTGGTCAGAACGAACATATCGACCTGATACGTTTCTTCAATGCGGTCACAGATTTCCGTCATGCGGGCAATTTCTGCCTCGGTGAACAGATGGGCGTTATCGGCCACCTGCGTGTCGGCCAACGCGGTTGGCAGCAGCAGGCACAGGAGCAGACACCATGCACAAAGCAGCTTCTTTACCACAGCAGCGCACCTCCCAAACAAAGCACAGCGAACACGCCCGCAGCAATCAATCCGCTCACGGTACACAGCTTGCCCCAGTCAATGGGCAGCTTGCCGCAAATGCGCCCGGTCTGGCCGTTCATCATGTAGTAATACGGTTCGCCCTCACTGCGATACTTGTAGGTCAGCACCCACGCGGGCAGCATCAGATACTTTGTCTTGACTTGTGTGGGCGTGAATGTTGAATGACCGCGGAGGGAGTTGTAGGGATTGTCCGCATCAATGAACATCTGCGTGGTGTACTTCTTCGCTTCCTCCAGCATGGATTCCTCGGCCTGACGCTGCGGAATATCGCGCTTTTCTGCCAGGAAACCGCTCAGATAGCTGGATTCGTAGGGCTTGATGTCATCCATCTGATAGGGGTGAATGCCCTCGCTGAGCTTGCTGTCGGCCTTGTTGAGCGCCTTGCGAATCATCTGACGGAAGGTCAGCTGACCGGAGCGGGACACCTTGAAAAAGCGCGTGACGGTAATGGTCTCCTTGCGGGAGTTGCGCACGGAAACCTTCGTGCCTTCGCCTTCAAATGTACCTTCGCCCGTGATGTCGCAGGACCAGTAAGGGTAATAGACGCCGGAAAAGTCCTCCATCTGAGACGCGGAGAAGAAATCCTTGCGCACAAAGTGCTTTTTCTTGATGTAGGCATGGAATTCCTTTTCCGCTGCTTCTTTGTCCAGTTGGAAGGGAATCACGCCGTCCGGTTCAAAGGCATCCGAAAGCCGGTCGCTGAGGACAACCGGAGAGTGACAGTAATAGCAGCGTGTAGCCGCCGTGGTGGCATCTGTCACGATTTCTGCGCCGCACATCTGGCAGTGGTAGCTGCGCAGGGAAGCGCTTCCGGGCTTTTGCTGGGCAGCCTCCTGCTGGCGCGCTTCCTGCTCGGCCATTTCCTCGGCGGTATAGCGCTGATTGCAGTAGGGACACTGAAAGCTCTGACTTGCGGGATCAAAGACAAGATATCCGCCGCAGGAAGGGCATTTGTACGTCAAAACATGACTCATATGACTCCTCGCTTTCTATGGCGTGAACGCGCATGAAAATGCAGATACGATTCTGTTTCATTATACCATGCTGAAGATGTTTCTGCAAGGGAATATTTGGGGCGGAAAATGCGTTCGATAGAAGAATTTTGCGAAAAAAGTGCGAAATTTCACATCTTTCCCTTGACGGATGGCCCGGAACGTTGTATCATGAGAATGGTTCATGTCGTGTGCGTCAGTTTGATAGGTGAGAAAAGCCTTCTCGCCGTATCGAACAAAATGTAAACGCTTACAAGGACGCGCCGACAACCTCTCAGAGAAAGGACGATGTATCATGGAATTTCTGGAGAAGCTGTCGCTGGCAGGTCTTGTGCCTGTCATCGCTATCAATGATGCGGACGACGCTGTGCCGCTGTGCAAGGCGTTGGCAGATGGCGGCCTGCCGGTCGCTGAAATCACGTTCCGCACTGCTGCTGCGGAGGAATCCATCCGCCGCGTGCATGAGGCCATGCCGGAGGTGCTGCTGTGCGCCGGTACGGTGCTGACGACGGAACAGGTCGATCGTGCGGTGAACGCCGGTGCGGCGGCCATCGTTTCTCCGGGCCTGTCGCCGGATGTGGTGAAGTATTGTGTGGATAAGGGCATCCCGGTTTGCCCGGGCACGGCCAATCCCTCGGATGTGCAGATTGCCATTCAGCATGGCCTGAAGGCTGTGAAGCTGTTCCCGGCGGAGGCTGTTGGCGGTCTGAAGCTCATCAAGTCCATGGCGCCGGTGTATCCGGATATGAAGTTCATGCCCACGGGTGGCATCAACGAAGCGAACATGCTGGAATACCTGGCATTTGATAAGATTCTGTGCTGCGGTGGTTCCTGGATGGTGCCCAAGGATGCAGTGGCCGCAAAGGACTGGAAGCGCATCACCGAGCTGACGCGTTCTGCGGTGGACAAGATGCTGGGCTTTGAAGTGCGCCACATCGGCCTGAATTGCGCGGATGCGGAAAGCTCTATGGAGACGGCGAAGAAGATTGCCGCGCTCATGGGCTGGCCGATTAAGGAAGGCAACTCCTCCAATTTCGTCGGCACGGGCTATGAAATCATGAAGAAGCAGGGTCGCGGCGCGAATGGTCATATTGCCATTGGCACCAATAGCGTTGCCCGCGCGAAGTGGCATCTGGAGCAGCGTGGCTTCAAGTTCATTGAGGATTCTGCGGTCATCAAGAATGGCAAGCTGACGGCCATTTATCTGGAAGATGAAATCGGTGGCTTTGCGTTCCACCTGGTTCAGAAGTAAGGAAGAGAATCATATTTATTACAGGAGGGTTAAATACAATGGGTAAGATTGTTACGTTTGGTGAAATCATGCTGCGCCTGAAGTCTCCGGCTTATGAGCGCTTCTTCCAGAGCCCGACGCTGGAGGCTACCTTCGGTGGCGGCGAAGCCAATGTGGCTGTTTCTCTGGCGAACTATGGCTTGGACGCGGCTTTCGTGACCGTGCTGCCGAAGAACGACATTGGCGAAGCCTGCATCCGTGAACTGCGTGGCTTTGGCGTGGACACCACCAAGATTGTTCGCAAGGATGGCCGTATGGGCATCTACTACCTGGAGACTGGCGCTGTGCAGCGTCCGTCCAAGGTGATTTATGACCGCGCTGGTTCTGCTATCTGCGAAGCCAAGCCCGGTGACATCGACTGGGATAGCGTCTTTGAGGGTGCAACCTGGTTCCATCTGACTGGCATCACGCCCGCTATTTCTCAGGGCGCGGCGGATCTGTCTCTGGAGGCTGTGAAGGTTGCCAAGGAAAAGGGCATCCATGTGTCCTGCGACCTGAACTACCGCAAGAACCTCTGGAAGTATGGCAAGGACGCTAAGGAAGTCATGACCGAGCTGGTGAAGTATGTGGACACCGTCATCGCCAATGAGGAAGACTTCCAGAAGTCCCTGGGCCTGAAGGCTGAGTCTCAGAGCGACGTGGAAGAGGGCGAGCTGAACATCGAAAACTACAAGGCAATCGCTTCTCTGGCCATGGAGAACTATCCCAACATCAAGCGCGTGGCCATCACCCTGCGCGAAAGCAAGTCCGCCAACCACAACGACTGGCGCGCCTGCCTGTACAACGGCAAGGACTTCTTCCTGTCCCGTAAGTACAGCATCACCGACATTGTGGACCGCGTTGGCGGTGGCGACTCCTTCGGTGGCGGCCTGATCTACGGCCTGAACACCTATGAGGATGAGAAGACTGCACTGGAATTCGCTGTGGCGGCCTCCTGCCTCAAGCACACCATCATTGGCGACTACAACCGTGTGTCTGTTGCCGAGGTGGAAAGCCTCATGAAGGGCTCCGGCACGGGCCGCGTGCAGCGCTAATCGGCTGCTGAAGTCCGGCGGAATCAACGATTGAAGCGGACGAATCCATCGGCACATGTGCGCGAAAAGCGACAAGAAAAGTTCCGAAAATTTGCGCAATTACATTTGAGAATCCTCTTGACACAAATGTTTTCTCTGCGTATAATGGGTACAGGGGAGATGCTCCTGGGGTGTCTGACAGCACGCTGGTTTTCCCCACATTTCAAAAAATGGAGTCCGAGTCCATAGTTCGGCTATGTCATGCCCCCGTTGCAAAACGCCAGGGGAAGGCAGATGCAGGCGGCAGGACACCTACCTGCTTTAACAGCGGGTGAAAAGCAAGCTGTGCATCGTCACCTTGGGAGCATCTTTTCTTAATGATGGATGAAACCTGAAGGTCAGGGATGGCAAGTCAGAAAGACTGCACTCTCTGACCTTTTTTCATGCGAATGTGGCAAAGAAGCCGGAAAGGAATCCAGATGAATATACCGCAATTTGTGTTTCAACACCTGCCGGGCAGAAACGATGCCTGCTGGTGCGGCAGTGGGCGCAAGTATAAGAGCTGCCACGCATCCTTTGATCAGCAGATTGCTGCCTTGGCGGCGAAGGGACACAGCGTCCCGACGCACAAGCTGATTAAAACGCCGGAGCAGATTGCCAAGATTAAGGAAAGCTGCAAAATCAACGTGGCCGTGCTGGATGAGATTGCGCGTCAAATCCATGAGGGCATGAATACCGCAGAAATTGATCGCCTGGTGTACACGATGACGCATGATATGGGCGGCATTCCGGCACCGCTGAATTATGAGGGGTATCCTTATAGCGTCTGCACCTCTGTTAACGAGCAGGTGTGCCACGGCTTTCCGTCGGAAAAGGTGGTGCTCAAAGCGGGCGACATTGTGAATGTGGACTGCTCCACAATTCTGGATGGGTATTTTTCCGACTCGTCGCGCATGTTCTGCATTGGGGACGTATCGCCGGAAAAGCAGAAGCTGGTGCAGGTGACGAAGGAATGTGTCGAGCTGGGTCTGGAGCAGGTCAAGCCATGGGGTTTCCTTGGTGACGTGGGACAGGCGGTCAACGACCACGCGAAGGCCAATGGCTATCAGGTGGTGCGCGAAATCGGTGGACACGGCTGCGGACTGGAATTCCATGAAGACCCGTGGGTCAGCTTTGTGAGTACCCGTGGGACGGAAATGGCGCTGGCGCCCGGCATGGTGTTTACCATCGAACCGATGGTGAACATGGGTACAGCGGAGGTATGCACGCATCCGGGCAATACGTGGGAAATCTTCACGCAGGATGATAAGCCCTCGGCGCAGTGGGAAATCATGGTTTTGGTGACGGAAACCGGCCATGAGGTGCTATGCTGGTAAACAACAAATTATACTAATTTGCATCTAACCCATGACATTCGCACAGCGGATTCTTCCGCCCTGGCTTTGCTTCGTTCCGCTCGTGCGTACATCCAGTACGCCTCGCTGCACTCAGCTTTGCCAGAACGAAAAATCCACTATGCTCGGTGCCATGTTTTAGACGTAAATTAGTATCAAAAAGCAATGCCGCTCGGACGAATGTGTTCGGGCGGCATTGCTTGTCTGGAAATGTGCGGTTTGTTACATCAGTGGTGCAATGGCTTTGAGCAGCGCACCGGTGAGTTTCATGGAAAACTTGTCGTTTTTCAGCTTCTCCTTTGTCATGCGGCGGCACTGGCGAAGTGTCTGCTGGAAGTCGTTTTCGATGTCCTTGATGCAAGGTACGTCCAACATGTAGGCGGCGCACTCAAAGTGATGGTACAGGCTTCTGTAGTCCAGATTGATGGTGCCAACAACTGCCTCCACGTCATCGGCCACAAAGACCTTGGCATGCACGAAGCCGGGCGTGTATTCGCTGATTTTGACGCCCGCGGCAAGCAAGGAGGCGTAGTGCGTGTGTGCCAGCGCGAAGGCGTACTTCTTGTCCGGAATGCCCGGGAGAATCAGATGCACGTCAACACCGCGTTCAGCCGCATATTGCAGGGCCGTCTCCATGTTGTGGTCAATGATCAGGTAGGGCGTCATGATGTGTACATAGCGCTTGGCGCGGTAGAGAATGTCCATATAAACGCGTTCACCGACCTTGTTACCATCCAGCGGACAGTCGGAGTACGGCAGGACAAAACCTGGTGCACCCTTGACCGGCTTGGTGGGATAGGCCAGGAAGCGCGCACCGTCCATCACATGCTCATCAATGGCCCACATGTTCAGGAACATCAGTGTGAAGCTTCTGGCCGCCTGACCACGCAGCATGATGGCGGTATCCTTCCAGTGACCGAAGCGTTCCACACGGTTAATATACTCGTCGGAGAGATTCACGCCGCCAGTGAAGGCAACGCTACCGTCGATGACTGCAATCTTGCGGTGATCACGATAGTTGTAATGCGTGGAGACAAACGGCTGCACAGGTGCGAACATCTTGCATTTAATGCCAAGCTGACGCATCTGCTCCGGAAAGCGGTGCGTCAGGTGGCTGAATTCGCATGTGCCGTCCACCAGCACGCGCACCTCAACGCCTTCTTGTACCTTCTCCACCAAAATGTCGCGAATCTGCCCCCACATTTCGCCTTCCTCGATGATGAAGTATTCAAGGAAGATAAAGTGCTTTGCCTTTTTGAGTTCGGTCAGCAGGGCCGCGAATTTCTCCTCGCCAATCGGGAAATACGTGACAGCAGTGTTTTCCCAGACGGGATAGCAGCCGCTGCTACTGACGTACTTCGCCAGTCCGGCAATGCGCGGGTCACGCTGCTGCAAATGCAGCTGCGCATCGTTATGGGCGCGCAGCTCGCTGCGACCTTCGCGGATGAGCTGTGTGGAGCGCTTCTTGAGCAGACGATGGCCGAAATCACTCTTCGTGTATACGTAGAAGAGTGCGCCGAAAATGGGCGCGATGGTGAAGAAAATCAGCCAAGTAAGCTTGGCGGTCGGATCACCCTTGTCATTGAGCAATACCACCACCATGATGGCGCTGAACAAGACTGTTCCACCAAACACATGCGGAATAAATTCGGCCGCGGCGCGGAAGAGAAAAATCATCAGGAACAGCTGGCATAAAAAGAGCAGCAAAATCAGGCCAAAGCGACTGAATACGGCCTGATGCAGTTTATTTTTGCCCTTGCGAAGCAGGTGCTTACCGCGCCCGCCTTCACGAAATTTCATTGCTGTGTAACCTCCTCGGGGTTGTCAATGTAACCACCATAATGTGTGAAAACATCAGGTTTATCGTACCTTTTTTCCTCTTTTCTGTCAAGTACTTCACAAGGGAATTGACAGAAAATTTGTTTTCCGGTATAATACGTGTGATTAGGTTCATGAAAAACGTGGAGGAAGAAAGGTTGGAAATATATATGTCTTGGGAGAAACGCGTATCACAGGCCATTGAAGATTTGCTGACATACGCGGTGACAAAGGGACTGATTGAGCAGCTCGATCGTCCCTATTATCGGAATTTGCTGCTGGATGTGCTGAATTTGGATGCGCCGGAGGAGGATACGGTGGCCATGACGGCTGTACCCGAAACGGCGACGCAGCTGCTGAAGACGCTGTGTGATTTGGCGGTGGAGCGTGGCCTGGTGGAGGATATGTCCTATGCGCGCGACCTGTTCAGCACGCGCTTGATGGGTCTGCTGACGCCGTCTCCAAAGCAGGTGCGGGAAACCTTCCGTGCCCAGATGGCGCAGGGACAAGCGCAGGAGGCGACCGAGACGTTCTATCAGATGTGCCGCAGCTGCGACTACATCAAGGTCGATGCCATTGCGCAGAACGTGCGCTATTTCGCGCAGAGTCCGGTGGGTGAATTGGAAATCACCATCAATCTCTCCAAGCCTGAAAAAGACCCGCGGGAGATTGCCAAGCTCAAGAATGCGCCCAGCGTTGGATATCCCAAGTGCATGCTGTGCGTGGAGAACCCCGGCTATCGCGGCCGCAGCAACTTCCCGGCGCGTCAGAACCATCGTGTTGTGCCGATGCAGCTGGCAGGGCAGGATTGGTATTTGCAGTATTCGCCGTATGCATATTATCCGGAGCATTGCATTGTCTTCAACAGCCAGCATGTGCCGATGCGCATTTCGCGCGGCACGTTTGAGCGCCTGTTTGACTTTGTGAAGCAGCTGCCGCACTATATGCTGGGTTCAAATGCGGATTTGCCCATCGTCGGTGGTTCGATTCTGAATCACGACCACTTCCAGGGCGGCCGCTACAGCTTCCCGATGGATCAGGCGAAGGTGCGCTGTCAGTTGCAGAGCGCTGTGCCGGGTGTGGAGGCGGCGTTGCTTGACTGGCCGATGTCCACGATTCAGCTGACGGGCAAGGACGAAACGGCACTGGTGGACGAGGCAAGCCGCATTCTGGATGCGTGGCGTGCCTACAGCGATGAAGCATGCGACATTCTGGCGGAAACGGACGGAACGCCGCACAACACTATCACGCCCATCCTGCGCAAGAAGGGCGACGTGTATTGCCTGAACTTGGTGCTGCGCAACAACCGCACCAGCGATGAGCATCCGCTGGGCATCTTCCATCCGCATGCGCCGTTGCATCACATCAAGAAGGAGAATATTGGCCTGATTGAGGTGATGGGCCTGTTCATCCTGCCGGGTCGCTTGAAGAAGGAGCTGGCGGAGCTGGCCGCATATCTGACGGGCGAACGCGAACTGGTACGTCCGGACGAAAGCGATGCATCCTACAAGCATTACGATTGGCTGACGGATGTGGTGGCCCGCAACGGCCTCTGCAAGACGACGGAGGAAGCGGAACAGCTGCTGCGCGATGAGGTGGCGCTTGTCTGTGCGCAGGTGCTTGCGGATGCAGGCGTCTACAAGCAGGACGAAAACGGAACGGCTGGGTTCCTGCGCTTCATGCAGACCCTTGGCTATCAGAAATAATCATAAAAAGCAGCTGGCGGAGAAAAACTCTGCCAGCTGCTTTTTATCGGAAACGTGTCAAAGAAGGCCTTTGGAGAAGTCAGTTGCGGCGCACAGGGCGTCTACAAACGTACAAAGCCCTTCGGCGTCCTCGGCGTCAAAACGGCACAGAAGTGGCGAATCAATGTCCAGCACGCCATACAGCACACCTTGCTGCATCAACGGGATAACGATTTCAGAACGGGAGGCCTGATCACAGGCGATATGTCCCGGGAAGCGCGATACGTCCTCCACACGCTGCAAACACTTAGTAGCGGCGGCTGTTCCGCAAACGCCACGACCGAGTGGAATCTGCGTGCAGGCGGTTTTTCCCTGAAACGGCCCAAGATGCAGCATATTGCCTTGCAGGAGGTAAAAGCCAGCCCAGTTGATGTCCGGCAGCGCCTCATACAGTAGCGCGGCGGCGTTTGACAGCGTGGATAGCAGCAGGGAATCCTCCGCAAGGGCGGTAATCTGCTGCTGGAGCAAGGGGTACAGCGCCGCTTTTTCCTGCGGAAAGAGTATTTCCTGATGCATGGGTGCGCCCTCCTGTTACAGAACGTAGAAGTAGATGGAGAAGAAATGCAGAACCGTACCAATCAAGCAGAAGAAGTGGAAAATGGAATGGAAATACTTCCGCTTTGAGCCGACGGCGTAGAGCACCGCACCAACAGTGTACGCAATTCCACCACCGACAAGCAGCATCAAGCCGGGACGAACCAAATTTTCCACCAGCGTCTTGGAGGCGAGCAGAATAATCCAGCCCAGCAGCACATAGCAAATCACGCTGATTTTTGCAAACTTGCGCAGATTCACAGCGTTAAGTACAATGCCCGTAATGGCCACGGCCCACACCACACCAAAGAGCACCCAACCGGTCGCGCCACGTAGCGTGACAAGCGTATACGGCGTGTATGTACCTGCAATCAGCAGGAAAATGGTGCAGTGGTCAAAGATGCGGAAAACCTTCTTGGCGCGGTTGATTTTCAGCGCGTGGTACAGGCAGCTCATCAGATACAGCAACGTGGTCGTGAGGCCAAAGACGATGCTGGAGGCAAGCTTAAATCCGTCGCCCGCAATGGCACTTTTGACAATGCACAGCACAAGTGCGGCGAGGCCCAATCCGGCGCCAATACCGTGAGAGATGCTATTGAGCAATTCTTCTGCCAAGGTGTAGGATGGAATGCCAAGCAGTTGACGCTTCTGTTCTTTTTCGATTTGTTTTTCAGTCATACAATCACCGCCTTATTTGATTAACTTATTTAACTAAGCGATAGAGGGAAATGACCTTGCCGAGGATGGTCACTTCATCGGCGTAGATGGGCTCCATGCTACTGTTTTCCGGCTGAAGACGGAAATGGCCGTTTTCCTTATAGTAGCGCTTGACCGTGGCGCTATCCTCAATCATGGCAACGACAATTTCGCCGTTATATGCTTCACTCGTCTTGCGGACGATGATGTAGTCGCCGTCCAAAATGCCGGCTTCAATCATGGAATCGCCACGCACATGCAGGATGAAGTGTTCGCCTTCGCCCAGCATAATGTCGGGAATCGGGACATATTCCTCCAGATTCTCTTCTGCCAAAATTGGCTGACCAGCCGTGACACGACCAACGACCGGCACAGCGGTGGAGTTGTTGCGAATGAAGTTCGGATCGCCTGTCACCTCCATGGCGCGAGGCTTCATGGCGTCGCGGTGCAGCAAACCGCGCTTTTCCAGCCGCTGAAGATGGCCGTGAACGGTGGACGTGGACTTCAAGCCAACCGCCTGCGCAATTTCGCGAACGGACGGAGGATAGCCTTTGGTCTGTATTTCAGACTTGATGAAATCAAGAATGCGCTGTTGATTATCTCCACGAGGTCTTTGCATGGGGAAAAATCGCCGCCTTTCTGTGTTAGTAGCCTTATTATAGCACAAAGTGGTACAAAAATCAAACAGTTGTTCGTTCTGGTCTTGCTTTTTTTGCGAATGTTGCTATAATACGAGGGAAGATACAGAGAGAAAGAAGGGGAATGACAATGGGCAAGCAATGTGTGCTGTATGACCGGGAATGCATTGATTGTGGCGAATGCGAACGCTGTGATTTGGATCCGGACAAGATTTGCGATAACTGCATGAAGTGTGTGATGGGCAATGCGGATTACCGCGCTATCAGCATTTCGGGCATTGAATTGGAAAACGAACAGCCCAAAGAGTAAGCGGCTGCGCTGAAAGAAGAAAGAGACATGGCAGGGAAGTCATGTCTCTTCTTTTTGGCTTTTTTCGTGGTCGGAAGTGAGAACTTCCTTTTTGGCGGCGATTTCTTCAATCGTGGGTAATGTGACGTATTCGGCGGCCATGCGACGGCGCTCTTCCTTGAGGTCTGCATAGTGCTTGCGGGTTGTATCGACAGAGGCATGTCCAAGCAAATCGGCCACCAAATAAATATCGCCAGTCTGGTTGTAGAGATTAGTGGCGAAGGTGCTGCGCAGCTTATGCGGACTGATTTTTGTTTTCCGCGGTGCAGCAACCGCAGCATACTTCTTGACTAGCATCTGGACGGCACGTTGTGTGATGCGGCGCTTTTGCAGGGACAGGAAGAATGCGTTTTCGTGGCCAGCCAGGGGCTTCATCTCATTGCGGATGGTTAAATAATCAGCCAGTGCTGTGGCTACCTCTGGGGGTAAATACAATACCACTTGATTGCCGCCTTTGCGTGTAATCAGAAAGGCGTTGTTTTCTAAATCAACATCTTCTAAATTCAGACCGACGCATTCGGAAACACGGATGCCTGTTCCCAAAAAGAGCGAAAGCAATGCAAAATCGCGGGCGGCGGTGATTTTCTGGTAATTTTTTTGATGCGCTGTCATGCCATCGCCAGTCGTTGATTGTTCCAGCATGCGGAGCATTTCATCTTGATTCAGCCGAATAATAGGTTTTTCGTGAATTTTCGGTAGCGTAATCAAAGCGGCTGGGTTGGAAGAAATTAGTTGTTTTTTATACAAATAATCATAAAACGAACGGATGGTCGATAGCTTGCGCTTGATGGACACCTCGTGGTTTTGAATGGGCTTGGGTGGCTGGTCGCTAGCATCGTCGTTTTCTTGGTGCTTGAAGTAGTAGGTGAGATACTCAATGTAGGCATTGAAGTCACTGAGAGAAACCTGGCTAATCTGCTGTGTGGTCATCAGTGTCAGTGGCGTGTCAATGTATGCGATACGTTCGGTATGCAGATATTCAAAGAATGTCCGCAAATCAATAGCATATGTTAAACGTGTGAACGTGCTCGTAACCATTGCAATGCCGTTAATAAAATCACTGCAAGCTTGTGGTAGTTCGCGAAGAATTTCACGGATTTTCAAAATACGCTGTGAATCGACCTGTTCACGGTACGTGGCTTGGTTAGAAGGCATAAAGGACACCTCCGGGCGTGTTTTGAGACCCAACTATTCGCTAAACTATGGTTTAGCGAATAGTTGAAACTGTCTCGCTCTCCTCTTTTCGGCGTTTTTCCATGAAAAAATGCGCCTGAGTGCGTCTGGGTCTGGATAAATCGCCGCAAATGCTCAGGCGTATTGGGATGCAAAATATCATTCGGCATCGTCAATGGCGTTGATTCGACGATATTCCTTGATTGCACCAGTGGCAAGCTCGTCGCAACGGATGTTTTCCGGATGATCCGCATGACCCTTGACCTTGTGGAAGGTCACGTGATGCTTGCGCGTCTGTGCCAACAGGATGAACCAGAGATCCTGATTCTCCACGGCCTGTCCACTGGCGTTCTTCCAATTGCGCTTCTGCCATCCCTCAATCCAATGCTCGTTGAAGGCATTGACCAGATACGCGCTGTCGGAATACAAATGGACATCACAAGGCTCTTTGAGTGCGCCCAAGCCGCTGATGGCGGCGAACAGCTCCATGCGGTTGTTGGTCGTGCCGGCCATGTATCCGCTCAGTTCCTTGCGGTGCGGGCCGAATTCCAGAATGCAGCCCCAGCCACCAGGGCCGGGATTGCCGGAGCAAGCGCCGTCGGTATAGATGTTGACTTGCTTGCGAGGACGGGTTTCAGACATGAAGGACTCCCCTTTTGTTGTAATATTGCACAAAAATTACAAAATTATTTCGACATCTTGCGCGACTTGTCTGCGCAAGCAGCCATCGCGTCTTGAATTGCGGCGCGGAAACCGCCTTTTTCCAGTGCGGCAACGGCGTCGATGGTCGTTCCGGCGGGTGAACAGACATCGTCCTTGAGCTGTGCTGGATGCTTTCCCGTGGCAAGCACCATCTGCGCACTGCCGTAGACAGCCTGTGCAGCCATGGTGTAGGCCAATTTGCGCGGCAAGCCTTCTCGGACGCCTGCATCGGCCATGGCTTCAATCATCAGGAAGACATAGGCCGGGCTGCTGCCACTGATGGCAATCACGCCATCGAAGAGTTTTTCTGGCACAATCTCTGTCTTGCCAACGGCATCAAAAATGCGCTTGGCGAATGCAAAGTTGCTTTCGGACAGCGTATGCTCCTGACAAATGGCCGTCATGCCGCAGCCAACAAGCGCGGGCGTGTTCGGCATGGCACGCAGAACCGTGACGTCAGGACGATTCAGCGCGGTAGTCAGCATCTGCATCGTCCAGCCGGCGGCAATGGAAACAACAGCACAGCCAGTGGGCAAGACAGGGGCAATTTGCTGCAACAGTTCCCCTAACCCCTGCGGCTTGATGGCCAACATGACCATCTGGCAATGAGCGGCCAGTGCCGTGGCGTCCGTTACGGCTGTAAGGCCCGGAAAGGCATCTTGCAGCGCTTGCGCCTGCTCCTGACGGTGAACGCACACCATCACGTCCTCAGGGCGTACACAGCCCGCAGAGAGTATTCCTTGCAGAATTGCGCCTCCCATATTGCCTACGCCAATCATACCAAGCTGCTTCATGGTGCATCATGCTCCTTTTCTTGGCCTGATGCGTGCAAAAGCAAAATTGCCGTCCGCATCAGGAATACAATGGCCATCGTTGCTTATTGTACCACAATCCGGACAAATTCTCAACCCTTCGTTTTATGGCGCTGTGCATGAAAAAAGTCCAGCCGTCTCGTTTCTGGCGGCTGGATGGAAAAAGAATAGTATACTAATGTTTTAGACGTAAATTCGTATTACAGGATGTACTTGCGCAAATCTGCGGGCTTGTTTTCTCCCGAGAGATGCTGACGGACATAATCGCCGGTAATGGTTAGTTCAAAGGGCGGCATGTCCTCATCGCCTGCGTTGAAGGAAATATCCTCGAGAACCTGCTCGAACACGGCATGCAGACGACGCGCACCAATGTCCTCGGAGATCTCATTGGCCGTGAAGGCGGCATCGGCGATGGCCTGAATGGCGCTGTCCTCAAAGGTCAGCAGCACCTTGTCCACGGCCAGCAACGCCTTGTACTGAAGCGTCAGTGCGTTATCCGGCTGCGTCAAAATCTGCTGGAAGTTTTCGCGCGTCAGGCTCTTGAGCTGCACATGCACCGGGAAACGACCCTGCAATTCGGGAATCAGGTCACTGACCTTCGCCACGTGGAAAGCACCAGCGGCGATGAAGAGCATGAAATCCGTCTTCACCGAGCCGTACTTGGTGTTGACCGTGCTGCCTTCGACAATGGGCAGAATATCACGCTGCACGCCTTCGCGGCTGACATCCGGGCCAGAACCGCCACGGTGGCCAGCAATCTTGTCGATTTCGTCAATGAAGATGATGCCGTCCTGTTCGGCGCGACGAATGGCTTCTTCCTGCACGGCATCCTGGTCAATCAGCTTGTCGGCTTCTTCTTGTTCCAGAATTTTGCGTGCTTCCTTGACCTTCACGCGGCGCAGCTTCGTCTTCTTGGGCATCATGTTGCCCATCATGTCGCCAATGGCGATGGAGTTTCCGCCCACTTCCAGCGTGGGAGAAGCCTCCTCGACCTCGATTTCCAGCTCGCGGTCTTCGATTTCGCCCTTCATCAGCTGCTGGCGCAGGCGTTCACGCTCGTCTGCCAGCTCAGCCGTTTCCGGTACGGCGGGCGTATCGTTGGGATTTTTGGTGCGGCCCAGCAGATAGTCCAGCGAAAAACCGTTGCCACCGGAGGGTTTCTTCGGCGGGTTAATCAGCAGGGTGACCAGACGGTCTTCGGCAATCACGCGGGCGCGCGGTGCAACACGCGCTTCATGCTCCTGACGCACCATGCGGATGGCGTTTTCCACAAGATCACGCACGATGCTTTCCACATCACGGCCCACATAGCCGACTTCGGTAAACTTGGTTGCCTCCACCTTGATGAAGGGCGCATTGACCAGCTTGGCCAGACGGCGGGCAATTTCCGTTTTGCCAACACCGGTCGGGCCAATCATCAGAATGTTCTTGGGACTGATTTCTTCCCGCATATCCTCGTTCACCTTGGAACGGCGATAGCGGTTTCTCAGCGCGATAGCGACAGCTCGCTTTGCTTCCTCCTGACCGACAATGTAGCGGTCAAGCTCCCGGACGATTTGTCGGGGCGTCAATTCAGCCATGCTCGCACCTCCTTACACGTCTTCGACAATGACGTTGTCGTTGGTGAAAATGCAGATGCTGGCGGCAATGTGCAGTGCCTTTTCAGCAATCTCATGGGCCGACATGTCGGTGTTCTGCGCCAGCGCGCGTGCCGCCGCCAAGGCATAGTTGCCACCAGAGCCGATGGCAATCACACCCTCGTCCGGTTCAATCACTTCGCCCGTGCCGCTGACAACCAGCAGCGTTTCCTTGTTGGCGACAATCATCTGTGTCTCCAACTGGCGCATGCCGGAATCGCTGCGCCACATCTGCGCCAGTGCCACGGCGGCACGTTCCAGATTGCCACCGCACTGGGTCAGCTTTTCCTCGAATTTGTCGCAGAGCGTGAAGGCATCCGCGACCGCACCGGCAAAGCCAATCACAACCTGTCCGCCATAAAGACGGCGAACTTTGTGGGCGTGCGATTTGAAAATCACGCTCTGGCCCATCGTGACCTGACCATCACCGGCGATGGAGGTCTGGCCATTCTTGCGCACGGCGCAGATGGTCGTGCCTCTTAATTCAATGCTCATTCTGTTCCTCCTGCGTGCAGGAGCTTTCGCCACACCATTGCTTCAAATAATCGAGCGAGCGCTCGGAAATCACGGTGTAACGCTCCTGCTTGTTGCGAATCTTCTTATGCTGCTTGTCCACGACCAAGCCGTCCAGCAGCCCGAAGGTGCAGTTCATGGGTTGGAAATCGCGGTTTGGTGTGGAGACATAGCGTCCCATCGCACCCATGGCGGTGATGCCCGGCAGCTCCACTGTGCCAAGGCCGCGCAGGTCGTGCCCCAGACTGAGACCGCATAACAGGCCACTGGCCGCGCTTTCCACATAGCCCTCCACACCGGTCATCTGACCGGCGAAGTAGCACTGCGGGCGCGAAATCATCTCGAAATGTGCATTCAGGAAGCCCGGCGAATGCAGGAAGGTGTTGCGGTGCATTACGCCATAGCGGGCAAATTCTGCATTTTCCAGACCGGGAATCATGCCGAACACACGCTTCTGCTCGCCCCATTTCAGGCGCGTCTGGAAGCCGACGAGGTTGTAAAGAGAACCGGTGGCATTATCCTGACGGAGCTGGACGACGGCATACGGCTCCTTGCCGGTGTGCGGGTCGCGCAGACCAACAGGCTTCATCGGGCCAAAGGCCAGCACCATCTGGCCACGGCGTGCCATGGATTCCACGGGCATGCAGCCTTCAAACACCTTGTCTTCCTCAAAGCCGTGAATGTCAGCCGTTTCGGCTTGCAGCAGCGCTTCGACAAAGGCGTTATATTCCGCTTCGTTCATGGGACAGTTGAGGTAATCGTCGCCACGGTCATAGCGCGATTGACGGAACACCTTGTCCATATTCAGCGACTCTGCGGTAACAATCGGTGCGGCAGCATCGTAGAAGTTGAGCGTCGACAGGCCGGGCAGGCGTGCAATTGCATCGCTCAGCGCATCACTGGTCAGCGGGCCAGTGGCGATGATGACCGGGCCATCGGGAATTTCTGTTACCTCCTGCGAGACGACCTCCACCAGCGGATGCTCCTGCAGGGCGCGGGTGATATAGCCGGAGAACGTGTCGCGATCCACGGCCAAGGCGCCACCAGCGGGCACACGTGCCGCGTCTGCTGCCGCCATGATGAGCGAATGCAGCAGACGCATTTCCTCCTTGAGCAGGCCAACCGCATTCGTCAGTCGGTCACTGCGCAGGGAGTTGGAGCAGACCAGCTCAGCAAACAGCGGACTGTGATGGGCCGGAGACATCTTCTCCGGCTTCATCTCAATCAGCGTGACGGCAATCCCCTGCTGTGCCAGCTGCCATGCGGCCTCACAGCCGGCCAGACCAGCACCAACGACGGTTGCGTGCAAATTACTCATCGGTGCCCTCCGTGTCCTCTTCATTGGTTTGTACTTCGATGCGGTGATGGCAGGTTTCGTTGGCACACAGATGCCAGACTTCGCCCTTGCGACCGCGCTTTTCGACCATGTAGCCGCCGCAAATCGGGCATTTCTCCGTCACGGGCTTCTCCCAGGACACAAAGTCACATTCCGGATAGCGCTCGCAGCCATAGAACTTGCGGTTCTTGCGGCTGGTCTTTTCCATCAGGCGCGCACCGCACGTGGGACAGGGCGCGTCGATGTAGGTGATAATCGGCTTGGTGTTGCGGCACTCCGGGAAATTCGGGCAGGCCAGGAAACGACCAAAGCGCCCCATCTTGTAGACCATCATGGCGCCGCACTTGTCGCACGGCACATCGCTGGGTTCGTCCTTGACCTCGACCTTCTCGATTTCCTGCTCCGCCAGCGTCAGGGTTTCGGCAAAGGGCGGATAGAAATCACGCAGAATCTGCTTCCAGTCGGTGTTGCCTTCCTCCACCTTGTCCAGCTTGTCTTCCAGCTCGGCGGTGAATTCGGTGTCCACGATTTCCTCAAAGTACTTTTCCATCATGCTGGTCACCATGCGTCCCAGCTCCGTGGGATACAGGCGCTTCTTCTCGCGGCTGACATAGCCACGGGAAATGATGGTGGTGATGGTCGGCGCGTAGGTGGAGGGACGGCCAATGCCCTTCTCTTCCATCATACGCACCAGGGATGCTTCGGTGTAACGAGCCGGCGGCTGCGTGAAGTGCTGTTCGCTTTCCACATTGTCCGCGGAAACGGCATCACCCTCTGCAAGCTGCGGGAGCGTGGTTTCGCTGCTGGCCACGGCATCGTCCGTGCCTTCCTCATAGACGGAGGTGAAGCCCGGGAACTTCTTGTGTTCGCCGTAGAAGCGCATGCCAACGCCATCGCCGCTGATTTCCATGGTCATGGTTTCATACAGCGCGGGCATCATCTGGCTGGCCAGGAAGCGGTTGTAAATCAGCTTGTAGAGGTTGTATTGCTCCTTCGTCAGCGACGCCTTGATGCTGTCCGGCGTGCGCTGTACAGCGGTCGGACGGATGGCTTCGTGCGCGTCCTGCGCATTTTTGCGGCCCTTGTACTCGTTGGGCTTTTCGGGCAGATACTCCTCGCCAAAGCGCTCCGGAATGTAGGCGCGCAGTGCAGCTAACGCCTCGTCGCTGATGCGAACGCTGTCGGTACGGATGTAGCTGACAATACCCTGCGTGCCTTCGCCCTCCAGGTCAACACCCTCGTAGAGCTGCTGGACAACCTGCATCGTCTTGGCGGTGGTGAAGCCCAGCTTGCGGCTGGCCTCCTGCTGCAGGGAGGAGGTCGTGAACGGCGCGGCGGGCATCTTGCGCTTTTCACTCAGCTTGATGCTGCTGACGGCAAAATGCGCCTTTTGAATGCGCTCCACGGCCTTTTGTGCCTCTTCGGCATTGGCAATGGCGGCCTTCTGACCATCGAGTGTGGATAGACGCGCCACAAAGTGCATTTTGCGGCCATGTGCCTGATGCACCTGCATTTTGGCGGTAATATCCCAGTATTCCTCCGGGATGAAGGCTTCAATCTCTTCTTCACGCATCACGACCATGCGCGTGGCCACGGACTGCACACGACCAGCCGAGAGGCCCTTCTTGATTTTGGCCCACAGCAGCGGACTGATCTTGTAGCCGACCAGACGGTCAAGCACGCGGCGCGCCTGCTGGGCGTCCACACGGCCCATGTCCAGCGGACGCGGACTCTTCAGCGCCGTCTGAATGGCCTTCTTCGTCACTTCGTGGAACTCAATGCGGCAGGGCTGGGTCGTGTCCATGTTCAGCACATGGCCCAGATGCCAGGAAATCGCTTCACCCTCGCGGTCCGGGTCAGTTGCGAGATAAATCTGCGAGGCATTCCGCGCTTCCTTGCGGATGCGGGTCAGAATATCGCCACGGCCACGAATGGTGATGTACTTGAGGTCAAAATCATTTTCGACATCCACGCCGATTTGACTCTTGGGCAAATCGCGCACGTGTCCCTGCGATGCTTCCACCTTGTATCCCTTGCCAAGGAACTTACTGATTGTACGTGCCTTGGCGGGAGATTCGACGATGATGAGTTTCTGCTTTGTTGCAGCCATGCTTGTACGCCTCCGATGCGTGAAAAAGTTGATATGCGAGAGACAGAATCGCAATCAGTCCTCTGCTGCTTGCTGATCGTGTCGGGAATACATTTTTCCGGGAAGTGCCTTGATGACGCCTGCAATTTGCAGCATGGTCAAGGAAGACATCAGTTTGGCGGCCGCCAGACCGGTTTTATCGCTCAATTGGTCAAAGGAAAGCGTTCCCTCAGCCAAGGCGTCGTAGATGCATTTTTCCTCGTCGCTCATGGGCGGCAAAGGAATCTCCTTGACGGCCTGTGCGGGTGGTGTATTGTCCTTGGACGTGGCATCCGGCGGCCCGGAGATGGTTTTTTTCTGACTGGACGACTTTGCGCTGCTTGCTTTTTGCTTCGCAGGCTTTGCGGGTGCCTGCGGGAGTAAATCAGGTGCAGGCTTGGGCTTGGGCGGCTGATTAGGGTCGCTCCAACGCATGTCCTCCAGAATATCCTGTGCCGTGGTGAAGTAAATCGCACCGTCACGAATCAGTTGATGCGTGCCTTCGGAAATGGCTGCGTTGGGGATGCCGGGATAGGCGAAAACGTCCTTCCCTTGCTCCAGGGCGTGCTGAACGGTCAGCTTACAGCCAGAGCGCGAATAGCACTCCATTACCACGACCGCGTCGCTCAGACCAGCTAACAGGCGGTTGCGGACGGAAAACACGTTTTTCTGCGGGCGCATATCCGGCGGATACTCACTCAGCAGCAAACCACCGTTATGCAGGATGCGTTCGCGCAACGAAGCTGAGGCTGTCGGATACGGGATGTTCAAGCCGCATGCCATGATGCCGATGGTCGGGCTTTCGCCACAAAGACAGCCCTCGTGGGCGGCTGTGTCAATGCCCACGGCCAGACCGCTGACAATGCGAACGTTCTCATTGCTCAGCGTCTGACAGAGCGTGCTTGTGGCTGCCAGCCCTGCGGAGGAAGCTTTTCGCGTGCCGACAACGGCCAGGGCGTGTCCCTCCAGCGCCGCCAGATTTCCGCGGTAAAACAGAATGGCTGGTGGCACAGGAATGTTACGCAGGCGCTCCGGATACCGCTTGTCGGCGATGCTCAGAATCCCGATATTCCATTTTTGCATGGTAACGAGCATATCATGCATCGCATTGCGGGATGCGCTGGCCTGTAGGAGTGAGAGATTGGAATCGGACACCTTCCCCTCCAAGCAGCGGCCATCGTCCTTGACGAACGTATCATAGAGGGCTTCTGCACTGCCGTAGGTGGTCAGCAGCTGCTGTAGTTTCTGGCCGTGAATCATGCCATTCGTCAGCCAGGCCAGACAGCCTTCTTCACGAGTATACCGCACCAATCACGCCTCCTTGCAGAAAAAAACCAGTTTCTGGTGGTGTGTGGCCTGAAAAAGAATTTCTTTAAGAAAAACAGGTTCACAACACATTGCATAATGCTATCACAACTTTTGAAAAAAATCAACGTCCCAATTTCCTGAGCAAAAGAACTCTTGCTGTTTTTTCCAAAATGAAGGAGTTTGCTTTGTGCAGAATGTGGAGAAAATGGCTCATTCCTCCGCAACAAGATAGGGCGTCAGGATTTCTGCAATCTTCGCATAGCCCTCTTTGTTGGGGTGCAGGCCGTCCGACAGCAATTCAGGATAGGCATATTCGCCTGTTCCAGGACAGAAGGAGGAATACGCATCCACAAAGGTCACGTTTTCCGTCTTACTGGCGTAGCGGCGGAAGGCCAGATTCAGCAGCGTGATTTTCCCCTGCTGTCCGCTGTAGAAGGCGCTGGTGGTCGGCAGAGTGCTGAGAATCACGAACTGACAGGAGGGATTCTTCTCCTGAATGGCGCCAATCATGGCCTCGTAATTCTTGACGATTTCTTCCTTGGTGTAGCCGTGGCCGATGTCGTTGATGCCGCAGATGAACACAACCTGCTTGTAGCTGCGGGAGGCCAATTCATCAATTCGGGCGCGGCACTCAACGGTTGTCTGTGCGCCGATGCCGTAGTTGGCGCAGTCGCTGCGGCCCAGAATGGTGTTCCAGTCGCCGTAGAGCAACAGCGCGTTCTGGCAAATGCTATCGCCGATGAATGCGATGCCGGTATCTGGACGATCCCAACGGCCGTCTGAGGTGTCAACCGGATCGCCCTCACCTGCAAAGTACGCCAGCTTGTAGATGGTCACCGGATTGCTGCTGGTGGTGAAAACGCTCACCTGATCCAGACGAGCAAAGTTTGTGCCAAAGGCTTTTGCAAAGGCACTGTAGTCAAAGTATGCGCCATAGCGGCCATCCGCAAGCGCGACGGTTTCTGTCGCATTGACGCGCGTCCACTGCGTCGCGCCGGAGTGGCTGGACAGCGCCAGATATACGCCGTACTGCGAGCCTTCATATTCGACATAGAAGCGGCTGCCCTGATTGATTTGCGCGGCATCGAAGTCTCCGCCGACATGGCGCGTGAAGCAATACACCGGGCAAGCGTTTTGTGTGTTGGCCGTGGCTGCACCGCTGAACAGCACGTCATCTGCGCCAAGCAAATCCTCCTGCTTTTCGCCGTGCCAGACGACCTGATGAATGACCGTCTTGTGGTTGACAGCGGATGCGCCGACACAAATCTGATCAACGGCGGCAAAATTCTTGCTGCCATACTGAATGAAGCATTGCTCATAGGAGAACGTGGCCAAATACAGGCCGTTTTCCATCGTGCATGCGGAGGGCACATTCACTTGCGCCCACGTGCCGCTTTCCCAATCAGACAAGGCCAGATAGACGGCTTTTTCGCCACCTTCATAGAGGACGGTAAAATAGCCGTTTTCGCTGATAGCAGAGGGGTCGAAGCTGCCGCCGGCATTGGAGGTATTGACTGAAACGCCAATGGACCAGCTTTCCGCAATGGTCGTTTCGCCGTCAAAGAGGATGGTTTCCTCCATGGACGTGGCTTCTTCCGCGGTGGCAGTGGCAAGCAAAAGTACTGTGATGAGTAGGAGGAACAGTCGCTTCATGATGGTCTTCCTTTCTATGCGGTGTGTATTTTATGCTCATTATACGCTGTATCGTGATTATCTGTCAAGCAAAAGCCCGACCTGCAAGATAATCCTGCAAGGCCGGGCCGAAGAAAAACGGGTGGATTACAGCGTGCCAGTGACGACCAGGGTGACTGCTCCGGGCGTGACCGTGACGACGCCGGTAGTGGCATCGCGGGTGTAGGTGGCGGCGGGAACAATCAACGGCGTCACGGTGGTGAAAACTGCGCCGTCATAGGTGTAATCGGTGCCGACGGTTTGCGCCGCACCGTCTCGTGTCACAGACGTGATGGTCATGGGTGGTGTGAAGGTGTCCGTCAGGGACACGGCGTCAGTGGCCGTGGTGGCGGTTGCGCCGCTGTTCTGAATGGTGAAGGTGTAGCGCATCGGCTCGTTTGCCGTCACGGTTGTGGGACAAAGCGACTTAATGACGCTCAGCTGCGGCGCGGTATCGGCGGCAATGACAGCCGTGGCCGTCAGCGGCGTGGCCAGTCCGCCACCGGTGACGGAGGCCGTGTTGTTTACACTCACCTGTGTGCCGTAGGGCGTGTACTCGTTCGTCTTGGCCGAATACAGCAGCGTTGCGTTTGCGCCAGCAGGCAGCGTCAAGCCCGTTACTGTCAGCGGTGAGGTGGCCGTGATAGCAGGCGTGGCTTGCAGCACGCCATTGACATAAAAGCGCACCGTGTCGGCCACGTAGGTCATCGGAACGACCCTCACGCCGCCCAGCAAGGGTGTAAAGGAACCCAAATTGTCCGTGACCGTCAAGTCGTTGATGGTCGCCGCGCCACTATTGACGAGGTTGACGGAATACGTAATCGTATCTCCGGCACGATAGGTGGACGGCAGAGACATCTTCGTGACCGTTAAAGCCTCGGTCAGCACGCCAGTTACGATGTTGGAAGGAATGGTCTGGTTATTATAAGAAAGCGTTGCCTGATTCGTGAAGGTGGTCGGCATAGCGGATTCCTCCTTGTGCGGCAGAGAGTAATTGCCTCTGCTCACCATCAGCATATGCCGCGCATGCGTGTGTGTGTGCGGTTACTCCTGCGAGGTGCGCACAAGACGCGGGTCACGATGCACCCATTCGCCGACCAGACGATAGAGCGCCGCCGTCAGCGGGACGAAAATCATCATGCCCCAAATGCCCATCATGCCACCGCCAATCAGCACGGCGGCCAGTACCCACAAGCCGGGCAGACGCATCTTGCTGCCGACGGTATGCGGATAAATCAGATTACCCTCAATCTGCTGCAAGACAATCAGGAAAATCAGGAAGACAAGGGCTTTCGTGGGCGAAACGGAGAAGAGCATGATTGCGCCAACTGCCGCGCCGATGTATGCACCCACAATCGGCACCAGTGCCATCATGCCGATAAATGCGCCAATCATCACGGCATAATCCAGACGCAGGATGAACATGCCCAGTGTGCAGAGGCCACCCAGAATCAGCGCCTCGGTACACTGACCGACGATGTAGTTATGGAAGCAATCATCCAGCGTGTGGATGATATGCATGGCGCGGTCGATGCGCTGGTCGCCGATGATGCGGTGCAGCAGCTGCTTACTCTGCCGCGCCAACGTCTCCTTGCTGGCCAGAATGTTGAAGGTGAAAATCAACGCCATCAGCAAGGAGAAAATCGAGCCGACCAGCGAGGTCGTGACGCTCATGGCGGTGTTGACGACCGTGCCTGCACCGTTGAGCAGCAGACTACCCATCTTTTCCAGCAGGGCGCGCCATTCTGTATCGGTGGAGGGCAAGACGAGGTTGTAATCGGCCATCAGCGTGGCAATCGTTTCATTTTCCGTCAGCTTATCGTAGAGCTGGCGCAGCACACCCGGCAAAGAAGACAGCAGCACCTGGAAGCACGAAATCAGCTGCGGGAAAATGAGCTGAATGAGGGCGAAAACCACCAGCACCAAGGTACAGAAGGCCAGCAGCATGCAGACTGGACGGCGCAGCGATTGCCACACCTTGGCACGGCTGTTTGGCGCGATGTGGCGCTCATAAAAGCCCATCAGGATGTTCAATACATACGCGATGATGGCGCCGGTGATGAGCGTCCCGGCGGCAGAAAGGAAAAGCCCAAACAGGGACACGGCCTGATCCCAATAATGAATCGCCAGATACAGCAAAAAGAGAGACAGACAGGCAAGCCAACAAGTGCGTTTCTCCAACTTCATACGAGGGTTTCTCCTTCCCACAATGTGTGTCGATGAGAATGGTAACCAAGGGGTGCATGATCTACTGCCGAATTGGGGTCTGAAATCAGAAAATCAAACCGTCAGTCGGTTTTGTTTTCCTGATACAGGAGCTTGCACTTAGCGCCAGTTCTTCTTCCACTGCTGGCGGCGGCGATAATCGCGGATGCGCTGAAGCAAATCGCCGTAGAAGAACAGAATCACGTTCACCAGACTCATGATGAGCGCCACATTTGCCATGAGCGGGTTGGTCAGCAGCTGCTGTACCAACGGCAACAGGTAAATCAGCGCCATCCACTTCATCTTGACTGGAATGATAATCAGGTTAATTTGCGTATCCGGGTAAAGAATGGCACACGCCAGAAACAGCGACATGTTCAGGTATGTATTTGTTGTGTAGCCCGTCAGCAGGCCGGCTACAATCGCACCCAGCATCCCGCACAGATAGTACGCTGTGAAGCGGAACGTACCCCATGTGCTTTGCAGCGTCGTGCCAAGATACCAGTAGAACATCAGCGACAGCAGCAAGAAAAGCGGTGAGCTACTGTCGTGCAGGAACACAAAGGTAATCAGTCGCCAAATCTGGCCGTGGAAAATGGCGTTACGGTCGAACATCAGGTATCGCGAGATACTGATGCCGTAGGCGGCAAGCAGGTAATCCGCCACGTAGGTTACGCCCATGCCGACGCAGAGAATCATCATCAGCTGGCGAATACCGCTATAGCGCCCAAAGCGCCGTTCCGCCTTGCTCAGCAATCGTTCAAACATCTGGAAAGCCCTCCAATTCCATCGAAGTGGTGTGATACAAAAGAATATTCGACATCGTTTTTCCACACTCCTGCCAGGAAGGGCTGGAAAAGACGTCAGATAGAAATTTTACAGGGTGATTGTGAACTCAACATCAACGAAATTACCTTTCCAAACGGCAAAAGGCATGTATTTCTACTGGAATTTCGGGAAAGTTCATGGACAATTCAAGGAAGTGCGGTATAATAAAATTGTCGAAATATAGAGGAAAGTAGGCGCTTGATATGAGTTACATTTCCTTTGAGGATGTGTGCAAGGATTATCCGGCGGGCGATACGGTGGTGCATGCCTCCGACCATGTGAATTTTCAGATTGAGAAGGGCGAATTCTGCGTTGTTCTCGGGCCGTCTGGCGCGGGCAAGACGACGGTACTGAATTTACTGGGTGGCATGGACAAGGCTACCAGCGGGCGCATTTTGGTGGGTGGAAAGGAAATCACGGGCCTGCGCTCGGCACAGCTGACGGAATACCGCCGTCATGACGTGGGCTTTGTGTTCCAGTTCTACAACCTGATGCCGAATTTGACGGCGCTGGAAAATGTGGAATTGGCCCAGCAGGTGTGCGACAATGCGCTTGATCCGCGCGAGGTGCTGGAACAGGTCGGCCTGAAGGAGCGCATGAACAACTTCCCTGCCCAGCTGTCGGGCGGCGAACAGCAGCGCGTTTCCATTGCGCGTGCGCTGTGCAAAAATCCGGCGCTGCTGCTATGTGACGAGCCGACGGGCGCGCTGGACAGCAAGACGGGCGAGCAAGTGCTGGAGCTGCTGACGCGCCTGTGCCGTGATTACAGCACGACCGTGGTCATCATCACGCACAACGCCAGCATTGCACCCTTGGGCAACCGCGTGATTCGTATGCGCAACGGCACGGTGCAGGAAATGACCATCAACGAGCATCCGGCGAAGGTGGCTGATATTACATGGTAACGCAAAAGCAGAAAAAGCGTCATGGCACGCTGACAAAGAAGCTTTTCCGCGACATGCACCGCAGCGCCATGCAGTTTCTGGCGATGTTCCTGCTCTGCGCCATGGGTACGTGGTGCTTCAGCGGTCTGGATGCAAACTGGCGCATGCTGGAAAGATCCACGAATACGCCCATTGAACAAAGCAATCTGGCCGACTTCTGGGTCAAGGGTGCTTCGTTTTCCAAGGCGGATTTGCGCAAGCTGGAAAATATCAAGGGCGTATCGGATGCGCAGGCGCGTATAACGCTGGAAATGGATTGCCCCGATTTGGGCGAGGATGTGTCATTGATGGTGCATGGGTATGATGGCGATATGCGCATCTGCACGCCCATTGTCCGCACTGGCACGACGATGGATGCATCCGATTTGCGCGGCTGTCTGGTGGAGGAGCAATTTGCGCAGGCGCACCAGCTGTCCGTGGGTGATGCTATCAAGGTGTCCTACGGCGGCTTGTCCGTGTCCTTTGAGATTCGCGGAATCATCCTGTCGGGTGAATATCTGGTGACATCCAAGAGCATCACGCCCGACCCGGAGCATTATGGCTATCTCTATGTGAGTGCCAAGGCGCTTTCAGCCTTCCCTTTCACAGAGGTGCTGCTTAAGCTGGATGCGGATGCCGATGCGATTCGGGTGCGGGAAGACATTCTTGCTGCATGCCCGTCGTCGGTGCTGGTGGATGAGAAAACGCATTCCGGCACGGCTTCGGCGCGAAACTTTGTGAGTATGTTCCGCAGCTTGTCGTATCTGTTCCCGCTGCTGGTGTTTGCCGTGGCGGCCATGATTGTGGTGAGTACGCTGACACGCATGATTGAGAATCAGCGCATTCAGATGGGTACACTCAAAGCACTTGGGTATCGCGACCGGCAGATTCGGCGGCATTATCTGAGCTATGCGCTGGTTCCCTCTGTGGCTGGCTCGGTGCTGGGCGTGCTGACGGGCTATGTCAGCATTCCGCGTGTGGTGTGGCCCATTGTGTCCACCAACGTCCGCTATCCGGAGCAGCTGTATGCGCCGATTTCGGGCACGGCGTGGATGATTGCAGGCGTGTCCGTGGCGATGAGCCTGCTGATTTGCCTGTATACCTATCAGCGGGCGGCGAAGGAGACCACGGCGAATTTGCTGCGTCCCAAGCCACCTAAGTCCGGCTCGCGTATCCTGCTGGAACGTTTGCCGCGTCTGTGGGGACGCTTCTCCTTCAATACAAAGATGATTGTGCGCAACATCCTGCGCAATAAGGGTCGGACACTCCTGTCGCTGGTGGGTATTCTGGCATGCAACATGCTGATTATCTGCTCCTTTGGCTTGCAGGAGTCCATGAACACCTTTATCGCCGATTATTATACCCGAACGCTGCGCTATGATGTACGCGCTGATCTGGCATCGGGTCAGGGCACGACGCTGGACGGCTATCGGAAGCGCCTGGATGCCCAGACAATTGACGGCATCATGGAGCAGTCCGTGAGCATGTACACCGATGGCGACACCCGCACGTGTCTGCTGACGGTCATGACGAATGACCAGACCTCTATCGCCATTGGCGAAGACGCATCGCTGATTTCTCTGCCGGAAAAAGGCGTGTACATCAGCACCAAGCTGGCAAAAACGGTGCATGTCGGGATTGGAGATACGATTACGCTGCGTCTGCCGGGCGATGTCGATGCGATTACCGTGGCCATAGCAGGATTGGCCGATACAGATATTGGACAGGGCTTGTTCATGAGCAAGCAGGCGTGGGAATCACTGCGCAAGGGTGATTTCCGGATGACTTCCCTGCTGCTGACGAAGCCGACTGCCTTGACGGAGCATTTGCTGGCGGAAATGGATGAGGTGACGACGCTCCTCTATCCGGCGAAGCAGCTGGTGGAAATGGCCAGTATCATGGACTCCACCACAGCGGCTTTCACGATTTTGAGCGTGGCGGCATTGGCGCTGGCGTTTATTATCTGCTACAACATGGGACTGATGAATTTCACGGAAAGAACACGCGATTATGCGACGCTCAAGGTGTTGGGCTATCACCAGAAGGAAATTCGCGGCCTGATGCTGCGGGAAAATCACTATGTATCGCTGCTGGGTGTGCTGCTTGGTATTCCACCGGGATTCCTGATTACAACGATTATCCTGAAAATGTGCGAATACGATAACATGGTGTTCCCGACGCATATCACCTTCTGGTCGGTTGCGGGTGCGTGCATTGTGACGTATGTATTTGCACTGATGATTCAGTGTCTGCTGACGCGGAAGGTGCGTTCCATCGACATGGTGGAGGCACTCAAGAGTGTGGAATAATACAAACGAAAGGACGATTGACGATGAAGAAATTCTGTGCGATGCTGCTGCTATTGACCCTGTGCGTCATGTGTGCACAGGCGGATGCGAACGACTTGACGAACTGCGCTGTAGCGAACGGCGCGGTGAGCGCTGTCAAGCATGTGGACATTCTGGCTCCGTATTCGGGCACACTTATGCCCTTTGACTGGGAGGCTGGCGATCTGGTGAATGCAGGTCAGACGCTCTTTACCATGCGGACGACCACGATTTACGCCACGGAAAGCGCTTGGGTGAAGGCTATCTACTGCGAGGAGGGCGATGACGCAACGGCGGTGATGGCGCGCTATGGCGGCCTGATTGGCATGCAGCCGGAGTCGGAATTCACCATTGCGGCCAGCACGGCCACGGCCTATGACGACCGCGAGAACCGCATTGTGGACGTGGGTGAAATCCTGCATTTTCGTTCCAGCAAGGCAAACCATTCGGTAGGCACGGGCCGCGTGACGTATGTGAACGGCACTGACTATCTGGTGGAGGTGCTCACGGGCGATTTTGAGCCGGGTGAATCCTTCTCCCTGTTCCGCAGCAAGAATCGTGCGCAGACGGATCTTGTTGGTCGCGGCATGGTGAACCGTCGCGAAACGCTGATGGCCGCCGGTCAGGGCCGTGTGGCGAAGGTGCTGGTGAAGGAAGGCGACTATGTGGAAAACGGCACGCCACTCCTCACCCTGATGCCGACGGCCACTACGCCTGATGCATCGCCGGAGGTTGTGGCGGCGCAGAACGGTGTGCTGGGTCAGGTGGCGGTCATGCCGGGCCAGCAGGTATACGAAGGTCAGGTGCTGTGCCGTCTGCTGCTGGTGGACGAGCTGGAGGTGCTGGCGCAGGTCGATGAGGTGGATCTTGGCGACCTGTATGTGGGCGACAAGGTGTCCATCACGCTGGATATGAATGCGGATAATGTCATGACCGGCACGGTCACGGAAATCAGCCATGTCGGTGCAACGGTGCAGAACGCGGCGTACTTCACCGTACATGTACAGCTGCCGACGAATCAGGCACTGATTGGCGCAAGCGCATCGGTCTATATTCCGAAGAAATAACCAGTTGACAATCAAAAACCCCTGCGCATTTCCGAAATCCGGAGAAGCGCAGGGGGCAAAAATCAAGGATTGCCACAAGCAGTCATGATGGCCTTGGTTACATTGGCGGGTGGCAGCATGTCGCTGTGCTGGCCCATGCTGTAGGTGGTGTTTCCGGCGACAATCACGTGATCAAGCACGACAATCTCCATGGCTTCCAGCACCTGCTGTAAAAAGCGTGTGGTGCGGATGTCCTCTGTAGACGGCTGGGCAAGACCACCGGGATGATTGTGGCAGAAAATCACGCTGTGCGCGTTACAGGTCAGGATGGCCTCCACAATGAGGCGCGGATAGGCGGTCAGGGCCGTCAGTGTGCCCTCTGTGACCTTGCGGCTACAAATGATGGAGCCGTCCGCGGAAAGGCAAATGACGTGGAATTCCTCATGGCGCAGACCGGCCATCAGCGCACGGCAATAATTCGTGACATCGCGATAGGAGTCAATGCGGATGCGCGTGCGGGTCTGCTCCTCGGTGTAGCGGCGGAACAGCGGCAGAATCATGGAAAGCAGCGTTGCACTTTCCTCGCCAATGCCGTGAACGCTCATCAGCTGCTCCGGAGATGCCTCCAAAACGCCACCCAGCGATCCGAACACATCCACCAGCGCATGCGCGGTGCCGTTCACATCGCCGCGTGCGTGGCAATAAAAAAGAAGCAGCTCAATGATTTCGTGCGAAGAAAAGCCGTCCAAGCCGTTTTGCCGATACCGTTCACGCATGCGCTTGCGATGACCATCGTGTGATGTTGCAGCCATGGAATTCCCCTGCCTTTGCATTGGAGTATGTTCCTATTGTAGCGCATTTTGGAACGATGCGCAAGTACATGATGGCATGGGAGCGCTTCTTTTCCCGCAAGACAGCGGAAAAGCGGCAGCTGGAAATGGAAGGATAGACGAGCATGTATCTGTTTAATCCCACGGTATCTGTGATTGTCCCGGTCTATCAGGCACAGGAGACGCTTTGCCGCTGTGTGGACAGCATTTTGAAGCAGTCCTTCAAGGATTTGGAGCTGATTCTGGTGGACGATGGCAGTCGGGATGACTCGCCAGCCATCTGCGATTTGTATGCCCAGCGGGATGGCCGTGTGCGTGTCATTCATAAAGCCAATAGTGGCGTGTCTGATACGCGGAACTGCGGCATTGCAGCGGCTGCGGGCGAATATATCCAGTTTGTGGATAGTGACGACTGGCTTTCGCCTGACGCGACGGAGCAGCTGGTGGCGGCGGCACAGCGGTATCAGGCAGATTTGGTCGTGGCGGATTTCTTCCGTGTATCAGGAAATCTGGTGGCAAAAAAGCATCGCGAAATGCCGGAAAATCCCCTATCCTGTAAGCAATATGCGCAGATTATGATGAAGGAACCAGCCAGCTTCTACATTGGCGTGCTTTGGAACAAACTGTACCGCCGGGAAATCATGGTGCAGCAAGAAATGAAGATGAATCCCGAACTTCGCATTTGTGAAGACCTGCTGTTCAATTTGGAATATCTGCGCTTTGTCAAAACCGTGGCAACGGTTGATGTGCCGGTATATTACTATGTGCGGACGGCAAATTCGCTGGTGGCGCGGGCTGACGCAATGTCTACCCTGCGCGTGCGCACGGCGGCGTTTCAGGAATACAAGCAATTCTATCTGGATGTGCTGGATGAAAAGGAATACCAGAAGGTGCGCCGGAAGGTCTACCGCTTCCTGCTGGATGTGGCGACCGATGGCATGGTGCTGCCGCGCCCGGCGCCCAATACGCGCAGTCTGAAGCCTATGGACGTGCCAGATAAAGACTGGCCAGAATAAAGCCAACAGAAAAGCCGCCATTTCAGCGAAAACACAGGCTGAAACGGCGGCTTTTTCTTGCAATGGAATTATCGTATCGCGCGACGGTCGTAGGCATGCACCCAATCGACCGCGAAATAGTAGATGGTAAAGATGATAGAGGATAGCGACCACGTCAGCGGATACGCCCACGAAATCGTGGTCAGCACCGGCGCAACCGGCACAACGAGCGTGATGTAGGTTACGCGAATCACGCACCAGCAGCAGAGCATGACGACCATCGGAATCACGGAGCGTCCCGCACCGCGCATCACGGCGGCCATGGCATGAGACAGCGCCAGCAGGAAGTAGAACAGCGTCATCGTGCGCGCGTGCATGGTGCCAAGGCGGATGACCTCCTGTACCTCGGCAGGGTCGCTGGACTGCACAAACAGTGCAATCAGTGTGGGAATCAGCAGATAAATCAGCACGCCGACACATTCGGCCAAAAGAACACACGCCAGAATGCCGAAGCGCGCACCCTTCTTTGCACGGTCGTACTGCTTTGCGCCAAGGTTCTGGCCGATGAAGGTCGTCAGCGCCATGGTAAAGCTGGTGATAGGCAAAAAGCCGAAGCCTTCAATCTTGGAATAGGCCGCGCAGCCTGCCTGCGCCAATGCACCGAAGTCGTTGATGTTCTTCTGCACCACCACGTTCGCCAGCGCAATCACCGCGTTTTGCAGACCGGACGGAATGCCCATGTACAGTACTTCCTTGAGCATTGTCCAGCGGAAACGAATTTTTCGCAGCACAATCTGATAAGATTCAGTGGCGTGGGACAATTTCCAGATGCCCAGGATGGCGCTGACGGCCTGAGAAATGACGGTAGCAAAGGCTGCACCGCCAACGCCCATGCCGAAGGCACCCACAAACAGCAGATCCAGCACAACATTGAGCAGTGCAGAAATAATCAGGAAGTACAGTGGGTGGCGACTATCGCCGACCGCCTGAAAAATGCCATTGGCGGCATTATACAGCACGACGAAGATGACGCCGGAGAAATAAACGCGGAAATATGCAATGGAATTCGGCAATACATTCTCTGGCGTATTCATCCAGCGCAGAATCGTTGGCGTCATGGACACACCCACGAAGGTCAGGAACAGTCCGGCAATCAAAGCGAACGCCAACGTAGTATGCACCGCGCGGGACACGTTTTCGTGATCCTTTGCGCCCCAATACCGGCTGATAACGACACCGGCACCGATGAAAATGCCCTGAAAAAAGCCAATGAGCATGAAAATCAGGTTGCCGGATGAACCGACCGCCGCCATGGCATCCGTGCCCAGAACATTGCCGACCACATACGTATCGGCGACGTTATAAAACTGTTGGAACAGATTGCCCAGAAAAACCGGAATCGCAAAGCGCACCATCTGCTTCCAAATGGAGCCCTGCGTCATGTTTGATGCGTGTGACAATTGCTTTGCCATTGGTATGATTCACTCCTTGCTTAGTGGAACACAGCACATCATATCACGTTTTGCCGGGAAGTCAATGGCAGAAGTGAAAATGTTGAACGCGGAGCAAAAAACAACTTTGTAAAATTTCTTATAAGGGTTGCCACGGAGGAAAAAACATGATATGATGGAACAGGATTGGGTAATCCTTTCCAATTAAAAGGAGTGTGCAACGCAATGAAGTATTTTCTTGACATTCTCAAGGGCATGGTGATTGGCCTGGCCAATATCATTCCCGGCGTATCTGGTGGCACGATGATGGTGTCCATGGGTATCTATGATACGCTGATTTACTGCATTACGCATCTATTCAAGCAGTTTAAGAAGTCCGTGATGACGCTGTTGCCTTTTGTGATTGGCATGGTGGTGGCGCTGGCGGTTCTCTCCAGCGTGATTACCTGGGCACTGACGGATGATTTTGCTTCTCTGCCGACCAACACGCTCTTCATCGGTCTGATTCTGGGCGGTCTGCCGGAAATTGCCAAGCAGCTCAAGGGCAGCAAAAAGAAGGATTTTGTCATTGGCGGCGTGCTGTTTGTGCTGTTCTTCGCGCTTATTATCTTCATGGCGACGCTCAAGGAAACGCAGGATACCGGCGTGATGATTTCTCTGAATGTGCTGGAAATTGTGAAGCTGGTTCTGCTGGGCTGCATTGCCTCGGCAACGATGGTGATTCCGGGTGTTTCCGGTTCGATGATGCTGATGCTGCTGGGCTACTACTACCCGGTCATTAACGCTATCTCGAATCTGGTGAGCGCGCTGGTGGCGATGGACAGTGCGGCCATCCTGTACAACATCGGCATTCTCCTGCCCTTCGGCATCGGCGTTGTGCTTGGCATTTTCGCGGTTGCGAAGATCATCGAGGTGCTGCTGGCCAAGTGCAAGTGCATCACCTACTGCGCGATTCTGGGCCTTGTGGCGGCGTCTCCGTTTGCCATCCTGATGGGCCTGAACGTGCCGGGCTTCAATCTGCTGCAGATTGTGGTCAGCGTGGTGACGTTCGTTGCTGGCTTCCTGGTTGCGTGGCTGCTGGCGAAGAAGGAAGAAACGCCTGCTGAAAAGGCGTAAAGCATCCTGACAGAAAAAAGCTTCTTGCCCGGAGAAATCCGTGAGCAAGAAGCTTTTTTGATTGCCGATTATTAGAACATGTTTTTTTTGCGCATAATGACAAACGCCAGCAGCGTCAGCAAAACGGAAATGGCGCAGACCGCGGCAAAGCCCCATGCCTGCCCTTCAAATGGCACAGGCACGTTGATGCCCCAAATGGTCATAACCAGGGTCGGCACGGCGAAGAGCACCGTCAAGGCCGTCAGCACCTTCATGGTGATGTTCAGGTTGTTGTTGATGATGGAAGCAAAGGCGTCGGTGGTGTTGCTCATAATGTCGCGGTAAATCGAGCACATCTCCATGGCCTGCTTGTTTTCGATGATGACGTCCTCCAGCAAATCCGTGTCCTCGGGATAGCGCTTCAGGATGTCCTGACGCATCAGGCGCTCCATGACCAGTGCGTTGCCCTTCAGAGATGTGTTGAAGTAAACCAGAGACTTTTCCAGCTTCATCATTTGCAGCAGCTCCTGATTGCGGCTGGTATGCTCCAGCTTTTCCTGAATGTGCTGGCTGGTCTTGTCAATTTGCTTCAGATAGGACAGGAAGCGGCCAGCGTTGCGCTGAAGAATCTGCAAGATGAAGCGGGTTCGCTTGAATGTCCAGAAATTGCGGATGCGCTCCTCGGTGAAATCGTTGATGATGGGCGTATCGCGGGTGCAGACGGTGATAATCACCTCATCGCACAGCACAATGCCGAGCGGGATAGTGCTGTAGACGTAGCCCGTGCCTTCCGTATCGACGTAGGGAATGTCCACGATAATCAGCGTCTGCTGCTTGTCGGGGTCATAATCAATACGTGCCGATTCCTCCTCGTCCAGTGCGGCCGGAAGAAACGTCGGGTCGAGGTGAAAGCGCGTGGTCAGGCCATCTACTTCCTCCTTGGTCGGGCTTTGCAGATGCACCCACACGCCCTTTTCCAGCGTGGTGCATTCCGTCAGATGATCCTCAACTGTTTTGAAGATTCTTCTCATGATATGCTGCGTCCTTTCCTTACTATATAACATCATCGGGACAGCAGCGCTTTTCCTTTTCAGCGATTCATTCGCTTCGGGAGCGCTGCCGAAAGACAATTGGTACTGTTGTACGGATCACCGTCCATGCGGTCAGACACTCCTTTCTGTCAAACGCAGCGGCGATGGGATGGAAGCCGCTTGTTATGGCAGTATCTATCTTACGCCCATTTTTCCCAATTGTCAACGGGTTTTACAGGAAGTTTCTTACCTCGAGTAGCTTGTTTTGGAAAGATAAAAAATGCTTTGCATCATTCGCAACGTGTTTGAAGGAGAAAAATTAGAAAAACTGACGAATTTGCAAAAAAATTTGTTTAGTGTATGGCTTTTTGATAAAATATCAGTATAATAGAAAGAGGAAACTGTACTTATACTGTTTTTTTGCAGGAGGTTTTTCACCTATGACCTGTGATCTTCAACGGGCAAACCCGTGGAAGCGCATCTCGGCTTTTTTGTTTGATGTGATTCTGCTGGCAATCGCCTGTGTTTTGTGTGGCTGGGGGTTATCTGCGCTGCTCGGATTTGACGCGCACTATGCCACACTGATGGACCGCTATCAGGCGGTTGCGGATGCATGCGGACTGGATATGTCCGTCATGTCGCAGACCTACAACACCCTGACTGATGCGCAGCGGGCGCTGGTGGAGCAGGCCAATGCCATGCTGGCGGCGGATGAAAGCGCGGTGTATGCCTATGGCATGGTCGTGCAGCTGTCCATCCTGATTGTCAGCTTCGGTGTGCTGCTGGGCTATCTCCTATTGGAATTTGTGGTTCCGCTCCTCTTCCATAATGGACAGACACTTGGTAAAAAGATTTTCGGCGTGGCGCTCATGCGTAATGACGGTGTCAGAATCGGTCATGTCACGCTGTTTGTACGCACCATTCTTGGCAAATACGCTGTCGAAACGATGATTCCTGTCATGGCGCTGCTGATGCTGCTGTTTGGCAATCTGAACATTGTCGTTTTGGCCATGGTGCTTCTGATTATGCTGGCGCAGGTCATTTTGTTCCTCGCCACGAAAAAGCATTCGCTGATACACGATCTTCTTGCGGATACTGTCGCTGTAGACATGGCTAGCCAGAGGATCTTTGATACTCGGGATGAGATGATTGCCTACAAGGCAAAGCTACAGGCAGAAAAGGTCGCGCATCAGACGTATTGAAGCGGTGAAAATCATCCCAACGCTGCTTCCAACGATGAAAGGAAAAGAAAGGGGATACTATGAAAATCGTTTTGCAAAACCTGACCAAGATTTTCCCCAGCCGGAACAAGAAGGCTGGAGAAGAAGTTGTGGCGGTCAACAATTTTGACTTTACCATCCCTGATGGTAAATTGATCGGCCTTCTTGGTCCGTCTGGCTGCGGCAAGAGCACGACCCTGTACATGATCAGCGGTCTGCAGAAGCCCAGCAGCGGCAAGATTTTCTTCGGTGATGACGACGTGACGGAGCTTTCTACCGAGAATCGTGGCATTGGTCTGGTGTTCCAGAACTATGCGCTTTATCCGCATCTGACGGTCAAGCAGAACATTCTCTTCCCGCTTCAGAACTTGCGTGGTCAGGACAAGATGTCCAAAGAGGACATGCTGGAACGTGCGCAGGAGGCTGCCCGTCTGGTGCAGATTGAGGAGCTGCTGGAACGCAAGCCCAGCGAACTCTCCGGTGGTCAGCAGCAGCGTGTTGCCATTGCTCGCGCGCTGGTGAAGATGCCCCGTGTGCTGCTGCTGGACGAACCGCTGTCCAACCTGGACGCTCGTCTGCGCTTGCAGACCCGTGAGGAAATCCGTCGTATTCAGAAGGAAACGAAGATTACGACTGTTTTCGTGACGCATGACCAGGAAGAGGCTATGTCCATCTCCGACATGATTGTCGTGATGAAGCTGGGTGTGGTGCAGCAGATTGGCGAACCGCAGGAGGTCTATGACAATCCGGCGAACCTGTTTGTTGCCAACTTCCTGGGTACGCCGCCCATCAACATCTTCCATGGCCGCGTGGAGAACGAGAAGCTCTACATCGGCGACGACTGCGTGATGACCGTTGGCGGTGTGCAGAATCAGGAAGTGTACGTCGGCATTCGTCCGGAAGGCTTCATCATGGATATGGTGAATGGCACGCTGTCCTGCGAATTGCAGAACGTGGAGGTCATGGGTCGTGACGTTTCCATCGTTTCGACCAATGCGGCATCTCAGAAGCCCACGGTTCGTTCCATCATTGATGCGGACGACAAGCCCGCGGATGATGTGAAGACCGTGCGCTATCGCATCAAGCCGCACAAGCTGTTCCTGTTCACCCATGACGACGCTGGTACGCGCATTCCGTTTGAGGTGAAGTAAAATGGTAGAAAGCAAGCATCAATGGAAAGCTTGGCTGTATCTGGCACCGGCTATCGTGCTGCTGCTGGTCTTCACAGTCTGGCCGATCATCAATACGGTGCGCCTTGCCTTCCTCAATGACTACAACAGCTTGAGCCAGGTGGGTGGCGCGACCTTCACCGTTGGTATTAAGAACTTCCAGACGGTCATTAACGACAGCGGCTTCCTGACTGCCCTCAAGAACACGATGTTGCTGTGTCTGTTCACCGTGCCGATTTCCACGGTTCTCGCCCTGCTGATTGCGGTGGCGCTGAATTCCATCAAGCCCCTGCAGAAGGTGCTTCAGACCATCTTCTTCCTCCCCTATGTGACCAACTCCATTGCCATCGGCATGGTGTTTGCCGCGATGTTCAACATCATCGGCATGCCGCATATGGAGCGACTGATTCAGACAAAGGGCATCGTCAATAACATCATTGAGTTCTTTGGCGGCCACTATATCAACTGGATCAATCAGGGCTCGGAATACTGGGCAAACATGTTCGTCATGATTGTCTACATCGTCTGGAATGCACTGCCCTTCAAGATTCTGGTGCTGCTGGGCGGCTTGCAGGGCATCAACAAGCAGTACTATGATGCTGCGAAGGTGGACTCCACGCCGCGTTGGCGCGTGTTCACCAAAATCACCGTGCCGCTCCTCTCTCCGATGATTGCTTACGTGGTCATCACGGGTTTCATTGGCGGCTTCAAGGAATACACCAGCATCGTTGGTATCTTCGGTGAAACGATGGGCCCTGCGGGCGACGCGGGACGCATGAACACCATCGTCGGTATGATTTACGATGCGCTGCCCAAATCGAACTATGGCGTTGCCAGTGCCGCTGCGCTGATTCTGTTTGCCATCATCTTCGTCGTGACGATGATTAACATGCAGGTCAGCAAGAAGCGCGTGCATTATTGAGAGGTGCAGTATGTCCGAAAAAGCGTTTACTGTCATGCATTCGCGGAACATGCAGCGCGTCAGCACCACGCAGCGCGTGATGAAGGTGCTTTCGCTGATTGTCACCTACGCCTTCCTGATTGTGATGGCGCTGATTGTGCTGTTCCCCTTCTACTGGATGATCATTTCGTCTGTCAAGTCGCTGGATGAGTACCGCAGCTCTGTGCCGACCTTCTGGCCGCGCATGCTGCTAATCAGCAACTACGCGGAGGCGTTCTCCACCGGCAACCTGGGACGTTTGTTCCTCAATACCGCATATGTTGGTATTGTCTCGACCATCCTGTCGCTGATTATCACCATCCTGACCGCCTTTGCCTTTGCCCGTCTGGAGTTCAAGGGTAAGAACGCGCTGTTTGCCGCGCTGCTGGCCACGATGATGATTCCTGGTGAATTGTTCACCATCACCAACTACCAGACCATCTTCATTCTGAATTGGCAGAACACCTACACGGTATTGATTGTCCCCTTCTTGGTCAGCGTGTTCTACATCTACCTCCTGCGCCAGAACTTCATGCAGATTCCTAATGAGCTGTATCTGGCGGCCAAGGTGGACGGCACGAGCGACTTCAAGTACCTGTGGAAGGTCATGGTGCCGCTGGCTCTGCCGACGCTGATTTCCATCACCATCCTGAAGATGATGGGCGCTTGGAACTCCTACGTCTGGCCGCGTCTGGTCGCCAACGACGATGCGCATAAGCTGATTACCAACGGTCTGCGCAACGCCTTCAACAGTGCGTCGGGTGAAACGAATTACCCGGTGCAGATGGCTGCCGTTACCATGGTTTCGTTCCCGCTGTTCCTGGTGTTCATCTTCCTGCGCAAGTACATCATGTCTGGTGTCAGCCGCAGCGGTATCAAGGGTTAATCGGCGGCGATTCCGCCTTTAACAAAACTTTCTCCCATAAACAGAAAGGAAGGAAAACACATCATGAAGAAGTTCCTCTCTCTTCTCATGGCGCTGACCATGCTGATGGCCTGCACCGCCTGCTTCAGCTCTGCTGAAACGGCAAACGAACCCGCTGCTTATGATGGCAGCGATGTGAACATCACCTTCTACCACACCATGGGTAGCAACCTCACGGTTGTTCTGGACAATTACATTGTGGAGTTCAACAAGCTCTACCCGAACATCCACATCTCCTACACCTCCGTTGGTGGCTATGACGACGTCCGCGACCAGATTTCCAAGGAAATCACCGTTGGCGGCCAGCCCAACATCGCCTACTGCTATCCGGATCACGTGGCCCTGTACAACCTGGCCCGTGCGGTGCAGCCCCTCGATGCTTACATCGACAGCACCGCGACCGTGACCCACGCTGATGGCACGACCGAAATGGTTGGCCTGACGCAGGAGCAGAAGGACGACTACATTGAGGCGTACTACGAGGAAGGCCGTCAGTTTGGCGACAACAAGATGTACACCCTGCCGATGAGCAAGTCCACCGAGGTGCTGTACTACAACAAGACCTTCTTCGATGCCAACAACCTGTCCGTGCCCACCACCTGGGACGAGCTGGAAGCACTGTGCAAGCAGATCACCGAAATCGACCCGGCTTGCATCCCGCTGGGCTACGACTCCGAGAACAACTGGTTCATCACCATGACCGAACAGTATCAGACGCCCTACACCAGCGCCACGGGCGAGCACTTCCTGTTCAACACGGCTGAGAACCGTGCGTTCATCAAGCGCTTTGCGACTTGGTACAACCAGGCTTATGTGACCACCCAGAACATCTACGGCAGCTACACCTCCGGTCTGTTCGTGGCTGAGTCCGGCATCAAGAGCTACATGTCCATCGGCTCCTCCGCTGGTGCGACCCATCAGCGTCCGACCAAGGGTGCTGACGGCAACTACCCCTTCGAAGTGGGCATCGCCACCATTCCGCAGGTCGATGCGAACAACCCCAAGGTTATTTCTCAGGGCCCGAGCCTGTGCATCTTCAAGAAGGCCAATGAGCAGGAAGTTGCTGCCTCCTGGCTGTTCGTGAAGTTCCTGACCAGCAACGTGGAATTCCAGGCGGAATTCTCCATGGCTTCTGGCTATGTGCCGGTCATCAAGTCCGTTGCCAACAACGAAGTGTATGCTGATTTCGTTGCCAACGCCAATGGCGGCGACAACGTGGCTGCGCTGTCCGCGAAGGTCTGCCTGGAGCAGGTCGATGCGTACTACACCTCTCCTGCCTTCCCTGGCTCCTCCGAAGCGCGTACCCGCGTTGGCGAGCTGCTGGCTGGCTGCTTGACCGATGCCGCGACGCTCGACCTGAGCAAGCCGGAAAACGACGCCAAGCTGGACGAGATGATTCAGAAGCGTTTTGACGATGCCATTACCAAGTGCGAGCAGTCCATTGCTGGCTTTGGTGGTGTGTAAGCTTCCGAAATGAGGAAGACCCGATGAAGCAATTGTCTTCCCTTTTGCTGGCCCTGGTGCTGATGCTCTGCGCATCAGCATCGGGCGTGCTGGCGGAGGAGAATGCGGAAACGGTGGACTATGTGGCGCAGCTGCATTTGAACATGTCCTCCATTTCTGCGAAAACGACCGCAACGGTCAAAACCCATGTGGACGGCGACACCGTGCACTTCTACGTGCCAGAAAGTGTATCGCCCGATGGCGTTGTGAAGACGCGTTTCCTTGCATTGAACGCGCCGGAAACGACGGGCAAAATCGAGGAATACGGTCTGAAGGCATCGAACTTCACCCGTGACAAGCTGGCCAATGCCGTCTCCATCATTCTGGAGTCGGATAGCGACAAGTGGGAGCTTGACTCCACTGGTGGCCGCGTGCTGGTCTGGGTGTGGTATCAGCCGGAGGAAGGTGCGGAGTACCGCAACCTGAATCTGGAACTGCTGCAAAATGGTTTGGTGAAGGCGTACTCCACCGCGAACAACCAGTACGGCAGCATTTGCTCCAACGCGCTGGAACAGGCACGTCAGCAGAAGCTGAATCTCTATTCCGGCGAACCCGATCCGGACTTCTACTATGGCGATGCGATTGAACTGACCCTCAAGGAGCTGCGCTGCCATCCGGAAGCGTATCTGAACAAGAAGGTCGCCTTCAACGGCATTGTCACGGTCAATCACAGCAATTCTGTGTACGTTGAGGATTTGGACGAGGATAGCGGCATTGTGTTCGGCATTTCGGTGTACTACGGCTACGGCCTGAGTGGCAAGGGATTAACCATCCTGACGCCCGGCAACGAGGTGCGCATCGTGGGCACGGTGCAGTATTATGAGGCGGGCGATCAGTACCAGGTGTCTGATTTGACCTACCGCATGATGAAGCCCAAAGATCCCTCGAATATCCAGATGCTGAGTGAGGGTCACAAGCCTTCCTACACGCTGACGACGCTGGAAACGCTGCTCCATGATACGGTTACGCTGCTGGACGCAGAGGGTGCGGAGCTGACCTTCCCCTACTGGGAGGTCGCACAGGCATCCAGTATCGAGGTGCAGAATCTGCTGGTGCAGTCGGTACAGACGCTGACGAGCAGTGACACGGGCGAAAGCACGGGCCTGCTGCTGACGTGCGCCGATGCTGCGGGCGAAACCATCCTGGTGCGCACGGAGCTGATGGCGGATGCGGATGCCTTGACGGGCAAGACGCTTGCGTCCATTCGCGGCTATGTGGAAAAGTGGGACGGCGTACCCGAAATTCGAGCCTACACGGCGGATGCCGTTGTCGTTGCTGAATAAAACGAGAGAACGCACGGCGCAATTGCCCTGAAAGGCAAAGCACCCTGCGGACGATTCATAAGGAAAGGGAGTATAGAACATGAAGAAGTTCCTTGCAATTCTCATGCTGCTGGCCATGTGTGTCACCTGCGTGGGCGTGGCGGAAACCACGGATGAGGATCTTGCGGCTGCAAAGACCTTCCTGTTTTTTATGTACAAGGACCTGCCCGAAACGACGATGAGCGACTATGAAGTGGTCGGTGTGATTAACATCGGCGGCATCGAGTTCCCCATCACCTGGACCACTGACAGCGATACCATCAAGGTTGTCCCCGGTGACAACAAGATGGTGACGATTGACGTGGATGAGAAGAATCCCGAAGAAGTCAACTACAACCTGACCGCGACCATCGCCAATGCCAACGGCGAAACCCTGAGCGTGTCCTTCGCGCACAAGGTGCCCGCTGCGATGATTCTGGAAGGTCTGAGCTACGAAGAAATCGTGGCCGCTGCCTACTCTCTGGAAGACGGTCTGGCTCTGGAAGACACCCAGCGTCTCTACGGTGTTGTGACCAACATCGACACCGCTTGGAGCGATGAGTATCAGAACATCACCGTGACCATCCAGGTTGGCGATCTGGCCGACCAGACCATCCAGTGCTATCGTCTGACCGGCGAAGGCGCCAAGGATCTGGCAGTTGGCGATGACATCACCGTGGAAGGCATCATCAAGAACTACAAGGGCACGATTGAGTTCGACAAGGGCTGCGTGCTGGTTGGCTATGGCGAGATCATCAGCCAGAAGGCAATTGTCGACGCTGCTTATGCGCTGGAAGATGGCCTGTCCATGACCGCTCCGACCGCGCTGGCTGGCGAAGTCGTTTCTATCGATACCGCTTGGAGCGATGAGTACCAGAACATCACCGTGACCATCGTTTGCGACGGCCTGACCGAGCAGCCGATTCAGTGCTATCGCCTGACCGGCGAAGGCGCCAAGGATCTGGCGGTTGGCAGCAAGGTTGCTGTGTACGGCACGATCAAGAACTACAAGGGCACGATTGAGTTCGACAAGGGCTGCGTGATTGTTCCCTTCGACTCTGTGGCTTCTGTCCGTCTGGCCGTGAGCGCCTACGCGCTGGAAGAAGGTCTGGCCATGAACGATGCGTCCACCATGACCGGTGTGATTGCTAGCATCGACACCGCTTGGAGCGACGAGTACCAGAACATCACTGTGACCATCGTTCCCGGTGGCCTGGATGCCTACGCTGTGCAGTGCTATCGCCTGACCGGCGAGGGCGCCAAGGATCTGGCGGTTGGTGACACCATCACCGTGACCGGCACGATCAAGAACTACAAGGGCACGATTGAATTCGACAAGGGCTGCACGCTGGATGCGGTCGTGAAGGCGGAATAATCGTCCCCTGCCACAAGAACATTTCTTGGCCCGGAGGAGCTTGCTTCTCCGGGTTTTCTGCTATCATAAAACACCTCCGCTATCACAAACAGCAGATAGCGGAGGTGTTATCATATGTAGATTATAACCAATTGTCGTGGGTTGCCTTATACTCGCGAACCGCTTCGTCGGCATCAGCAATCAGCGCGGCGACTTCCTCGGTCGAATAGACCGTCGCACCGCTGGCGCAGGCATGACCGCCGCCGTGGTACTTCTCGGCCACCTGATTGATGGTCACAAAGCGGGAGCGCAGGCGAACGCGCGTCGCTCCATCCGGCGCCTCGATGAAGGCCAGCCAGCACAGATACCCGCGGATGCCCTCCAGATACGAAATGGACGCGCTTGCCTGCTCAAAGGTCAGACCGAAGCGTTCGCGGATTTCCTTGCTGATGGTGAAATACGCCACGCCGTTTTCGGTGTGCTGCATGTTCTCATACACATACGCCTTGAACTTCAGGGAGTTGTATTCAACCGAGTAGAGATTGGCAAACAGCCATTCCGTGTCCACGCCGGTGTCCAGCAGCATGGCGGCCAGACGCAGCGTGTCCCCATGCACGCAGGAGAAGCGGAAACGGCCGGAGTCTGTCACCATGCCCAGATATAGGTATGTGGCGGCATCCTTCGTCAGCGTCAGTTCATCGCGGCAATGGTCGTAGAAATCGGCAATGATTTCGCAGGCGGCGGAACGCTCCTCCTCGACCCACTGCAAATCACCATAGGGCGCGACATCAATGTGATGGTCGATTTTGATGATTTCCTTGCAGAGGGTGTACTTCTGGTTGGAAATGCGGTCGGGCGTGGCTACGTCCACCACAATCGCCAAAGCATCGGCGTACACGCTGTCCTCCACCGGCGCATCGTCTTCGCCGAGGAAGGCCAGATAATCCGAATGCTCGTCATCAATAATCAGAACCGTCTTCTCCGGAAAGGACGCATTCAGCAGGGCCTTCAAGCCCTTCGTTGCGCCCATACAGTCGCCGTCCACGCGGATGTGGCGGAAAAGCATAATGGTGTCGTATTCCTTGATTTTTCCCAGAATTTGATGCTGAATGTCCATCTTATGCATTGTCTCCCATCATCATATCATCTAAATCATGCAGCATGGCCATGGCCTGATCACGGTCCTTGAGTGTCGCACCGCTGGCCTTTGCATGGCCACCACCACCGTACTTGACGGCAATCGGATTGATGTTGAAGCGGTTGGAGCGCAGCTCGCACAGCACGCCCTTTTCGCTTTCTGTGAAGTTCACCCAGATGTCCACGCCGCGCATGTCGGCCATGCTGTTGACCATGCCGCGGGACAGCGTGAAGTCATCCACGCCGTAGTCTGCCTTCTCTGCCATAGGCGTGTAGACGTAGGCCACATTGCGAGGCGTGAAGCGGACGTGCAGCATGAACTTGGCGCGCACCACAAGCTGCTGATAATCGTTTGCGTACAGATTCCGGTACAGCTCGTTGGTGTCGATGGGCTGGCTCATCAGGAAGGACGCCAGCTGGAAGGTGCGTGTGCTGGTAGCATCATAGCGGAAACGACCGGAGTCCGTCACCATGCCGGTGAACAGTGCGGTTGCGGCCGCCGGATTGAGGCGCCAGCCACTATCCATCGCCAACTGAGCCACCAAACCACAGCAGCTTTCAAACGAGGAGTCCGTCTTCTCGATATCGGCAATCTTCTCCACAAACAGATGATGATCCATGCGCACGGTCTTCGCCGCCAATGCGTAGCGCGTGTCGCTGATCAGCGCCGGCGCGGAGGTATCCAGAATGATGGCCAGTGCGCCCTGATACAGGCTGTCGGGAATTTCATCCATGACAGAATCGGCCATGAAGGCATAGCGGCCAGCCGCATCACCAACCATGTAGACCGTTTTGTTCGGATAATTTTCCAGAATCAGATGCTTCAGGCCAATCTGACTGCCCAATGCGTCACCGTCCGGATTGGTGTGGCGGTGAATGATGATGGTGTCATAGGCTTCAATGGCTTTCACAATTTGCTCAGACATACGTTACCCCTTTATTCGTCAAAATAGCCCTTGTAAGCCACCTGATAATGGCTGTTCGGGAAAAGATAGTGGTACAAATCAATGAAGTAGTCATCCGTCATGCTGGCGATATAATCGACCACAATCTGGTTCGGGTCGGCCTTGGTGTAGGGCGTCGGGCGCGTGTAATGCGTGTGCTCCACATAGGCGATATGGTGCGTGAAGATAGGCGAAGAGAGCTTCTGCTGCTGCAAGTCGGAGAGCAGCTGGTCGTATAGCTCATGCATCATCGGGCGCACAGTGTCCTGAAGTCGCGCAATCTTGGCCGCATGGTTGTAAATCAGCTTGTAGTTTTCCGCCTTCGAGGCGCGCAAAGCCTCAAAGTGGCGCGTATCCAGCTTGATATAGGGCTTGCCGTAGCTATTTTCGATGATGTTGACCACCAGATTGTTGATGATTTCCGCATTGAGCGAGCCAATTTCGTGATAGGCATAGGCATCCTCAGCCGTCATTTTGACACGCGCTGCGTCCTGGCGATCCTTGCCCAAATACGCGATGATGTCGGAGACGCGCACGACCGTTCCTTCCAGCGTGGACGGCTGAATGCGGTTGGCATATCCTTCCTCGGTGTAGGCACGTTCAATCATGCGGTCGAATTCCTCGAAGCTGCCAACCGGCTCCGGCCAGTATTCTTCCAGCTCAATTTCGCCGTTGTGTCCTGCAATGCCCACCAGCGTTTGCAGGCTGATATTGAAGGGATAAATGCCGTCGAGCACGCGGACGGAATGAATGTTGTGGTTGAAATGGCGGCCTGTATGCTGGACGGAAATCTCATTCAGGAACACCTCGCCCGAATGCGCAAACGGCGGGTGGCCGATGTCATGCCCCAGCGAAATGGCTTCAATCAAATCAAGATTCAGGTTCAGCGCGCTGCCGATGGTGCGGGCGATGCGCGACACCAGCTGCACATGCAGACTACGGCGCGTCACGTCGTCGTTGCGAATGAGGGAAAAAACCTGCGTCTTATCGGCATAGCGGTTGTAATACGGGCAATGCATGATTTTGTCCACATCGTGGACAAACGGCGGACGCCAGACGCTACCGGCATCGTGCGCGGCGGCGGTTCGGCGAATGACGCTGCTGTTTGGGCAGAACACGTCGGGCTGCGTTCTGTTCTGGCGGTCCTGCTCGATGCGCTTGGTTACTTCCTCGGATAAGGTCTCATAATAGGGCATTCAAACACCTCACTTGCTTTCAAAAGCTGGAATTTATGTCAGGCATCCCCTGCTGCTTCTGCGGCCCAATCGCTTGCAGAAATGGCAGAGAGCGCCTCCTCGTCAGCCACGAGGGTAAAATCGGTATGCAGCTGCAAAATGGATGCAGGGACGCGCGGCGTCACCGGGCCGAAAAAGGCTTTCCGCAGAATGTCTGCCTTGCCACGGCCGGAAACGACCATCACGATTCGTTTCGCTTGCATGATGTCACAGATGCCCATGGTGTATGCAAAACGCGGCACATCCGCTTCCGATGCGAAGAAGCGCTTGTTTGCCTGAATGGTTGCATCGGTCAGCGTGACGCGGTGCGTATGCTTCTGGAACACGTCATCCGGCTCATTAAAGCCGATGTGTCCGTTCGGCCCAAGTCCCAGCAGCTGCAAGTCAATGCCACCCAGCTTACGGATGGTGTCGGTATAGCGGCGGCACTCCGCATCGGCGTCATCGGCCATGCCGTTGGGAATATGCGTATTCCCTGCATCAATGCGGATATGGTCAAAAAAGTGCTGTCGCATAAAGCTGGCATAGCTTTGCGGATGCGTGGCGGAAAGGCCAACATACTCATCGAGATTGACGGTCTGCACATGCTGAAAGCTGACATCACCGCGTTTTTCCCATTCGATGAGCTGGCGATACGTGCCTTCCGGGCTGGAGCCTGTCGCCAATCCCAGGACGGAATTCGGCTTCAGAATCACCTGTGCAGACAAAATGTTTGCCGCTTGACGGCTCATGTGCTGATAATCATGCGCCCGAATGATGCGCATCGTCATTCACTCCTTTCAGGAAAAAGCTACTGATTCATGATATAGTATAACATATTTCCCTAAAATTCACAAGGCATAAACGCGCCTTTGCTGTCCTTTCCTGCTTTGTTTTCGGAAGACATTTTCGATGCATTTTCGGGACAAAAGTTGCTGTGTTTGTGATAACGTGTAGACAGAAAAAATGTTTTTTGTTATAATCAAGCTAGATTCCCACGGTAAAAAAGAAATATGTTCATGCCAATTCAGGAGGTGTCATGTATGATTTACTACGTCAACCAAGCCGCACCGCATGACGGCAACGGCAGTCAGGAACGTCCCTTCCGCACCATCAGCGAGGCGGCCAAAATCGCCCTGCCCGGTGATGAAGTGCTGGTGTACCCTGGTGTGTACCGGGAGCAGGTCAGCCCCTGCCATGGCGGCACGGAGGATGCCCGCATCGTTTATCGCTCGGTCGAGCCGCTGGGTGCGGTCATTACCGGCGCGGAGAAGCTGACCGGCTGGCAGCCCTATCAGGGCACGGTCTGGACGGCACGTGTGGACAATGGCGTGTTCGGCACGTACAATCCCTACACGACGGAGGTCTATGGCGACTGGTACTTTGCACCCACGGTTCGCCACTCGGGCGCGGTGTATCTGAACGACCGTATGCTCTATGAGACGGAATCGCTGGAAGAATGCATTGCGGGTGAAGTTTATCCGCCGTCCTGGGAGCCGGAATACTCCGTCTACAAGTGGTTCAGCGTGCAGGAAGGCAACGAAACGGTGCTTTACGCCAACTTCCAGGATAAGAACCCGAATGAGGAAAACGTTGAAATTAACGTGCGCCGTCGCTGCTTCTTCCCGGACGAAACGGGTCGCGGCTACATCACCTTCCAGGGCTTCCGTGTGGAGAAGGCTGCCACCACCTGGGCGCCGCCGGCCGCATTCCAGGATGGTATGGTCGGCCCGCATTGGTCAAAGGGCTGGATTATCGAGGATTGCGACATCAGCAACAGTAAGTGCTGCGGCATTTCGCTGGGCAAGTACTATGACCCGGAGAACGACCACTATTTCACCACCAAGCACCTCAAAAGCCCCACGCAGATGGAACGCGACGCCGTCTGCCGTGGCCAGTATCACGGCTGGCTGAAGGAAAAGGTCGGCAGCCACATCGTGCGCCGCTGTCACATCCATCATTGCGAGCAGACGGGCATTGTGGGCCGCATGGGCGCTGTGTTCTCCACGATTGAGGACAACCACATTCACCACATCAACAACATGCAGGAGCTTGGTGGCGCAGAAATTGCGGGTATCAAGCTGCATGCGGCAATTGACGTGCTGTTCCGCCGCAACCACATCCACCACTGCACCATGGGCATCTGGTGTGACTGGGAGGCGCAGGGCACGCGCATCACGCAGAATCTGCTGCACCACAACGAGCGTCCGAGCTTCTGCGCATGGGCTGACGGCGGCATGGAAAGCCAGGATATTTTCGTTGAGGTCAGCCATGGCCCGACGCTGATTGACAACAACATTCTGCTGTCCAAAATCTCCCTGCGCTTTGCGACGCAGGGCGTGGCGCTGGTACATAACCTGATGCTTGGCACGTTCACGCTGGTTGGCGGTGGCACAGCGCCGCGCTATACGCCCTATCACATTCGCCATCGCACAGAGGTGGCTGGCTTCATGACCTTCCTGCACGGTGATGACCGCTTCTACAACAACGTCTTTGTGCAGGCACACAGTGTGGATGAGCCGTCCCGTCCGGGTGATCCGGCCGAACATGAGCGCGTGGTCGGCACGTGGTTCTTTGACGAATACCCGACGTATGACGAATGGATTTCGCACTTTGATCTGGACGTGAAGCGTCCCGACATGGGCAAGCTGGGCCAGTATCATGACAACTACCATCTGCCGGTATGGGCCAGCGGCAACGTCTACTTCGGTGGCGCAAGGCCTTGGAAGAAGGAAGAAACGAATCTGGTGAAGGCAGAAAAGCCGTCCTTCTCCCTGGTGGAAAAGGACGGAAAGCTCTATCTGACCTCCGACTTTATCGATATGCTGGGTGATTTTACGTGCGGCATCATCAACAGTGACACGCTGGGCAATGCGTTTGAGCCTGACCAGCGCTTTGAAAGCGCGGATGGCTCGACCATCACCTTTGACCGCGACTATTTCGGCAATCATCGCGGCTTGACGGCACTTCCTGGCCCGTTCGCTTCTCGCGACGCGGCACAGCAGCCGTTGCTGTAAATAACACAGGGAGCAGGCTTGCCTATCGCGCAGCCTGCTCCCCTTTTGCTGTATGCTGTTATTCCTCGACCAGCCGGAACAGCAGATACTCAATCTGCTGGTACTGCTCAATGCCACTGCCAGCCATGTGCAGCAGGATTTCCGCCAAAAAGACCGGCAGCACGTCGTCCTTCGGCTTATCAAAGCGCGTCAGCAGGGCTTGCAGCGCTTCGCTGATGGCATGAATCAGCGGCTCATGATATTGCTTCATCAGCTTTGCGGCATCATAGACCTGGGCGTATTCGTGCCAGATGGCCTGATACTGCGACTCATAATTGCAAAGCGCGTGCGCAATGCTGCGGATGCCGTCCTGCAGCGTGGTGGCCGTCTCGGTGGCCTGACGCATATCGGCCATGGAATGATCCCAGTCTTTCAGCAGGATGCCCGCGACAAGTGCATCCTTTGAGGGATAGTAATTATACACCGTGCCGACCGCAACCGAGCATTTGGCGGCCACCGCGCGGATGGTCAGCGCCGACCAGCCCTGTTCCAGCAGCAGCGTGCGCGCCTGTGTCAGGATGCTCTCGCGCAGATTGGCAATCACCTTCGGCATATGTTCGCATCCTTTCTTCCTGTTTCTTCAAATACAATTATAGCGAAAATGGTCGGTCGTGTCAACGACGCGGGATGTGATGCAATCGCATGCGTCACTTTTTGCTGACAAATTGGTACACAACAAAATCGCGGCGGATGGATTCAGGGGCAGACCTGTGATGTAAGCATCATCGGTCTGCCCCTTGTGTGCGTTCTGGCATCTCTGCAAAAAGGCAAGCATCCCAGAAAGCACAGGGTGTTATTCGGCGTCTGCTTGTCCTGATTGCGTCCGGTACATCAGCGCATAACGGCCGTTTTGTGCCATTAGCTGCTCGTGATTTCCTTGCTCGACAATTTGCCCATTTTCCATCAGCAAAATCAAATCGGAGTCACGGATGGTGGACAGTCGATGTGCAATGATGATGGAGGTGCGTCCTTTGGTGATGTCCAGCATGGCCTTGCGGATGCGCTGCTCCGTTACCGTGTCTACAGAGCTGGTGGCTTCATCCAGAATCAGGATAGGTGCGTTTGCCAGCACGGCGCGGGCGATGGTCAGCAACTGACGCTCTCCCTGGCTCAGCTGCGCGCCGCCTTCCTGTAGGATGGTGTCGTATCCCTGCGGCAGGCGGCGAATAAAGCTGTCTGCACCTGCCATTTTTGCAGCTTGCACGACCTGTGCCAAGGGCACATCGCTTCTGCCGTAACAGATGTTTTCGCGCACACTCATGCCAAACAGCGATGTGTCTTGCAGCACCACGCCAAATGCACGGCGTAAATCGGCCATCTTGTAGTCGCGCAAATCGTGGCCGTCCAACAAAATTCGACCACCATCCACATCGTAAAAGCGCGTCAGCAGATTGATGAAAGTTGTTTTACCGGCACCCGTTGAACCAACAACTGCAACCTTTGTTCCGGCTTGCAGATGAATGCTGACAGCCTTCAAGATGGGCTGCTTCGCCTGATAGCCGAAGGTCACATGATCGAACACAATATCACCGACCGGCTTGTCAAGAGAAAGCGCATTCGGAACATCCTCGGGTTCGCACATTTCGTCCAGAATTTCAAACACGCGTTCCGCACCGGCTACGGCTGTCTGGAAGTTGTTGTAGATGTTTGCAATATCCACAAACGGCCGGGAAAACTGGCGCGAATACAGCAGAAAGCTGGAAATCAGGCCGACCTCAATCAACCCCTGCGCCGCCATGAGGCCGCTAATGACCGCAATCAGCACGTAATTCAGGTTGTTGATGACACCGGTCAGTGGCATCAGGAAGCCCGACCAGATCTGTGCCTTGGTGGCGGTTTCGCATAGCTGACGGTTGTTTTCCTCGAATTGCTGTATCAGCTGTGCTTCGCGCCCAAAGGCTTTGACCATGGAAAGTCCGGACACACTTTCTTCCACCTGTCCATTGAGTCGTCCAAGCGCCGCTTGCTGCGCCGCAAAGAGCTTGCGGGTATGCTTTGTGACAGTCCGTGTCAGCAGGAAAATCAGCAGCACCGCGAAAAATGCAACGCACGTTAGTAGCGGACTCAGGCGAATCATGATGGTCAGCACGCCCAGAATGGTGAATATGTACGTCATCATCTGGGACATCGAGTCCGAAATGGTGGTGCTGATGTTGTCCACGTCGTTAGTCAGGCGGCTCATCAGCTCGCCGTGGCGGTGCTTGTCAAAGAACGAAAGAGGCAGCTCCTTCATTTTGCCAAAGAGCGTGGTACGAATGTGGTAAATGATTTTCTGCCCAATTGCCGCCATGAAGAATTGTTGCAGAAAGCGAACCAGCCAATCGGAAACATACAGCGCAGTTAACAAAAGGAGCAACTGCGTGACGACCTGGCCGCTGTAAATGCGATTGACAGCTTCGCCAATCACATAAGGCGAAAAAGCGGCTGAAACGCTCGTGAGTGCAGAAAGAATCAGAATCCAGCCCAATCCGTTGCGTTTGCCCTTTGTCAGCTGCCACAGGCGCAGGAGCGTGCCCTTCATGTTCTTGGGCTTGACGACCGGTCGGCCTCGATTCGGGCCGTGGAAGCCTGCCGGAGGCGGTGTCATTTCCTTAGCCAACTGACTCACCTCCAATCTGGGATGCATAGATGGCGCGGTAGGTGTCGCATGTTGCCATCAGCTCCTGATGCGTTCCGTAGCCGCGAACCTTTCCGTCCTCCAGACAGAGAATGCGGTCGGCGCGCATGACCGTGGAGATGCGCTGACTAATCAGCAGCACGGTCATGTGTTGTGCGTTTTCACGCAGCCCCTTGAGAACAGCGGCTTCGGTTGTGGCATCCAAGGCGCTGGTGCAGTCGTCCAGAATCAGGATGCCGGGCTTTTTCAGCAGCGCCCGCGTCAGGGATAGACGCTGCTTCTGACCGCCGGAGAGATTGACGCCACTTTGCCCCAACAAGGTATCATAGCCCTGTGGAAAGCCGGACACAAAGTCGTCCGCACAGGCAACCCTGGCGGCCGCACGAATTTCTTCCATAGAGGCACCTTCGTTGCCCCAGCGGAGATTTTCGGCAATCGTGCCAGAAAACAGGAGTGCTTTTTGCGGTGCCACGCCAATTCTTTGGCGAAGTGCCTGCATGTCCCAGGCTTGTACGTCCAAGCCGTCCACCATGACGCGCCCCTGCGTGGCATCATAAAACCGCGGCACGAGCTGAATCAGGGACGATTTGCCGCAACCGGTCGGGCCAATGATGCCGACTGTTTCTCCTGCTTTGGCGGTGAATGTAACGTCCTCAATGGCCGGGCGTGATGTTCCTTCGTAAGCAAAGGTCACGTGCTGGAAGGACACCTCGGACGCCTGTGTGTTTGCTGCTGGATGCTCCTGCCCGTTTGCTTGTGCCGGAATTTCCGACAAAACCTCCCGCACACGGCTGGCGGAGGCAGTGGCACGCACGGCGGAATTCAGAATCATCGACACCATGCCCAGGGAGAACAGCACCTGCGTCATGTAGTTCACCGAGGCCATCAGGCGGCCAATCTGCTCACTCTGCTGATGCTGCGACCGCCAAAGAAGCACCACAATACCCAGATTCACCGTCAGGTTAATCAGCGGCGAAAAGATGGCAGAAACACGCATCGCGGAAACGCCAGCGCGTGCAAAATCATCGGCGGCGGTATGGAACTTGGCTTCCTCCTGCTGCTGTCCGCCGAAGGCTTTGACGACGCGGATGGAGGATAAAAACTCTCGCGAAACCGTGTTGAGCTTATCCAGACAGCGCTGAAGCTTGCCAAAGCGCGGATAACCGAGCATCATGTTGCCTGCAATGAGCACACACGCAATGCACAAAATGACGACCATGGTCGGGATTTGCTGCGGTGTCCGCAGAATAATCAACGCGACGGCGCCGATGCATGTAATGGGTGCTTTGAGCATGATGCGCATTGTGCCATTGACAAAATTCTGAATCTGCGTCACGTCATTTGTCACGCGTGTGATAATGGATGCAGGGGCCAGTCGGTCGATGTTTTCAAAGGAGAGGCCCAGCACCTTCTTGTAAATATCGCCACGCATTTCTGCACCAATTTGCTGTGATGTGCGGGAGGCGTAAATATTTCGCACGACTGCGCCAATCGCACCGCACAGGGCAATCAGCAGCATCAATGCACCATACAAGAGAATCTGCCGCATGTCGTTTTGCTGCACGCCGTTATCAACAATGTAGGACATGAAGGTCGGTTGCAGCAAATCAGCCAGCGTCTCGATGCTCAGAAAAAGCACGGCGATCAGAAAAGACCGCCTGTGCTTCCAGATGTAACTGATAATTAGCTTCATTCCATTTAACTCCTGAATGCGCTTCTTGTTCGGCTGTTTTTGCCATGGGCTGTGAATTGGTATCAGAAATGCACAACCTCATGTGAGCCACTGAAGGAATCAAACGTCGCCGTGGCGTTGCGGAAAGAAAGCACCTGCATGTTTCCGTCATCGGCGGCATACGTCTTTTTCATGAAGGGATAAGCATCCAGCATTGCTTGACGCGTTTCCATACAATCCTCTTCTATCAGCTCCCCTGCAATGCGCACCCAATCGCTGCCGTTGCAGGCGCAAACCTCTACCTTGGGGTTGGCGGCAATCTGATGCGAGACAGGCTTACATTTGCCCGTCATGATGCAGAGCTTGCCGTCAATGATGTGAGCAATGCCGAAGGGACGAACGCGCGGCTGGTCACCATCCATCATGGCGACATAAAACACATGTGCCTTTTGCAGAAATGCACAAACTTTTTCCATGGGTGTTTCTCCTTCTATGCAATCTTTATGCCAGAGCCATTTTTCCGTCGGTGAATACGAAATTTCGCATGCCACGGCCTTTCACCTTTTCCGCAGGAATGGCCGCTTCAATGGCGCGAATGTCTTCGTCGGTCAAGGTGATGTTCAGTGCATCAATGGATTCCTGCAAGTGCGCCGGACTGGTTGTGCCGACAAGGCTTTGCACATGGTCATACTTCGCCAGAGACCATGCCAGTGCCAGCTGTGAAAGCGTTACGCCCTTTTCGTCGGCAATGGCCTTCACCTGACGAATCATGGCCAGATTGCTTTCTCGATTTTCGGGCGAAAGCAAGCCGCGTGCGTTGGGATTGGCAGGGGCGTTCAGTACGCGGTCGGTCAATAAGCCGTGTCCCACGGTGCCAAAGGCCAGCACCTTGACGCCAAGCTCCTTGGCCGCAGCAATCAATTCCGTTTCGATGCTGCGATCAATGAGCGAATAGGACATTTCAACGGTGTGGATGGGATGCACCTTGCAGGCGCGACGCAAGGTTTCCGCATCGACCATGGAAAGGCCAATGTGACGCACATATCCCGCTTTTACCTGATCGGCAATTGCACCCACAAGGTCCTCTACCGGTACGGTGGTATCCTGACGTGCGGGCTGATACAGGTCGATGTAATCCAGTCCCAGACGGCGCAGGGAGTACGTCAAATGGCCTTTGACGTTGAACGGCTTTACATCCAAGCCGTAGATGCCGCCTTCCGGCGACGGGAGCACGCCGAACTTCACGGAAAGAAAATACTTGTCGCGTGCCACGCCCTTGAGCGCCTGGCCAACGACCATTTCGCTTTCACTGGCTTGATAGAATTCGCCCGTGTTCAGTAAGGTGATTCCTGCATCCAGTGCGGCATGAATGGTTCTGATGGAGGTTTCCTGATTGTTGTGGATGTTCATCCCCATCGTTCCAAGGCCCAAACGATTGATTGAAATCATGCGTATTTCCTCCTTAACGATATTCTGCCATGTTGCCACGGCTGTACCCGCCGGTAAATGAACCGCCATCGTCACCAATTGCGTTCATGCCACTGCCAAGCGTTACATCCAGCTGCTTGGCATCGTCGATGAACAGCGTGTATGTCTCTCCGGCCGTTAGCGCGGGTGAAGTGAAAACAGACTGTACGGCATCCGACAGCGTGGTCAATTCGGTGATTGTATTGCCTGTGCTGTCGCGCAGGGAAAGCACCGTGCCGCTGGGCAATTCCTTGCTGTGCGATACCCAGAGGATGGGCTGTTCGCCCCAATAGACATTCACGCCCATGCAGCCAACGGAGGCAATCGTTCCGCCGGTAATGGTCACATCGCCATTGCACAGCAGGGAGCCTTCATAGTCCGGCCACGGCGGAGCGCTCAAACGCAGCGTGCCGCCGGTTACGGTAATGTTGCCATTGGAGTCCACCACGTCGCCACGCGCCACGGCTTCCAGCTCGCCACCGTTTATCCGAACCTCTACATTGGGATTCGCGCCACGGCCGGAGAAGGCTTCTGCCTCTGGTGTACCAGCCGCACCGCTGAGTGCGTCGTTGGAGGCTTTGATGAAGGTGTTACCGCCGTTGTATGTGATGATGGTGCCTTCCAGACCTTCATAGCAGACAGGAATCTGGATGTTGCCGCCGTTGATGGTCAAATAACGATCTGCGTGAATGCCGTCGTCCTTTGTTTCAATGGTCAACACGCCGTCGTTGATAACAGCGTCCACATCCGCATGGAATGCATCGTCCGCGGTGTGCAGGTCAAATACACCACCGTTGACGGTCAGTAAATTCCCGGCCTTGAAGCCCTTCTGGCTGTCAGAGCCACCGGCAGGCTTCCCTTCCGTTGTGACGGTGAACGAACCGCCGGAAATGGTCAAATCCGTCTCCGCCTGTACCGCGTCGCCGGAGACGTTCATCTGGTAGCTGCCATCTTCCAGCAGCACCCAGCCCTTGCTGTCGTCGTCGCTTTTGCTTGATTTGAACCCATCGCCGCCAGCGACAATCTGGAAATTGCCCGCCTTCACGTTGATGGAGTCTGAACCGCGGAGGGCATCAACCGCCGTGTCAAGCACGAATTCGCCACCGTCAATGACCAAATCGTCCTTCGTGTTGATGCCGTGGCGATAGGATGCATGCACCGTCAGACGTCCTGTGCCGCCGATGCGCAGGTCGCACTTGCTGAAAATCGTTGCGTTGGGTTCTTCCTTCTCCTTGTCGGCAAAGGAAAAGCGGCTTGCGTCCTTTACGGTGTTCTGTGTGCCATCGGTGAGTGTGATGATGAGCAAATCCGCCTTTTTGCAGTAGATGGCGGCGTTCTCGCTGGCGGTGATGTCCACACCGGATAGAATCAGCTCCACCGTGGCCTTCTTCGAGGCATCAATCACAATCTGGCCATTGGATAGCGTGCCGGTTAGCTCATATACGCCGTCCTCCGTGATGGTCAGTGTGTTCCCCTGTGCTCTTGCGCCATGGCCGGTGATATCAATGCGATCATCGGATAGATGAATGCTGGTGGTTGCTTCTGCGATGGCAGCGGGAAGGAACACAGCAGTGGCAGGAACCGTCTTCTCCACCACGGCCGTACCGACGCCCAGAAGCGCCACGAGGGAAAGCGCCATACAGCGGCGTGTAATACGCATCATACCTTGCCTCCTGTTCTGCGGCATGTGCCGCAAATGGTCTTGATATGCAGACAAAACGGTTATTTGTCCGATAGAATCTTTTTCAGCAATGCAATCAGCTGCTGACTTTCATCGGGCGTTAAGTGGCTTGTGATCTGCTGCTCCAGCGACTCGCCCAGGGCGTAGATTTCGCCTTTCAGGGCAAGCGCCTGCTCCGTCAGCACAAGCAGCTTACTGCGCTTGTCATCGGGATTGGGTACGCGCTGGACAAGTTCCTTCTTCTCCAGATTCTGAATAATGCCCGTTACCGTGGGGTTTGTCATGGAAAAATGCGTCTCGATGTCCGCTTGACGAAGTGGCGATGCGCCCTGATGATGATACATGAGCATCAGAATCTTGTATTGCGTGTTCGTCAGTTCATACGGCGCCAATACGTGATTGGACAGCTTGTCAATCACCAGTGCTGTCTTCTTAATCAAGATGGCTACTTTGTCAAGCGTCATGTGTGCCTCGATTCTGCAAAAGCGTTTCTGCGTTGCGGTAGGCAATTTTCGCCTTGGCTTCCTCGCTGATGGGTGCCTGGTCAAGGAATGGCCGTGCGCCTTCGTTACCAATGAAAGGAAAATCAACGCTGTGGAGGATTCGTTCCACGCCCAGCACGTCCATGCAGAATTTCAGCTGCGGTATATCGAAAATACCGCTGGGCGTCACGTAGACATGCGTCCGGAACGTTTCTGTGATGCTTTTGCTCAGCTTCGTGACCGCTTGCGGGAGCGCCTGATCCAAACGAGACAGGAAGAACGGCACCATTTCGCCCCAATGCCCGGCAATCAGCTGTAAATGAGGGTACTTTTCAAATGCGCCGGAGAGTATCATGCGCAGCACCTGAATGCCCGTTTCGTGATGCCAGCCCCAGCCGTAGAGGGACAAGCGGGCGCTCAGCTGCTCCCCAAGGCCATCGTAGTAACATTGCTGGACGGCTGTCATGGGTGCGGCCGGATGAACGTAGATGGGTGCGTGCAACGCATTGGCGGCCTCCAAAACGGGCGTGAACTGCGCGTGATCCAGGAATGCCGTCTTGCCCGTGGGACGTCCGGCGAGAATCACGCCTTGAAAGCCAAGCTTCGATATGGCGCGCTCCAGCTCCTTCGCGGCGGCATCCGGGTCAGACCACGGCAACACCGCCAATGCCCCAAAACGGTCAGGGTGCTGGCACACAATTTGCGCCAATTCGTCATTGGCCGCGCTGACGACCGATGCTGCCTCCCGCTTGGGCAAAAGTCCCGTACAAACGGGTGCGGATAGGATTTGCATGCCGATGCCGTGCTTGTCCATGTCGGCAAGGCGTGCGTCGATGTTCCCATAAAGCGTCATATCCGGGAAATACGGCAATCCGGGCGCACCGGCGGCGCTGGTGCGGGTGGCGTCCTCGCAGGGATACTTGGCCAGCGCACGATTCAGCGTTTGGAGCGGAATATGCTCCTCCCACGTGATGATGTTCATGCGATAACCTCCCCTTTCACCCACATGCGGCGAATTTTCTGACTATCGGTGATGGTTTGGTCAGGTCTGCCATCCAGCAGGAGCATGGTGGCAGGCAGACCGGGTGCAATCCTTCCGGCGTGCAGGGAGAACGTGTCGGCGTTGCGGCTGGTGGCCGCCTGCAACACGTCCAGCGGTGTCAGACCTGCTTGCACCAGCAGACGCAGCTCTTCGTGCAGGGAGTCGCCATAGCTGACGCCCGGCGCAAACGAACCGGGATTCGCATCCGTACCCACCAGCAAGCGCACGCCGCTATCACGCAGCAGCCGCACGGCCGCCTCCGCGCGCTGGTAATCACTCGGCTGATAGCCATTGCGTCCGCTATGGGCGAATGCATCCATCATCACCAAGGTGGGTGCAACCGCGATACCCTTGTCGGCAATTGTCTGTGCTAAGTCTGCGGGAAATGCCTCTTTCATTGGCACGTGGAGCAGAATGTCCGCTTGCGCAGCCACGGCTTGCCTGACCGTGGCAATCTCCGTGGCATGCACAGCGACCTTCAGGCCGTTTGCGTGCGCCGCATTGACGATGCCACAAAGGGCAGGCTTGCCGATGGACAGGGCGTTGAACAGCAGCACCTTGATGTATTTTGCACCGCTTTCGGCGGCCTTTTCCACATACCCCTTGGGATTCATGACAACCCCCATGGCCATCCCTGCGGAGCTGACAATATCAAGCGCCGCTGAGGCGGCAATCAGGCTTTGAGGTGCGCAGACATCGCACACGGTCGTTACGCCGTGGCGAAGCATCGCGGCGACATGACCTTCCGTCCCCATGTGGACATGTGCATCCACAAAGCCGGGTATGAGAAAGCCAGGGGCGCATTGTGCGGTATCGCAGGGCTGGACATCGGTAATCAGGCCGTTGTCGATGGTCACGCATGCGCCATCCCAGATTTTTTCGCCATCAAATAACGGATAATGCAGCTTAATCATGGGCCTTCACCACATCGACCAATTCGCTGTACTTCATCACGACGCCAAACAGGTTGCTGAACACCAGATAGTTGGCACGCACCGTGACCTTGTCGCCCACGGAAACCCTGGCATAATGATCTTCCGTGGGGAAAATCGTCAGCGCATAGGTCTGGCCACCCAGGCTGTCCGACAGCTCAATGGACGGCTTGTGATGCACATCCGGGCCGACCTTGACAGCCACGCCCGTGACCTCAAAGCGCTTGTCCTGATAGAGGTCCAGCGCGCCCTGCAAATCGGTCTGGAAGGCCTGCGCCAGCACTTTCACGTCAAAGGGTGCGCCTTGCTGCAAAAGCGGCATGGGCGTGGTTTCGATTTGGTGCGTTTTTTCGTTGGAGGGATGCGCGGGATAAAACGTCAACGGTTTTTGCATGGTGGAATCCTCCTTAATAAAATAAGAATAGCTTCCTATGTATTATAGCATAGGGAGTGGAGAAATGCAATTGGCAGGACAAAGAGAAAACACTGTGTCTGCTTAAGAATTTATACTTGACTTTCATAGGTTCCTATGATAATATGACAGCGGTAGTTTTACCAGTATTCTGCACGTTCTTTCTTCAAGGATGGTGCTTGGGCTGAATTTCATTCCCGAACAGGGATTGAAATAAAACAAAGAAAGGGAGATAACACTGTGAAAAAGTTCTCCGCATTCCTCTTGGTTTTGACCCTGATGCTTTCCTGCATCCCTGCCTTTGCTGAAACGGTCGGCAACGAAGAATACACCGTGAAAACGGGTGTGTCCTATAGTGATCCGTGGGGCATCACTGTGGCCAATGTGATCTACAAAGGCGATGAAGTCTTTAAGATCCTCATCGACACCGTCCGTCCCGATGGTGGTCTGAGCAGCAAGGAAAATTTCAACGATTACGGCATCAAGCCGCTCAGCACCCTGGATAAGGAGTGGTGGGAGGAAGTGATTTTCTTCCAGAATTGGGCGGAAAAGAACGACCTTGCTACGCTGGAATTGGACGAAAACGGCCATGCGCTTAACGCGGACGTGATTTCTGGCGCAACCATCAACCTGTCCTACTATGTGGAAGCGCTTCAGAACGCTACCGCTGGTGTCACGGAAATCGGTGATTATACGGTGAAGACTGGTTTCTCCTATAGCGAACCGTGGGGCGCAACCGTGGCCAACGTGATTTACAAGGGCGATGAGGTCTTTAAGATTTTCGTCGATACCATCCGTCCCGATGGCGGTCTGAGCAGCAAGGAAAATTTCAACGATTACGGCATTAAGCCGCTCAGCACCCTGGACAAGGAATGGTGGGAGGAAGTGATTTTCTTCCAGAATTGGGTGGAAAAGAACGACCTTGCCACGCTGGAACTGGATGAGAACGGCCATGCGCTCAATGCGGACGTAATCTCCGGCGCAACCATCAATCTGTCTTATTATGTGGAAGCGATTCAGGATGCGCTGAACTAAAAAATGCATCGTTGTGGCATATAGCCACATGGCGTGTACCACATACAAAACGAACTCGCGCGAATTGGAAGGGAAAGTCCCTTCTGATTGGCGCGAGTTTTTTGCTGCATACCATACGTGCTTGCATGGCTTGTATGCAACGTACAAGCGGCGTGCAAACAAGTTGTTTCGTGAAAATATGCTACAAAAAAGGCGGTACCTGGCTTGCACGGCCAGGTATCGCCTTTGGTTGTATGAATTTTCGGTATCGTTTATTGCCGCAGATAGGCCAGAATGGCATCCAGCTGCTTTGCCGCAACGCTTCTGCCCATGTCATAAACGGCTTGTAGCTTTTGCGGGTCTTTCTCGACTGCGCTGACTGTGATGGCCGCTTCGGGACGAATGACAAACAGGTTTCCAGCGGCCTCCTGCTGCTGGATGTAGGCAAGATTCTCGTTGTAGCGAATGTGGCGGTTTGCCATGGTTTCCACGAATTTGGGATATGCTTTGTATACTCTCCGAAGGAGCGGAATCAGCTTGTTGGGCGTTTTCTGATACCCGGCGGGACGCGTCAAAACGGCGATGTTTTTCGTGTACCCGAGGCTTTCAAAGTACCGCACCGGAATGGAATCGGAGATGCCACCGTCAAGCAGCTTCTTGCCGTCTATCTCCACAATCTGCGATACGAGCGGCATGGATGCGGAGGCACGAATCCAGTCAAAGCCGTGGTCGTGGCGATTGCCGTACTGGTGATAAACAGGCTCACCGGTTTCCACGTCCGTGCAAACAACATAGAATGCCATGGGATTTTGCTCGAAGGTGTCGAAATCAAAGATATCGTGTTTGAGCGGTACTTCGTTGTAGCAGAAATCCGTGCTGTAGATATTCCCAGTTTTGAGCAGCGCCCAAAGGCCACTGTAGCGCTTATCGCGGCAGAATCGCGTGTTGTAGCGAAGGACTCGGCCGATTTGCTTTGACTTGTAATTGCAGCCAAACGCCGCACCTGCGGAGACGCCGATGACACCGTCAAAGTCAACGCCGTTTTCCATCAGCACATCCATCACGCCTGCGGTGAACATTCCGCGCATAGCGCCGCCTTCTAAGATGAGACCTGTTTTCATTACGTTCCCCTTTTCATTATCCTTGCATGCCGCCCAAAGCAGGTATCAGGCTTTCGGAGCAAGCTGCAACTCCTCGGCATGCTCCTTCATTGCGTCGATGCAGATGGCGGCCACGTCCTTGACCTCCATGCCCAGCATGGCGCAGCCCTGGCGAATGATGTCGCGGTTGCACTTGGCGGCAAATTTCTTGTCCTTGAACTTCTTCATGAAGCTGGAAATCTCCATGTCGGTAATGCCCGCCGGACGCATTCTGGCGGCCGCTTGGATGATGCCGGTCAGCTCGTCTACGGTGAAGAGCGCCTTTTCCATGGTGGTAATAGGCTCGACGTCATTGCACAGCCCATAGCCGTGGGCAAGGATGCCACGAATCTCCTCGTCGGTCAGGCCGGCCTCGTGCAAGGGCTGTGCGGTGTGTTGGAGGTGCTCATCGGGGTGCTGCTCATAGTCATAATCATGCAGATATCCAATGGCCATCCAGTGCTCCACGTCTTCTCCGAAGTGCTTGGCCAGACCGCCCATGGCTGCCATGACGTTCTTGGCATGCAGGAACAGATGTTCCTGGGTCGTGGTGGTGTTCAGCAGCTCCTTGGCTCTTTCCAGTGTCAGCATGTTGCGGTCCTCCATCTCAAAAATCGTTTTATTTGGTGGAAGATGCACCACCGTGCGTTCATTATAGTGCATTCAACGCGCTTTTTCAACCGAATTATTGTTTTTTGACTGTCTGTTTTTGTTGTTTTCTTGTTGACATTTCAACAAGAATGTGATATTGTATTGCTTGTTGAAATGTCAACAAGCAAGGAGGGCAATCATGGAACAGCGGTTTGAAACCTTTACCGTGCTGATTAACCGAATCAGCCGAAACATCCGGAAAATCAAGAATCAGGAGATGTCGGCGTATCAATTGCGTAGCGCCCATATTTCCTGCCTGTACTATCTCTATTCATCAGCGTCCTTGACAGCGACCGACCTATGTGAGCGCTGTGAGGAGGACAAGGCGACCATCTCCCGGAGCTTGGAGTATCTGGAGTCGAACGGATACCTGACGTGTGCCTCCCAAAGCACCAAGCGGTACAAGTCTCCCCTCGTCCTGACTGAAAAAGGAATGGAGGTTGGTAAAAAAATCGCCGACAAAGTCAACCTTGTTCTGGATGAAATCAGCACGGCGCTTTCCGAAGAAGAACGGATAGCGCTCTACCGCAGTCTGTCCATCATCAGTGAACGATTGGACGGTCTTGCCCAGAAAACACTTGAATAAACGAATTTGCGGAAGGATGAAGCATAATGAAAACAAGAATTATTGTCGATTCTACGGCTGATATGACCCCAGAAGTCAAGGAACGTGTCCACGTTGTTCCCCTGACCGTCCACTTTGGCGACGAGGAATACTTGGATGGCGTTACGATTGACAACAAGACTTTTTATGAAAAGCTTATCGAAAGCGACGTTCTGCCGACGACCAGTCAGGCCACGCCAGCAGCCTTTGCGCGGGCGTTTGAAGAAGCCAGGGCGGCTGGTGAGGAGGCCGTTGTCATCACGCTTTCCGAGAAGTTTTCCGGCACATATCAAAGCGCCATGATTGCCGCAGCCGATGATGAAAACATCCATGTTGTGGACAGTGGCAGCGTGGCGATGGGCAGCGGCATTCTGGTGGCATTGGCACTTCGCCTTCGGGATGCGGGTAAATCGGCAAAGGAAATTGCCGCCATCCTAGAAGAAGAAAAGAAACGGATAATCGTGGTAGCCCTCGTGAATACGCTGGAATACCTGAAAAAGGGTGGCCGCATTTCCAAGACACTTGCCTTTGCGGGCGGAATCTTGAACATTAAGCCGGTGCTTTCTGTTGTGGATGGCGAAATCGCCATGCTCGGCACGGCGCGTGGATCGAAAATGGGCAACAACCTGCTTGTACAGGAAATCGGAAAAGCTGGTGGCATTGATTTCAATCAGCCGGTATTGCTGGGCTACAGTGGCCTTTCCGATGCCTTGCTACAGAAGTACATAGAGGACAGCCGTCCCATCTGGGAGAGCAATTTGGCGCAAATCCCCTACACCACGGTCGGCAGCGTCATTGGCACGCATGTTGGGCCGGGCGCGGTAGCGGTGGCGTTTTTCAAAAAGGAATAAGGATATATTCGCGCACGTCGCTTTTTGCCGACAAATTCTTTTCTTCCAAGTCCTGGCACACAAAAAGCAGACGCCATCAACAGGAATCCGGTATAATTCCTGCTGCTTTTTCAAATAATAGCCTCGTACTCCAGGCGGGCGCAGGCGCTGCTTGCCCATCGTTATGGAGAGAACTTCCGGTGCGGCGGCGAATTCTCGCTTTGCCGTGCCGCCGCGAGAAAGGATGTTCTGAACATGAGAGCAACAGGAATTGTTAGAAGGATTGACTATTCTGTTATAATAGGGGCAAAGGTCAAAAGCCTTGAAAACACAGGGTTTTCGCTGATTTTGTCCAACTTCACGATACCCAATCTGTGATGAGCTGCCATCACAACAGCACCTCTGCTGTGAAAGGAGGACCAGCAGCAAAACCGAATAACGCATAAAAGCGTTCATTGACTTCTGAGGAAATCGATGAACGCTTTTTTCATTTCAAAGTATCGGAGGTTATTATGACAGAGACCATTAAGGACATTCCGCTGGACGAGCTTCACCCTTTTCCAGACCACCCCTTCGGAGTGCGTGACGACGATGCCATGCAAGAAACTGTTGAGAGCATCAAAGAGTACGGGGTGCTTGTTCCGGCTATCGCCCGACCTCGTGAGGACGGTGGCTATGAGATCGTTGCCGGTCACAGGCGAAAACACGCCTGCGAATTGGCAGGGCTGAAAACCATGCCGGTCAT
>CAYXHF010000004.1:0-82131 GCA_964464815.1 uncultured Faecalibacterium sp.
GACAGCTCCCCCAGCGGGGGAGCCAAGAAGGGCGCGCGATTCCGTAGCACGTGCGTACCTTGTCGCTTTCGCCAACCATACAGCCAGCGCAAAAGGCGCTTGCGTAACGCACACAAGCACGGCACCACTCCCTTGGCTCGCCCTCTGGGAGAGCTGTCGGCCTTTGGCCGACTGAGAGGGCCGCGCTCCTGCACCAGCCAACTATACAGCGCACACCAGCACAGCAAGCCTCCGCATCCAAAAAACTCCCCTTTGCCATTCAGAAAAGCCATCACGCTTTTCCGTAGCAAAGGGGAGTTTCTCACATCAGCATACCAGAAGGCTTATTCGGCCTGATTCTCCTGCTGACGCGCCATGCGGGCCGCACGCTCCTTGGCGTAGATGGCCATCGCGCATTCCAGACGCTTGCGCTCCATCTGGCACTCCATGTCGTAGGGCTTGGAGATATCGCCATGGAACGCCTCTGCATTGGCCGCACAGCCGCCGGAGCAGAAGAAACGCGCCCAGCAGTCACGGCACTTTTCCTTGTTCAGGACGGTGTTCTGCGCAAAGCGCTGCTGAATGTCACGGTCGAACGTGCCGTCCAGCACACTGCCCATGCGGTAGCCTTCGCGACCCACGAACTGGTGGCAGGGGTAAATGTCGCCATCGGGCGTGACGGCCACATACTCGTTACCCGCGCCGCAGCCCGTCAGACGCTTGCGCAGGCAGGGGCCGCCTTCCAGGTCCACCATGAAGTGGAAGAAGTTGAACCACTTGCCGTTGGCGCGGCGATCCATGTATACCTGCGCCAGACGCTCGTATTCCTCGCGGATTTCGGGCAAATCCTCTTCGCGCAGGGCGTATTCGCAGTTCGGGTCGGTCACGACCGGCTCGACGCTGATCTGATCAAAGCCCTGATCGGCCAGATGCAGTACGTCCTCGCCAAAGTCCTTGTTGAAGCCCGTGAACGTGCCACGCACATAATATTCCTTATCACATTCATTGCGGCGACGGACGAATTCCTTCGCCTTGTCCATGATGATGGAATAGCTGCCCTTGCCGTTGACCGTGGGGCGCATGCGGTCATGCACCTCGGGACGGCCGTCGATGGAGATGACGACGTTGCTCATTTCCTTGTTCAGGAAGTCCATGATTTCGTCATTCATCAGCACGCAGTTGGTCGTCATGGTGAACTTGAAGTGCTTGTTGTGCTCCTTCTCAATGGAGCGGCCGTATTCGACCAGACGCTTGACAACCGGGAAGTTCATCAACGGTTCGCCGCCGAAGAAGTCCAGCTCCAGATTGACGCGCTTGCCGGAATGTGCCACCAGCCAGTCCATCGCGGCCTTGCCGACCTCGTAGGAGAGCAGCTTGCGCTCGCCCATGCAGAAGTCGCCCGTCGCCGCGAAGCAGTACTTGCAGCGCAGGTTGCAGTCATGCGCCGCATGCAGGCACATGGACTTGACCACACCGGGCTCCGTCACCTGCTTGACGTTGTCGTAGTTGTCGGGCGCATTGAGCGCACCAATTTCTTCCAGCTGGTGCAGCTCGCCAATCACCTCGTCCAGTTCGTCCAGCGCGTACTTGCCTTTCAGCGCCTCACGAATTTCCTCCGGCGTGTGGTCATTCCACATTTCCAGCACGTCAAAAGCCATGTCGTCGATGGCGTGCACAGCGCCGCTGCCGACGTCCAGCAGCATCGGCTGACCAACCGCCTTGAAGGTATGAATCATCGTTTGCTTTCCTCCTGATGTTCGCGCTCGGCATGCGTTTTGCAATTCCGCTTGACGGCCATGTCACCTGGCACGGCTCGGGCCGGAACTCGTATCACACCGAAAAAAAAGCGAAGGCGTACTGATGCCGCCTCCGCCATGGGTTCCATTCCGGGGTGGGTTCGTCTCTTACTTACGATTGTACAGACGGTTGAGCTTGCCCTCGTTGCCCGCCAGCACGTCGCTGTTTTCCTTGTTGGCGCAGGACTGGTTCGCAACAGTGCAGCTGGTCTTGCAAGCAGACTGGCAGGACGCCTGGCACTCGCCGCAGCCACCGTGGGCCAGGGAGTCCTTCAGGCAGGGCTTCTGAATGGTGTCGATATGCTTCATAATATTATTCCTCCATTTCTTAAAAAGGGGTATGTGTGTATTATACACGATTTCCTTTCAGAATGCAATCATTTTCCGGAAATATTCGACAGAATCGTGCCAATGATTCCACCAGACGCCGCGCCCATGGCCAAATCAGCCAGATAAGCCGTCCACGGCGCGCTTTGGCCGCTCAATAATGCGTAGACGGCGACCCCTAGCCCCATATAGACGACCCCAAGCAGCGCCCCCTTGAGCAGGCCACCCTCCTGTCCGCGCCCAACAGCGATATACGTACCAACACCCACCGCAGCCACCTTGAGCAGCTGATTGAAAATCCGCACCGCATTTTCCGACGGCTTCACCCACTGCATCAGCAGCGCAAACACCGCCACCGCAAACAGCGTCAGCAGCAGCGACGCGCCCAGACCACGTAGCAAACGCATCAGCGCCGGATGCGACGTGCTGGTGGTTGTCCGGCGCACAGGTTTTAACTGACTCATCAGGAAAATTCCTCCTTCCTTTTGTCACATGCTATGCGCCACGTGCCGCTGTCATGCCTTCTATGCTTTTGCGGAAAAAGCAGATGACAAACCAGCAAAAAGATGCTAAAATATGATGCGGAAACATCCCGTTTCCCCTGTAATATGAAACAAAGGAGGTACGCACATGCCGCGTACCCTGTCACCTGCCATGCGCGTGGAGCGCAGCATTCTATCCGACTTTCGCAAGCCGCTCTGGCGTCCTTTTGTCCGGGGCATCAAGCGCTATGAGATGATTGCTCCCGGCGACAAGATTGCCGTATGCATCTCCGGCGGCAAGGACTCCATGCTGCTGGCCAAAATGATGCAGCTGCTTCAGCGCCATACGGAAATTCCCTTCGAGACGGAATTCATCGTCATGGATCCCGGATATGAACCGGAGAATTTGCAGCGCATTATCGACAATGCCGCCCTGCTGGAAATTCCGATTCGCGTCTTCACCAGCAACATCTTCGAGACGACCCGCATTGCCGAGCGCAACCCCTGCTACCTCTGCGCACGCATGCGCCGCGGCTTCCTCTACGACCGGGCACAGGAGCTTGGCTGCAACAAAATCGCATTGGGACATCACTTCAACGACGTGGTCGAGACGACCGTCATGGGCATGTTCTATGGCGCACAGCTGCAAGCCATGCTGCCCAAGCTGCATAGCCGCAATTTCCCCGGTATGGAGCTGATTCGCCCGATGTACTGCGTCCACGAGGAGGACATTTGCGCCTGGCGCGACTTCAACGACCTGCATTTTATCGCCTGCGCCTGCCGCCTGACCAAGGAGCGCGACAGCACGCCCGACGGTGTGGGCCGCTCCAAGCGGCAGGAAATCAAGGTGCTGCTGCGCACACTGCGCGAAACCAATCCGGACGTGGAGAAGAACGTGTTCAACGCCATCCACGCCGTTTCGCTGGACACCATGCCCGGCTGGAAAATCGGCAAGCAGGAAATCAGCTTCCTCGACCACTACAACGACCCGCGTCCGACCACACAAGGAGATGACGATGATGAATGAGTTGCTTCTCACCCGCCGTTCCATCCGCAAGTTCACCGCCGACCCAGTGTCCGCCGACACCCTGCGCACGCTGGTGACGACCGCTTCCTACGCGCCGAGCTGGAAGAACAGCCAGACGACCCGCTACACCGCGCTGACCACACGCGAGGAGATTGACCAGATTGCCGACACCTGCTGTCTGGGCTTCCAGCACAACACGAACATCCTGCACGGCACGCCGGTGCTGATGGTGCTGTCCACCGTCAACGGCCGCAGTGGCTATGAGCGCGACGGCTCCTTCACCACCAGCAAGGGCACGCACTGGCAGTCCTTCGACGCCGGTCTTGCGACACAGACCTTCTGCCTTGCCGCACATGATGCAGGCCTCGGCACAGTCATCCTCGGCATTTTCGACGAGGAAAAGGTCCGTCAAATTATGTCGCTCCCGGAGGGCGAAAGCATCTCGGCGCTGATTGCGCTGGGCTACCCCGCGGAAGCACCCGCTGCGCCCAAGCGCAAGGACGTTGACGATTTGCTGCGCATTCGTTGATTGCGCTGACGCAGCACCCTCTCAGTCACCTTCGGTGACAGCTCTCCCAAAGGGAGAGCCAAGGGTGCTGGCCATGCAGGACTTTCACACCCGAAGCACTTGGAATTGTTACTACTGTACGTTGCCGGAACAAGCACGTTCAGTAAAGTGAAAACTTGTCGGCATCAAGACACCCACTTGGCTCTCCCTCTGGGAGAGCTGGCGGCCTCTGGCCGACTGAGAGGGCGCGCGCCAGCTACATTTCACCTTCTTTCGTTTCAAGAAAAACATACCTCCTCATTCAGGGTTGAATCAGACGGTAAATTCGGGTATAATAAAAGCGAAGGGAGCTGATTGCATGACCAACATCGTCCCCATTTCCGATTTGAAGAACTACACCGAGGTTCTCAGCCATTGTGACGACGGTGGCACCGTCTACCTGACCAAGAATGGTCGCGGGAAATACGTGGTGCAGAGTCTTGTGGAATATGAAAAACTGCAAGCAACCGTGAAGCTGCTTGCAGAGCTTGCAAAGGGGATAGAATCCATCCGCACAGAAGGCGCTCTGACTGTTGATGAAGCCTTCGCCGGGCTGGAGGACTAAGCATGGCGCAGGTAACAGTATCTAAAGCAGCACAGCGTGATTTGATTTCGATTCGCAGCTATATTCGGGATGAGCTTTGCAATCCCGACGCCGCCAAACGCATCATTGCCAGCCTGAAAAAAAGCATTCAGGCGCTCGGAGCGTTTTCCGGGCGCGGTCGTCCACTGGACGCGCTGATACCCGTCCATACGGAATACAGGTATCTTGTGTGCGAAAATTACTGCATCTTCTATCTTGAAAGCAGCGACAACGTCCTCATTGTGCGCATTCTGCATCAGCGCCAGGACTGCCTGCGCGCACTGTTTCTTGAACACTGATGATTTTCATTCCGGCTACACCTCGTCGATATACGCTCGGCGAGGTGTTTTCTTTTTTTGAAAACCAATAAGCTGTGAAGCCAATACTTGCTTTTACCAGCAGCAGCGCCCTCTCAGTCACCTTCGGTGACAGCTCTCCCAAAGGGAGAGCCAAGGGTGCTGGCCATGCAGGACTTTCACACCCGAAGCACTTGGAATTGTTACTACTGTACGTTGCCGGAACAAGCACGTTCAGTAAAGTGAAAACTTGTCGGCATCAAGACACCCACTTGGCTCTCCCTCTGGGAGAGCTGGCGGCCTCTGGCCGACTGAGAGGGCGCGCGCAGTGCCACAAAAACCCGCCCGGATGTAATGTCCGGACGGGTTTTCTATATCCATCTTGAAGTCAGCCCTTACAGCTGATAATACGCCAACAGCATCAGCAGGGAGAGCGCGATACAGCACAGCCCTACAATCAGGATGCCATACATCGCGTCGCCACGCTTTTCGGCCTTGGCGGTCTTGTAATCAAAATAGGCCGGCATCTCGCCCGGACGCTTGATAGGCGAAAACAGCGTGAACAGGCTCTTGAAGGCATAGCCCAGAATGTCGAAGAAGCCCGTCGTCGCAATCGCGGTCAGCGCACCAATGCCCGTGTAGCAAATGCCCACGATGAAGAACGCATCGCTCACCACGCGGCAATTTGCATTCAGCGCTTTGGCCGTATCCAGTCCCAGATTCAGGCACAGGCCAATGCCGATGGCCAGCGCCGACAGGGCCACAATCAGATTCGCCCGCGCCTTGCCCTTGTTCTTTGTTTCTTTGCTCATGAAAAACTCCTTGAAAAGAGAAATCAGCCGCAGTGAATCGCTACGGCTGATTGGAAAAAAGCAGACTTCCTTATTCAGCTTTCAGCATTTCCTGATAGCGCTTGAATTCTGCGTCATTGCACATGACGAAGTGACCCGGCGTAACCTCACGCATGGAGGGCTTGTCCACGGAATAATCGTGTTCGGCCAGCGGATCGTAGTGCTTGCGCTGACGATTCTTCTCGTAATCCGGATCGGGCAGCGGGATGGCAGACAGCAGCGCCTGCGTGTAGGGATGCAGCGGATGCGCGAACAGCTCCTCGGAGGTCGCCAGCTCCACCATCTTGCCGTAGTACATCACGCCGATGCGATCGGAGAAGTACTTGACGACCGACAGGTCATGGGCGATGAAGAGAATCGTCAGACCCAGCTCACGACGCAGGTCGTTGAGCAGGTTGATGACCTGCGCCTGAATGGACACGTCCAGTGCAGAAACAGGTTCGTCGGCGATAATCAGCTCCGGGTTCATGATGACCGCACGGGCCACGCCGATACGCTGACGCTGGCCGCCGGAGAATTCATGCGGATAGCGACCCGCATGCTCACGCACCAGACCAACCATCTCCAGAACGCGGTAGACCTTCTCGTCCACGACAGCCTTGTTCGTTTCGCCACGGATGGACAGACCTTCCGCGATGATTTCGTACACCGTCATACGGGGATCGAGGGACGCAATCGGATCCTGGAAAATCATCTGAATCTGGGTGGTGAAGCGCTGGTGACGGGCGATGTTGCGCTCGTAAGCATACTGGCGCTTCACCTCGTCCTGCTTGTCTGCGGGCGTCTCCTTGAGGATTTCCGCGTACTTGCGATCCACTTCCTTCGCCACTTCGTTGGAATAGATCTTGTCGCACTTATCGTGATCGAAACGCGCGCTGCGAATCAATTCACGATTTTCCGCGATAATCTTCTTCAGCTCTTCCTTGCGCGCCGGATCAGCCGTCTTCATTTCAGCCTTGGCCGCCGCGATGGCGTCCTTGTAGCTCTTCGTGCCAGCGGCGATGCGCTTGCCCTTGAAGTAGATGCTGCCGGACGTGATGTCATAGAGCTTGATGATGGAGCGGCCGGTCGTGGTCTTACCACAGCCGGACTCGCCCACCAGGCCGAATACTTCGCCCTTCTTGATGTCAAAGGTGACATCGTCAACGGCTTTGTTCGCGCCAAAATACTGGCACAGATGATCTACTTTCAGCAGAACCTCCTGATCAGCCATTGTTCGCCACCTCCGCTCTTGCTTTCATTTTCTCGATACGATCCGTCACCGTCTTAGGCGGGCAGACCTTGGGTGCCTTCGGGTGCAGCAGCCACGTTGCCGCCCAGTGGGTATCCGTGATGGGGAATTCCGGCGGCTGCTTCTCGAAGTCAATCTTCATGGCGTAGCGGTTACGCTCCGCAAAGGCGTCACCCACCGGCGGGAAGCGCATGTCCGGCGGCGTGCCGGTGATGGCCTCCAGCGTGTCCTTGCTGTCCAGGTCGGGCATGGAGGACAACAGCGCCCAGGTGTAGGGATGCGCCGGCTCATAGAAGATTTCGCGGCTCGTGCCGTATTCGACAATCTTGCCCGCGTACATAACGGCAATCTGGTCAGCCATGTTCGCCACGACGCCCAGGTCATGGGTGATGAAGATGATGGACAGATTGCGTTCCTTCTTGAGCTTGTTAATCAGCTCCAGAATCTGCGCCTGAATCGTCACGTCCAGTGCCGTGGTCGGCTCGTCGCAAATCAGGATGTCCGGGTTCGCGGCCAGCGCAATCGCAATAACGATACGCTGACGCATGCCGCCGGAGAATTCAAACGGATACTGACGATAGCGCTTGCGCGGCTCGGAGATACCGACCTCGGCCATCAGCTTGAGGGCCTTGTTCTTCGCCGCCTGCTTGGTGATTTTCAGCACCATGCCGGATGCGTTCTCCTTCAAATAATCAATCAGCTTTTCCGTCTTCAGATGCTTGTTTTCCTGCGGCTCGCGGAGGTTGCGCTCCTCGTAATGCGCCTTCAGGTTCTGCATCAGGGAAATCATGTTTTCCTTGACCAGGTCGAAGTCAACCGTCGTGGCCATGGCGACCTTGTAGGCCTTGCCCTTGGCCGCCTTGCGCTCGGAGCGCTTCAGCTCACGGTTGTACTTGGCCTCCTTGCGGGCATTGTTGCGCTTGCCATCGTTGTAGGTGGCATAGTACGCCTTCATGCTGCCCGGGAAGGTGCAGGCCGCAGAGTCCTTGTGAATGTCGATGGGGTCCGTGGATTCTTCCACCATCTTGCACAGCGCATCGGCCGTATCCCTGAAGTCCTCGACCGTGCCGTTTTCCAGCTGGGAAATGGCCTTGGCCAGCGCCTCAACAACCGCCTGACGCTTGGTCAGATACTCCGCGTCCGCCTTCTTGATGCCGGTCGTGGCCAGATCAATGAAGTCGTTCATGAAGTTCTCGTCCATGTACTTGCGGTAGAAGGCATTCTGCGTGGCAATCGAGCCAGCAGGCACATCGCCCTGACCAAAGGTCTTGAAGTAACCCATGGAGAAGAAGTCCGGTGCCTCCGCCTCCGTGCGGGCCAGCGCTTCGGACAGCACATCGCGCAGCGCTGCCAGCTTTTCCTTCAAGTCGATCAGATTGTCGGTGCTGAAGTTCGTGTTCTTGTTCAGCACGTCCATCTTGTCGGTGGTAACGACATAGGGGTTGATGCTGCCCTTGACGAATTCCTTCACCTGACGCAGGGTCGGCTTGTCGCTATCGGCAAATGCGTTCTTTTCCAGCACGAACAGCAGGTGGTTGATTTCTTCCATCGCGTCGCTTGCATGCTCGTGCGCGTCATTGTACGCCTGCTCCATTTTGGTGTGCGCCAGCTCAAAGCGGTGGAACTTATCGCACACTTCCTTCACCTGACCATGCTTATCAGGGTTGGCGGCCACCATGTACTGCTCCAGCAGCTTGAGCTTGGTGGAGAAGTTCTGTCGGGACGTGCGCTGACGTGCCTTGCCCTTGAGGAGCATGGCCTCGGTCAGCTGCTTGCCGATACGCATGATGGGGTTCAGGGAAGACAGCGGATCCTGGAAAATCATCGCGATTTTGTCGCCGCGCAGACGATAGAAGTCGTCCTCGCTGATTTTCAGCAAATCCTGACCGTCATAGAGAATTTCGCCGCCCTCGACGATGGAGTTACCAGCCAGAATGCCCAGAATGGCCTTGCTGGTGACGGACTTACCAGAACCAGATTCGCCGACGATTGCCAGCGTTTCGCCCTTGTGCAGGTCAAAGCTGATATCACGAACAGCCTGCACCTTGCCGCCGCTTGTGCGGAAGGACACGCGCAGATTGCGCACTTGCAGTTTCTTTTCTCTCTGTTCCATGTTACTCAGCACCTCTCAAAGACGGGTTGAAGGCATCGCGCAGACCGTTGCCAAACAGGTTGAATGCAATTTCCAGCAGCGCAATGAACAACGCCGGGAACAGGATGATATAGGGATCGGTGGACAGATAGTTCTTACCATTGGCCAGCATCGTACCAACGCTGGTCATGGTAGAGGACTCCAGGTTCACGATGCCCAAATACGTCAAGCTCGACTCGGAGAAGATGACGCCCGGGATGACCAGCACGGAGCCGGTAATAATCGTACCCAGAGAGTTGGGGAAGATGTGCTTGAACATCAGGCGCAGGTCGCTGGCACCCAGCGTGCGGGCCGCCAGAATGTACTCCTGACCCTTGAAGCGGTAGAACTGCATACGCACACGGCTGGCCATGCCAATCCAGCCCGTCAGCACGAAGGCGAAAATCAGTGACCACACAGGGCCAACGATTTTTGCCAGATGCAGCTGGAACAGCGTCGTCACAACCATGAACGGCACACCGCTCAGCACGTCCGCGAAGCGCTCCATCGCCAGGTCAACCCAGCCGCCATAGTAGCCTTCCACCGCGCCGTAGAACGTGCCGATGAGCAGGTTAATCAGCGAGATGCAGATGGCCAGGATGAAGGAGAAACGCGCACCGGCGGCCAGACGGGTGAAAATGTCCTGACCGGCGGCATTCGTGCCGAACACGAACGCAGGCTCAAAGCCATAGCGATAGATGAAGTAGTTGTACTTATCCACGCGCACCACGTAGCCTTTGTTGTCGGACGTACCGGTCACACGGGCATACGCCAGCGGCTTTTCGGGATCGTTGTCCGCCTCAATGCGCAGGGAATGATAGGACGTATCGGTCGGCGTGGTCGTGCGGTAGATGGGCTGCAGGTTGCCTTCCTTATCCAGCTCCGGCTTGCCCTTCTTGCTGACCTTGTACCAAACGTTGGCGTCGGACTGCTTGGCATCGGTAATTGCCGGATAGATGACCTGAATCTGATTGTCGTCCTGCCATTTTTGCAGATCTTCATACTGCGCAGGCGTCAGCGTCAGCTGCATCATGCCCATGCCCTGATACGTGTCATACACGATGTCGTAGTAGAGCGTCTTGCTGTTGCTCGTGGCATCCTCATGGGCATCGTTGATGATTTCCTTGACGGGCGCGTGACCAGTTTCCTGGGTAATCGCGTTCATCTTGATGTAGTCCGTCTCGTTAATCTTACGAGTCTTCATACCATCCATGCCCAGCCAGCCCAGGCCGTTGACCTTCGGCGGCAGCTTCACGTACTGCAGGTACGTCGTATCGCGCAGGGCACGGGTGTAGTTGTTTTCAAACGCCACCGGAACGATGATGGCGTAGAGGGCCAGCAGCACAATGATGCCAGCAGCCACAACGGACGCCTTATTGCGGCAGAAGCGGCTCAGCGCATCTCGGAATGCACCAATCGGCTTACTTTCCAGCGCTTTGTCGTGATTTCGTCCTTCCATGGGGACGATTTCAAAGAGTTCATCAGACAAATCGCTATAATTCATCTTCTCTTTCATTATTTCTTGCTCCCCATTCTGATTCTAGGATCGATGAAACCATAGCTGATGTCCACCACGATGGAAGACAGCAGGCCAATCAACGTATAGAAGGCCGTCAGCAGCAGGAAGAAGTTGTAGTCCGGCGGCGTCGAGGTAATCGAGGAGACGTACAGCGGGCCAACACCCGGAATACCGAAAATCTGCTCGATAATCAGCGAACCGGACATGATGCCAATGAATTCGCCCAGAATCATCGGGAAAACAGGCACCATGGCGTTGCGCATGGCGTGACGGATGGTCGTCTGGGCGCGGCTCAGACCCTTGGTACGCGCCAGCAGCAGGAAGTCGCTGGTCAGCACCTCGGTCAGCTCCGCACGGACATAACGCGTCAGGCCAGCAATCGTACCAAAGCCCAGCGACAGCACGGCCGGCACGACGGACACGAACATATCCCAGGAGAAGTAGTCATAGCCAGACTTCATCTGGAAGGGGAACCACTGTAATTTGAAGCACAGAATATATTGCACCAAGAATGCATATATATAGCTTGGCACGGATACGAACACCATAACGGCCGTGGAAATGAAGTGATCCTGCCACGTGTTCTTCTTCAGTGCCGCATAGATACCAAACAGCAGACCCAGCGGAACGGCGAAAATCATCGTGTACACGTTGACCATGACCGTCGCGGGCATCTTCTCCATAAAGACGCTCCATACTTCCTTGCCGGGATAGAGCATTTCACTAATGCCCCAGTCACCGCCCAGGAGGGAATTCTTGATGAAGATGCCATACTGTTCAATCAAGGGTTTGTTGTAACCCAGTGCCTCGCGGCGCATTTCAATCAGCGCCTGGTCCTTACCAAACTGCTCGGCTGGCTTGCTCGGCAAAAGCTTTACAAGCACAAAGCACATGGAGATGATAATCATAAACACCATCAACATGAGCAGAATTCTTTGTAATACATACTTGAACATGCTGTAGCCCCTTTCCATTTTTTACGGCTGCATCCGTACCGACTTTTTGTCAGCGATGTACCATTTTTCTTCCCCGGCGCAAGCGCACCCGCCACCAGGTGCAGCCGTAAGAAATGAATCTTTGCTTTCTTTCTCCTCCGGCGCATGACGTGTCGGAGGGATTTTTGTCGTCGCAGATTCCCAAACCCCTTGATTTTCCTGCATTTGCGGAATTTCGCGTTTTTTCTGTTTTTACTACGAGGAAATTTCCACGTTCGCAAAATTTCCCCACATTCAAGTTTATACGCAAATGAATCCAAGGCGTGGAAGCAGCGTGACAGCCTTTTCCCCACCTTGGTGCTCATAACCCCGGCTATGCAGTTGTCCGGTGAAGGCCAACCCAGCGGCGGAAGGACCAAGGTTCTTCCGCCGCCGGGAAAAGTTTTCACCAGTTGCGGGTGTTATCGGCACCCTGTTTGCAAGACGCTGTGCGAATTACTTGTAGTTCAGCACGCCGCCCTGCTCAGCCACGAAGGCTTCCCACTCGGCATCAGTGTAGTTGTACGTGAGGTACTTCACGCTGTTGCCGTAGGACATCGGGAAGATTTCTTCCTCGGTGTAGAAGTTGATCTTCATGCCCTTCAGGCCCATGGACGCGTCGTTCGTGGTGGGAATGAAGTTGTAGTTCTGCAGCATGGTGTTCTCCAGCGCAGCCAGAACCAGCAGACGGTCATTCGCCTTCACAGCGTCGTAGCTGTAGGGCAGGTTCATCTCAACAGCCTCGCCGTTCTCGTCGGTCACCTTCAGCGTGGTGCCGTTGATGATCTCGTACCAGGACACAGCGTCGGTGGTGTAGGTGCCGCTAGACAGGGTAACCGTCACCATGGTCTCGCTGTAGTCAACCGCCTGGTCATACTGGTAGTTCTGGGACAGATAAGCTTCCATCAGGCTGTAGGGATCGAAGGTGGAACCATTCCAGCCGACCAGGAACAGCATATCGACCTGGTTGTTACGCAGGGCGTCGCCGAAGCCGTTGCCGATGGTGTCGTCACGGGTGAAGGTCAGCTTGCCTTCCAGCTTGGTGCCAACAACAGCCTCGGTGTAGTTGTTCACGAGGAACTCGTAGCCCAGGTTGTAGGTGGTGGAAGAAGCAGAGGGCAGACCAATCACGATCTGAACGGTGTCTTCTTCGGTCATCAGGCCGGTCTCGATGGCGATGTCGTAAGCCTTGTTGAAGTAGTCACGAGCCATCTCCAGGTTGTAGCCGGTCAGAGAATCAATCGCGTCGTCGTTGGTGGCATACAGCTTGCCTTCGCCAACTTCTTCGGACAGACCCCAGAAGTCAACCAGCGCCTGCTTGGCAGCGTCGGTGGAACGATAGAAGATAGCATTTTCCGGATCGCCAACGATGGTGTCACCGAACAGGCCGAAGGCCGGAGCGGAGCCAGGCACGCAGGCGATGTTGAAGGCCGCACGGTCCAGAGAGAAGGACAGCGCCTGACGGAATTCCTTCACGGTCAGGATGGTCTTGTTGATGTGCTCACCAGCCGTCTCCTGATTCTTCTTCAGGGCAGCCATGTTGGGGTTCAGGGTGATAGCGAAGACAGAAGCGCCTTCAAAGGTGTAGGCATAGTCGGAGTTCTCGTACTCGGACGCATAGTCAGCGGTCAGACCCTTGTAGTCCAGCTGGCCAGCCAGGAACATTTCCATAGCGGTGGAATCTTCCTTGACATAGGTCGCCACACGACGGGTGGTCTGATAGAAGCCCTTCCATTCGGGCACGTTGTAGCCGTACCAGTTGAGGTTCTTCTCCAGCACGATTTCCTTATCAGCCTGGAAGGAGGTCAGCTTGTAGGGGCCATAGGACATGGTGGTCTCAACAGAAGTGCCGTAGTTGTTGGTGTAAACACCATTCTCGTACTTCTCGCACTTCTCGTACAGATCCTTGTTGACCAGGGTCAGGCCAAGGTTGTACTTCAGCTGGAAGCCCAGCAGGGGCTTGTCAACGATGAAGACCACTTCGGTGTCGCTCAGCGCCAGAACGCCAACTTCGTCGAAGGACATTTCGTCATTCTGAGAGCCCAGCAGCGCGAACTCTTCCCATTCCTGGTAAGCGTAGTCGCCAGCAGAAGCAGCATAGTCTTCCACGGTCGCAGCGCCATGCATGTTGGCAACCAGCAGCTGCATCGTGTCAACGATTTCAGCCGTGACCTTCACATAGCCGTTGGTGTCAGCCGCAGCAGACAGCACAGCCCAGACGTCATCGGAGATGTAGCCGCCAGCAGCATAGTAGGCTTCCAGGGTGTTGGAGGACCACTGGTTGCTGTTCTTCAGGCAGACCGCAACGTCCTTGCCGTCCAGCGTGTAGTAGCCGTCGTCGCCAACGGTGTACGCGCTCTCGTCAACGTAGTTGGTCAGGTCGGAGTTCAGCTGGCTGCTGTAAGCATAGATGCCGGACTTCGCATAAGCTTCCGCGTTGTGGATGGGAGCGGAGCCGTTGTACAGGCTGTCAGCACGATAGTTGGCGGCCAGCGGGTTCAGCTGCTTCATCGCGGAGTAGACGAAATCGGCCGCCGTGATGGGCGTGCCATCTTCCCACTTCAGGTCGTCACGCAGGGTGTACTTCCAAGCGCGAGCGGTGTCGCCCTCAGCGATGCCCCACTTTTCGCCAACATAGTCAGCGGTGACATCGACCGGATCGCCAACAACCATGGTCGGAATCATGGTGTAGGAATCCATGGTCTCGTTATAATCGAACTCATAGAAGCCATCAGTGATGTAGGCCAGCACGGCGTCATTGTCCGTGGCAGTCTTATACTGATGGGGGTTCCAGTTCGTCGGGAACGTAGACAGGTAGGTGTTGTAGGTGTAAGACGGTTCTTCAGCGGTCTCGGCAAATGCGCACACGCTCAGCAGCATGCAGGCAGCCAGAACCAGAGAAAGAAGCTTCTTCATGGTCTTTACCCTCCTTACGATTTCGTATCCGCAAGATACGTATACCCTATTATAGGTGAATGGCCTTTTCTTTGTCAAGGGGGATTTGCCGGTAAAACTGGGGTTTTTCGCCCGAAAAAACAAAAAAAGACCGTGCAAACCCTTGATTTTCCTGACTGGAAACGTTACCGTACTTGCTTTGTTTTTTTGGTGTATTTCTGGCCAATTTGCTGTCCCAGGCACCCAGTAGGCCCTTGCTTGACTTTCCTATTTTCATGCATTATACTGAATAATATACAGAAAGGAGCGTATTTCATGCATGCCGACTTGACCCGTGGGCCCATTTCCCGTGGTCTGATTCGTTTTTCCTTGCCGCTGATGGCCGGCAATTTGCTTCAGCAGCTCTACACGCTGGTGGATACCTATGTCGTTGGACGCTATTGTGGCCAGACGCCCCTGGCGGCTGTCGGCAGTGCATTCTCCGTCATGATTCTTTTGACCAGCATCCTCACCGGGCTGTGTATGGGCAGTGGCGTGGTTGTCAGCCAGCTGTTCGGTCAGGACGACAGGCCCGGCATCCGGAAGGCCGTCGGCAATGCATTTGTGCTTATTGGCGGCATTGCGGTGCTGCTGGTCGGCTTGTCGTATCTGCTTTTGCCACAGATGATGGTCCTGCTCCGCATTCCCGAGGCGGCGCAGGGTGATTTGCGCTGTTATCTGCTGATTGTGTTCGCGGGGCTGCTGCCGACCTGCCTGTACCATTTTGCCTCGGGCATGCTCCGGGCTGTGGGCAATTCAGTCACGCCGCTGCTGTTCCTGCTGTTTTCCTCTTTCACCAATGTCGCTCTGGACTTCTGGTTTGTCGCGGGATGCTCCTGGGGCGTGGCCGGTGCGGCATGGGCGACCCTGCTTTCGCAGGTGCTTTGTGCGATTGCCTGCGGGCTGTATCTGCTGCATTCACCCCTGCTGCGGCCTTCGCGGCAGGATTTTCGCCCGGATGGCCAGCTGTTCCGGCGCATTCTGAGCGTTTCCGCGCTCAGCAGCATTCAGCAATCCATCATGAATTTCGGCATCCTGTGCGTTCAGTCTCTGGTGAATAGCTTCGGTCTGGCCGCCATGGCCGCCTTTGCTGCGGGCGTGAAGATTGACTCCCTTGCCTACAGCCCTGCACAGGATTTCGGCAACGGCTTTGCCACCTTCGTCGCCCAGAATCAGGGCGCGCACCAGCCCGACCGCCTCCGCAAGGGCATCCGGACGGCCTTCCTGCTGTCGGGCAGCTTCTGCGTGGCTGTCTCCGTGATTGTCGCGGTGCTGGCGCGGCCATTGCTGCTGATTTTTCTGGAAAACGCATCACCCGAGGCGCTTGCCATCGGCGTGACATACCTGCGCACGGAAGGGCTGTGCTACATCGGCATCGGCTTTTTGTTCCTGCTCTACGCCACCTTCCGTGGCCTGGAGCAAGCCGGCATGAGCATTGTGCTGACCGTCATTTCGCTTGGACTGCGCGTGGCGCTGTCGTATGCGTTTTCTCCACGCTTTGGCATGATGGCGATTTGGCTCTCGATTCCTGCGGGCTGGCTTGTGGCGGATATTGTGGGCCTGCTGGCACTGCTGCGCAGGGGACTGCTCCGGGTGCGGGCATAATTTTTCTTCCACTATATAAGAAACTCGGACGCTGCGTGAAAGCCACTTTTGCTTTCCCAGCGTCCGAGTTTCTTATTATTTCTTTTCCGTGTAGTTCGGTTCCTGCCATACATACCAGTCCGTGCCATCGGTCAGCATGACCACCGCGCCGTCACCGGAGTAGTATACCGGCGTGTCCGGTACGTTCTTCTTCGCCCATTTGGCGAATTTGTCCTTGCAACGCTTGAACGTGCTGGGTACAAACATGACCTTGGCATTCGTCAGCTCGTTGAAGGAGTCCGGCACCGTCGCCAGGCCGTGATGCGGAATTTTCAGCATGTCACAGGCAAGCTCCTCGCCATACGTCTGGGCGTACCACTTCATGGTCTTGTTATCAATATCGCCGGTGATGAACGCCTTCGCCGTGCCAAACTGAATCATACACGTCGCACTACGGTCATTCTGTCCCCACGGTTCCGGACAGCGCAGTACCTTCAAATTCGCCGCGCCCAGCGTCACCTCGTCGCCAGCATCAATCTGCACATACGGAATTTCCGCCGCACGCACCGCCTTGACGGCCATTTGGTGATAGCCTGCCTTGTCCTTGTACGTTTCGGCATTGGGCGTCAGGAAGCTCCCGACCTCGTAGTTGCCGGAGCGCATCAGGTAGACAAAGCCGTGAATGTGGTCATTGTCGCTATGCGTGCTCCACAGATATTTGAGCTGCGTGATGCCACGGCTGTCCAGCATGCTGTACACGCGGTTGCGGTACTGGCCCGAGCCGCCGTCAATCATCATCGCCTCGCCGCCGCACTCCAGCAGCATTGCGTCGGAGCGATCCGTGTCGATGCAGGTCAGGCGCATGGTTTCCTTTTCTGCCCATTCCTGCGGCACGTCCGCCTCGCTCTCCACCTGATATACCTCCGCTGAAGCGCCCATGGGTAGCATCAGCAGACAAAACAGCATTGCCAACCATTTTTTCATGCGTCTGTCCTCATTTTCCCATTTATTCGGCCGCTTCGACCCAGCCGCGATATACCGCAATTTCATACACACCCTGCGCCATGCCCTCGGCCAGCCACTGCTGGTAGGTCGGGTTGATGAGCAGATATTCCTCCGCGGCATTGGACAGATACCCCATTTCCACCAGGAAGCAGGTCATCTTCGCCCAGTTGTTGCCCACGTAGTTATCGTTGAGATACACCATGCCGGTCGCGTTGGTGTGCGTCATGCCGAGGGAATCCTTCATCGCGTCAATCAGCAATTGTCCCATTTGACGGTACGTCTCCGCATCAGCCACTGCCTTGGCGTAATCGCTGTTGAGCGGCCCATAGACCTGCAAGCCGCGCTTGCTGGTGTTGGAGGAGCTGTTGCAGTGCAGGCGGAGCATGATGTCCGCGCCACCGTTTTCTGCAATTTCACAGCGCTCGATGTTGGTGTGGTACGTCTCCTGATCCACGCGTGTCATCACTACATTCGCGCCCTGACGCAGCAGCTCATCCCGCAGCAGCATCGCCACCTCCAGGCAGACAATATGCTCGCGGCGGTTCGTCTTGTTGCCCTGCGCCATGCCGCCCTTGCCGCTGGTCGAACCAGCCAGACCCGGACCAATCGGCTCATTGACGAACTTGCTGACCTCCTGATGGCCCGCATCGATGCAGACCGTCACGCCACTCAGTCGGCCTTCCTGACGTTCGGGCGCTTCCGGCGCCAGATAGCCCTTGCGCACCTCGGCCTCCTTCTTCACACTGCCAGAGCCGTTCTGGATTTGCACCTTGAACAGCGTGCGCGCGAAGGTCAGGTCGCTGACGATTTCGCCCGCATAGTGGCCGTTTTCATCCGGGTAAATCGGCTGCGTCACGGTCTGCTGCTTGCTGCGGTAGTACAGCAGCATGTAGTCCGTGTCTGCGGCGGTGAAGGAGTAGGTGAAGCCCGTTGGCGTCTCCGTCAGGACAAGATTCTGCACCTTGCCGTTCGACTTGCCAGTCGGCTTCTGGTAGTCGGCCGCCTGCGGAACAGTCACGGTTGCCTTGCCGATGCCATACGTCGTGCGCGCTGAAGTCAGGCTGACCGTTGCCTTGCCGCCTGCACCCGAATAGGCAAGTGCCACATCGCCCTCAAAGCGGCCCTCCTCGTTGTAGAGGATCATCCAGCCCTTTTCCGCCGGGGTGGAATATTCCAGAATCACGAACGGATCGTTTTCACCCGCATCAAATGCGTAATGCAGCACGTATTCCTCTGCCGTCAGCGTGATGGCCATGCCCGCCGCAAGCGCAGGTGTCATCAGCGTCAGCAGCACCAATGCCAGCAGCAGCGCCACGAATCTCCTCATTTTTCCAGCTCCTTCTGTAAAAAAACGCGGTTTTGCCCGCGCTTATCGTTTCTTGTGCTTTTTTATCAGGGTATGCATACGACCCCAAAGCGTTTTGGACTTTTTGAGTGCCACGGCCGCATCCAGCGCGCCCTGGCGATACAGGTTGTTGTTCGGCTCTCTGCGAATGGCCTCGCGGTAGGATTGATGCGCCGATTCAAATTGCTCCAGCGCCATGAGTACCTTGCCCTGCATGGCATACCACTCGCTGTTACGGCTGGATGCACGCAGCAATTGCCGCAGCGCCGCCTCCGGATTTTCCTGACGCAGCATTTTGGCCGCCAGTGTCAGGGCATCCTGCTGATCCAGCTCCTTGTGGAAGGCCGCTGATGCGCTGGTGCGGTTGACGGCCAGCTTCATCGCTTCCTCATAGGCCAGGTTGAGGCGAATCATCTTCTCCTGTGCTGCCTTGCGCTCCTCAGGGTCAAGGAACTTGTCGGGGTGGCACGTCTTGACCAGCCGCCGGTAGGCTATGCGAACCTGCTCCGCATCTGCTGATGCGTCCAATCCCAGCACGGAAAACGGATTGCGCATCGCCTACACCTCCTTATTATTGCCTCCGCATTCAGCCCTCAAATCGCTCCCGGCAAATCTCTGCGCCGAGCGCACGTAGCTTGTCTTCCAGATGCTCATAGCCACGGTCGATGTATTCCGGCTCATAAATCTCCGTCACACCGCGCGCCATGAGGCCGGCAATGACCAGCGCCGCGCCTGCGCGAAGGTCGGTGGCCGTGACCGGTGCGCCATACAGCTCCGGCACACCCTCAATGACGGCCATCTTGTTGTCCAGCAGCTGCACACGCGCGCCCATGTGGCTGATTTCGTGCAGATGCTTCAGTCGCGATTCAAAAATCGTTTCGCGGATGATGGATTGTCCCATCGCCGTGGTCAGCAGCGTGCTCATCGGCTGCTGCAGGTCCGTGGGGAAGCCCGGATAGACCTGCGTCTTGATGTTGACACCGCGATAGCCGCACAGCGTGCCGCGCACGCGCAGGGTGTCGTCCGACTCCGTCACGCGCGCACCCATTTCCAGCAGCTTTGCCGTCAGGGATTCCATATGCGTGGGGATACAGCCACTGATTTCCACATCGCCATGCGTGGCGGCGGCGGCAATCATCAGCGTGCCCGTCTCAATCTGATCGGGAATCACGGCGTAGTTCGCGCCATGCAGATGCTCCCGGCCGAAGATACGAATCACATCCGTACCCGCACCCTTCACCCTTGCACCCATCGAGTTCAGGAAGTTCGCCAGGTCCACAATATGCGGCTCCTTGGCGGCGTTGTAGATGGTGGTCGTGCCGTGCGCCTTCGCTGCGGCCAGCATGACGTTAATCGTCGCGCCAACCGACACGCAGTCAAAGAACACCTCCGTGCCGTTCAGGCGGTCAGCCTTGGTCATGATGCGGCCGCCCAGCAAATCCACCTTGGCGCCCATCAGCTCAAAGCCCTTGATATGCTGATCAATGGGGCGCGAACCGATTTCGCAGCCACCGGGCTGATACACCTCCGCCCGGCCACAACGACCCAGCAGCGCACCCAGCAGATAGTAGCTGGCGCGCAGGCGCTGCGAATCACGGTAGGAGACCTGCCATCCATCCACCGGACGCGGATCAACCGTCATAAAGCAGTTCGGCTCGTAGTCCACCTTCGCACCCAGCGACCGGAGGATATCAACCAGCGCATGCACATCGGATATGTCAGGCAAATTCTCAATCGTACAGGGTTCATCGCACAAAAGGGTAGCAGGAATCACAGCAGCCGCTGTATTCTTGCCGCCACTGATATGCACCCTTCCCTGAAGGGCGTTACCGCCTGTAATGAGCATTCGTTCTTTCGTTGGCATGGTATCCGGCAAAACGCCGGTTCACCTCCTGATGCATTCATTCGACGCAAGGTGTTTGTCCCTTCCGTCTGGATGGCCATCTATGGTTCATGTCGTACAACAATTGTTTCATTTCCCATTCATCCACCCACACAGCGCACACAAAGCCGCATCCGCATGGTCTGGGTAGACAGTTTATTATACCATAGGAAGCACATTTGTGCAACCTTTCCACCGGGATTTGCCCTTTTCCGCAGCCAAAAAGCCACTTTTTCGAGACATTTTCGTCTTTTTTGTCCAATTCTCTTGCTTTTTGCAGGAATTTTTGCTTTTCTTTTCCAGAAAATCCGAAAGAATCAGCGTTTCGTATATGGAACAGCACAGCTGGATTTTACGCCATTTTCTTATATACACGCAAGTCAAAATTACGGGCAGCTGCCGCATTTGCCGCAACTGCCCGTACTCCGTTATTCACTAAACACAATCGTTGTGACCGACATCGGTGTCAGCACAAACGCCGTGTTCGCCACACGCTCGCTCGTCTGCACCAAATCGCGCCCAGCCGACGTTTCGTAGGAGACAATGCGCTCGTAGCATCCATCATGCCCGCTGAGCTTGACATTTTTCTCCTCGTTGCTGTCGTTGACCAGTACCACAACCAGCTTCTTCTTGCCGTACTCCTCGCCGTGGAAGGCCACACCAGAGAATTCCTCCGCACCCGTCAGTTCCACACGCTTGAAGCCCGGACGGATGTAGCGCGTGTAGTTGCCGTAGGCCCACAGACGCTTGAGCGGCACAATGTTGATTTCTCCCGAACCATTTTCCGTGGCATGAATCAACCCGTCATGATACCCGCCGGGAGATACCTCCACCCACGTGGCCCAGGAAACCGCATTGAGTACCGTCAAGTCTTCCGCCACCGTCTTGGCCAGCACAATGGCAGAATCCATGCCCACATCCGTGCCGTGTACCATCTCGCACCATTCGCTCATGCGAATCTTGACGTCCGGATAGTGTACGTCCATCCAGTTGCGGAAGCTGATTTTACTCTGCGTGTTCGACCAGTAGGAGTGGCAGTCAATCGCCTTGAAATGCTCCTTCAGCGTCTGGTTGTTCAGGAGGGCGCTGACGTACTCCGGCGTCTTGCCGCCCCATTCGCCGCTTTCCGGGCCGGAAAGCTCCACACCCGCAAGCTTCGGACGCTTTTCCAGCTCCTTCAGGAAAGCCACATAGACCGCCGCAATCTGCTCCGGCTCATAGTGGCAGCCCTCCTGACCGCCGGTCCAGTCCCACTGCGGCTCGTTGATGGGGGAAATGAAGCGAACCGGAATGCCCATGTCCACAAAATGCTCCGCCACATCACAGGCGTAAATCGCCCATGCGCCGTAGTTCGCCGGATCAATGTTCGTGCGCTCGCCACCGGCGGTCATGTGCGCCATGCCGTTCTTGGTCAGGCGCTCAATGGGGCTGTTGAAGAACAGCACCACTTCCTCCGCGCCCAGACGAACCGTCTCCTGCATGAACCAGACAGCGCCTTCGTCCTTGGACCAGTCGTAGACACCTGCTTCTGTCTCAAAGGACTGCGCGCGACGGTTGACATCGCTGTAATCGCCCTTGCCGCTGTCGGCAGAGCCTGCACCGATGTTGTAGCGGTAGTTCGTCAGTCCGATGCCCCAGTTGCGATCGTAGAGGAGCGTTGCCAGCTGCTCACGTGCCGTGCGACCCGTGTTCAGGTAGGGCGTGTCCCACAGACCCGCATACTGCGTCCACCATGCGCCACTGCCACCAAAGGATTCCATCGTCTGGTATTCCTGCGTCTCGTTAATCTTCACCTGTGTCACCTCCGCATTCGCCTCCGGAATGCCCACCACGGGCAGCAGAAGCGTTCCTGTCAGGATGGTTGCCAGTAGTTTTTTGATTCTCATGCTCTTTTCCTCCATGGAAATGGGGGACGCAGCAGGAAGCAGCCATTGCCACCCCTGCTGCGCAGGATACACCGTCAGAGATACCAGTTAGCCAACCAGGCCGGAGTTTTCCAGATTCTCCACCAGCCAGCGCTGTGCAAACAGGTACAGCACCAGCAGCGGCGCCAGGAAAATCAGCGCGCCCGCCTGCTTGAGGGCGTCGAAGGTCATGTCCGTGGTCATCGGGACGTTGTACCATACGCGCACGCGCTCCAGCAGGGTAATCTTGTTCGCATCAATGAAGGTCGTCGCCAGCTTGTTGGCCATGTACGGGCCGTTCGGGTCGAAATAACGGGTGAAGTAGGTGTCACCGTAGTTCCACACGAACGCCAGAATCGCCACGGTCACGATGGCCGGGATGGCATTGGGAATCATGATGCGGAAGTAGGTGCGGTAGAAGCCGCAGCCGTCAATCAGCGCCGCCTCCTCCAGCTCCTTGGGGATGTTCTTGAAGAACTGGCTGAAAATCAGGATGAACAGGGACTGATTGACGCCAAAGCCCAGAAGCGCCATCAGATACAGCGTTGCGGGCTGACCAATCAGGTTCACCTCCTGACCGAAGATGCGCATGATGCCCATGGCATCAAAGTGGTTGAAGTAGATGTACTGTGCCAGCAGCAGGGACTGACGCGGCACGAGGAAGGACAAGACCACCAGCACGAACATCAGCGGGCCAAGGAACTTGTACTTCACGCGCGCCATCGTGTAGCCCGTCATGGCGGCAATGAAGACCTCAATGACCATCAGCAGGAAGGCCGTGCCGACGGACTTGACCATCGTCATAATGCCTTCCGGCATGGTCATGCGGGCCGCCGCCTGGAAGGAGATGGTGGAGAACTCCTCCGGAATCCAGATGACGTTCGGATTGCCCAAATCCTCAATATTGGACAGCACCGACGGCACCAGACGCAGGAAGGGATACAGAATCACAAAGCACAAGCCCGCAATCAACAGGAACGTGACCAGATTCATGAAGAACTCGCCCGTCTTTTTCTTCGCCAGATAGATATTCTGCTCCGGCGAAAGCTGCACCTTGCGCTTTTTCCGCTTGTTATTTTGCATCACCCTTCACCACCTTTCGCATCACCAGCAGCGCGATGCCCAGCATCAGCGTTACGTTAAAGATGTAAATGACCGACAGCGCCGAACCAACACCAATCTCGTTCTTCGTGAATGCCAGCGCGTATGCCTCCTCGGCAATTCGGCTGGTCAGGAAGAGATCGACGATGGTGTAGATGACGACGAACATCACAATGTGCAGGATGGAGGGAATCGTCACCTTCCAGAAGGTTTCATACGCCGTTGCGCCCTCAATCTTCGCCACCTCATACATGCTCGGGCTGATGGATTGCAGCGCGGCCAGGAACACCAGCGTCTGGACGCCGGAACGGGAAATGACCGAGAAGATATTTTCCACAAAGCTGATGATGGAGGTCAGATACGTCGTGGGAATCGACGTATAGCGCGTCAGCGCCATGGCCACCATGCTCTGCTGGAACAGACCGCCGCCGGCCTGCACCCAGTCGCTGCCGGTGGAAACGGTCAGCATGTCCGTGACCACATCCAGACCCAGAATGATGGGCAGGAAGAAAATCATACGGACAACCGCGCGACCCTTGAACTTGCGGTTCGCCAGCAGCGCCAGGAACAGCGACAGCAGCGTAATCAGCGGCAGATTGATCAGCACGTTTGCATTTTCGTCCGTCAGCACACGCATGATGGGCTGATTGTCCGTGGACAGGACGGAGGCAAACAGGTCGATGTAGTTCTGGCCACCAATGAATTCAAACGCCATGCGGCCGCCATCCGGAACGGTGATTTCCTGAAAGGAGTAGAACACCGTCATGCCCAGCGGGTAGGCAAAGAAAATGATGAAACCCAGCAGAAACGGAATCAGGAACGTGAAGCCCAGCAGCTTTCGCTGTGTCGTATACGAAATGCCCTTTTTGCTCATTCTGCCGTCCCTCCTTCCACAGGATGAATGCCGCCTTCAAAAATCTGATAGCTCACCGGTGCAATCACAACGCCGTTTTCCGCCTCGTAGGGCTGTGCGCTGTAGTTCGTCAGCACCACCGCGCCGCCGGAGTAGGTCGTCTGCGCCACCTCGTCGGTCAGCATGCAATGCGCGGTAATCGTCTGGCCACCCAGCATCGCGCGCATGTCCGCAAGCGCCTGTGCCGCCTTGTCGATTTCCGACTGCCATTCGTTCCACTGCACCGCGTACAGGTTTTCAAAATGGCTGTTCTTGAGGACGTCGGAATTCTCATACGTCACCTTATACTTCACCCACGTGCCCAGCTCAGCCGCCTGGCACAGGTAGTAGTTCAGCGTGCGGGAATTCAGATTCGCATCCTCCGTTGCCACCGTCGTCAGGCCACGAAGCGCCAGCTGACGGAAGGGAATGGTCAGCGCAAAGGAGGTGTATGCACTGCTGCGGCGAGAGACGTCCACGGAGAAGGCCGTCAGCGGCGCATAGCGTGCATCGGGATTGGACAGCGACAGGGACTGCTCGCTCAAGCTGTCAATCACGCCCGAAACGATGGTGTCTGCCGCCACAGGGTTGATGACATTGCGATAGCGGTAATCCACAAACACGTCATGTCCCAAATCCTCCGCCGCCACACCTGCGGACAGGTTGAGTGCCTGATATTCCTTCAGGAACTGATTCGCCACATCCGCCAGATAGCGCGGAGAAACGCGCGTGTAGTAGCGCACATAGGACGAACGGCCGTTGAACTTCGCCGTGTCCGGTGCGTAGGGGTAAATCTCTGCCGTTTCGTTGCCGAAATCACGCAGCGCATGCGTCGAGGGACGATAGGTGCGGCCCGGACGATACACGCGGCTCAGGTTCGCTTGCAGGAAGACCTGCTGCCCCTTGGCATTCGCCGCCGTCAGCACCGATTCCAGCGCCGCCTTCGTGCCGTTTTGGGACACCAGACGCGCGCCGTCGTTCAGCTCCGACACCAGACCGCCATTGAACGCGCCGTCATACTGAATCGCCGCGCCCTCAGGCAGTGCATTGGCCATTTCCGCCAGCTGGTCGTAGGTCGTCATGGAGCAGATGGCGTCATACGGCACACCCAGCACGTGCTCGGTCATCGTGACCGCGCCAACAGCCTCCACATACAGGTTCGCGTCGTAGCCCTCGTTGATGGTCGCGCCCGTTTTTGCCGCCAGATAGGCACGGGTCGTTTCCGCCATGTCGAAGTATGTCACCTTGTGTGCGTAGGGGTAGTAGCGCACGGTGAAATCCACATTGATATGACCGGAGTCAGACAGATACGTCGCGCCGTTATCCGCATACGCGCCGTAAATCTTGACCTTGGTGTATTCCAGCACGTCCACCGAGGGGTAAATCTTGTTGCAGCCCGAACCCGACGTCGCCGCAATGGAGACATGCAGATTCGCCGTTTCCACGCCCTGTTCAATGATGGCCAGCAGGCCATTGTCGGCCTCCATGCCGCCATAGAGCGCGCCGAAGACAGGCGTCATCAGCTCCTCCGGGTATTCGGACTGGTAGTAGTAATCCGTGTAGTAGTCATTATCCAGATACGCACGCACGTATTCCGGAACCGTCGCGCCGAAGGTGTTGAACTGCATCAGCGCACCCGCACCATCGGGCGTGAGGAAGTAGCCATCCTGCTTATCCGCCGCCGCAGAGGAACCGAAGTTCGGCAGCAGGCAGACACGCTGAATCTCGTAGTAGTCGTTGCCCGTCTTCATTTCCTGCGAGGGCAGACGCGCCACCAGCTGACCATTGTCCAGCGTCAGCTCCAGCACCAGATCAAACAGCGCCGGTTCGTGGAACTCCGGCACAACGCCGAAGGCCGCACAGTCCTCAATCAGCATTTCGCGCGTATAGCCAATGGCACGCGTCATTTCAATCAGCTGCGCCGAGGCCGACACCGGCGGCTTACCGGCGGAGGTCAGCACGTAGGCATTCTCGCGTTCGCGCTTGGTGTACACCATCTTCAACGCGCGATTGTAGCGGCTTTGCAGCGTTTCATCCAGCTGTGCAATGGCCGGCTGGATGAATTCCTCATAGCGATCAATCGGAATGCGCTGAGGCAGGTATTCAAAGAATTCCTTGGAATCGCCCTCGTTGACATTCATTTCAATGCGCACGCCGTTTTCCAGCTGGTACAGGCTGTACGAGCCAAACGCCACGCAGTTGTCATAGGTGTTCCAATCCAGCAGGTTATTGTCTTCACCCAGATAGTACAGGCGAAGCAGCGCCTTGTCGATGCCTTCCTTCGCCCCATTGACGGCGCTGGACCAGCTGGTGCCACTTTCATCATCCGTCAGGGTGAAAATCAGCTCCTCGGTATCCAGCGTCAGGGTGCGGCCGCCCTCATGGGCCACCTCCACCGTGCCACCAACCGGGATGCTTTCGCCAATCGCGGAGGTTTTCGCCGTCTGCACCGGAATCTCAGCAGCAGACAGCCGGAAGGACGGCGCATAGTAGCCCACATAGCAGGCAATCGCCAAAATCACCAGCAGCAGCGTCCACAGGATGGGATGCGCGCCGTAAATCTCTTTGATTTTTTTCATTGCGTTTCCTCCCTCCTTTATAGTCGCCGCATGAGCTCTTCGCCCACGTCAATGAAGAAATTAACCATGCGCTCCAGCATCGTGAACAGCAGCACACCCAGGAACAGGATGATGAGGGCCGCCACGACCGTCAACAGAATGGATGCCAGGTTGCCACCCAGGGAATACTCATGAATCGTGCCCAGACCGGCCACCACCAGGAAGCCGAACCAGACATACACCAGCATCTGAATGGAGGTCAGAATCATGATTTCCTCAGTCGTGACAAAGTTACTCATGAAGCAAATCAAGGCATCGCCGATAATCAGCACCGTCAGGGAGTAGCATAGGACAACGAAAATATCCTTGAGCTTGCCCTTGCCATTGAACAGGGTCGTGATAGTCCAGTTGGACACACTGGCCCGCAGGAAAATCGACACCGAACGGATGAAGATGGACACGCTATCCATCATGGCCGGGTCGGAGGTATTCATTACAAAGCCCGTGTACTGATACTTCAGGCATTGCAGCACCCCATAGGCCGCCAGCAGCAAGCACGCCAGCAGCAGCGACCCCTGATTGCGGAAGCGGATTTCAAAGAAGCCATCAAAGGGATGAATCAGCGAGTAGCCCCAGTAACGGAGCTTTTCGCGGGACAAAATGCGCTTCATTTGCTCTCCCTCCTAACCTTGCGATGATACGCCGCCTCTGACCAGATGACCGCGCCAATGAGAACCACTGCCACCACCGCGATGACGCCGAAGTTATCGCGCATCTTTTCGCTGCGGTAGCCCTTGTATGCCTTGGAATAGAATTCGCGGTTGTTGCCCAGCTTGAAGTAGTACATGGCCTGCTCGTACTCTTCCTGCATCAGGTAGTTTTTCCCGATGCCGACATAAGCCGTTTCCAGGTTGCCGCACAGGCGCAGCACCTCTTCATACCACGCTGTCGCTTCGTCCCAGCGGCCATGGTAGTAGCTTTCGCTGGCACGCAGCAGCGCCGTGCCGAATTCCGTGGGTTCCAGGATGTAGACGCACTTCAAGTCCGCATCACCAATGACCAGCTTGTCGCCAAGCCATGCCACGGCGCTGGGATTCTTCATTTCGCCCTGCAAGTTGCCCGCAGAGCCCATCGCGCACAGCAATTGCCCATTGAAGTCATACAGGAAGATGTGGCCACGGGTCTTGTCCACCAGCGCATACGTACCGGTTTCATTGACCGCAATGTCGGTAAAGGCACTGGGATTCTGTGTGTGCGGATCGCCCACAACCAGCACGGAGCCTTCCTGGCGCAGCACGTTCTCTCCCTTGAAATTCAGGCGATAAACCATCTGCGACGCCGCCGAGTCATTCGTGACGGCCATGATGAAGCCTTCTCCATCCAGCGTGATGTTGTTGAACGCCGGTGCATACTGCTTGCCCATTTCTTCCTTCTGCTCATCGCTGGCGATGGACTTCCAGAAGTAGTCAATCAGGTTGACCTGCGGTTCGTTGACGCCGAAGTAGCGGGAGAACGTGCCGTCCTCATTCAGCTCGATGATGCCCTCATAGGAGGATTGCACCACCAGATAGATGCGGTCGGCGTTATCCACCGTCACCTTGGACGGCTTGAATTCCGTCGCACCGGACATATCCGCCGGGCGCGTAATCGTCCGCTTGTGGGCATAGGTGAGGCCGTCCAGCACAATCACGCGCTGCGCCTGCGTATCGGCAATGTAGATTTCCTGCGCCTTCTCGTGATAGAACACGCCCTCGCAGCCCGTCAGCACAAGCTGAGAACCATCGGGATTGAGCGCAATCTTGTTGTTTTCGTCACGGATGGTTTTCAGCGTCTTGAGCATTTTGCCCGTGCTGTCCAGCACGTGAATGCGGCTTTGACGGCTATCGACAATGAAGATACGGCCGTCCTTGCTGGTGCAAACATCGTCGATGCGGTCAATCGTAATGCCCTTCAGGTTCTCCGAGGTAATCACCTGCGTGAGCAAGAACGGTGCGGGCGTGTTGTGAATGTTCACCCAAAAGTCAAAGGTATAGCCCTGATAGGCATTGCTCGTGCCATCCGCCGCCAGGGCGAAGGAAGGCAGAAGCATCAGCATGCAGAGGGTCAGCAACAGAAGCTGTTTGATTCGTTTCATTGCACACCCTCCTTAATCCTTCATGCCCGAGGTGGACATGGTTTCAATGACGTTGGACTGGCTGATGACGAACACCGCCACCGGCACAATCATCATAATCAGCGATACCGCAGAGGACACGCCAGTACGCGCGATGCCGCCGGAAACCAGCTGGCTGAGCACGTAGGAGACAGGCTTCAATTCCTCCGAGTAGATGAATACGCCGCCCGTCGTGCCCCACATCTGCTGGAAGGACAGGATAATCAGCGTAATCCAGGCCGGCTTACAAAGCGGCATGATGATGCGCCAGTAGATGGTGAACTCATTCGCGCCGTCAATGGTCGCGGCCTCCAGCAGGCTGTCCGGAATCTGGCCGATGAAGTTCTTCATCAGGTACAGACCCAGCGTGCCGCCAACAGCCGTCAGAATCACGGCCGCCTGCGTATTGACCAGACCCATGTAGGACATAATCAGGTAGCAGGGAATCGCCGTCACGGACGAGGAGAACATCAGCGCATAGACAATCAGGCTGCTCATCAAGCGGCTGCCCGGGAATTCATACTTCGCCAGTGCAAACGCCGCCAGAGAGCCAAGAATCACCGTGCCCAGCGTACCAAAGCCCGTGATGAACGCCGTGTTCCACAGATAGCGGCTCATCGGCACATCGAAGGACTCCAGAATGTAGGCCAGATCGAAGAAGTTGTTCAGCGTCGGGTTGTCCACCGTCAGACGCGGCGGGAAGATGAAGATTTCGCTCATCGGCTTGAACGCGCTGACCACCGTATACACCAGCGGGAAGAGCGAGAACAGACCGAAGCAGCCCAGCACCACCGACAGGGCGATGTCCACCGCCAGAGAGCGGCGGCGACGCAGCTTGCGACGGCGCAATGCCGCCATCAGGCCCGTCTTCTTGGGCTTTTTGGGATAGAGGTTCTTTTTCTTAGCCATTGTTCTTTTCTCCTCCTTATCCCAGTTTGCGCAGGACCTTCTGCACCAGAATGTTGCAGAAAATCATAATCAGGAACAGAATCACAGCGATGGTACAGGCATAGCCCATTTCATAGCGCAAATTGCCGTAGTCATGCAGGTGCGTCATGATGGTATGACCCGCGTAGTTCACCGACGGGAAGCCGACCAGGTCCAGGCTGATCTGGCTGACGGAGAAGGACGAGGTAATCTGCATGACCGCGCCGAACATCAGCTGCGGCTTCATGGCCGGCAGGGTGATGTACCACAGCTCCTGCCAGCGGTTGCGGATGCCTTCCACCGCACCGGCCTCATACATGGCCTTGTCCACCGTTTGCAGACCGGCAATGAAGGACAGGAAGGACACGCCAAGGCTCAGCCACAATTGCACGATAATCAGAATCGGCATGATGTAGCTTTCCGTGGTCAGCCACAGAATCGGCTCCTGAATCAGCCCCAGCTTCATCAGCCAGGCATTCATCCAGCCGTAGGTGTCGGAGGAGAAAATCAGCTTCCAGACCAGATACACGTTACCGGAGATGGACGGCGCGTAGAACACCAGCGTCATCACCGCACGCGGAATCGGCGGCAGCTCGTTAATCAGCCACGCGAACAGGAAGCACATCAGGTAGGACAAGGGGCCTGTCATGACCGCGAACACCAGCGTGTTCTTGATGGCCGTGAGGAACACATCGTCCTCGACAATCAGCGTCACATAGTTGCGCATGCCGACCCATTCGGGCATCGAGGTCATATTAAAGGAAGTAAAGGACAGCAGGATAGCCGCCATTACCGGCAGCACCGTGAACAGTACGAACACGATGGCAAAGGGCAGCACCATCAAATACTGGTTGCGGTACTTTTTCAGCGCCGCACCAAAGCTCATTTTCTGGGCACTTTTGGTCATGGCCGTGTGTTCACTCCTTTCCAGCGCCGTTCCAGGTGTCCTGTGTGGACAGGCCGAATTCTTCGCGCTTCTTCGTCAGTTCGCGGTCAATATCGCGGATGTTGAGGTACAGGGTTTCACGCGGGTTGCTCAAATCGGCCACAACGTCCTCAAACGCATAGCCAATCATGCGCGTGTTCATGTAGTAGCCCGGCACAGCAGGCATGCTCCACAGGTGGTCAAACTGGCTCAGCAGCTGGCGCAGCTCGTCATTGCTCCACGGCAGCTGGCGAATCACGTTCGGGTCGGCCGCCGGATAGCGCGCCGCCGTGCCCATGATGGCCTCCAGTGTGTTGGCGTAGGACAGCTGCGTTTCGGTGCTGTTCCACCACTTGACGAATTCCCAGGCCGCGTCCTTGTCGTCCGCGCCCTTCATGATGACGCTCTGCACCGTGTCACAGACGTAGGTGTTGTCAAGCGTGCCGTCTTCCTTTTCCGTACCAAGGAAGGGGGCAAAGCTCCACAGGCCCTTGATTTCCGGCGCGAAAATTTCCAGCGTGCAGAACATGGTGTAGTCCGTCACACCGATGGGCATTTCGCCCGTGCGGAAGCGGTTGGCAAAGTCCGCCTGCACGTCCAGACCATGGACGGTGAACAGGTCCGTATACCACTTGAACGCCTCCATGGCCTCATCGTTGTAGAGTGCGGAGGCCACGCCGTAGTCGTCCCCTTCACCCAGATAGATGTCGCCACCGTTCTGATACACCATGGCGCTATACACATTCAGACCCGTCGCCACACGCGTGGAGGGCATGTAGCATGCATAGTTTTCACGGCTCAGAACAGGAATCATTTCCATCAGCTCTGTCCACGTGGACGGCACGGACAGACCCAGCTCATCCAGAATGTCCTTGCGATAGAAGACCATCTGGAACGTCACCTGCTCCGGAATACCCCATGTGCCTTCCTGATATTCGCAGGCACGCAGCACGCCCTCCGGATACCGGCTGACGCACTCGTCAAAGCCTTCCATCTGGCTCAGCTCCACCGTCGCGCCACGCATGGCGAAGTCCTGGCTCGTCGCCTGGCTCAGGCCAATCACGACGTCCGGGCCGTTGCCTGCCAATGCCGCACGCAGCACCACATCCGTGGGAATCAGCTGTAGCTTGACGCTGATATCCGTGTTGGGCGAGAAGGTTTCATCAATCATGTTCTGAATCATCTGCGCCTGTTCGCGGCCAGCAGAAGCCATCCAGACCGTGATGGTGCGTGCCTTGCCCGTATCATCGGACACCACGCTGGACGTGGAATGGAAGAAGGTCGCAATAAAGCGGCGGAAGCCCATGACAATGCCGTCAAACCAGTTTTCCTGCGCCGGCGGGAGCGTATCCACACCGCCCGAAATGGACAGGCTGTCCAGCTCCAGCGGCATGGTGGAGACATTCACCATCCACGTGCCCAGGGCAGAAATGTTGTTCTTGAGCTGCGACAATTCGCCCACGATTTCTTCCGGCTCGCGCGCCAGCTTCTGGGCTTCAATGGCCATCTTTTCCAGCAGGGCCGTGTTTTCGCCCTTTTCACCGGTAATGGCCACCATCTCGTCCACCATCGCAAAGAGGCGTTCGCTCTCCGCCGTCATGGTATCAACGAAATCCGGAATCTTCTTGGCAACCTCGTAGTCGATGAACTGGCTCGGCGTCTGGCCGGTCAGCTGCACGGTGCGCAGATAGAGGTTGTTCAGCGTTTGCAGGGATTCCTCCACCTGGCTCACCACGCCGCCAACGCTACCCAGCACGCATTCCAGCGAAATCTCGTTTTCACCCTTGTTCAGGTAGATGTAGTACGGCGTACCATCCGCCTGCGCCACGGTGTAATGCTGCATCGCGCTGGCATACTGGAACGCCAGCACCTCCGCCTCGGCAAAGGGCACTTCGCCATTGACCTTGAGGCGGCGATAGCTCGTCACGCCGCGCGACGCCTGACGACCCTTGAAGGACAGCACGTAGAGGCCATCCTCCGGCGCGGTAATGCGCCACGTGATTTCATCACCCGGCTGCGCCCAGTTGTCCGCACCAATCGTGGAATACAGGATGTGCCAGGGATGATAGGGCACCAGGGCGCTGTCAGAATAGTTCTTCTGAATCGTGATGGACGGCGAGGACTTCAAAATGTCCACCGTGCCGCCTTCGCGACGCTCCGCCTGACAGACAACCGGTTCGCCCTGATAGACCGCACCCTGCTGCTGCCATGCCGCCAAAACCTCAGCATACGGCGCAGCCTTTTCTGCCGCACCGAAGGTCAGCTCTGTAATTTCCATCGGTTCCTTGACCGACACAAAGGACAGCGTGTGTTCACCCGCAGAAAGGTAGAAAATCAGCGGCGCGCCACTGCGGCGGTTGTAGTCCTCCAGCCAAACCTTCTGCTCCTGATACACTTCCGTCGCGTTGGGGCGAATTTCGTTTTCATTCTTCAAACGAATCTCTTCATCCGTCCAAATGCGCTTGAAAACAATCTGCGTCATGGCTTCATACGACGCCTCGCCATCCAGCAGCACCTTGCGCTGAATGTCGGAGGTCGTACCCGGCAGGGCAATATAACCCACATGCAGGTTATAGAAGCCTTCCGTTTCGACCGTAAACGTCCAGTCGATGCGGCCATCATCGCCCGTCAGCACACCATCCTGACCATTTTCCGCCACCATGCCGTCCTGCGCAGTCCAGGCCGTCACGTCCAGCGTGATGGTTTGATCAGACAGTGCATCTGCATAGCCGGTTTTGTCCAGATAGGTCTGATAGCTTTCCTCACGTGCCGCCACCGAGCTACCCGCCGGTGTTGCCGACATATGCTCATTTCCGCCCAGCAGCAGCAGGCACAGCACTGCAATGATGACCACCACCGCAGCAATCAGGATTGCCTTCGTCTTCTTTGACACGGAATCACCCCTTCAGATCAGTGTATCAGAGCCAGCGCAACTGGCTCTCCTCATCAGGAAGCAAATAGCTCCCCATACAGCCTGTGCCGCTCCATTGATATTGCTATCCAGCTTGACAAACGTATAATAAGCGAAAAAGAAAGCGGGCGTCGGTCAGGCTATTGGCCCGTGAAACGCCCGCCGGATTACCGGGGATTCATGCTTCCGGCTGTCCCGCAAGGCAGGAGGCAGCCGGAAGCCCTTGTTTCAGAGGATTACTCGGCGACGACAGTCACGGTCACGTCGGCGGTAGCGGTGTTGCCCGCATAGTCCGTCACGGTCAGCGTCACATTATATTCGCCAGGCGTCGTGGTGTCCAGCTCGGACAGGTCGGCGGTCACGTTATCCTTCAGATTCAGACCAGCCGCATCCGTTGCGGTCTCCACATAGTCGTTGGCCCAGTTGATGGTGGCGGTATCCGCATCCATCGCAACCGTGGGCAGCTCAGCCTTCAGGGTCAGGGTCGGCGCAACCGTGTTGGCGGGATCGTACACAACGACCTTCACCTTCGCGCTGCCTTCGTTGCCAGCCTTGTCCGCGAAGATACCCTTGAGGTTGTATTCGCCAACCGTCGCGGTATCCACGTCGGTCAGACGATAGGTGGCCATCGCGGGATCCAGCACGCCGTCAAAGCCGTCCTTGGCGCTGAAGTAGGGCGTGAAGTCCACGGTGTTGATGTCGGTGCCCAGGGGCAGCACGACGGTGCCGTTGGTGGAAACTTCGGGAGCCTGGTTGTCCACGATCTCGCTGGAGCCCAGGATGGCTTCCATCTTGGTCATGGTAGAGGCGAACTCGCTGATGTTGGCAGCGATGGCCACTTCATAGGAAGCCATGCCGTCCACACCGTAGAAGCCCTTGCCCAGAATCTTGTCCCACGGATCGCGCATGCCCAGCAGGTTCGCGAAGTCGTTCGGGACGCACTTCTCGGCGTTGAAGATGAAAGCATTCAGGATGCCTTCGCCGTAGGTTTCGTTCAGGATATCCAGACCATAGGTGTTCATGGCTTCGTTTTCAGACATGACGGCCTTGTACGCGTCCATGCTTTCAACGCCAGCCTTGAGGCTGTAGTAGGTTTCCCAGTACAGACGGAAGGATTCCATGGCCAGACGAGCCTTATCCTCGTCAATGCCCTTCAGCACGCCCCAGATATCGCCGACGGAGACGACCTGACGATATTCGTCAGAATCCTTCGCAACGTCGTCAGGACGCGGCCAGGGCATCAGCGCCACGGACTCGCCGCGCGCGGTGCAAGCGTCAACCTGGCCCTTCACGTGCCAGTTCGGGCATTCCGCGAAAACCGTCGCGCCACGGCCGAAGTCGTAGCCGGATTCGCACCACTGGGGCGTATAACCATCGTCATACACACCGCAGTCCACCATCAGGCCCTTTTCACGCAGGGAGCGGATGAAAGCAACCGCCTCGATGGTTTCTTCGGAGTCAACCTGCAGGCCCTTCGCGCCGTAGATCGCGCCGCCGTTGGAGTACACAGCAGACAGCGTGGCGAAGCGGTGGTCGGTTTCATACGCCTGAACAGTGGAAACCTTCGCGCCGTCGGGAGCAGGCGTGTTGGCGTAGTACGCCTGAATCTTGGCCAGGTAGTCTTCAAAGACGCTCCAGGTCCACTTGTCCTGCGCCAGCAGGTCAGTGGGGTAAATGGTGTTGCCGTTTTCGTCCTTGAGGGAATCAACCTTCTCGATCATGGTCATGTTGACCAGCAGCGGGAAGTACTGATTGAAGGAAACGTTGCTGTTGATAAAGTAGTTGTGACCAAACACCTTATCGGGCAGCATCCAGTCAGCGCCTTCAAACACGTCAGCGTAGGCATCCAGCGGCTGCAGGATGTTCTGCGCCAGAACGGTGTATTCAGAGCCGTTCCACATCAGGGCCACGTCGCAAACCGGATTGCCAGCCAGCACGCTCAGCACCAGCTCAGAGCGGGTGTCCTGTGCATACTGCACGTATTCGATCTGCACGTTGTACTTTTCCAGGACAGCCTTTTCTGCTTCGATGCGCAGCAGACGGTCATCCTCATTGCTCATGCAATATTCGCCCGTGGTTTCATTGATCTTGTGGGGATCCAGGCCATCGGCCCAGTGCGTGCCCCAACGAATCACGATCGGTTCGCTGGTGGTTTCGGCGGCCGCCAGGCTCACCATGGAGCACAGCATCGCCAACGCCAGGAACAGGGCAGTCAACTTCTTCATACGGAAAACGACCTCCTTCTTCTACAGCATTTTCCTAACCCATTCAGGAAAATCGCTGCTGGGCAAAAGAGCAAGCGGCCCGCTTTGCTTCTCAGCAATCAGGCCACGCTTTTTTGCCCTTCTGTGAATATTATATTAACGTGATTTGTCCGATTTGTCAATGTCAAATCTGGATATAGTAGCACTTTTACCAAACCTAAAACGTTTGAGAAGTCATTTCGGTGTGTTTTTCGGCATTTTGCGACAAAAAAGCCACCGAAACAAACAGCTTTTTGGATGCATTGCCGAAAGCGGTTTCAAAAAATCTGAAATTTTCCTTTTTCCTGTGAAAAATTGGCATGTAACCTTGCAAAAAGCGCCTCCCATCCACGACATTTTCGTAAATGGGAGGCGAAATTTTTTTACTTTCAGGCTTGCGTTATTCCTGCTCCAGCTGCTTTCTGGCGGCCGAGAGCATCAGCTTGACGCGGTTGAGCTGGTTGACCTCGCTTGCGCCAGGGTCAAAGTCCACCGCGCAGATATTGGCCTGCGGATAGTGCCTGCGCAGCTGCTTGATGACACCCTTGCCCACCACATGGTTGGGCAGGCACGCAAAGGGCTGAATGCAGACGATATTCGGCACGCCCGTGAGCAGCAGCTCGGCCATTTCACCGGTCAGGAACCAGCCCTCGCCATACTGATTGCCCAGCGACAGGAACGGCTGCGCCAGGTCAGCAATCTGCTCAATGGGCATGGGCGCTTCAAAGCGTTTGGACTTTTCCAGTGCCTTCAGGGCCGGATGACGCAGGGCACGAATCGCCTTCACGCCCAGCACAGCACCAGCCTCGCTCGTCCACGGCTTGCCCAGCGATTCATGCTTGAACTTGCCGTTGTAGACGGAGTAGTTCATGAAGTCCATCAGGTCAGGCACGACTGCCTCCGCGCCTTCCTCTTCCAGCAGTTCCACCAGATGGTTGTTCGCCACCGGCATGTACTTGACCAGAATTTCGCCCACGATGCCCACACGCGGCTTCTTGACATCCTCGTGAATCGGCAGGGTATCGAAGTCCTTCACCAGCTGCTGGCAGAGGTCGCTATAGCGGCCATGACCATTCACCAGGTGGTCAATGCACTTCTCCGACCAGCGGTCAGCCAGGTCATTGGCGCTACCCTTGGTCACTTCATACGGGCGCACACGGTACAGGCAGCGCATCAGCAAATCGCCCAGCACCACCGCCTGTGCCGCACCCATGAGCAGCGGCAGCGTGAAGTGGAAGCCTTCGTTCGTTTCCAGACCGCCCGCATTGATGGAAATGACCGGGATGTGGCCAAGTCCTGCCTTCTCCAGGGCGCGGCGGATAAAGCCCACGTAGTTGCTGGCGCGGCAGCAGCCACCGGTCTGCGTCATGGCCAGGGCCAGACGATCCGTGTCGTACTTGCCGGACAAGACCTCCTCCATCATCTGACCCACCGTAATGATGGACGGATAGCAGGCGTCATTGTTGACAAATTTCAAGCCCGTGTCGATGGCCGAGCGGGAATCGTTTTCCAGCATGACCACATGATAGCCATACTTCTCCATCACCGGCTGCAACAGGCGGAAATGAATCGGCGACATGTTGGGCGCCAGAATCGTGTAGCCCTGCTTCTGCATATCGCGGGTATACTCCACGCGGTGATACGTTGCAGGAATCGGATGCGCCGTGATGCCGCGCTTTTCGCGCTGCGCCATGGCCGCCAGCAGGGAACGCACACGGATGCGCGCCGCACCCAGCGAGTTCACCTCGTCAATCTTAATCAGCGTATAGAGCTTGCCGCAGCGCTCCATAATTTCCGCCACCTGATCGGTCGTCACAGCGTCCAGACCGCAGCCGAAGGAGTTGAGCTGAATCAGCTCCAGATCGTCCCGCTGGCTGACAAACTGCGCCGCCAGATACAGGCGCGTGTGGTACACCCACTGGTCCATCACGCGCAGCGGATGGCTGCCCGTAAAGGATGCGGGAATGCTATCCTCAGTCAGCACCGCCAGGCCGTAGGAGGCAATCAATTCCGGCATGCCGTGGTTGATTTCCGGGTCCACATGGTAGGGACGACCTGCCAGCACAATGCCCTTGCGATGATTTTCCTTCATCCAGAGCAGTGCCTTCTGGCCCTCGGCACGAACGTCCGTCTTGGCGCAGAGCTGTTCCTCCCAGCCCGCATGGACGGCCGCACGGACTTCCTTTTCCGGAATGCGGTACGTCTGGCGGAAGAAGCGCACCAGCGTATCGGCCGCCGTCTTCTCATCCGTCAGCGCCAGGAAGGGCTTGAGCATGCGCACGCGGCCTTCCGTCACGTCCTCGACATTGTTGGCGATGTTTTCCGGATTGGCGGCCACCATCGGGCAGTTGAAGTGATTCTGCGCCTGTGCATCCTCCTGGCGTTCATAGAAGACGCTGGGATAGAAAATCGTGCCGACGCCTTCATCAATCAGCCACTGCACATGGCCATGCGCCATTTTGGCCGGATAGCATTCGCTCTCCGACGGAATGGACTCCATGCCCTTTTCGTAAATCGCCCGGCTGGATGCAGGAGAGACGATGACGCGGAACTTCAGCTTCGTCAGCAGCGTCATCCAGAAGGGGAAGTTTTCGTACATATTCAGCACGCGCGGAATGCCCAGCACACCACGCGTCGCCTCTTCCTCCGCCAGCGGCTGATAGTCAAAGAGGCGCTTGAGCTTATACGCCATGACATTGGGCGCTTTTTCGCCCTTGACGGCCTGACCCAGACCCTTTTCACAGCGGTTGCCGGTGATGTGGCGGCGTCCACCGGGGAAGAGGCTGACCGTCAGCATGCAATGGTTCGTGCAGCCCTGACAACGAGCCGTGCGCGTCTGCCATTGCAGGGCCAGAATTTCTTCCAGCGGCAGGGTCGAGGAGACGGCATCGGGATTGCTCTGTGCCTTTTCGCGGGCAATCAGCGCCGCGCCAAAGGCACCCATCATGCCGGAAATATCCGGGCAGGAGGCTTCCACGCCCGTCAGCTGCTCAAAGGCACGCAGAACGGCTTTGTTATGGAAGGTACCGCCCTGCACCACGATGTGTTCGCCCAATTCCTTGGGGTCGGCCAGCTTAATGACCTTGAACAGCGCGTTCTTGATAACCGAGCAGGCCAAGCCGGCGCTGATGTCCTGAATGGATGCGCCCTGCTTCTGTGCCTGCTTGACATTGGAATTCATGAAGACCGTGCAGCGCGTACCCAAATCGACCGGCTGCTTGGCAAAAAGTGCCTCAGCGGCAAAGCCCTCGGCGGTATAGCCCATGGAGTTTGCAAAGTTTTCCAGGAAGCTGCCGCAGCCGGAGGAGCAGGCTTCGTTGAGCAGGATGGTGTCCACCGAGCCATTTTTCAGCTTGATGCACTTCATGTCCTGACCACCGATGTCCAGCACGCAATCGACCTTGGGGTCGAAGAAGGCCGCGGCGGTGCAGTGCGCAATCGTCTCCACCTCGCCATCATCGAGCCGGAAAGCGGATTTGAGCAGGCTTTCGCCATAGCCCGTGGAGCAGGAGCGTGCGATTCGCGCCGTTTTGGGCATCTGCTCCATCAATTCGCGCATGGCCTGGCGCGCCGTGTCAATCGGACTGCCGGAATTGCCCGCGTAGAAGCTGTAGAGCAATTCGCCGTCTTCGCCAATCAGTGCCACCTTCGTTGTGGTTGAACCGGCGTCAATGCCCAGATAGCAGCGGCCGTTGTACGTCGCCAAATCGCCACGCTGCACCTTCGCCTTTTCGTGACGATGCAGGAAATCCGCATATTCGTCATGATTACGGAACAGCGGCGGCAGGTGCTTGAGCCCAAAGGTCAGCATCACGCCCTGCTGCAAGCGTTCCAGCAGGCTATCCATCGGCACAGCCTCGCCCTGCGTGTCCTGCATGGCGGCCATGGCCGCGCCCGTGGCGGCAAAGAGGTGCGAATTCTTGGGCACAATCGCCGTTTCGTCCGTCAGATGCAGCGTGCGCACAAACGCCGCGCGCAGCTCCGACAGGAAGTGCAGCGGGCCACCCAGGAAGGCCACATGGCCGCGAATCGGCTTGCCGCACGCCAGACCGGAAATCGTCTGATTCACGACCGCCTGGAAAATGGAGGCCGCCAGGTCTTCTCGTGCCGCACCTTCGTTGATCAGCGGCTGGATGTCACTCTTGGCGAACACGCCACAGCGCGCCGCAATCGGATACAGCTCATGATAATTCTTCGCCAGCTCATTCAGACCCGGCGCATCCGTTTTCAGCAGTGCCGCCATCTGGTCAATAAACGAACCCGTGCCACCGGCGCAAACGCCATTCATGCGCTCCTCCAGGCCACCGGTGAAATAAATAATCTTGGCATCCTCGCCGCCCAATTCAATGGCGACGTCCGTCTGCGGAGCGACCTTTTGCAGCGTTTCCGCCACGGCCACAACCTCCTGCACGAAGCCCACATGCAGCGCCTCGGCCAGCGAAATTGCGCCCGAACCCGTCATCTGTACCTTCACGCGGCATGCACCCAGCTTTTCGCGCGCCTCCCGCATCATTTCGGCCAGCGTTTCCTGCGTGTGTGCGCAGTGACGGCGATATTCGCCCCACACCATTTCTCCCGCTTCATTCAGCAGCACCAGCTTGACGGTGGTAGACCCGATGTCAATGCCCGCGTAATAAAAAGAGGAATTCTGTTCCATTTGCAGTACCTCACCCATTCAGCCCGACCCATTCGCCACCATCGAAAAAGGGCAGACTGTTCATCTTTGTTGACCCTGCTGTCCACAAGGGGGGACAGAGTTTCAAATGGTTACAATTCGCCGCAAAAGTGAAAAATTCCTCTTGTTTTTTCATCAAAAATATCGAAAATTCCTGCATTTTTGTTTCCTTTGCGATTTGGTTGTCTTCTCATTAGAAAACGACATTCCCTGTTTCGCCCTTTTTCCTGCTTTTCCTGCACGAAAAAAGAAATTGTGACGAGTGCCAGAAAGATTCCGCTTTTCACCTTGTCAACCGGCAGAAAAATGGCTATAATATACTGTGCGTAGCTATGCAACTTGCTTCGCGCTGTACATGGAAGGAGAACCCTTATCTGATGAAAAAAACGAATTGGGCGGCCATTTCGGGCTGCATTGCCTTGCTTATCCTTGTTCCGGCAGCTGTGCTGCTGCTTGTGCCGTCCTCGTCGGCCAAAATCGTCGATTTCTTCCAGCCGCTTTATGAGGTGGAAGATCCTTATACGCAATTCTGCCTGACGCGCTATGGCCTTGGTGCGGCCATCAGCACGCTGGCTGGTCTGGCGCTGACGCTTGTTTGCGCCCGTCGTCATCCACTTTCGCGCCGCACGGCGATGTGCCTGTGGGGTGCATTGGGTGCGCTGCTGGGCGCGCGACTGCTGTATATCGGCGCACGCTTTTCCTATATTCTGGCGGACTTGGGCGGCGCGTCGTTCTTCTGGCAGTTCTGGCAGGGCGGCTATACGCTCTACGGCGGCATTCTGGGCGGTATGGCGGCACTGGCCATTTACGCCCGCGTGACAAAGCAATCACTCCTGCCACTGCTGGATGATGTGACGCCCGGTGCGTTGCTGGTGCTTGTGGGCCTGCGCCTGAGCGAAAGCGTCTCCGGTCAGGGCACGAGCAAGCTGATTGAGGACATCGGCCTTTCCTTCCTGCCCTTCCAGCGGATTGGCGAGTACGACACGGTGCTGTGCGTCTGGGCGTATGAAGCGCTTGTGGCGGCGATTGCGCTGCTGGTCGTGCTGGTGATGCGTCGCCGCGTGCAGCCCACTGGTCGCATGCTGGAAACGGGTCTGAGCATCATCAGCATCGCACAGGTGATGCTGGATTCCTGGCGCGCAGACGAGCTGATTCGCTTCGGCTTTGTCCGGCTGAACATGCTCATGGCGGCAGGTGTCCTGGTGGTGATTCTGGCCACGCGTCTGGTTCGCCTGATTCGTCAGGGTGCGTCCAAGGGGCTGTGCATTGCCCGTGCGGTCACGTTCGTGGCGGGTGCCGGCATTTGCATCGCCATCGAATTCGCGCTGGACAAGTCGCCCATTGATAACGGTCTTTTGTATCTTGTGATGACAGCTGTTCTGGCGCTGATGCTCATCGCCATGCTGCTGGGTGACGGCAGAATCCCTGACGCCAAAGAAAGGAATTAAACCATGCAGGTAACACAACCGAAGGAAATTTACCGCGGTATCCCGAAGGAAGACGTTTTCTTCGTCCTGGATGACATGGGCACGCAGATTGGCGAAGGATATCTGATTTATCAGTACCAGCCGGCTATTTTCCCGCAGCGTCCTGTCAATATTTATTTCTCCATGAATGCCACGCCGCAGGGCGAATACATGCTGCTGGGTTCTCTGGCGGCGCGGGCGCGTCTGCTGCGCGCACAGCATCCCAATGCACCGGCGCGCCTGTACACCAACGTCCAGCCGCAGGATACGCAGAAGCTGACCTTTTTGCAGCACAATGGCTTTGACATGAATCACACCGAGGATTTACTGCGCCTGAACCAGCCCGCAGAGGTGCCGCAGATTTTCAACACCGCCTGTGTGCCTGTGCCTGTCAACACGACCGCGGAGCAGATGAATGTGGTCAACTGCATGCGTAACGCGGGCTTCAGCTACTTCGACCACGGTTTCCTGCTGCAACAGCTCAATCGCCCGAACAATATCGTTCTGGGCCTGCTCTACGGCTCGAATCTGGTGGGCATGTGCGTTGCCGCAGGACAGTATTCCTCAGCCGAGGTCATGGGCCTGTACATTGAGCCGGCCTTCCAGCACCGCAGCATGGGCACGCAGCTGCTCGCCCGCACGCAGCAGGCACTGAGCAGCATGGGCGTGAACGAATTGACCATGCGCATCATGAACGACAGCGCTCCGCAAGCTCATCTGGCGCAGCGCTTCCAGTGCGAGCTGATTGAGCACACCACGATTTTCCCGTCGATGCAGATTTAATCACACACATCATCATCAAAGCGGCCACGGACAGATGCACAGCGGATGTCTGTGGCTTTCTTTGCACAACAAAACGGAGGTACACCCGCATGTCCACCTGCTCCATCAAGGACTATCGCTATGATGGTTCATCCAAGCTTTCCCTGCGCGATATTCCCACCGGTGCGCCCAACATCATCAACAAAAGTGCCCTGAAGGCCAAGACGCTGGAAAACATGTCTGTGGCGGCTCTCCTGCAAGACCGTCTGTATGCAGAAGGCAAAGAAGGGCTGGTCATTGCCCTGCAAGCACGCGATGCCGCAGGGAAGGACAGCCTCATCAAGAAGGTATTCGGCTTGCTCAATCCGGCGGCGCTGGAGGTGCATTCCTTCAAAGGCCCGAGCAAGGAGGAGCTGAGCCACGATTACCTCTGGCGCATCAACAAGGCGCTGCCGCCGCGTGGCAAAATCGGCATCTTCAACCGCAGTCAGTATGAGGATGTGCTTGTCACCCGCGTCCACCACATGGAAACGGGCTATGCCATGCCCGAGCGTGTCACGCAGGACAGCGAATTCTATCAGAAGCGCTATCGCCAGCTGCGCAACTGGGAGCAGTACCTCTACGAAAACGGCTATCGCGTCATCAAGGTGTATCTGAACATCAGCAAGGAGGAGCAGCGCAACCGCTTCCTCGACCGCCTGGAGCGTGAAGACAAGCACTGGAAGATTTCCGTCAACGACATGCGGGAGCGTCAGCTCTGGAAGCAGTATGACGAGGCGTTTGAGGACGCCATCAACGCCACCGCCACACGCGAATCGCCCTGGTACGTGCTGCCTGCGGATGACAAGTGGTTCACGCGCTATCTGATGAGTGAGCTTTTGCTTTCCGTTCTGGAGGACATGCACCCGGAATATCCGCCGCTTGACCCGGCAGAGGCCGCGAAGGTGCCTGCGCTGATTTCCGAGCTGGAAAGCGAGTAAGCAGCACAGGCTTACAGGCTTTTCCAGATGCGGAAGAGACACACTTTTCTGTGTACAAACCCTCTTGATTTCAGAGGCATTTTACGCTATCCTTGATATTGGCCGGTATGTGTACATTGCCCGCAGCAGCGGATGCCACGTTCCGTACCGGATACCAAAGATGCCGATTTCTCAACAGTTATCGGCATACGCTACGCATGAGTTATCATATCACGGAAGAAGCTCCTTCTGAATGGAGGAGAGTGGCTCACAGCCATCGTCCGCACACAAATTGCGCACGATGGCTGTGTCTTTTCCGACTTCTGTCTGTGATTTTTCATCCTCTGCGTATAAAAGAAAAACTGTTCGGCCTGCACTCCAACAGTCTTTTCTTCCTTCCGGATGATCCCGGCTCTGCACCACGCAGAGCCGGGATATTGATTTTTTTCCACGTTTCCAGCAGGAAAACCGGAAATTGCGTAGAATATCGTCTGTATCATGCGCCAAGGTTTTTTGCCGCATGCAGAAAAGCAAAAGGAGGTTGCATCATGGCGGAGATTCTCGAATTCAAGTTTGACACGCAGCTGCTCATCGAAGGCCACGACCTGGATGAGGATGCCATCAACGATTATATTACCGAGCATTTCAAGGGCGACTGTCTGCTGGCTGTGGGTGATGATGAGCTGATCAAGATTCACTTCCACACCAACGAGCCGTGGCAGGTGCTGGAATACTGCGCTTCTCTGGGCGAAATCCACGACATCGTGGTGGAGAACATGCAGTTGCAGAGCGAAGGTCAGCACGGCTGATTCCGCTGCATACAAAAAGACGCGAAGCATTTTTTACATGCTTTCGCGTCTTTTTTTGATTACCATGATAGCACGTGCGCCTGACGCAATCGCCGCTGTAGCAGCGTTCCCAGCATCACCGCCAGCGCGATTTTGATGGCATCTCCCATCAGAAACGGCGCGACACATGTCGCCACCGCCGCATAGAAGGACACGCCCGATTGGATGCAGAACCAGACAGACCCCAGCAGATACAGCACCACTTCACCTGCCGCCATACACAGGCAATGCACCCAGCGCTTTTCGCTTCGTGCCATGAGGCTGCCTGCCACCGCCACCATCGGCAGATAGCCCAGCAGATAGCCACCGGTCGACCCAAGGAGCCTTCCCACGCCGCCCATATAGCCACTGAATACCGGCAGACCCAGCAGACCCAGCAGCAGATAAGCACCCGTGGCCATCGTTGCCTGACGCCATGGCAGCAGATACAGCATCAGAAACAGCACCAGCGTGCTCATGCTCACCGGCACAACACCCAGCGGCAGGGCAAGCGGTGCAATCACGCACAAAAGCGCGGTCATCAGCGCCATCATCACCCACATCCGCACACCCTTTCGCGGCACAAAAAAAGCCTCCTCAACGTCAACCAAATCTTTCGATTCAGTTTACCATTGAGAAGGGCTTTTGTCAAGAAACCGTGCTTATACTAATTTACGTCTAAAACATGACACCGAGCATCGTGGATTTTTCTCTCTGGCAAAGCTGAGTGCCACGAGGCGTACTGGAGGTACGCGCGAACGGAACGAAGCAAAGCCAGATGGAGGTCAGGCTTTTGCCTGACTAGCGCCGGGCTTTGCCCGGTGATGGCCGATGCGGAACAATCCGCTGTGCGAATGTCATGGGGTAGATGAAAATTAGTATTACTGCTTCTTTTCGCCATTACGCTCGGCCATCAGACGGCAAATCGCATCGAACGATTCCTCCGACAGGTCGTGCTCAATTTTGCAGGCATCCTCGCGCGCAATTTCTTCATCCACACCAAGGCTGATAAAAAAGTTCGCCAACGTCTTATGGCGCGCATAAATGCTCCGCGCAATTTCCATGCCCATTGGCGTCAGCTTAATGAGGTTATCCTCATCCATAGTCAAATAACCGTTTTCGCGAAGGCGCTTCATCGCCACGCTGACAGAAGGCTTCGTCACGCCCAGCAGCAGCGAAATATCCACCGAACGCGCATAGCCTTTGGACTCCGTCAGGCGCAATATGGCCTCCAGATAATCCTCCGAAGATTCGTGAATGTTCATGGGTACTCCTTTCAAAGCAAGCTAGCTTTGCCTTTTTTACTATTGTATCATCAGACTGCGGAAATTGCAAGTTTTTCCGTCAGCGCTGCGCATCCTCCCATGCACGGCGAATGGCCGTGAGAATATCGCCATGCTCATCCCGCAGGGACATCGTGGCCGACGATACCACGTCCGACGCCATCGCCCGATCCGCCTCGGACAGCGCCTGCCACTTCGTCTGGTCGGCCTCCTCCTGGTTTTCTGCACGCAGCGGACGGCCGTTTTCCGCGGAGAAGTATGTGCCGAACCACGCTTCCACCTCATCCACGGTCTTGCCAATCATCATCTGCTCATACGCGTCCATCTGCTTTGCCCAGGAACCGCTTGTCAGCTGGTAATTGTCGCCACGGGCGCGTTTGCTCGTCCAAGCGGCAATTTCCTGCATGAACTGATCCTCGCTGTCCTCCGTATGGCCGACCACCTTGCCCTGCGCATCGTCCCACAGGGAATAGCCGCCCTGGCCCGGAAAGCCGCCAAACTGCGGCATATCGGCCGTGCTGCTATTGGGCGTTGCAACCTCCAGCTGGTCAACGGCCATGGATACAATGCGTCCCTGCGCATCAAACTGACCATGGGCGAAAACAACGTTGAAGGAATAGACCTGTCCATCCTCGTCATCCTTACCCGGGCCAACGCGTCCTGTGGCCACCATGCCAATGCCATCCCGCAGCGTCTGCTCCTGATTCTGCATAGGATTCGTTCCCGTGCTTTCCAGCGCCATCCGGACGGCTTCCCGCAAGGCCGTGCTGGTGACAGTCGCACCGGACACGCCATCAACATCCCACGTGTTCAGCCGCACCATTTCATCTGGCATGATTTCCAGCGCGCGACTGCCCACGCCATCCGTCTCATGCTGTTCCAGCACATTGACCGCACCAATCGTTTCGCCATTCATCGTCACCTGCACGCGCAACGTGCCGCCATACCCTTCCGCCTGACCGGTGCGCATATCCGCCATCGCACTACAGCCTGCCAGCAAGGCCACCATGCTCCCCAGCAGCAGCGCCGTCCAAAGCCATCGTCTTGTTTTGCCATGATTTCGCATGAAAAATTCCCTTCCTTTCCCGATTTGCAGGGAAAACTGCCCCTGTGACACTTGGAGTATGTCCGGAGTAAGCGGCTTTCATGCGCGGCGGAAGGAGATTTGTTTGCGGAGGCGTGGGCGCTTCGCTTGGTGCTTGTTTTTGGGTGGCGAGGACAATCCCTCAGTCAGCCAGAGCGGCTGACAGCTCCCTTTACACAAGGGAGCCTGTGCTGAGCCGACGTGGTTTGTTCTATAAATGCAATCTGTTAGCATGCTATGATATATTGTTCCAATCAGAGGCAACCCGAAGGGGTTTAAGGGGGCGACCGGAAATCCCCCTGGGCGGCAGACACAAACCAGTAACTCGGAGAAAGTCAATCCCCAAGCAAACGCTCCCAACCTCCCAAAATAAATCAAAAATTTCATGAAAAGTTCTTCCTAAATTCATGAAAGCGCCTTATAATACAGAACGCAAGAAAAAGAAGGAGGGAAAAACGATGCTTCGGATTTTGAAGCACCTGACATGGAAGGAATGGCTTCTCGTGCTTTGTAGCGTGGTCCTGATTGTGGGCCAGGTGCAGCTCGACCTTGCTTTGCCTGACTATATGTCGGAAATCACTCGACTGGTGCAGACGGACGGTAGCGCCATGCGTGACATTTTGCTCTCTGGTGGCAAAATGCTCCTGTGCGCACTCGGCTCGATGCTGCTGACCATCGGCACAACGTTCTTTACATCGCAAATTGCCTCGCGCTTCTCCGCGCGGCTGCGTGCCAAGGTTTATGGCAAGGTGGTCGGCTTCTCGAATGAGGAGATTAACCGCTTCTCCACCGCCAGCCTGATTACACGCTCCACCAACGACATTTCGCAGCTGCAAATGTTCTTTTCCGTTGGCATGCAGTCGCTGATTAAGGCGCCCATCATGGCGTTTGTGGCGGTAGGGAAAATCAGCAGCAAGAGCTGGGAATGGACCCTGCTGACCGCCGGCACGATTGGCTTTGTGTGCATTCTGCTCGTCTTCATCATGATTTATGCCGTGCCGCGCATGAAGAAGATGCAGACGCTGACGGATAACCTGAACCGCATCACGCGCGAAAACCTGACCGGCCTTCAGGTCGTGCGTGCCTATAACGCCGAAGGCTATCAGGAGGGCAAGTTCTCCCGCGCGAATGAGGAAATGACCCGCAATAGCCAGCAGGGCAATATCGCCATGTCCGTCATGAACCCGGGCATGAATATGGCCATGAACACGCTGACGCTGGGCATCTACTGGATTGGCGCGACGCTGATTAGCGCCGTGGCGTTGGACTCCGCAGCCGCCATGCAGCAGCGCATCGGCCTGTTCTCCGACATGGTGGTGTTCATGCAGTATGCCATGCAGGTCATTATGGCCTTCCTGATGCTGGTGATGCTGTTTGTGATGCTGCCGCGCGTGACCGTTTCGGCCAAGCGTATTAACGAGGTGCTGGACACGCAGGCGCGCATCCACGACGGCAAGGAGACGCAGGGCAAGCCCGGCATGAAGGGCGAAATCGAATTCCGCGATGTGTCCTTCCGCTATCCCGATGCCGATGGCGACGCGGTGCATCATATCTCCTTCACCGCGCATCAGGGACAGACCGTGGCACTCATCGGCGCGACCGGCTGCGGCAAGAGCAGCATCATCAACCTGATTCCGCGCCTGTTTGACGCCACCGATGGTCAGGTGCTGGTGGATGGTGTGGACGTGCGCGATTATACGCAGTCTGCCCTGCGCAGCAAGATTGGCTTTGTGCCGCAAAAGGCGTTCCTGTTCTCCGGCACGGTCAGCAGCAACGTCGGCTATGGCACGGAGGATGCCGCGACGGAAGCCGTCCACAAGGCGGTTCAAATTGCACAGGCGGCAGAATTTGTGGAATCGCAGGAGGTTGGCTACTCCGGCGCTGTGGCGCAGGGTGGCTCGAACTTCTCCGGCGGCCAGAAGCAGCGCCTGTCCATCGCCCGTGCAGTGGCGCGTGACCCGGAAATTCTGGTGTTTGACGACTCCTTCTCGGCGCTTGACTACAAGACCGACCGCACGCTGCGTGCTGCCCTGAAAGAGCAGACCAACGGCACGACCAACATCATCGTCGCCCAGCGTATCGGCACGATTCGCGACGCGGATTGCATTTTGGTCATTGAGGATGGCAAAATTGTGGGCAAGGGAACGCACAGCGAGCTGATGCAGTCCTGTCAGGTGTATCAGGAAATCGCGTATTCCCAGCTGTCAAAGGAGGAGCTTGCATCATGAGTGAAGTAAAACGTCGGCCCATGCACGGCCCGCGCCGTGGCCCGGGTGCGCCGGGCGAGAAGGCCAAGGACTTCCGCGGCTCGATGGGCAAGCTGATTCGCCATTGCAAGCCGTTTTATCCGGCCATTTTACTGGCCGTGCTGGGCGACTTTGTGGGCGTGATTATCCGCCTGATTGGCCCGGACAAAATCAGCGAAATTACCAACCTGATCAGCGCTGGATTGATGGGCGAAATTGATATGCCCGCGATTCAGAAGATTTGCGTGACACTGCTGATTCTCTACGCCGTGGGCGCATTGCTCAGCTTCATGACGGGCGTTGTGATGACGCTGGTGACGCAAAAGGTCAACCGCGGTCTGCGCGACGATATTTCCCACAAAATCAACCGCCTGCCGGTTGGCTACTTCCAGGCAACCTCCACGGGTGATGTGCTGTCCCGCGTGACCAACGACGTGGACACCATCGGTCAGACGCTGCAAAACAGCCTGACGAGCCTCGTTTCCGCCGCCACGATGTTTGTTGGCAGCGTGGTGATGATGGTTTCGACCAACTGGCTGATGGCGCTGACGGCCGTGCTGTCGTCCCTGATTGGCTTTGCGCTGATGCTGGGCATCATGGGCAAGTCCCAGCGCTACTTCGTCGCACGCCAGCGCTGGCTGGGCGATTTGAACGGCCATATCGAGGAAATCTACACCGGCCATCAGGTGGTACGCCTCTTCGGTGCGGAAAAGAAGGAACAGGCAGAATTCGACCGCATCAATGGCAAGATGCAGGAGACGGACTGGAAGAGCCAGTTCATGTCCGGCCTGATGATGCCGCTGATGGGCTTTATCGGCAACTTCGCCTACGTGGCGGTCTGCGTGGTCGGCGCGGTGCTGGTCATGAAGAACTACATTTCCTTCGGCGTGATTGTCGCCTTCATGATGTATGTGCGTCTGTTCACATCGCCCCTGAGCCAGCTGGCACAGGCGGCCACGAACCTGCAATCGGCCGCCGCCGCTGCGGAGCGTGTGTTTGAATTCATCGAGGCCGAGGAAATGCCCGACGAATCGCATCTGCCGGCGCAGAGCCGTCAGGTTCGCGGCGAGGTGACGTTTGACCACGTGCGCTTCGGCTACACCAAGGACAAGATGATCATCCACGACTTCTCCGAGCATATCAAGCCCGGCCAGAAGGTCGCCATTGTCGGCCCGACGGGCGCTGGCAAAACGACCATGGTCAACCTGCTGATGAAGTTCTACCCGCTGGATGGCGGCGAAATCAGCATTGACGGCGTGCCACTGTCCCAGATGACGCGGGAGCATGTCCACGACCTGTTCGGCATGGTTTTGCAGGATACGTGGCTGTTTGAAGGCTCGATTCGCGACAACCTCTGCTACGGCAAGGAAGGCATCACGGACGAGAAGCTGGACGAGGTGACGCGCGCCACGGGCCTGTATCATCTGATTCACACACTGCCGGAGGGCTATGACACGCTGCTGAGCGACAAATTGAACCTCTCCGCCGGTCAGAAGCAGCTGATGACGATTGCCCGCGCGATGATTGAAAACGCACCGATGCTGATTCTGGACGAAGCAACGTCCTCCGTAGACACGCGCACGGAAATGCTGATTCAGCAGGCGATGGACACCCTGACAAAGGGCCGCACGTCGTTTGTGATTGCGCATCGTCTGTCCACCATCAAGAATTCGGACAAGATTCTTGTCATGCGCCACGGCGACATTGTAGAATCCGGCACGCACGAGGAATTGCTGGCACAGAACGGCTTCTATGCGGAGCTGTACAACTCGCAGTTTGAAAACGCTGCGTCCTGACATACAAAAAGAAGCGCTATTGCAGATGCTGATTGTCTGCAATAGCGCTTTTTGTTATGTTTCTGTTTCGTCCTTTTCCACCGGGCGATTGTTCTTTTTGCGTGCCGCCAGGGCATCAATCTGGCAGAAAATATCCGCCATATGTGTATCACGATTCAGGAACGGGCCGATGCGCTTGCGAATCATCTGCGCCTCCGCTTCGTTGCCGCCCTGCAAGCGTTGCACCGCATAGAAGGCCGCGGCGGCCATGGGCGTGACGAACATATTCAGACGCGCCGACTTGCCCTCCTTGCTCTGATAGAAACGGGTGCATTCACCCGGCTGGTCACACAGCAATTCGCACAGCGTTCCCACGTGCAGGAGCATCTCCCAATTGCTTTCCGACAGATGCGCATTGCTGTCCACCACACGATGTGCCAGCACCACCGCCGTTGCGTAGTCCTTCTGCTGCATCGCCTGAATCGCGTAATTCAGCGCGGCCGTTGCGTCAAAGGGCGTCTTCACCACGTCCGGGCAGGGGAAGCAATCACCCAGCGCCGTTTCCGTCAACGGCTTGGCCAGCATTTGCTGATCCAGCAGGAGCAGATGTCCCCAGTAAATACGGCGCTCCTGCTCCTGACGTGCCAGCGCCCATGCCGTCACGACAGACGCACGCGTATAGCGTCGTCCCAGCGGCAGGAGCTGATACAGCAGCAAAATCATGCCGCCCAGCGCCAATTCGCACAGCACCATCGACACCGGCTCGCCGATTTTCAGCACGGTCAGCACGGCAAACACCACCATCCACACCAGTGCAAACAGCGTGTCACCCAGCACCACCAATGACGCGTGCCACGACTTCATTTCTTCATACGCACTCGGAACCAGCGTCACCGAGCCCATGAAGCGTGTCCGGCGGCAACCGCGCACCGTTTCCAGCTTGCCATTTTCATCCCGTCGGATGGTATGCATCAGCGCTTCATAGGACTGCACCTTCCAACCACAGCACAAGCCCGCCAGCAGCTGTCCCACGTCTGCCATCGGCACAAGCAGCAGCGCCGTGAAGAGCATGCCCACATACATCAGCGCATCTGCAAGCAGGATATCCTCCTCCGGCAGGTAGTATGACAGCATCGACAGCACCACCGAGCAAGTCACCATCGTGACAACCAGGCACACCAGGCGCACATTCGGCAACCACCGCTGAAATAACTTTTTCTTCATCCGTTTGTTTCCTTTTCCATTATATTTTCTTCCTCCTGCGCATGGCATGCCTGCCATTTTTCCAGGACGCTTTGCATCAGCAGCATTTCCGGCAGGATGGACACTTGCTGCCCCTTCGTCTGTACGATGATTTTCTCGGCCATCTGGCGCGACCTTTCCGCCTTCTGCAAATCATGATCGTGCAGCAGATGCACGCCATAGGCCACCACCGGCATCAACGGTATGCGCATCAGGCCCTGCACGCTCTGCTGATATTCAGGCATGACATAGTAACGAAGGCATTCGCCCTTTTCATCCGTCAGCAATTCGCACAGTGCACCCATGGCTACCATCATCTGCTTGCGCAGCACCATCATGGGCGGCTTATTGTCCAGTATCGCATGGCATTCCTGCTTGACGCGTTCATATTCCTGCATTTCCAGCAGGCGGCAGAGACGAAGGAAGTCGATTTCGCCTTCCAATGTATTCTGCGGCAGCTCTTCGTTGACGAACCATTCCTCCGGCAAATCCTGCAAGCGCTTGCCTTGCAGATTCTCCGCATTGATGCGCAGCTGCTTCCACGCGGCATAGCGGGTCTGCTTCCGCTGACGGAGCAGGAGCAGGTTCACGCCATCGTTATTGATTATCTGGGACAGCGGCAGCAGATTGTTCAGCACGGACAGCAGCAAGCCAAGGAAAGCCGCCCACCACATCGTGCCTGCCATCGTTCCATAGCGCGGCAAGGCCACCAGCAGCGTTCCAAGCGCCAGCACAGCCGTGATCAGGATACCGCCCGCGTTATACCACCCATACGGCAAGCGGCCGTCCTGCGGCCATTCTGGCGGCACCATGACGCACTGTCCCATCGCGCCCGGCAGATGCCATGTGCCGATTTTCCACTTGTTATTCTCCGTGCGAGTCAGCTGCCACCCAAACGCCGCAAAGCTCTGCAAGCGGTATCCCGTCAGCAAGCCGCAAATCAGATGACCCACTTCGTGTATCGGTACAATCAGGATATTCACCGCGAGAATCAGCAGCAACGCCAGCCAATATGTCGCAAAGGAGTCCATGGCGAATATCCACGGCAGGAGGCTAACGCCGATACCCACGCCGAGCAGCAAACTTGCGCCCATGCCCTTTCTGTTTGAGGACTTTTTTGTTTTCGTCTGTGCATCTGGGGCTTGCTTTTTCATATCGTTTCTCCTATTCCCGGGGAATGTCTGCGTTTGCCACCGCTTCGTTCCTTTTTCCTCACAAAAGCCATAGGATAGTATACCGCTTTTCCCTTTTTTCGTCAACCGGTGGGGAAGGGACAACAAAATCTCATGAAAAAAAGTCATTTTACCTATTGACAAGGTAGGTTTTGCGTGGTATACTAAACCTACCCAAACGATAGGGAATGTATTTCGGAAGGAGGCGTTCACATGAAGGCTCGTAGCATCGCCATGATGATGATGTGCATGTGTGCTTGCCGCATGTGCATGCTTTTGCATACCTTCCTGTCCGATATGCGCTCCACCGTAGGGGAAAGGCACATCTCCGCATCACCGTAATTGCGGAGCAACGCGTGTTCACCACCGGGAGACTTCATCGGAGTCTCCCGGTGTATTTTTTAGGAATAGGCAGGTGATTGTCCCTATGAAGGCTTACTTTGAAAAGCTTGTTCGGGCCAATTTCCGTTTCGGGCGAATGTGTCGTGCTTGCTCTTGTTTCTGCATTCACAACGACAACACACGCAACGAAAGGAAATGATACATATGTCTCACTATCATTTTGAAACCCTGCAACTCCATGTCGGCCAGGAACACCCCGACCCTGCAACGGATGCCCGTGCTGTGCCGATTTATCAGACGACCTCCTATGTCTTCCACAATTCTGCCCATGCGGCGGCACGCTTTGGCCTGTCCGATGCCGGAAACATCTACGGCCGCCTGACCAATTCGACACAGGATGTGCTGGAAAAGCGCGTGGCGGCGCTGGAAGGCGGCGTGGCCGCTTTGGCACTCGCATCGGGTGCGGCGGCTATTGCCTACACACTGGAGGCGCTGGGACAAAACGGCGGTCACTTTGTTGCCCAGAAGACCATTTACGGTGGCAGCTACAACCTGTTGGCACACACCCTGCCCAACTTTGGCATCACGGCCACCTTTGTCAATATTCACGATTTAGCCGAGGTCGAGGCTGCCATTCAGGACAACACGCGCGGCATTTACATTGAGACACTTGGCAACCCGAACAGCGACATTCCGGACATTGACGCTTTGGCGGCACTGGCGCACCGTCACGGTCTGCCCCTTGTGGTCGATAACACCTTTGGCACGCCGTACCTGATTCGCCCCATTGAACACGGCGCGGACATCGTGGTGCATTCCGCCACCAAGTTCTTAGGCGGACACGGAACAACACTCGGTGGCATCATTGTCGATTCCGGCAACTTCGACTGGACAGTCAGTGGCCACTATCCCGCGATTGCCGACGCCAACCCCAGCTATCACGGCGTATCCTTTGTCAAGGCGGCAGGCCCGGCGGCCTTTGTCACCTACATCCGCGCCATTTTGCTGCGCGATACAGGCGCGACGATTTCTCCCTTTGCCGCATTTTTGCTCTTGCAGGGCATCGAAACGCTTTCCCTGCGTCTGGATCGCCATGTGGAAAATACAAAAAAGGTGATTGACTTCCTTGTCAACCACCCGCAGGTCGAACACGTCAATCATCCATCCCTGGCGAATCATCCCGACCATGCACTATACCAGCGGTATTTTCCGCATGGTGGCGGATCAATCTTCACCTTTGAAATCAAAGGCGGTGTGAAAGAGGCGCACCAGTTCATCGACCATCTGGAAATCTTCTCATTGCTGGCCAACGTCGCCGACGTCAAGAGCCTGGTGATTCACCCGGCCACGACAACGCACAGTCAGCTTTCCGAGGATGAATTAGCCGATCAGGGCATTCGCCCCAACACCATTCGCCTGTCCATCGGCACGGAGCATATTGACGATATTCTCGCCGATTTGCAAAAGGGCTTTGATGCTGTGCAATAATCGCAACCACAAGGAGGAAATGGCCATGTCCCGCATTTTCACATCCGCCGACCAACTGATCGGCCACACACCCTTGCTGGAGCTTACCCATATTGAGCAGGATTTCGGCCTGAAGGCCAGAATTCTGGCAAAGCTTGAAGGCTTCAATCCTGCCGGTTCGGTCAAGGACCGCATTGCAAAAGCCATGATTGACGATGCCGAGCAGCGTGGCTTGTTAACGCCCGATTCTGTCATCATTGAGCCTACCTCCGGTAACACCGGCATCGGGCTTGCCGCCGTAGCCACAGCGCGTGGATACCGCACCATCATCGTTATGCCCGAAACCATGTCCGTGGAACGGCGTCAGCTGATGCAGGCATACGGCGCAGAGCTTGTCTTAACCGAAGGTGCAAAGGGGATGAAGGGCGCCATCGCTGCCGCCGAAGCACTTGCCGCGCAAACGCCACACAGCTTTCTGCCCGGTCAATTCGTCAATCCCGCCAACCCGAAGGCCCATCGGGAAACGACCGGCCCGGAAATTGACGCTGACACCGATGGGCATGTAGACATTTTTGTCGCGGGTGTCGGCACAGGTGGCACCATCACCGGTGTGGGAGAATATCTCAAAGCCAAGCATCCCCACATTCGCATCGTTGCTGTTGAGCCAGCTTCCTCCGCCGTGCTTTCCACGGGCGTAGCAGGGGCACACAAAATCCAGGGCATTGGCGCCGGCTTTGTGCCGGATGTCCTCAACACCAGCATCTATGACGAAATCATTGCCGTCTCTAATGAGGATGCCTTTGCAACCGGACGGCGCATCGGCCAAAGAGAAGGTGTGCTTGTCGGCATTTCCTCCGGTGCCGCCACATGGGCCGCCATTACACTAGCCCAGCGCCCCGAAAATGAAGGCAAAACCATTGTTGTCCTCCTGCCAGATACCGGCGACCGCTATCTGTCTACACCACTCTTTTCTTCAATCAATCACCCGTAAAAAAGGAACGGCTGTTACAGAATTTTCTGCAACAGCCGTTTTTCTTACTGCTTATTACGCCACTGGCGTGCGCGGTCGCCCGCATTCAGGATGCGCTTGCGCATGCGCAGCGTCTTCGGGGTGATTTCCAGCAGCTCATCGTCGTCGATGAACTCCAGGCACTCCTCCAGCGTCAGCGGATGGACGGAAATCAGGCGCATCGCGTCTTCGGAAGCGGAAGCGTTGCGCATGTTGGTCACGTGCTTCTGCTTGCAGACGTTGACGACCAGATCGTCCGGACGCGCGTTCTGACCCACAATCATGCCCTCGTAGACATTTTGCTGTGCGCCGATGAACAGCGTGCCGCGCTCCTGCGCATAGAACAGGCCGTAGGAGGTCGAAACGCCGCTTTCATGCGCAACCAGTGCGCCCACGTTGCGGTGCGGAATGTCGCCCTTAATCGGCTCGTACTTCTCGAACACGGCGGACATGATGCCTTCGCCACGGGTGTCGGTCATGAACTCGCTGCGATAGCCGAACAGGCCACGGGACGGCACCAGGAATTCCAGGCGCACACGGTCCAGACCAGACATATGCTCCAGCGTACCACGGCGGCGGCCAATCTTCTCAATAACCGCACCAGCAGACGCCTGAGGCGTATCGACGACAAGGCGCTCAATCGGCTCGCACTTCACGCCGTCAATTTCGCGATAGATGACGCGCGGCTTGGACACGGCGAACTCGTAGCCCTGACGGCGCATGTTTTCAATCAGGATGGACAGATGCAGTTCGCCACGGCCGCAAACCTCAAAGGCATCCGTGCTGTCGGTGTCGTTGACGCGCAGGGAGACGTCCGTCTGCAACTCGCGCATCAGGCGCGCGCGCAGGTGACGGCTGGTCACATACGTGCCTTCACGGCCGGCGAACGGAGAGTCATTGACCTGGAAGGTCATCGTGACGGTTGGTTCGCTAATCTTGACAAAGGGCAGCGCCTCGATGCATTCCGGTGCGCAAACGGTGTCACCAATGGACAAATCCGGTGCGCCGGAGAGCGCCACGATGTCGCCCATGCCAACCGTCTCCGCATCCACGCGCTTGAGGCCGTCGTACTGATACAGGCTACCCAGACGCCACTGCTGGCTGGTCACGCCAGTCTGGCTGTTGGTGTGGATGACGTTCATGCCCGCCTTGAAGGAGCCGCGCATCACGCGACCCACGCCAATGCGGCCCACATACTCGGAGTAGTCGATGGTGGAAATCAGCACCTGTGCCGGGCCGTCGGGATCACCCTCGGGTGCGGGAATGTACTTCAGGATGGAATCGAACAGCGGGCGCAGGTCCGTGCCGGGCGTGTCCAAATCCAGCGTCGCCGTACCCTTACGGGCGGAGACGTAGAGAATCGGGTTCTCAATCGTGCTTTCGTCTGCTTCCAGGTCAATCAGCAGGTCGAGAATCTCGCCCACGACCTCCTCGCAGCGCGCATCGGGACGGTCAATCTTGTTAATGACAATCATGACCTTCAGCTTCAGCTCCAGCGCCTTCTTCAGCACGAAGCGCGTCTGGGGCATCGGGCCTTCAAAGCTGTCCACCAGCAGCAGCACGCCGTCCACCATCTTCAGCACGCGTTCCACTTCGCCGCCGAAGTCCGCGTGACCAGGGGTATCGACGATGTTAATCTTCGTGTTGCCATAATGCACAGCCGTGTTCTTGGCCAGAATGGTGATGCCGCGTTCACGTTCAATCGCGCCGGAGTCCATCACGCGGTCTACGGTCTGCTGATTTTCATGATACACACCGCCCTGCTTGAGCATCTGGTCAACCAGCGTGGTCTTACCATGGTCAACGTGGGCAATAATAGCAATGTTGCGAATATCTTCACGAACCATTCGTTATACTCTCCTTTACTTTCGGTTGGCCGTTTCTGCCAGCACGAGTCCGTCGTTGTTTTCACAGGCCAGACGGATGCTCCAGTCATTTTCAAACAGCAGCACATCGCGGTCGCGGCTGTCCTTGGCACGGCCGGAGGTCGAGGTCAGCTTCAGCTGATCCACAGGCTTGGGCGTGGAGACGACCCAGCGCACATAGCGGAAGGGCATCGACTCCATGATAATATCCACCTGATATTCCGATTTCAGGCGATGCTCCAGCACTTCAAACTGTAGCACGCCGACAACGCCGACCATGAACTCCTCGCGGCCCGTTTCGGTGCGCACGAAGGTCTGGATTGCGCCTTCCTCCGCCAGCTGGCTGATGCCCTTCTGGAACTGCTTGCGCTTCATGGAGTCCACCGGGCGCACGCGGGAGAAGAATTCCGGCGCGAAGACGGGAATATCCTCATAATGCAGCTTCGGGCCACCGGAAAGCGTATCGCCCAGCTGATAAATACCGGGATCGAACAGGCCGATGATGTCACCAGCCCACGCTTCTTCCACCGCCTCGCGTTCATCGGCCATGAACTGCTGGGGCTGCTTGAGCGTGACGACCTTGTTCGTGCCGGAATGCCAGACGTCCATGCCCTTTTCAAACGCGCCGGAGACAATGCGCATAAACGCCAGTCGATCGCGGTGCGCCGGATTCATGTTGGCCTGAATCTTGAAGATGAAGCCGGAGAAGTAGGGCTGCTCAGGCGTGATGTCACCCATATCGCTCTTGCGGGACAGGGGCGGCGGCGTGAATTGCAGGAAGCGCTCCAGGAACGGCTCGACGCCGAAGTTCGTCACGGCAGAGCCGAAGAACATGGGCGTCAGCTCGCCACGGCGCACCTTCTCCAAATCGAAGGCATCGCCCGCTTCATCCAGCAGGTCGATTTCCTCCGCCAGACGGTCGCGGTAATGCTTGGCCAGCACATGCTCCAAAGCCGGATCATCAATGGCGATGTCCGTCTTCTGCACCATGGACTTGCCGTGGTCGCCGCCGGTATACAGCTCCACCAGCTTTGTATCGCGGTGATACACACCCTGGAAGTCGCCATCCGTGCCAATCGGCCAGTTGATGGGGCAGGAGCGGATGCCCAGCACCTGTTCCAGCTCCTCCATCAGCGCGAAGGGATCCTTGGCGGCGCGGTCCATCTTGTTCACAAAGGTGAAAATCGGGATCTGACGCATGCGGCAAACCTTGAACAGCTTGATGGTCTGGGCCTCAACGCCCTTGGCCGCGTCAATCAGCATGACAGCCGCATCGGCCGCCACCAGCACGCGGTAGGTATCCTCCGAGAAGTCCTGATGGCCAGGGGTATCCAGAATGTTGATGCGGTAGCCGTCAAATTCAAACTGCATGGCAGAGGACGTGACGGAGATGCCACGCTGCTTCTCAATATCCATCCAGTCAGAGGTGGCATGCTTATCGCTCTTGCGTGCCTTCACGCTGCCGGCAGAACGAATCGCACCGCCGTAGAGCAGGAGCTTTTCCGTCAGCGTGGTCTTGCCCGCGTCCGGGTGCGAAATGATGGCAAAGGTCCGGCGCTTCTCCACCTGCTCGTGCAGCAGGTCGCGGAAGGCTGGGGTGTCATTAGCTGGCAGCATGGGGTTTCCTCCTACATATATTCACAAGTCTCCGTGTGTGTCGCCCGGAGGCATTTTCCGGCATCAAACATACACTTTGACCAAAAAAGCAGATTGTCCGACTGTTTATTTTATCGCCAAGTGCGCCGCTTGTCAAGGTGTTTTCAAGGACTTCATGGCTTTCATGGTGCTTATTTTTCCGATTTCTCCGAACCGCGCAAAAAAAGTATTTTCCTGCCGGCTTTTTTTCTGTTTCGGCATCTTATCCACAATTTGTCCACTTTTCATCCCCAACTCATCCACAGATATGCCCACTTATCCACCGCCCGGAGCCCGGAAAACCTTCGTCATGGCCGCAGACGGTGCTTTTGTGATTCCAGGGGGTCTCATCGGCCATAAGTGACAATCGCCAAAGACGATTTATGCATCGAATTTGCATGTTTATGCAATTTTTACGCCCTTTCGTCACCATTTTCTGGTTTTTCACAGAATAATCCACAGGTTTCCCTTTGGGTGGAAAACTTCTGTGGATAACCCTGTGGACAATGTGGATAAGTCCGGGAAATCCGCAGAATTTCAAGCATATTTCGACAAAAAGCTTTGTGGATAAGCCTGTGGAAACCGGGGATAAATCCCTGCTGTACACCCCCTTTTTCCCCTGAGGATAGATATACAATGCATCATCCTTCAATCGCCGATATGCCCCAAAAGCATAAACATGCGTTTGCCCATTCCCTTTCCGTCATGCCGGAGGGCTTGTCAACATACCATACACCACGGAGGTGGCTTCCTTTGGCACAGAAACCGGACTTTTTCGACAGGTTTTCCAAACGCACGCTGCCCGTGCTGGTCGGCGTTTTGCTGGGCATCGGCGTGCTGCTGATGCTGCTTTGCCTAATAAAAACGCCCCAAAGACAGGACGCGGCACCGCCCACACCCACGCCAACAGCAGCACCTGTCGGGCCGCTCAGTGGGCGCACGATTCTGGTTGACGCAGGTCATGGCGGCTACGACGGTGGCGCACGCTGCCGCGATTCCGGCACATGGGAGAAGGCATTGAACCTCGCCGTTGCGCTTTGCGTGGAGCAGGAGCTTTCCTCGCGCGGCGCAGTGGTGCTGATGACGCGCCGCAGCGACGTCGATTTGTGCGACGACGTGCCGCCTGACGGCCTGACGAAGAAACGCCAGGACATGCAGCGGCGCGTCGATATGGCCACCAGCGGTCAGGCCGACATGGTGCTGTCCATCCACATGAACGAATACCGCGTGCGCACTGAATCCGGCCCGCAGGTCTTCTACCGCGCCGGCTGCGACAGTGGCCGTCTGCTGGCTGGCATCATGCAGGAGGCGCTCATCACGCACCTGACGCCCCGCAAGGAGCGCAGCGCCATGGCCGGAGACTACTTCATCCTTCAGCTGGACATTCCCTCCGTGCTGGTGGAATGCGGGTTTATCTCCAACGCACAGGAGGAGGCGCTATTGCGCACGGAGGAGTATCAATCGCGCCTTGCCCTCGCCATTGCGGATGCGGTCGGGGAGTATTTCCAGCTTGCCAGATAACGTCTCCGCCAATTCAAAAATCCCTGCCTCGCCATTCAGTCGCCTGGATGGCAGAAGCAGGGATTTTCTCAGAATATCCTTTTCTCAGTGGCAGCCCTTGCACTTGCTGCAATCGCCGCCGCAGCTGCAAACAGATGTGCCGTTCTTCTTGTCCTTGACCATCTTCCAAATGATTGCGCCAACAATCAAAAGAAGGATTCCGCCAACAATTACGTTTGCCATATGCATGTTTCCTTTCTCTGTGCGGCGCAGGGGAGGAAAGAAAACCTGGCCGCACGATACCCATTCGGTCGGCGAATGCGGATGATGCAGAATCCGCATTCGCCAGCCGTTTTTCACAAAGAGAGCGCTTGTCAGAAACACCGGCCAAAGGACTTCGGGGCATTTCCGCTTACGCCGAAACCTTCTGAGTCAGGTGATTCTCGTTGTAGGGGTTCTTGCGAACCAGCATGTAGACAAAGCCAACCAGCAGCACGATAGCAATCGCCGTTGCCACGGTGAAGCCAGCACCCGCAAACAGCAGACCCAGCTGGTAGACAATCAGCGCCACCGCATAGGCGAAGCCGCACTGATAGGCCACCGCAAACAGCGTCCACTTGCCGTTGTTGAACTCACGCTTCATCGCGCCAATGGCCGCGAAGCAGGGCGCGCACAGCAGGTTGAAGATCATGAAGGCATACGCTGCCAGACGGCCATGGCCATTGGAGGATTCGTTGAAGGCCGCTGTAATCGTGCTCAGCGCTTCTTCCTTCTCCACATCGGTCATGTCTTCGTCATCGACCACGTCCGCGGCGTCATCCGCGCCATACAGCACGCCCAGCACGCCAACGACCTCTTCCTTGGCCACCAGACCCATCACCGTTGCCACGGTCGAGGGCATATTGCCAAAGCCCAGGGGCTTAAACACAACGCTGACCGGGTTGCCAATGCGGCCCAGCACGGAGTAGTCCATGTCGCCAACAGCACCCCAGGAACCAGCGGCGCGATCCATTTCGGGCGCCAGCTCCGGCTCGGCGGGTTCCTCGGCATCCTCTTCCAGCGTGCCAGCCTCAGCCGCCGCGTCAAAGTCTGCCTTGAGCTGCTCGTATTCCACCATTTCTTCCTGATAGGCCAGCTTGGCTTCTTCCTGCACATCCGCTGCCGGCGCCCAGCCATAGGAGCTGGCAAACCAGATGACGATGGAGGAGAGCAGAATGACCGTACCAGCACGCTTGATGAAGCTCCAGCCACGCTCCCACACGCTGTGGAAAATGTTGCGGCCAGACGGGAAGTGATAGGAAGGCAGCTCCATCACGAACGGTGCCGGATCGCCCGCAAACGCCTTCGTCTTCTTGAGCATGATGCCGGAAACGACAATCGCCGCCACACCGATAAAGTACGCAGAGGTTGCCACCCAAGCACTGCCACCAAACACCGCCGCGGCAATCAGACCGATAATCGGCATCTTCGCGCCGCAGGGAATGAAGGTCGTGGTCATGATGGTCATCTTGCGGTCACGGTCGCTCTCGATGGTACGCGAGGCCATGATGCCGGGAACGCCACAGCCCGTGCCCACCAGCATCGGGATGAAGCTCTTGCCCGAAAGACCAAACTTACGGAAGATACGGTCCATGATGAACGCGATACGCGCCATGTAGCCGACGTCTTCCAGAATCGCCAGCAGCAGGAACAGCACCAGCATCTGCGGCACAAAGCCCAGCACAGCGCCGCAGCCGCCAACAATACCGTCCACCACCAGACCGGTCAGCCACGAGGCAACGCCCGCGCCTTCCATGACATGTTGCAGGTTGCCCTGAATCCATTCGCCAACGAACACGTCGTTGGTCCAGTCCGTCACAAGCGTACCGATGGTGCTGACGGAGATGTAATAGACCAGGAACATAATCAGCGCGAAAATCGGCAGGGCCAGAATACGGTTGGTCACAACACGGTCAATCTTGTCCGAAATCGTCAGACTGCCCTTGCTCTTGCCCTTCTTGACGGAATTCTGAATCAGCGTGTTGATGTAGGCATAGCGCTGATTGGTGATGATCGACTCCGCATCGTCATCCATTTCCTGCTCGCAGGACACGATAGCGGCCTCAATGCCCTTCTTCACATCCGTGGGCAGGGACAATTCCGCAAGCACCTTTTCGTCGCGCTCAAAGAGCTTCACGGCGTACCAGCGCAGGAAGCGCTTTTCCACCTTATTCTCAATCAGGTCTTCAATATGCGCCAGCGCATGCTCCACCGAGCCGGTGAAGACGTGCGGATGCTCACCCGACTGCTTCTGCCCGGCCACAGCGGCTGCCTTTTCAGCGGCCTGAATGCTGCCTTCGCCCTTAAGCGCGGAGGTCGCGATCATCTCCACACCCAGCGCGGCGCTGAGCTTTTTCAGGTCAATCTTGTCGCCATTCTTGCGGGAGACGTCAATCATGTTCATGGCAATGACCATGGGCGTTCCCAATTCCAGCAGCTGCGTGGTCAGATACAGGTTGCGCTCGATGGAGGTCGCATCCACGATATTGAGGATGACGTCCGGCTTGTCGTTCACCAGATAGTTACGGGCAACGACCTCTTCCAGCGTATAAGGGGAGAGAGAGTAAATACCCGGCAAGTCCTGAATGACCACCTCGTCATTTCCCTTGAGCTTGCCTTCCTTCTTTTCTACCGTCACACCCGGCCAGTTGCCCACAAACTGACGCGAACCCGTCAGGGCATTGAACATGGTCGTTTTGCCGCAGTTCGGATTACCTGCCAGCGCAATTGTAATCGCCATGATTGGCGCCTCCTTTTCCATCCTTCAGCCTTGAAAACCGATGCTTTCCCGTTTGCATGCGGACAGGGAAGGGCTTATTCCACTTCCACCATTTCCGCATCGGCCTTGCGAATGCTCAGCTCATAGCCACGCACCGTCAATTCCATCGGATCACCCAGCGGCGCGACCTTGCGCACGTGAATCTGCGTGCCGCGCGTCAGTCCCATGTCCATGATGCGACGCTTGATTGCACCCTCGCCATGCAGACGGACAATCACAGCATTCTCGCCGACCTTAACATCCTTGAGCGTCTTCATGCTTCCATCCTCCTCAGCTTACCAATACACGCATCGCCATGGATTGGCTCAGCGCAATGCGGCTATCCTTCACGGCACAAATCAGGTTGCCGCCCATTTTGCTGACAATCGTGACTGTTTCGCCCATCACAAAGCCCAGCTCTGCCAAATGCTGCCGCACCTCATCCAATCCGGTGATTTTTCCAATCACGCCCGACTGGCCGATTTCTACCATGCCCAATGGCATCATGTTCATGCCTCCTCGCCGTTTCCTGCGCTTTTCTAAATTAGTTTGACATAACTAATCTGTCGCAACGGTGTTAGTTTATCACAACTAACCATCAATGTCAACCCCTGTTTCCCGCTTTTTTTCCTTTTCGGATAAAACCCCTGCAAATTGGGAAGAATGGCAGGCAAAAAGGAATTGTTATCCTCATTTCCGTCTAAAACATGTCACCGAGCATCGTGGATTTTTCTTTCTGGCAAAGCTGCGTGCAGCGAGGCGTACTGGAGGTACGCGCGAGCGGAACGAAGCAAAGCCAGATGGAGGTCAGGTTTTTGCCTGACTAGCGCCGGGCTTGGCCCGGTGATGGCCGATGCAGAAACATACACTGTGCGAATGACATGGAGTAGATGAAAATTAGTATTAAAAAACAGGAGGCAAAAATGAAGGAATGGGCGGCCTGGATGGCGAACAAAATGGAGGAGACACTTTTTCGCTTGGAGCAGCTCCGTCTGGCGGAGTTTCTTGCCTATGAGCAGGACTGGAAGCGTCGCTTGCTGATGCAGTTTGTTTCCGGCCTTGCCCGTGGTCTGGGCACAGCCATCGGCTTCACGCTGCTGGGTGCGCTGGCCGTCTGGCTGCTGCAAGGTCTGGTACAGCGGAATCTGCCGGTCATTGGCGATTTTCTGGCCAAGCTTCTCGCCCTGGTGGAAGGAAAAGGGCAATAAGTGTCACAACAAGTTATTTAAGGAAGGAAGTCTGTCTGTGCGTACCTCTGCCATTGGATGGCTTTCCCTGTCGGCGCTTGTGATTGCGCTGGACAGGCTGACCAAGGCGCTCGCCGCCGCTTTCCCGGAGGAAATCACCCTCATTCCCGGCGTGCTGCGCTGGATTTATGCGGAGAATACCGGCATGTCCTTCAGCCTGCTCAGCGGGCATTCGTGGCTGCTGGGCGTGTTTTCCGTGGTGGCGATTGTGGTGTGCGGCGTGTTTCTGTCGCGCTATCAGCTCAGCCGGTGCAGTCGCCTTGGCGCGGTGCTGATGGCCAGCGGCGCACTCAGCAACGCCTACGACCGCCTGATGATGGGATATGTCGTGGATATGCTGGACATTACGCTTTTCCCTTTTGCTGTGTTTAATTTGGCAGACACGGCCCTGACCATCGGCGCGGTGCTGATGGCCTACTGTCTGCTGCTTCGTACAGAGGACTGGAGGAAGAAACCACATGACGCAAGAAACGCCTGATGTGCTTCAGGAGCGCATCGTCACCCTTTCCGGCGATGGCCGCCGCGCCGACGTGGCGCTATCGGAAGCCTCCGGGCTGACGCGATCGCGCATTGCCACCCTGATGGCGCAAGGCCAGGTGACCATCGACGGCAAAACGGAAACGAAGCCCGGTGCAAAGGCAAAGCCCGGTCAGACGCTCGTCCTGACCATTCCCGCACCCGCACCGGCTGCCCCTGTGGCGCAGGACATTCCCTTGACCATCCTGTATCAGGATGAGGATTTGGCTGTCGTCCTGAAGCCCTGCGGCATGGTGGTGCATCCGGCCGCCGGAAATGAGGACGGCACACTGGTCAACGCGCTGCTGCATCACCTGGATCACCTCAGCGGCATTGGCGGTGAGCTGCGCCCGGGCATCGTACACCGGCTGGACAAGGACACCAGCGGTCTGCTGCTTGTCGCAAAGAACGACCAGAGCCAGCTTTCCCTCAGCCGCCAATTGCAGGAGCGCGACATGGAAAAGCACTATCGCGCCCTGGTTGAAGGCAGCTTCCGGGACGACACGGGCCGCATTGATCAGCCGATTGCCCGCAGCAAGAAGGATCGCAAGAAGATGGCCATTGACCCTGAAGGGCGCCCGTCCATCACCGATTACACCGTGCTTTCCCGTGGGCGCAATGTGACGCTGCTGGATGTCCACATTCTGACCGGGCGCACGCATCAGATTCGCGTCCACATGAAGTCCATCGCGCATCCGGTTTGCGGCGATCCCATCTACGGCTCCAGCAAGGGCGCAAAGGTTTCCCGCCTGATGCTGCATGCGTACTCGCTTTCCTTCACGCATCCGCGCACAGGGGAGAGAATGACCTTCACCGCGCCCATTCCCGAGGAATTTGCCCGCAGCGCCCGTGCAAACGGCATCGAATTTCCTGCTGACACCGTGTTTTCGCACTGATTTTTTTGCGGATTTTTCCTCTCTTGCCTCTTTTAGCAGGAAAATCGCCGCTCCGTGGCGAATATCATAGAAGAATATGCCCTTGTTGTCTTTTTCGCAGGGGCATTCACGGAAAACGACCATCACCCGAAAAGGCAGGTGTTTTGTAATGAAGTCCCATCGCAAACCGCGCGTTCGTTCCCTGACATTCCTGATTGCCAGCACGGCGATTCTGGCGGCACTGGCGATTCTGTGCTTGTTTGGGAGCAATCTGCTCTACACCATGCGCGTGAACAACGTCAACCAGCTTCGTCAGGAGGCACAGCAGCGCAATGAAGAAAAGGCCGATGCCTACCGTCAGGAGGTTGCCGACCTGCAGGCGCAGCTGGAAGCCAACAACAACATCAGCGCCGATTGGCCGCAGCCCGACACGCAGGAAGGCATCGCCATCGTCGATTTGACCAACTACCCGCTGGACAATCCCAGCACGGTCACGGTGACGCGTCAGGATGTGATGCTGGGCGGTCTGCTGCTGGTGAATGAATGGCATTCCCGTCCATCCGACTTTGACGAATCCTCGCTTGTCTCCATCATGACGTATGCGCGCAGCATGGGCGTCACCAAGAGCATTTGGCGCAACGCGGATCAGAAGATTTTCCCGGTCGCCGCCAGTGCCATGCTCGATGCCCTGAACGCCGCCAAGGACGCCGGTCTGGAAGGCTATGTCGTGCGCGAAGGCTACCGCAGCATTGCCGACCAGCAGGCGCTGTTCGATGAGGAGTACAACCGTCTCAAGACGCGTCACAGCGCCTGGACGGAGGATGAGCTGATGACCAGCACGAAGAAGAACGTCAATCTGCCCGGCACGAGCGAATACAACTCCGGTCTGTCCTTCTCCCTCTATCTCTACGAGAAGGACAATGACGAATTGAACAAGCTCACCCTGTCCGAGAGCGAGCAGGGCAAGTGGATGTATGAAAACAGCTGGAAGTACGGCCTTGTTTTCCGCTTCCCCGTGCAGGACTTCCCGACCAAGGGCACCATCAGCAAGAGCTACAAGACCGGCGTGAACATCGAGATGAACCTGTTCCGCTATGTGGGTGTGCCGCATGCCACGGTCATGCATCAGCTGGATCTGTGCCTGGAGGAGTACATCGAGTACCTGATGGCGCATCCGCACATTGCCGTGTTTGAGAACGGCGCCCTCAAGTACGAAATCGTCCGCCAGCAGGTTGGTGATGACACCGACCCGATTACCGTCTCTGTCACCCAGAAGACCCGCAACTACACCATGTCGCTGGACAACATGGGCGGCCTCGTGACGGTATACGAATACTGATTCCTTTGTCGCATCTGAAAATCCCCCAAGTCCGAATGAAACGGGCTTGGGGGATTCCTTTTTTATTATTCTTCAACCTTCGTCAGGTACACCTGCACATCCGTGCCGCTGCGCTGATCAAAGAGCCATGCCGTCTTGGTGTTGATGCCCGTCAGGCGATGCGTGTCGGTCAGCACGTTCGAGGTCATGCCCGTGCGGATGGTCATGCCGTCCACCGCGAAATACATTTCCTCGCCAGCAATCAGGCACGTGCCATCGAGTCGGAACGCGTAGGCGTTGCCGCTCTTATCAACCCAGTTGCCCAGAATCAAGTAGCAGCTTTCCTTCAGACGCTCCTTAACACGGCGTTCCTGCGCAATCGGCTGATAGTAGGGGTAGGCCGCATAGGGCTGACCCGCTGCATAGAACGCTTCGGCCGCCTGATAGCAGCTTTCCGCAAAGATGTCGGCCAAATCGGCGTATGCTTCGGGCAGGGCCGTCATGTCCAGCCCCATCAGCAAATCTGCACAAGCTGCATACTGCTGCTGGTTGAACTGCTCCTTCGCCGTCTGTGCAATCGGGCCATAGTACAGGTTCGTCTGCTCCGTGGCCTTCTGGGCGGCATCCTGATAGTCGCCTGCCGCCGCATAATACTGCGCGGCCGCCAGCGGCAATTCATTCTTCGCCGCATCGTCACCCTGCTGATAGCGGATGCTTTGCAGCTGCTCCGCCGCGTCGGTGTAATCAGCAATTTCCGCAAGGATGGCCGCTGCTTCCTCCAGCTTGCCGTCGTCCTTCAGGGCCATGGCCGTGCCATAGTCGCATGCCTTCACCTTTTCCGGTGCTTCCTGATAGTTACCCAGCGCCGTGAAGATGACCTTCGCCTCGGCATACTGACCCTGCGTGAGCAACAGGTCTGCCTGCGCATACTGCGTCGCGCTCAGACCCTGGTCGTCGCCCAAATCCGCATACATCTGCGCGGCCGTTTCCAGATTCTCCATGACACCGGTCGATGCCAGTGCCTCAGCCTTGACCGTGCGCGCCTCGTCGAGCTTCTTCTGGCTGTCCTCGTAGTCACCAAGCTCCGTGTACAGCGCGATTGCACCGTCCCAGTCGCCGTCCTGTAGCTTTTTGGCCGCCCAATCATACTTGCACAGCGCAATCATCTTTTCCGATTCGCTGTAGGGCGCAACGGCGGTGAAGCCCTTGATGGCCTCCTCATATTCGCCACGGGAATGTGCAATTTGCGCCGGACGGTACACACAGTCCTTCTTCAGATTCGCAACATCCTCATAATCATCGGGCAGCTGCGCCAGAATTTCCAGCGCCGCATCAAAGTCCAGCGCGTTCATTTCCGCTTCTACCTGCTGATAGGCGGCCTGCTTCCAGAGGTCATCCGCGTCGCGATACGTGCGGATGTTGCCCAGCAGGCGCATGGCTTCGCGGTACTTGCCGTTTTCCAGCGCCTTCACCGCCGGGTCGTAGAAGCTTTCGTTCGCCTGCTCCTCGGCATCCAGATAGCCCTTGGCTTCATAGAACTGCTCGGCGGCCGTGGTCGTTTCGCCCTGCGCTTGCAGCTGCTTGCCGTACTCATAGTGCGCCTTCTGCGCCAGTGCCGCCGTGCCCTCATAATCCGGAATTTCGGACAGGCAGTTCAGCGCCGACACCGCATCACCGCGTTCCAGCGCGTCCTCGGCCTCCATGTACCACGTCTGGTCATGGCGCGTGGCACTGTCGCGATAACCGTCCAGCACCTTCCACTTGGCGCGGAGCTGCTCGTAATCCTCGGTCGTTTCCATTTCGCTCAGCAGCTGCTGATACGCCACTTCCTTGCGCATCTCCTGACTGTCGCGATATTCGCCAAGGCCCGCAAACAGCACATCGGCCGCATCCCATTCCTTATCGGCCAAGCGCAGCAGTGCCTCCTGATAGTCGCACTCCTGCACCTGCTCTGCCGCACCGGTGTAGTCGCCCAGGCCTTCCAGCAGACGGCGTGCCTGTGCAATGCCTTCCAGCGTCACATTGCCTTCTGCCGGCTGCAAAAGCGCCTTCACCTGCGCAAACTGGCTTTCCTGCACGCGCGCCACCGCATCCTGGTAGTCGTTCAGGGATGCAAAGGTCTCCGCGGCCTGTTCATACTGGCCCTGTGCCAGCGCCTCTTCCGCCTGATTGTACTTCATCTGCGGCAGGATATGGAACGCCGTCAGGTAGCCACCGCCAGCCAGGACGACCACCAGTGCAATCACGCCCGCCACAACGGTGCGGCGGCGACGCTTGCGGTTGGCCTCCTTCTCGCGCTGCTCCTGCATTTTGGACGTCTCCGCCACGGCGACACGGTTCTTGTCATCCGTCGCCTTTTCGCGCGCCGCAATGACAGCCTCGACCGCTTCCTTGCTGTAGCGCTCAAAGACCTCGCGCTTATCGCGGCCACAGCGGGCGCAATGCGATTCGCTCACCCGGTTCGGGCGGCCACAGACGCACAGCCACAAATCGCCCTGCATCTGCGGATAGCCAGCCGCCATTTCACCTGCCACCTCACGCAGCTCGCTCAGTGCGGCACTGCGGCGCAGGTTGTTGGGCGTGTATTCGGTCTGCGGCTCCTTGCCACGACGCCAAACGCTGCTGTTGTCATACCAGATTTTCTCCACCACGACCTCATAGCCGCTCATGTTGACCGGCTCCTCAATCGGCACGGTCATGGTGAAGGTGCGTGCCGGTGCGCCCGTCAGGCCATGGCCACGGTGATTGATGCGCGTCAGCTCCGCACCCTGATCATCCTGCAAAATCAGCGTGACCTCCACCGATACCACCTGCTGTCCGGACAGGTTGAACAGCGTCAGTTCACAGGAGGGATAACCCGTTTTCGGCGCATCAACGCGCCAAACCTCCACCGGACAGGTCAAATCAATCTTCAAGGGGACAGACCTCCTTCCAAGCGTATCACAAAAAGCCTTGGCTGTTGTTTTTCCAGACGAATTCCGCGTCTTATTCCACGTAGAGCATGATTTCTTCCAGCACGCTGGCGGAGAAGGTCAGGTTCATCGCCACGCGGCGACCATCCTCCAGCACCAGAGAGAAGCGCATGACCGCCGCATCAATGGCATAATCAATCATGCCGTAGACGCCACTTTCCTCATCGCCATAGAGCCATTCGCGGCCACTGGCCTCCTCCGCGCCTTCGCCGTTGCGGAAGCGGTTGTAGACCTGCAAAAGCGTGTCGCCAATGCGCGTGGCACGCGGACCTTCCATGCCATCCTGTGCAATGACCAGCATGTAGATACGCGGCGACTGCTTCTGGGCATCATAGCAGAAGGACACGTCGCAATCGGCAAAGGACATCGTGCGGACATAGCCCGCATCGCCATTTTCCATCCACACATCGTCAATCGCTTCGCCCAGCACCATCGTGGCACTCTCAGGCGTCAGGCCCATGAAGTCCAGACCGGAGAACTGCAAATCCGTGCCATCAAACATCGGCAGCTCCGAGCCGATATAGCTGGACAGCACCAGCTCATAATCATCCAGCATGAACATCTCCTGCACGCGCAGCTCGTCCCGCACCTGCATGACCGTTTCCATCGAAACGCGCTCCGTCAGGCCGTAGATGCGAATGGCGCTGACCACGTTATCCTCCATGGTGAAGATAACGCCTGCATCGCTGTAGCCATCGCCATCTAGCTCCGCACGCTCATGCACGGCATATTCCACCGTGTGAACGCGCTGGCCGTCGCGCTTCACCTCGCCCCAGGCAAGGCTTTCCGGCAGCATGTCCAGCAGATACAGCACCGCCGCATCCTGATTGCCGCGCAGGGTCGGATTTTCGTTATAGCACGCCTGCAAAACAAGCGAGAGGTCGTCACCGACCTGAATGGCACGCACACCCTGCACCTCCGCGCTGGTCAGGACGATTGCCTGCACCTGCGTGTCGATGCTCATCGCGGGAGAATCTGCATAAATTGTACCGAAGGAATACTGGAATTCATATCCATCCTCCGTCGGAGAGGCCGACGGGTCATTCGTCGGCACACTGGCCATGGCCAGCTGCTGGATCTGATTGGCCAGCTCCTTCAATTCGGAAAGCGTCAGCACATCCGCACCGCCATCCTGCTGCGTGGCATCCTCCGCCAGCGCGGGCAGGCAGCACAGCACCATCATCAGCGTCAGCATCAGGCTCAATAAACGTTTCATCATCATTCAGCGCTCCTTCTTACCGGAAACGATAGGGTTCACCTATCCTATTGTACCGCAAAAAACCGCCGTTGTACACCCTTGAAGTGGTCGGAAAATGTAAACTTTTCGCAGAAAAAAGACAACGATGCCCGAAAAAAGCACAGGTGCAGAAATTTTTGCCATTTTCATGCGCCCTGCACCGCCATTTTCCTTTTCCGCATTGGCAAAAAGCTGTTTCCCTGCCATTGCATCCACCAGTTCGCCCAGAATGCACCAGGGGAGCGCCGCATGGATTCCATGATACGTGTCGTTTGATGCGTGAAGCCACTGCGATATGAGCTTCACCCCTATTGGCGTCTGCCGCATAGGAAGCAAAAGGAGGCAACAAGTATGAACAAGAAGACCCTTACCCGTATGGCCGGACTGAGTGCCGCCGCCATGCTGTCCATGACCGGCGCGGCCATGGCAGAAACGACCGACAGTGCGCTTGTCAAGGGCGGTGCGCTGAACCTGCGCGAAACGGCATCGCTGGAAGCGCGTGTGCTGGGCCAGTATCCCACGGGCACGCTGGTGGAAATCATCAAGGCCGGCAGCGAATGGCATCAGGTCAGCGTCAATGGCAAGAGCGGCTACATGATGGCCAAGTACCTCAATCAGGCGGAAGGCAACACCCCTGCCACTGTCCACACCAACACCGGCACGGGCCTGAACCTGCGCGAGCAGCCGGGCATGAACGGCGCCATCATCATGGCGGTGAAGAACGGCCAGCAGGTGACGGTGCTGCAAAAGAGCAGCCCCTGGTCGCGCGTGAAGGTCGGCGACAAGGAAGGCTATGTGGCAACGCAGTATCTGCGCTTTGCCGCAAACAACACCACGAGCAGCGGCACGACCGCCATTGTCTCGAACCCCAAGGACACGCAGGTGCTCAATCTGCGCCGTGAACCGAGTCTGGATGCGCAGGTGCTCAGCTACTACCGCAACGGCACGAAGGTGACGATTCTGGAAACGAGCGGCAAGTGGGTCAAGGTGCAGGTGCAGGACGGCAAGATTGGCTACATGATGAAGCAGTACCTGACCATCACCAAGGACGAAGGCACGCTCACGCCCTTCACCGCCAAGCTCTGGAACGTGAACGGCGGCAGCTATGTCAACTTCCGCAAGAGTGGTTCTCTCTCCGCGGCCATCATCTCCCGTCTGCCGGTCGGCAGCGAGGTGAAGGTGCTGGAGCACGGCACGGACTGGTGCAAGGTCGATGTGAACGGCACCATCGGCTATATCTCCACCTGGTTCATGAAGTGGTAAACAGATAGCAACAGGGACGGATGCCTTTTTCCGGCGCTTCCGTCCCTGTCATTTTATCGTTTTATTCGTTGCAGGCCGTTTTCTCCTGCATGCCCGCCTGATAGACCGTCACCTGATTTTTGCCATGCTGCTTGGAATAGTACAGGGCCTGATCCGCCTGATCAATCAGGGCGTGAATATCTATGCCGTGGGCATCATCCACCATGCCAATGCCCATGCTGATGGTCACGTGAATGCGCCCCTGACCGCAGGGAATCGGCGTTTTCTCGATTTCCCGGCGAATATCCTCAGCCATGGCCAGCGGATCTGCATCGCCCTGCATCAGCAGCAGGAATTCTTCGCCACCCCAGCGGCAGAAGCGGGCGTTCCCGCTAAGCATCCTAAGCGGAATCTTCGCCACATGCTTGAGTACCTCATCGCCCATTTCATGGCCGTAGGTATCGTTGACGTGCTTGAAATCGTCAATGTCCATCAGCACAGCGGCCACGCGCTGGTGGACGCCCTTGCCAAGCACCGTGTCTATGTATTCGCTGATGCCAAAGCGATTTTCCAGCCCGGTCAATGCATCATGACGATAGAGGTAGTAGTATTTATCCTTGCTCTTTTCCAGCTGACGCTGCGTTTCCTGCCGAATCCACTCCGTAATCAGCGAAATCAGCAGTACCGCGCCATACAGGAACGGAAAGCGCAGCAAAAACGCCTCCGAATAGTCATATTGCAGGAGCGAACGCCCCAGTGACGACCAGCACCAGAACATCAGCAGCAGCAGCGACACCAGCGAATACTTCAGGCCACCCTGCAAGCCCAGTATCAGCAGCGCAAAGTAGGGAATGACACAGCACCACAGGGCGCTGAAGCCATCCGGAATGCCGCTGACAAAAAAGAAGGTGAGCAGCAGCAGCGTCGCCAGCGAAAAACAGATATACAGCCGCTTTTTCTGATTCGCATGGCGCAGAATCGCCACCGCACACACCAGCGACACCGCGCCGTAGGCAAGCGTCGTGGCCATGAGCGTATATTCCTTCGTCAGCAGATTGACCAGGGACATGACAAAGGACGTCAGCGACATGGCCGCACTGAGCAAGCAGAACAGCAGCTTGCGGCGCTCCTCATCCGACACAATGGCTTCCCGAATGCGCTCCATGATGGCTTCTTTCTTCCGATTCAGCATATCCACATCCTCAATATTATCGAATTTTTGATTTTTTTCAACTTTTTCTTCCTTTTTTCCCTTTCGCTGCCATTATAGCAGAAACCTTGTCATCTTGCAATCCACACTCTTTCTTTTTCGGCAAAAATGTGCTACACTAAGGGACGTTGGTCTTTCTCAAATGAAATGGAAAAGGAGCAAGAACCGATGGATTATAATCAGGCTGCTTTGGAAATGCATGAGGCTCGCCACGGCAAGGTGGCGGTGCAGAGCAAGGTGAAGGTCGAAAACCGTGATGACCTATCCACCGCATACACGCCCGGCGTCGCCGAGCCCTGCCGTCGCATTCACGCAAACCCGCGTGATGTGTATCGCTACACCGCCAAGGGAAATCTGGTGGCGGTCGTCTCCGACGGCACGGCTGTACTGGGTCTGGGCGATATTGGCCCGTTGGCCGCCATGCCCGTGATGGAGGGCAAGGCAATTCTGTTCAAGGAATTTGCCGATGTGGATGCCTTCCCGATTTGCCTGGACACCAAGGATGTGGACGAAATTGTCCGCACGGTGAAGGCTCTTGCGCCGACCTTTGGCGGCATCAATCTGGAGGATATTTCTGCGCCGCGCTGCTTTGAAATCGAAAGCCGCCTGCGTCAGGAGCTGGATATTCCGGTCTTCCACGATGATCAGCATGGCACGGCAATTGTCGTGTCGGCAGGTCTGCTCAATGCCCTGCGTCTGGTTGGCAAGAAGATGGAGGATGTGAACATCGTCATCAACGGTGCGGGTAGCGCCGGCATCTCCATTGCCAAGCTGCTGATGCAGTTCGGCGCGGGCAACATCGTGCTGGTTGATCGCGCGGGTGCTGTCAGCGTGGATGAGGATTGGCTCAATCCCGCACAGCGCAAAATGGCCGAAATCACCAACCGCCACAACGAGCGTGGCCCGCTGTGCGACGTGATTCGCGGCAAGGATGTCTTTGGCGGCATCAATCTGGAGGATATTTCTGCGCCGCGCTGCTTTGAAATCGAAAGCCGCCTGCGTCAGGAGCTGGATATTCCGGTCTTCCACGATGATCAGCATGGCACGGCAATTGTCGTGTCGGCAGGTCTGCTCAATGCCCTGCGTCTGGTTGGCAAGAAGATGGAGGATGTGAACATCGTCATCAACGGTGCGGGTAGCGCCGGCATCTCCATTGCCAAGCTGCTGATGCAGTTCGGCGCGGGCAACATCGTGCTGGTTGATCGCGCGGGTGCTGTCAGCGTGGATGAGGATTGGCTCAATCCCGCACAGCGCAAAATGGCCGAAATCACCAACCGCCACAACGAGCGTGGCCCGCTGTGCGACGTGATTCGCGGCAAGGATGTCTTTATCGGCGTTTCCGCGCCCCATGTCGTGACCGCGGAGATGGTTTCCACCATGGCCAAGGATGCCATCGTGTTCGCCATGGCCAATCCTACGCCGGAAATCATGCCCGAAGAGGCGGCCAAGGGCGGCGCACGCGTCATTGCCACCGGCCGCAGCGACTATCCCAACCAGATTAACAACGTTCTGGTCTTCCCGGGCATCTTCCGTGGTGCGCTGGATGCACAGGCCACGGACATTACCGAGGAAATGAAGCTTTCCGCCGCACGTGCCATCGCCTCCATCGTCACGGACGAGGAATTGAAGGAGGATTACATCATTCCGGGCGCGTTCGACAAGCGCGTTGCACCGGCGGTCGCCAAGGCCGTCATGGACTGCGCACGGGCGCAGGGCGTCAGCAAGCTGGATACATAAGGCAGCTTTGAATCAATGAGGTAGTACGATAGCGAGCGGAATTTCAGCCGTTAACGTGCTGCCGAATGATTCAGAGATTCCGCTACTTTTTCGCACCCCTGCATGCCGTCATCGGATGCAGGGGCTGCCTGCTTTTTGCTGGAAGGAGCATGTTTTCCCATGATTGCAGAGATTCTTTGCATCGGCACAGAGCTATTGATGGGACAGGTTCTTAATACCAATGCACAATTCCTGTCGCGCCATCTGTCGGCGCTGGGCATCACGCAGCAGCACCAAACGGTTGTCGGCGATAATCCCGAACGACTTGAGGCCGCCTACCGTCTGGCGCTGAGCCGTGCCGACCTTGTGATTACCTCCGGTGGCCTCGGCCCGACGGTCGATGACATTACCAAGCGCATCGCCGCAAAGGTTGCAGGGAAGGAGCTGGTGCTGTTTCCTGCGGCTGAAGAAATGGTACGCACCCGTTTTCAGCAATATCACCGCCCCATGACGGAGAACAACCTGTCCCAAGCCATGTTCACGCCCGACACCACCGTGCTGATGAACGACCACGGCACGGCACCGGGCGCGATTGTGCCGATGTGGGACAACAAGGTCGTCATTCATCTGCCCGGGCCGCCAATGGAGCTACAGCCGATGTTCCTGACGCAGGTCATGCCGTATTTGCAGCAGCGCTCCGGCCGCGTGCTGGTCAGCCGCTATCTGCGCATCTTCGGCATGGGCGAAGCGGAGGTAGACACGCGCCTGCGCGATCTGGAAAACGGCACAAACCCGACGCTGTCGCCCTATTGCTCTTTGGGCGAGGTGCAGCTTCGCGCCACGGCAGGTGCGGCAACGCAGGAGGAGGCGCTTTCCCTCCTACAGCCGCTGCTGACGGAGGTGAAAGCGCGTCTGGGCAACGTCATCTACGCCATTGAGGAGGACGACCGTGGTTCGCTGGCGAAAACCGCCATCGAGCGCTTGCGGACGCACCAACTGACCTGCGCCACGTGCGAAAGCCTGACGGGTGGCATGATTGCCGCGTCGCTGGTGGATATTCCCGGCGCCTCACAGGTCTTCCGCGCAGGACTGGTGACCTATCAGACGGACACGAAGACGCTGCTGGCTGATGTCCCAGCGGACACCATCGAACGCTTCGGTGTCGTCAGCGAGGAAACGGCATGCGCCATGGCGCAGGGAACGCGTGCGCGTCTGGGTGTGGACATTGCCATCAGCACCACCGGCCTTGCCGGGCCAGACGGCGGCACACCCGAATGTCCGGTTGGCACGGTCTGCGTCGGCGTCTCCACCAAGAACGGCACGCACGCCATTCGCCTGTCGCTTTCCGGCAGTCGCGAACGCGTCCGCACGCTGGCCATGAAGCATGCCCTGCATTTGCTCATTACCAACGCTATCTAAGTTTCCTATGCTTTTTTGCCGCACCGCTGCTGTGCGGCAATTTTTGTCCCACTTTTCTCTTGCCTTGTCCTTTATGGGCAAGAAATGCGTATATTTCAGCAAATCCTGTATTGTGTTTTCCCTTTTTCTTCTGCTATGATAAAGGCAGCGCCGATACGGCACATCGCACAATCCCATCAAATAAGGAGGAGACGCACTTGAAACGCATCATTCCGCTTCTCTTATCCCTTCTGCTCCTGTTTGCTTTTGCACAGGCGGAGGAATTGAACTATCAGTCCGACTTCACCAGCGGCACGGACGGCTGGTACGGGCGCGGCGCATCTGTCCTGACGACCAAGGACGGCCTGTACACCGCCGGACGCACCGCCACCTGGAATTCTCCCGGACGCCCCTTTGAGCTCATGCCGGGCGCCGTCTACGACATTCAGGTCGAGGTGATGCAGAACAAGCTGGACAGCGGCCGCTTCATCCTGTCGGTGGAGCATGCGCTGGACGGCACGACCAGCTACGAAAATCTCGTCTCTGCCGACGTTCCCTGCGGCGAATGGACAACCCTGTCCGTGCAGTGGACGGCTGGCAATTTCGACACCTACGTCCTCTACGTGGAAGGTGGCGAGGCCGACACGCCCTTCACCATCCGCAATTTCTCCATCCGCGGTGCCGCACCGGCAGAAAAAACACAAGAAGTGGAGCGTGAAGCATTCACCATGCCGCAAAACGACGCGGAACTGACCGCACTGTTTGACAACATGACCCCGCTGACCAGCTACAAGAAGGACGGCGAGGGCAATCCGCTGTTCACCCAGCGCTTTGGCGCCGACCCGGGCTTCCTTGTCTGGAACGACCGCCTCTACATCTACACCACCAACGACGTGGTGGAATATGACAAGGACGGCAACGTGAAGGAAAACAGCTACGGTCAGGTCAACAAAATCAACTGCATTTCCTCCAGCGACCTGGTGAACTGGACGGATCATGGTGCGATTCCGGCGGCCGGATACAAGGGTATTGCCTCGTGGGCAGGCAACTCCTGGGCGCCCTGTGCCGCGCATCAGGTCATTGACGGCCAGGACAAGTTCTTCCTGTACTTCTGCAACGGCGGAAACGGCATTTGCGTCCTGACAGCCGATGACCCGGCTGGCCCGTGGACAGATCCGCTGGGCCACGGCCTGATTACCCGCGACACGCCCAACTGCGCCAACGTGCTATGGCTCTTTGACCCGGCTGTCTTCGTGGACGAGGACGGCACAGGCTATCTGTACTTCGGCGGTGGCGTTCCGGACGGCATGACCGCCAATCCTGGCACGGCGCGCTGCGTCCAACTGGGTGCAGACATGATTTCCATCGTCGGTGAACCGCAGGTGATTGACGCGCCCTACCTCTTTGAGGACAGCGGCATGAACCGCATTGGCGACACGTACTATTACTCCTACTGCTCCAACTGGCAGACGGATGGCAACGACCTTGGCCTGACCTCTGGCGCGATTGAGTACATGACGTCCTCCTCGCCCATGGGGCCGTTCACCTACGGCGGTGAGCTGTTCGTCAATCAGGGACGCTTCTTCGGGCTGTATGGCAACAACCACCACAGCATCGTCACCTTCAAGGGCGTGCATTACCTCATCTACCACAATCGCCCGGTCGAAAAGGCCATGGGCATCACTGGCAACTACCGCAGCCCGCAGCTGGACGTGCTGCCTGTGAGCGAGGACGATAAGCTCGGCCCGGTCACTGGCACGATGAAGGGCATTGCCCAGCTGCACACGCTTGACCCCTACGCACCCGTTTCCGCACGGACGATGTACCGTCAGGCTGGCACGGAAGTCACCGGCTACGGCCCGGATGCCTTGCTGCAAGCGCACATGGGCGACTTTGTGCAGGTGCAGGGCGTTGACTTTGCCTCCGGCGCGGCGCAGTTCACCCTGCGTGCCGCCAGCGAAAACGGCGGCGCTGTGCGCGTGCTGACCGGTGGTCTGCGGGGCGATGTCCTCTGCGAATTCGTCATTCCGAAAGGCACGGCCATGAGCGAAATCACCGTGGATTGCGCCGACGTGACGGGTGTGCAGGACGTGTATCTGCTCTTCGCGGGCGATGTCACGGCCGATTGGTGGCGGGTGACGGGGAAGTAATTCCGCACATCAAAACATATGGAAAAATGTTTCTCCACAGGCTGGCAACAGCTTGTGGAGAAATTGTTTTTCACACCCAATGCACAGTTTTTCACAAAATCCGCACACAGTAACTCACTCAGGTTATAATTTGACTACAGTTTCCTGCATCGACAGTGCAGAAAGCTTTGCTTAGAAGAGGTGAAGATCGATGTTCCGTCTTGCGATGCACAGCTTTATTCAGCTATGCCGAAATATCCGCAGCGCCGGGCGGTGTCCGCTTCTTCTTTCCTCCGCCTCACGCTCCCTGGATGCGCGGCACCAACGAAAATACCAATGGTCTCATCCGCGAGTATTGTCCCAAGTCCACTGACCTGGAATCATTCCATCCTGCCTTCTTCGCTGCCTTCACCAACAAGATCAATCTTCGACCACGCAAATGCCTCGGATGGAGATCTCCCTTTGAAGTTTTCTTTCAGACGGTGTTGCACCCGCGTTTTGACGATTTCCGACGGTAAAATAGAATAATTTCCCGCAGTTTGCATGCAAAAGACCTGCTTTTCTGATTTCCTGCTGAAATATCTCTAATTTTTTGTTTTTCCCTTGCATTTTTTCCTGCCAGGGGATATAATGGAGATAATGCCATCAAGCAATGGTGGCTATTAGGAGGAAAAGAAGATGAACATGAAGCAAACCCGCCGTGAATTCTTGCGCATGGCCAGCAAGATCACGCTGGGCGCGGCCGCTGTGAGCGCCGTTCCCGCAATCGCGAAGGCTGAGAGCACGGAAATTTCCGCGCCCGCTTGGCCGTGGACCTATCAGCATATGGACAAGGCCGAGGTGCAGAACCGTGCCTATGCGAACTTCTATGCCAATGGCGGCTGCTGCGCTGGCGTTTCTTCCGGCGTGATGGAGCTGATGGCCGAAAAGTACGGCTACCCCTACAACCAGATTGACTGCCGCATGTTTGCCAACGGTGCAGGTGGCTATGGCCGTCAGAATCTGTGTGGCTGCCTGGGTGGCGCTTTCGCGGTGTTTGGCCTGTTCCTGACCGGCTCTGACGCCAGCAAGCTGCGCAACGAGCTGTACACCTGGTACGAGACGACTGAGTTCCCGCTCTATCAGCCCGCCGACAAGCCCGAGCACACGGTTCACACCGTCTCCGGCTCCGAGCTTTGCAAGGACTCCGTTGGCAACTGGATGGCCGTGACCGGCTATGCCTTCGCCGATCCGGAGCGCAAGGATCGCTGCGCTTGCCTGACCGCTGACGTGGCTGGCAAGGTGGTTGAGCTGCTGAACATCCACTTCGGCTTCGAGGCTGCCCCCGTTGTCGTTGAGGAAGAACCCGCTATCGAGCTGGCCGACAACGAGTACATCGGCACGGCCGTGAGCGAAATCGGCGGCGAAGTGAAGGTCAAGGTGACCATGGACGGCGACAAGATTGCCAAGATTGACGTCCTGAGCCACGGCGACACCGCTGACTTCTGGAATCTGGCGTTCCCGACCGTTTCTCAGGCGATTATCGAGAAGCAGACGGCCGATGTGGACGTTGTGACCGGCGCTACCAAGAGCTCCGAAGCCATCATGGCGGCGGTTAAGGACGCGCTGAGCAAGATCAACAAGTAATTTTTCAAATCCAAAAGCACGCTGTGTTTTCTGCTGTAGGGCAGAAAGCATGAGCGTGCTTTTTTTCTTGGATTTGCGCGCACGGCGGGCCCTCTCAGTCGGCCATGGGCCGACAGCTCTCCCAGAGGGAGAGCCAAGGGGCTTGTTTTGGTTCCAGCTAGTCTTTACTTCACAGAATGTGCTTGTTCTGACATCGCGCACTAGTAACAAGCCCCAACGCCTCGGGCTTGAAAATCTTGCACGGCCAGCGTTCTTGGCTCGCCCTCTGGGAGAGCTGTCACCGAAGGTGACTGAGAGGGCCGCGCAGCATGGCTAGACCCTCATGCAGATGCTCATTTGTAGCATGATGTGCGGCTTTCTTCGTGGAGATGGTACGATGCGCACGGCGGGCCCTCTCAGTCGGCCATGGGCCGACAGCTCTCCCAGAGGGAGA
>CAYXHF010000004.1:82231-99982 GCA_964464815.1 uncultured Faecalibacterium sp.
TGGTTCCAGCTAGTCTTTACTTCACAGAATGTGCTTGTTCTGACATCGCGCACTACGAAGGCGGCTGCGGTTATCTCTGCGTTCCCTACGAGGATAGAACCATTCTGTCCGACTGGGACGAGGAAAACGGCAACGGCTGACATTGGGGAAATTTCCCTGCTCCTGCGCCATTTGGCGAATTGACAACCTTTTCATGGTAGGCTATAATAGAAGGGGCAGTTTTGTTACGATATTTTCCATGCTGCCCCAACAAGCAACACAACACAAAATCTTTCCGCAAAGGAGCATTCTCTGTGATGAAAAAGAAGGTATTGGCCATCACAAGCGCACTGATGTTATTATGTGGTAGTGTCGCCGCACAGGCCGAAGAGCTTCCTCTGCCGCAGGTCACGCCCGCCGTGGTATCGCTGCCCATTGACTTTTCGCCTGGTATGCCCGCTGACCCGAACGGCTTCACTGTCGGCAACGGCCATTGGAGCTACGAAGACCCAACCATCAGCGTGCAGGTGACACAGAAGCGCCGCAACGAATGCGATTACTGGGTGGCACGCATCAAAATCGCCGATGCCTCCCAGCTGCGCACGCTCTCCGCAGGTGGCTTCGACTCCACACGCACGGTCAAGGGCACGATTCTGGCCGACCGCGCCAACGCCATTCTGGCCATCGACGGCGACTATTTCTGCTATACCGGCATTGGCTACATCGTCCGTCAGGGCACGGAGTATCTGGATCACCTGCGTGGCGACCGCGACGTGCTGCTCATTGATGAGGACGGCGATTTCCACTATGCCCTCCAGCCCAAGCGCAACTCCCTGGACGGCACGGTGGACGGCAAGAAGGTCATCAACAGCTTCTTCTTCGGCCCGGTGCTGGTTCGCGAAGGCAAAGCGGTGCTCAACCCCATTGGCGACGGCATGGCGTATGACGAGCCGCGTCAGCGCATGGCCATTGCACAGGTCGGCCCGCTGGAATACATGACCATCTGCTGTGCCTCTCAGGCGCGTGGCTCCATGGGCATGACGCTCAAGGATTTCGCCAAGCTTTGCGCCGACGAGGGTGCATACATCGCCTATAATCTGGATGGCGGTGACTCCACCATGATGATTTTCAACGGCGAAAAAATCAACGACGTCAAGAACGAAAACACCCGCGCCATTTCCGACATTGTGTATTTCGCGTCGGCCTGGACAGGTGAGGAGGCCGCAGAGTGAACACGCCGTATCTGGTGCTGATGGGCTTTGGCTGCCTGTACTGCGCCGTTCTCTTCCAGCTACTGCGCCATCAGCGGAGGATGAAGTTCCTGCCGGTGCTGCCTGCCGTGCTGCTGGCGTTTGTCGTTTCCAAGGTCAGCTACGTCATTTTGCAATGGCACTTTGTGTATCCCCGATACGGCTGGAATGCGTTTTTCCAGCTAAAGGCCGGTTCGTTCTGCTTTGTCGGCGGCGCGGCCGGTGCGGTGCTGGGCATCGTGCTTGCCGCGTATCTGACGCATCAAAAGCCCTTACAGGCGCTGGACGCCTTTGCGCCCGCTGGTGCGATGATGGTCGCCATTGCACGCCTTGGCGAAAAGTACCTTGGCGAAATCGGCACGGCCAATTTTGAAGCACCCGCGTCGCTTTCCTTCATGCCCTTTGCCCTGACAAACGAATGGGGCGAGAGCTACCCGGCCATCTTCATGCTTGCCTGCCTCTTTGCCTCCATCGTCGCCATTGCAGGGCTTGTCTGTCATCATCGCCCAATGCGCACTGGCACGCTTTTCCTGCACACGGCGTTTTATCTGGCCTTGCCGCAGATTTTCTGCGAAAGCCTGCTGGCCGAATGCATGAAATGGGGCTTTGTGCGCGTACAGCAGATTCTCTGTGCGCTGGTACTCCTTGCGGTCATGGTCACGTTCTGTCTGCGCAAGCAGCCGCGCAGCTTCCTCCGGCGCTTTGCTCCCGTGGGCGGCCTCCTGCTGGGCGCGCTTGGCGTCATCGGTGTGGAATTCGCGCTGGACAAGTCCGGCCTGCCGATGTACGTTGGCTACTGCGCCATGGCAGTGTTGCTGCTCTTCATTGCCCTATGCGAATGCATGGCGGCGAAAAATCAAAAAGCGGCTTAACCGCCCAACACGCCCGATGCATCTATTTGCGATTGCATCGGGTTTTTTGATGTATCAGGTTTTTCTTTGTATTTACGCTTTTGCCTCCCTTTGTCCGGTTGCAAGCCTTTTGCAAGCATGGTATAATAGAGAAACAATATAAGGAGGAATCTCGTCATATGAAGCATTTCGGCCTGATCGGGGAAAAACTCGGTCACAGCGTCTCCGTGCCGATTCATCGGGCCATTTGGGAAAAAATCGGCGTGGATGCCACCTATCGCCTGATTGAAATTCCGCGCGACCACTTCCAGACGGAGGTGCGTGCGCTCCTTGGCACGCTGGACGGCTTCAACGTCACCGTGCCCTACAAGCAGCTGGTGATGCCCTTACTGGACACCATTGACCCGGCGGCACAAGCCGTTGGCGCGGTCAACACCGTCCTGACGGGCGACACAAGCTGCGGCTACAACACCGACGACACGGGCTTTGAGCAGATGCTCCGCCACTGGCACATGGACGCAGACGGCCGTTCCGCCTTCATCCTCGGCTCGGGCGGTGCAATGCACGCCTGCCGCTCGGCGCTCCATCGCATGGGCGCCAAGGCCATCTACATCGTTTCCCGAACGCCTGAGCAGCCGGACGAAATCTCCTACGACGATTTCTACGCCCGTTTTCCGGACGAAGGCGGCCTACTGGTCAACACAACACCCGTGGGCATGTACCCTCGCAGCGACACCTGTCCGATTGCGCCGGAGCAGCTCCCGCGCATCGTCTCCCGGGCCAGTGCCGTGGCGGACATCATCTTCAATCCGCAGGAAACCGTTCTGACCAGCGCCGCACGTGCCGCCGGTACGCCAACCTGCACCGGCCTCTACATGCTCATCGCCCAGGCCGTGGCCGCTGAGGCCATCTGGCAGGGACGCGACATGCCGCGCGACCTTTCCGACACCCTGATGAAGGAGCTTCATTTGCTATGACGACCACCGAAACAAAGAAGATTCTCATTCTCAACGGCCCGAACATCAACCTGACCGGTCTGCGCGAAACCTCCGTCTACGGTGCGAAGACGTATCAGGATTTACTGACCCTCTGTCAGGAGGAGGCCGACCGTCTCCACGTGGAGCTACGCTGCGTTCAGTCCAACCACGAGGGCGACCTGATTGACGCCTTACAGCAGGCATACTTTGACGGCTTCACCGGCGCCGTCTTCAATCCCGGCGGCTACACGCACACCTCCGTTGCCCTCCACGATGCAATCGCCTCCGTGCCCATGCCCGTGATTGAATGCCACATGAGCAACGTTCACGCCCGTGAGGAATTCCGCCACAAGTCCGTGACCGCCAGCGCATGCCGCGGCCAAATCGTGGGCTTTGGCTTCTACGGCTACCTGATGGGCATGCGCGCCCTTCTGGAGGCGAAATGAAAACCATCTACCGCCCCAGCTGCTATCGCATACCGGAGCTGAACGGCCTACGCGTTCTGATGGTCTTTCTTGTCAGCTGGTATCACTTCTGGCAACAGTCCTGGCTAACGCCTTCTATCGGGCATTATTCCCTGGACTACCTGATGCGTGCAGGCTACATGATGGTGGACGGCACGATTTTGCTCTCCGGCTTTCTGCTTTTCCTGCCTTACGCCCGGTCGATGGTGCTTGGCGACGCCATGCCCAGCGTGCGCACGTTCTACCAGCGCCGCGTGATGCGCATTGTTCCCAGCTACTACTTCCTGACGCTTCTGATGCTCTTTGTCGTTGCGATTCCCTGGAACCAATACGGGAACAACACCGCCGCCATGGTGCGCGATGTCCTTTCGCACCTGACCTTCACCCAGACGTTTTCCTACCCAACCTACATCGCCACGCCCATTGGCGTCGCCTCCTGGACGATTGCCATTGAGATGCAGGCGTACCTGCTTTTCCCGCTGCTTGCACGATGGGCGATGCGCAATCCCTTAGGCACCCTGATGAGCATGGCCGCCGCCGCCTTTGCCTTCCGTGGCTGGTGCGTTTGGCGCCTGGATGAATACAACATGGTTGTCAATCAGCTCATCAGCTTCATGGATGTATACGCCATGGGCATGGGCGGTGCGCTCCTCTACGTGAAGCTCACCCAGCGCTACCCGGCGCAGGACCGTCGCAAGTGGCTCTGGCAGGGCGCGGCCACCTTCCTGTGCGTTGTCTGCTTCTACGCCTTGCTCCGGCTCATACGCGTACAAGCCTACACCTCCGGACAGGCCGCCATGCAGGCCGGTCAGATGATGCGCCGACCGATTCTGGCGCTGATTTTCCTCGGCATAATGCTTTCGCTGCCCTTTGCCCTACGGCCGCTTCGTTTCCTCATGGGCAACCGCCTGATGGGCTATCTGGCCGCCATCTCCATGAACTACTATCTTCTCCATCAGAACCTTGCCGTGCATTTACGGCGCCTGAACATCCCTTACTCCGAGAACGAATTTCCCAACCAGATTGGCGAAAGAGCCTGGCAGACCAAATACATGGCGCTATGCTTCCTTCTTTCGCTACTCGGGGCAATTCTCATAACGCTCCTGATTGAAAAGCCCGGCGCATGGCTATTGAAAAAGGCTTTCTCCGCAAAACGCCAACGCGCCGCACAATAAGCTTCACACTCTTTCTGAAAGGAAGGCGATTTCCCAATGTTGATTCTCTATCCCAACGGCCTGCGCAAGGCGCTGACCTTCTCCTACGACGACGGCGTGGAAACCGACTACGAGCTTGTCCACATCTTTGACGAGTTCAACATGCCCGCCACCTTCAACCTGAACAGTGGCTGCTTTGCACCGGAAGGCACAGTCTATCCGCCGGATGCCACCTACCGCCGCATGACGACCTCCGCCGTCAAGAAGCTCTTTGAGGGCAGCCGTCACGAGGTCTCCGCGCACTGTCTGACGCATGCATCCCTGGCCGGGCTTCCTACGCCCCGCGTGATTCACGAGGCCATTGCGGATCGCGAAAACCTCGAACGTCTCTTTGGCAAGCTGGTTCGCGGCATGGCCTATCCCTACGGCACGTATGACACGGCGGCCGTCGAGGCGCTTCGCTCCTGCGGCGTGGCGTACTCCCGCACGGTATACAGCACGCACAACTTCGAGATTCCCAGCGACTGGCTTGTTCTTCATCCGACCTGCCACCACGACGACCCGATGCTCATGGAGCTTGGCGACCGTTTCCTGGCCGAAAAAGCGCCCTTTGGCATCAAGCTCTTCTACGTCTGGGGTCACAGCTACGAATTCCTCCAGAAGAACAACTGGCACGTCATTCGCGATTTCTGCCAGAAGATGAGCGGCAAGGACGACATCTGGTACGCCACGAACATTGAAATTGTGGACTACATCAACGCCAGCCGCAAGCTCGTCAGCAGCGCAGACGGCAAGATTATCTACAACCCGACCTCCACGGACATTTGGGCTGACCTCAACAGTCAGGTAATCGTCATTCACGCGGGAGAGACGATTCATCTATAAGAAAAACATGGTACAGGAAAAGGGCTATTGCAGATGGATGCTGCAACAGCCCTTTTTTGTATGGTTTTTTACGGTAAGCGGAGAAAGCTTTTCCGGAAGGGGAGGTGCGCAGATGCACGGTACATGCTACGGGTTTTTGCGTGGACGCCGCGGCTCTGCGAGCGCGAGCTATTGAGCGCGGTTTTTCCAGAGGTGGAGATGTGTGGTTTTCCCTTCTTGAGCTTATTTGTTGCGTTGGGCGTTGCCCAAACCCACAAGGGCTCTGCCCTTGACCCGCGAAGGGTCTTCGACCCTCTCGACTCCCGTTTCGCGATTTGCTTGGCGACATTCCCTTACATTTTCCGCGTGATTAGCTTTTTTGCTTTTCCCTTACATGCGTTCCGGAGCTTCGATACCAATCAGCCACAGGCCCGTCTTGACAACGTCCTTCGTCGCCTTCGTCAGTGCAACACGTGCCGCAGCTGCCGCAGGATTATCATCCAAAATGCGATGCTCGTAATAGAACTTATTATACGCCTGCGCAATGTCCGTAACCGCACGCGTAATCATCGACGGCTCATACTTATCCGCAGCTTCGCGAATCACGTCCGGGAAACGTCCCAGCAGACGCAGCAGCGCCTGTGCCTCGTCGTCCGTCAGCGCGTTCATGTCTGCCTCGGGCAGGTTCAACTCCGCCGCCTTGCGTAGCACGGAGCAGCAGCGCGCATGCGTGTACTGCACATACGGGCCGGTTTCGCCGTCAAAGTTCAGCGCACGGTCAAAGGAGAAGTCAATGTCCTTGATGCGGTTGTTGCTCAGGTCGGAGTAGATGACCGCACCGATACCGACCTGACGGGCCACATCCTCCTTGTTGGGGAGGTTGGGAGACTTCTCGTTGATGATGTCCAGTGCCTTCTGCTTGGCCTGGTTCAGGACGTCCTCGAGGTAGACCACGCGACCCTTGCGGGTAGAGAATGACTGACCCTCGAAGGAAATCATGCCAAAGGAGACGTGTACGCAATCCTTGGCCCACGGCTTTTCCATCTTTTCCAGCACGCGGAAGAGCTGACGGAAGTGCAAATCCTGCTGATAGGCAACAACGTAGAGGCACTTGTCAAAGTGGTAGGTGTTCTGGCGATAGACAGCGGCAGCCAAATCGCGGGTCGCGTAGAGGGTTGCGCCGTCGGAGCGCAGGATGATGCACGGCGGCATGTTGTCCTCGCTCAAATCGACCACGGAAGCGCCCTCGGAGATGGTCATCAGGCCCTTTTCACGCAGCTCGTCAATGACCACATCCATCTTGTCGTTGTAGAACGCCTCGCCGGCATAGGAGTCGAAGGTCACGCCCAGCATGTCATACACGCGGGAGGCATCCTGCAAGGTGATGTCCTTGAACCAGCTCCAGATAGCGATGGCTTCCTCGTCCTTGTCCTCAATCTTCTTGAACCATGCACGGCCCTGATCGTCCAGGGAGGGATCCTTTTCCGCTTCCTCATGGAACTTGACGTACAGGCGCATCAGCTCCTTCACACCATCGCGCTCCACGTCTTCCTTCGTGCCCCAGGTCTTGTAGGCATAAATCATCTTGCCGAACTGCGTTCCCCAGTCGCCCAGGTGATTGATACCCACGGTCTTGTAGCCGAGGAAGTCATAGATGCGCTTGAGGGAGTGACCAATCATCGTCGTGGACAGATGGCCCACGCCAAAGCGCTTGGCGATATTGATGGAGGAATAGTCCAGGCACACGGTCTTGCCGTTGCCCAAATCAGACGCGCCATACTGTTCGCCCGCCGTCAGCACCGCAGACAGCGTTTCCGTCGCGAAATTCACGCGATTCAGGAAGAAGTTCACATAGCCATTGACAGCCTCAGCACGTGCCACATCCTCATGCGCCCACTTTTCCACGATGGCCGCAGCAATCTTCGGCGGCGCCATGCGCAGCGTTTTCGCCATGCGGAAGACAGGCAGCGCGTAGTCACCCATCTGCGGATCCGGCGGCACAGCCAGCGCCGTGCGGATTTCCTCCGCCGTCGGCAATTCCTGCGCCTCACTCCAGGTTTCTTTCAGACACTGCGCCATGAGCGCAGACAACTTCGTTTTCATATCCATTGCGGCATTACTCCTTCATTGTGTCCCTTGTACACAGGCTATCATAGCATATTTTTCTCCGAGGCGCAAGAGAAAAACGCAGACAGTTACGCCACCCAGGGCTGATAATGTCCCGAAAGCATCAGGAGCGCAAAGAAATACAGGCAGTTGTCGTAATAGCGGCGTTCACCCTTGCGCATCGGCAGATTCCAGAAGCGTTCCAGCCACATATCGGCCGTTTCACTTTCACTGGCGATGCTGCCCGCCGCGTTCACCGCCGTAATGGCGACCGGATGCATCGCCGGTTCATCCCAGCGTGTGCCGTCCATGTCGTAGGCGCGGTAGTTCTCCTCCGGCAATTCATGCGCGAAGAAGTCCTGAATGCGCGTGGCAATGTCGGACAGCTCCTTCGTCTTGCCATTCCACAGCGTGTCCAGCGCGATATTCAGAATCACGCGATAGGCGTCAGAATAATAGGCATAATTCTTCCCAAACAGGAAGACCGGCTTGCCGTCATAGTCGCCATATTCCGAACAGAAGCCTGTCACCGGATGTGCGCTCATGGCAATATAGCGGCGCGATGCCTGCTCCGCCTCCTGCCAGAACGCGCGATCCTCCACATCGCTCAGGCGGGCAAACAGGTGATAGAAGTGCGGCAGGTGATAGGACGGGTCGCTGATTTCCATACCCGGCACGAACTTGATGTAGTGATTATCCGGATTCCACATCGGCTGGCCACCCGGCACCATTTCATGCTGATGCACGCCATGACGCAGAATATCCCTTGCCCATGCGCTATAGTTCTGGTAGCCATCGCCGTCACCCCAGCGGGCGGCGGCCATGAACAGCGCCATAGCATAGTATTCCTCGCCATCAGGCGCAGGGCCTTCCGCATTATGGCGGCCATCCAGCTGCACCGACCATGCGAAATAGCCCGCGTTTTCACCGCTATCCAAATGCATATAGCGCATGGAGAACGTCCAGAGCTTATCAAACAAATCCTTCCGATCCATCTGGACGCACATCATCATGCCATAGCTCATGCCCTCCGTGCGGGCGTCGATGTTGCCCGTATCGACCATGCAGCCTGCCTCCGGGTCGGTATCATGCGGGTGGTAGAAGCCATCCTCCGGATCAAAAAAGATGGTATCAAAGCACTGTTGCAGCTTCCGGTCAACCTCCGCATCGCTGATGCCAATGCGGGCGAACTGGTTGGGGTACTTTCTCATCGTGGGGTTGCTCCTTTCGTTTTGGTTCATGACTTATTCATCAGCGTCTCCAGCTCCTCCAGGGAGAAAGCGCTGATGGGTTTCGGTTCCTTCGGATGCTCCGGCATATCGCCAAGCGTCCGTTGCAGCCAGACAACATCATGCCATTTGCCCAGCTTATAGCCCACATGCGGCCAGTGGCCAATGTCCTCAAAGCCCATGGCGTGATGGAGGCCAATGCTACCTTCGTTAGGCCACGTGATGCAGGAATAGGCGTTCAAATACCCTTGTGCGCGCAGAATCCGCAAGCATGCGCCCATCAGGCGCCGTCCAAGCCCCTGACCACGCGCCTGCGGGCGCAGGTAAATCGTCATTTCCACATCCCAGCGGTAGGCATCATGCGGCCGCAGTGGCTGTGCATAGACAAAGCCCTGCACCGTGCCCTCCGCAACGTCCACCAGCAGCGGATAGCGCCCCTGCGCAATCATCTGCTGATATGCCTCCGCCGTGCGGTGCTGGCAGACAAACGTGATTGCTGTGTTGTCAACGTAGTCATTATAGATGCTGGCAATCTGCGCCGCATCCTCCATTCGAGCCATCAAAAGCATGGGCGGCCTCCTCGTTTCATGCATTTGCCTCATCATAGCACAGGCCGTTCAAAAGAACAAGCCTTTCAAAAGGAATTTCCGTTATTTCTTTTTTCCCTTGGCAGGAAGATGGCCGAAGCTGTCGAATTATTGTAAAGAAGTATCCTTTTTTGACAGATTCCGTATGATGGAGGAAGCAGCACCATGACGCTGAATGACACCATTCGTGCGCTCCGACGAGAACGGGGCATGACGCAGGAACAGCTTGCCGAAGCCATGAACGTATCAGCGGCAGCAGTTTCCAAATGGGAAAACGGTCAGAGCGTTCCCGACATCCTTGTTTTAACCGCGCTGGCAGATTTCTTTGAGGTTTCGCTGGATGCACTGGTTGGCTACACCGTGCAGGCGCATCGCCGCAGTGATTTAGTAGCCCGTATTTCTCAATTGGTCGTGCAGAAGAAGCATGCCGAGGCCACCCGTGCCGCACGGGAGGCGCTTCGACGCTATCCCAACAGCTTTGACGTGGTGTATGAGGCCACCCGCGCCTACGGCTATTCCGGTATGGAGCAGAATCGCCCCGAGGATTTGCGCAAGGCGCTCTCGCTGGCTGAACGCGCCATGGTACTCATTCAGCAGGATCAGGAGCGCGACAACCGCATTCATCCCGAATCCATCTGGTCCATGATGGGCAGCTACCACGCACATCTCAACGAATACGATGAAGCCATTCGCTGCTATGAAAACGGCAACGTTGCGGAAATCAACGACATTGCCATCGCCAATGCGCAGACGGAAATTGGCTGCTATGACCACGCGCTCCCCAAGCTTTCCCGTGGACTGGTGGTCAGCCTGACCCGCCTTTTTAACGCCGCAACCGGCGCCATGAACTGCCTGATTGCCTCCGGCCGTCAGCAGGACGCGATTGCCTTATCCAGCTGGCTTTGCCGGGCGCTGGATGGCATGGAATCCAGTGCGGGCAGCTACATCTGGAAGATGAAGACGCTGCTGTACACCGGTTCGGCCCGCGCCATGGTGCGCCTGAACCGCATGAACGATGCCGAATTGCAATTGCGTCAGGCGATTCATTGCGCACGTCGCTTCGATGCCGCGCCTTCCTACAGCGTCAGCGGCTTCCGCTTCTATTGGGGTGAGGACAAGCCGATTCTGGACATTGCCGGTGAAACGGCCATGAACGCCATCACCCGCTACATCGAGCGGCACGAGGACACCCAGCGCGAGCTGAAGCAGCTCTTCCTGCGTTTGCAGCAGGGTGCTTAATCACACAATTTTATTCCCTGCCCGTATGGGTCAATCGGTTAACCGCTTGGCTCATGGGGCAGGGAATTTTTTATCATTCAGCTTTTCGTCTTATGAAAACGCAAAGTACTCCAGCGTCACACAGCCTGTCATGCGCAGGGTCATATCATGCTCACCCGATATATCATGAAGCAGCACGGCCACATCCGCAAATTCCTCCGTGTCGATGACCGCTTCCCCCTGACACACACCATCCAGCAGCACTGCAATGCGTCCTTGCCCCTTGGCATGCAGCGTCAGCGCACTGCCCGGCATGATATGATACACATGCGGATAGCAGACAGTATGTGTTCCGTCCTGCTGCGTCACAGCAAAGCCGGCATGACTTCCATCCGGATTTTTTAATTCCACCTTCTGTATGCCATCCTCTTTGGCCATATACCACGCTGCCTCTATTCTGTCCCAACCGGCAAAGTAGCTCCCCACACCACAACGGCGAATCGTTTCATCCAGCATGAGCGTTCCATCATCGCATACATGCAAATACATCAAATATGTTTTTCGATACGACCAGCTTTCCTTGCCCATACTGACGGCATAGAACCATTGTCCCTTCCATTCCACAAAGGAACCATGGTCAATAAAGCAGCGACCATCCGGAAAGTGGGGAATTTCCTTCCCGATATTCCCGCGGTATACATACGGCCCCAACCGATGCTGGCTGGTGGCATAGCGTCCCGCCCAATACATATACCACATATCACCATACCGGAACACCTCCGCCTGGTCAGAGCGCAGTTCTCCCAGCAGCTCCGTCGGCGTCCCGTCGGCTGGATATACAGGCACTTTTTTTGCTGTTCCCGGCACAACCTCCGTCATATTTTCATTCAGCTGCATGGACCAGTAGTGATCCGTCCAATCCGAGCCAAAGATAATATATGCATGCGCATCCTCCGCATCGGGCAAAACAACATCAGGATCATACGAATTTGTGGGCGTGATTCCCTTCGGCAGAATGGGCGTTTTGCCTCGTGCATCCACAAAAGGCCCATCCGGACGGTTGCTGACCGCAACGCCTGTGTCATCACCCCCATTGGAATAGTACAGATAGTACTGATGATCCCACGGGCTTTGAACGCAATCACACGCCCAACAGCAGGTTGCATCATCGGCCAGATACGTATCCTCCCGGCGCAAACAGCACTTCCATTGCCAATGGACAAGGTCTTCCGACCACAGCACGTACCAGTCACGCATGATAAATTCATTGATGCCCTCATCATGACCAACGTACACATACATCGTTTCACGACCCGTATCAGGATTGATGAACACCTTGATATGGGGATCAGGGAAATGATTATCCCAACAATCAGCCGGAGCAATTGGATTCAGCAAACGTTCTTCTGGGTGCGGTGCGTTCATGTGTGATTTCCTCCCTTACACAAAAAATTCAAGGAAGCTCCAAGCAAATAGGGGAGTACGATAACAAGCAGCATTTCAGCCGTCAGCGTGCTACCGAATGATTCAGAGATTCCTTATTAACGGCCCACTTTCATCGCCCATCATAGCATACCTTTTCTTCATTGCCAACGTCCATTTCGTCTCAAAAGCAGGACAAAAGTATCCGTTTCATGTACCGCCACTGCCCGTGGCCTTTGTTCGCACAGCCATCACATTTGCAACCGAAATGTGAATTTGCTGTAACAAGTGGCCCAAAAAGGTTGCACGAGAACAAAAAACGTGCCATAATAGAAGACAGAGTTCTCTCCGGTACAAAGGGGAGAACACAGAAAGGAAGTTCAAGCCCATGAAATCGCCCAAGCGTTTGCTGGCGTTGGCGCTGTCCGCCACGCTGCTGTGCATGCCCGCTGCCTCTCTGGCCGAGGATGCCACGACTCCCGACACCGACACCACCGTTGCCACGGATGTATCCGCCATTGATACTGAGGCAACCGCAGAGGATCCGGCAGAGGTGCTTGTCACCGTGAACGGTGTGGCCATCACCCGCGCCGAATTCAACGATTATCTGACCGATTTGCAGGCGTATTATGCCGAATACGGCTACGACACGACCAGCGAGAGCCTGTTGCCCGCGCTGCGTGAAATGGCCCTGACCACCGCCATTCAGTTTGAGCTGATGGACGAAAAGCTCATTGAGCTGGGTCTGGAATTGACCGAAGAGGAGCGCGCCAGCATCGAAGCCGAAGCGAAGGAGCAGTGGCAGTCCGTGCTGGACAGTGGTCTGGAATACATGGGCATCACCGAGGAATCCACCGATGAAGAGCGTGCGGATATGCTCCTGCAGGTGCTGTCCATTCTGGAAGCGCAGGGCTTCACTGAGGAAAGCTACATCCGGGATTGTGTGGATTCTGCCCGCTACAACAAGCTGATGGACTACATCATCAAGGACGTGACCGTCTCCGATGAAGCGGTGCAGGCTGAGTTCGACGCGCTGGTGGCCGCCGACAAGGAAAAGTATGAGGGCCATGTCGATCAGTATGAAAATGATCAGTACATGAACCAGATTTATGCTGCCTACGGCTACACCGACTATGTTGTGCCGCAGTACTACACGCCCTCCGGCTATCGCGGCATCAGCCACATTCTGCTGACCGTGGAAGACGAGCTGATGACGAACTACTCCGAATTGCAGGCCACCTACGAAGAGCAGCAGGATGCCATCGAGGCTGGCGAGACGGTCGAGGGCGAGCTGGTCACGCTGGAGCAGCTTGACGCCGCCAAGCAGGCCATCATTGCCTCCGTCCAGCCCACCATCGACGAAATCCATCAGAAGCTGTCCGAAGGCATCACCTTCGACGCGCTGATTCAGCAGTACGGCACCGATCCCGGCATGCAGGATGACACCACCCGTGCCGAGGGCTACTCCGTCCACATGGACTCCATCAACTGGGATCCCGCCTTCACCGCTGGCGCCTTCACGGTGGACAACGTGGGCGACGTGACCGAGCCGATTGTCGGCAGCTACGGCGTTCACATCCTGCAGTACGTCCGTGACGTGCCCGCCGGTGCGGTAGAGCTGACCGACGCGCTGAAGGAAAGCCTCCGTGCCGATCTGCTCCTGACGGCGCAGAACACCCTCTACAACGACACTGTTGCCCAGTGGGAAGCCGAGGCCACCATCGTTTACTCCGATGCCGGCCTTGACATCATGCCCGCCAGCGTGGATAACGCGGAATAATCGAATCATGGAAAAACCGGCTGTTGCAGATGCTTGTTGTCTGCAATAGCCGGTTTGTTTATATGGCGAGAATCAAGGAAGCTCTGAACAAATGAGGGATAGCGAGTGGAATTTCTGCACGAAGCAGATGTCTGAAATTCAGCCGTTAGCGTGCTAACGAATGATTCAGAACTTCCCTGGCATGAAACAAATGCATACTATCATTGCAAGCCGCTTTCAGCCCTCTCAGTCACCTGCGGTGACAGCTCTCCCAGAGGGCGAGCCAAGCATGCTAGTCCTATCCCATACTATATCGAAATCATTACGTTTGCACATTCACGTTACCCGTTGCCTGTGCAATATATAGGCTATGTATCATTAAAAAATCGCCGTTTTTACTCTTGCAAGCCCTATTTAAGCCCTCTACAATGAAAAAATCGCTGTTTTTTACTCTTGTAAGCCACATTTAAGCCCTCTACAATGAAAAAATCGCCGTTTTTTACTTTTGTAACCCATAATCACGTCACCCATCATCAAAAATCCTTCATTTTTTATCACGCCCTTTCGCCGCACCTGAAAAACCGGACATGCCTGCATTTCAGGCATGTCCGGTTTTCTTTGCATTTGTGCTTAATCCTCAAAGGGCATGTAGATACCCTTCTTGAACATCGTGCCCACCAGCTGCGAACGGTCATGGGCGCGCCAGCCGTCGGCCGTGGAATGCTCCGCGGTTGTGTTGATTTCCGTGTTCGGGAGCTTTTCCTTCAGCGCCGCCACGGCATCTGCGGGAACAAGATTCACGCGCGCGTACTTGCCGCTATTGCTCAGCCAGAGGCGCTCCAGCCACGGCATTTCCTCCAACGGCGACCAGTCCGTGATGCTATTGAAGCACAGGTTCAAGTCGCGCAGATTCGTCAGGCTCTGCAACGGCGTCAGGTCGGAAATGTGGTTCATGAAGATTTCCAGGTATTCCAGATTTTCCAGCTTCGACAGGGATGCAATGTCGGTGATGTTATTCGCCGCCAGAATCAGCACCTTCAGCTGCGGCATTTCCTCCAGGAAGGACAGATCGTCAATCTTGTTATGGCCCAAATCCAGCGCCACCATGTTCTTGCAGTACTTGAGCACCGAGAACTGCGTGCTGGAATGGAAGTCACTCTGATACGTGTGCAGGGTCGAGAAGGCCGTCGCGTCCGTGCGCACCAGATGGTCGCCGACATACATCGTCCAGCCAAACTCAATTTGCGGATGACGCTCCGTCAGCGTGGCCATGTCGGCGCGCTTCATCTTCGTGGCGTACATGTCCAGCTTCTTCAAATTCGGCAGCTGGTTGATGAAGGCCGACAGCTTATCAAAGTCGCTCACGGTGGTCTTGCCCAAATCGACATACTCCGCATTGCGGTCAAACGTCAGCTTGCCATAGGTGACGGTCGGATTCGGCGTGGCCGTGGGCGCAGGCGTCGGCGTGGCCGTCGCGGGCGTGGCAAGCTCCGTCACCGTCTTGGGCGTAGCCGTTGCTCCCACGGCGGGGCTATTCGCAAAGGGGATATATTCGCCCTCACGGAACATCTTATAGATGATGTCATACCGCTCATGCTCGCGCCAGCCACCATTGGTGGAGTAGGACTTGGAATCCAGATACGTGTTGGGCAGATGCTCCTTCAAGGAATTGACCACATTGCGGGAAATCGGGTCATTCTCCATATAGTTATTGGAGTTATACACCCACAAGCGCTCCAACTGCGTCAGATTTTCCAGCGGTGTCCAGTCCTTGACATAATTAAAGCAGATGTTCAAGTCCACCAGGTTCGTCAGGTTTTCCAGCGGAGAAATATCGCGAATCTTATTTTTGAAAATCTCCAGATATTCCAGATTCGTCAGATTCGCCAGGGGAGAAATGTCCTCCACGCGGTTGCATGCAATAATCAGCACGCGCAGATTCGACAGCTCCGACAGGAAGGAAATATCCGTCGCCTGATTATGGCCAATATCCAGCGCCATCAGGTTCGTACAGTATTTCAGGACGGACAAATCCGCGCTGGTATGCTCCTGGCTCTTATTATTATGGAGCGTGGAAAACGCCGTCGCATCCGTGCGCACCAGATGATCGCCCATGCGCATCGTCCAGCCGAACTTCACCTGCGGATAGCGCTCCGCCAGCATTTCGATATTCGTCCGATTGATTTTTGTTTCATACATATCCAGCTGCTTCAAATGCGGCAGCTGATCCAGGAAGGCACACAGCGCCGTATAATCGGACACCACATTCTTGCCCAAATCCACCGTTTCTGCCGTCACCGGCACTTGCAGGCCAAGGAAGGACACCGTCTCCTCCGCTTGCGCCACCGGCACGAGCAAAGCACGCGCCATGTCCGGCATTTCCGGCATGGCCGCTGTCAGCATCATTCCCGTCAAACCCAGCGCAAGCGCCTTTTGCAGCACTCGTTTCATTCCTTTCATCCGCCTTTCCCTTTGTTTTGCAGTTCAAACATATTATACCCGGTGCAGCTACTGCTTGTCAATCTGATTTCACCGTCTGATTGTAACAAATGCCATGAAAGCAACGCCGTCGCTTTTTCGTCCTATCGCGCCTTTTTCCCGCATACGTTGGGGCGTAGGAGGGATTCGGATATGTTGGAAGTCTTGTCGCTGCTCATGCAGCAATGTCTGTTTTTTCTGGGCTACATCACCGGGCGTTCGGAATTTCCCAAATCACTCAGCCGGGAGGAAGAAGCCGCCCTCATCACCCGCATGGAGCAGGGCGACCACGAGGCCCGGCAGGAATTGATTGCACACAACCTGCGCCTCGTCAGCCACATCGCGCACAAATACCAGATTCCCGGCTACGGCGCGGATGACCTGATTTCCATCGGCGTCATTGGGCTGATCAAGGCCGTGGACAGCTTCAAGTCGTCCTCTGGAACGGCACTGGGCACCTATGCGGCGCGCTGCATCGAAAACGAAATCCTGATGACCCTTCGCGCCAGCCGCAAACGGCGCAACGATGTTTCGCTTTCCGACCCGGTCGGGAGTGACGGAGAAGGCAACGAAATCACCTATCAGGACATTCTCGGCACAGAACCCGATGCGCTGGAAGAAACGGTGATTCGCCGTGTAACGATTCGGCACGTACAGCGCGTCCTGCACCATCTGCCGCCGCGCGAACGGCTTGTGCTGGAGCTGCGCTACGGCCTGACGGACGGCAAGCAGCACCCGCAGCACGAGATTGCACGGCAGCTGGGGATTTCAAGAAGCTATGTCTCCCGCGTGGAAAAGCGGGCCGTCCAGCTGCTTCAGGAGGAGTTGGGGCGCTCGTCAGCAGGATGAGGGGGAGGAGGGGGGCTTCTGAACCTTGGCGTTGCTGAAAACCTGCTACACAGGGGTTTTTCTCAAATTGAATGCATTGGCAAATTATCAACGTCAAGTGTTTATTGCGCCTCTGCCGAGATATATTGCTAAAGCAAGGATTTTGTGCTATGACATCAGAAAATCCCGTTGCCCATGTTCGACCTCATGGCAGAGACGCCTCCGACACATTACCGCTCCCCGATGGCCGCATGATGACAAAGCAATGTTTCTGGTTAAACAACACCTATATTGCAAAGCAAATCAGACGCAGTTGAAAACGTCAGCATGCTTTTTGGGGAAATGATTCATACACTCCGCAACAGCTTGCAAACAAGCAGGAGCAGCGACATGAATCTCTGTACTGAATCCCCACACCTCCTTTCTCACTCAAATACCACTATAGCGAGTAAAGTGGTCATAGCTTTGCCACCTAAGAATTCGTCAAAACAATGTAATCGTCAGCACTACACCTACCTCGTGGGCATCACATGGTTTGAAGCGCGAGAAAAAAGGCCTGCCGCCTTCTATGAGAAGACAGCAAGC
>CAYXHF010000005.1:0-97586 GCA_964464815.1 uncultured Faecalibacterium sp.
ACTTTTAATCAAGGTGTCTGGAGTTCGAATCTCCAATGGGTCACTCCCATCTGCCGACTGGTTCGCCCATCCAATGCGGGCGTGGCGGAATGGCAGACGCGCCAGACTTAGGATCTGGTGCCTAACGGCGTAAGAGTTCGAGTCTCTTCGCCCGCACATCATAGCACCATGCAAAGGCGTGGTTATGCGGTAGTAGCTCAGTTGGTAGAGCGCCACCTTGCCAAGGTGGAGGTCGCGGGTCCGAGCCCCGTCTACCGCTCCACATGCGGGTGTAGCTCAATGGTAGAGCTCCAGCCTTCCAAGCTGGTCACGTGGGTTCGATTCCCATCACCCGCTTCCAGCAAAGGCAGTTCTGCTTGAGCGCATCTAAAAAAACCGTCCGAAAGGGCGGTTTTTTTGTGCGTCTTTTTTTGGGGGTGTTTTTTGAGGTAGATTGTTCTTTATTGCAATTCTTGATTGCTGCTTCCAGAGGGCTTTCCGGTCGCCCTCTGGACTCCTTCGGCGTCGACTTTTTTGCTTTTTGAATTATTATGTGGCTGTTAGGTTTGTGGCATGTTTTCTTTATCGTTGCGGGTCTTGATTGCTACTTCCAAGGGGCTTTCCGGTCGCCGCCAGTGTGGCTCACACCCTTGGAACCCTTCGGCGCTCGACTTCTTTGGCGTTGATTTTTTTCGTTGCTGCTGGTGAAGGCTTTTCTTTTTCTATTGCTAGCATGATACGGACTTTTTCCTGTACGACACGAGCTGACATAATCAACCCAGCTTGGTACACAGCATTCAACTCCGCTTTGTCGTACCCCCGTAATCGGCCGGAAGGAGAAATCAATACACTGCCAGCCCCTTTTGCGCCTCTTTGCCGAGGCCTTTCTCCCGCGGAGAAAGCCGGAGAAACGCCTTCGACCAGTAACAAAGGAAAAAATCGCTTCAAAAAGCACCATCACAAAACACAGTATTCAAAAAGAGGTATTGCAAGCGCTTCATCTTGCAATACCTCTTCCCTTACGCATAAATAATCAATAAACCCGCCAGAATCCCCACAATCACCGAAAACGCAGGGAGCTTGCTGTGATACATCAAAATCGCTTGCGGAATAATCTCGCCAAAGACAACGTAGAGCATTGCACCGCTGGCAAAGCCCAGACTGATGGCTAACCCGAGCGCACCCATGTCGCCAATCAGATAGCCAAGTAACGCACCCAAAATCGTCGGGATGCCCGTGGCGGCGGTCGCAAGCACCGCCTTGCCTTTCTTCATGCCGCCGCTGATGAGCGGAACGGATACCGCCATGCCTTCAGGAATGTTGTGTAGACCAATCAGAATCGCTAATACAAGCGCCGAGCTGCCCATCACACCGTCGTTGTTGGCGTAGGATGCACCAATCGTCATGCCCTCCGGGACGTTGTGGAGCGCAATCGCGCAGGCCATCACCATGCCCGCTACCATCAGGGCAAACTTGTTGTCCTTGCGCGCCGCATGCATCTCGTAGTGGTTGCTGTGAATCAGCTCGTCCAGATCGTCCGCTGTCGTGGGATGCTCAGCATCAATGTGCGGCACCTCCGGATTCGTTTTCTTGTCAATCAGATAGTTGAGTAGGTAGATGACCACCACACCCGCGGCAATCGCACCAATGACAACGCCAATTCCCGCATTCGTGGCAATGGCCTCCGTCACCAGGTCAAAGCAGACCACGCTCAGCATCACGCCGCCCGCAAAGCTCAATAACAGGCTGACCGTTCGGTTGGAATCCTTCTGTAGTAGCGCACCTATCAGGCCGCCTAAGCCTGTGCCAACCACACCTGCTATCATGGTCGTCACAATCAGTGTCATCACAACGCCCGTAATAACTCCCCCATTCCATCATCGTAGATACAGGAAAATATAGTACCATGCTTCCATATAAAATACAAGAGGGTTTTCGGACATATTCGTGATTTCTCGCTTCATTCTGTCGTTTTTTTTGCGTGTTCGCCTGACAGCACCACCGCATAACGGCACAACAAAAACATGCATTCCCATTCTTGTGCGTCAAAAGGCATTTTTGAAAACAATCCCGTAAGAAAAATCCCGCAGGGAGGCCACCAACAGGCAGCTTCTCTGCGGGATTGTTTTTTTGCTGAAACAGATTACTTTTCCGCCGGCTTCTTGCCCTGAATGAAGATGCGGAAGGTCGTCGTTGCGCGCGAACCGTCATCGACCGTGGCCGTGACCGTCACTACCTGCGTGGTTGCGCCCGTTGCAACGCGTACCGTGCCGTTGCGGATGGTCGCCACCTCCGGGCCGCAGCTGATGGACCACAGCACGCGCTTGGACGTCGCGTTGCTCGGCTCAATCACCGTGCGGAGCTGCTGGCTTTTGCCAGCCTGCATGACGACGTTGCCGTTGATAGTCACCTTCGTGGCCGGAATGCCGACCGTCACGCTCACCGTCGCGCTCTTGCCCGAGCCATCCGTGGCGCGGCAGGTGATGGTGGCCGTGCCGGCCTTGATGCCCTTCACCAGACCATTCGCATCCACCGTCGCCACAGCCGTGTTGCTGCTCGTCCAGCGGACGGTCTTCATGGCCGTTGCGGGTGCAATGGTCGCGCTCAGCTTCATGGATGCGCCCACATCCAGCCAGCTGCTTGCGCCAGCAATCTTGACGCTGGTCGTGCGCGGATAAATCGTGACCTGCCAGGACGCCTTGACCGCCGCATTTTCCATGCTGGTGGCCGTGACGGTAATGGTCGTCATTTCGCTGACCTGCTTGGTCGTCAGATAGCCCTTATTGGAGATGGTTGCAACACTCGTCGGGCAGTTCACAGACCAGGTGACCTTGCGATTCGCCGCATCCTGGGGCAATACCGTCGCGCTGATGCTGCCACCCTGACCACCGCTCAGGTGCGTCACGCCACTGAGGACGATGGACTTGGCCGTCTTGCACACCTGCACGCTGAATTTGCCCTTCACGCCCGAGCCATCCGTCGCCGTGGCGGTGAAGGTCACGGTGCCGCCCTTCTTGGCCGTCACCAGACCGTTTTCATCAATCGTGGCAATGGACGTGTTGCTGCTGGACCACGTGACGCCCTGCGTGGCCGTTTCCGGCGTCACCAGTGCCTTGAGCTGTAGCTGGCGATCCACCGAATCCAGGTCAATGACCGTATCATCAGCCGTGACCGTCACCTTGGTGGCCTTGGGGCGAATCGTCACCACGTGGGTGGCCACAATCGCCGCGTTCTCCGCACTCTTGGCCGTCACGACAACCGTCACCGCGTCCGAGTCCAGATTCTTGCCAGCCTTCAGGCGGCCCTGCTGGTCGATGGTGGCAATGTTCTTGTCGCAATCAAGTGACCAGATGACATTCTTGTTCGTTGCGTCTTCCGGTGCAATCGTTGCCTTCAGGGTGATGGTGCAGCCCTGACCGACGTTCTTCGCGCCCTGAATGGTCAGACCCGTTACCGCGTCCACCACCTTCAAGGTGATTTTCGCCGTCTTGCCCGAGCCATCCGTGGCCTTGGCGGTAATCGTCACCGTGCCACGCTTGAGGCCGGTCACCAGACCGTTTTCATCGACCGTGGCAATCTTGGTGCTGCTGCTGGACCACGTGACCTTCTGGGAGGCTTCCTCAGGATAGCAGTTGACCGTCAGCTGCAAGGTCGGCGAAAGCACGTCAATGAAGGTCTGCGGCGCGGTAATCTTCATCGAGGAAACCGAGGGACGAATCGTCACCGTGTGGGTGGCGGTAATTTCCGGATTCTGCACCGAGGTCGCCGTGACCGTCACCACCGCCACGCCAACCTTCTTCTTTGCCGTCAGCTTGCCCGCAGCAGTGATGGTTGCCACGGAGCTATCGCAATCCAGCGACCACTTGACGCTCTTGACCGTCGCGCCTTCGGGCATGGCAATCGTCTTCAGGGTGATGCTTCTGCCCTCTGCGACCGTGTCCGCACCCTCAATCGTCAGACTGGATACGCCATTGACGACCTGCAAGGTAATCTTCCCCTTCACGCCCGAGCCATCGGTGGCCGTGGCGGTGATGGTCACCTTGCCGATTTTCTTGCCTGTCACCACGCCGTTTTCATCGACCGTGGCAATGCTTTCGTTGCTGCTGCTCCACTTGACCTGCTGCATCGCGTCATCAGGCGTGCAGGTGGCCGTCAGCTGCACCTTGGCCGTGCCGTTCAAATCCACATAGGTGTTGGGCGCGGTCACATCGACCTTCTTCGTCGCGGGAACAATGGTCAGCACCATCGTCACAACGCGGGACGAATCGCTCTTGAGCACCGCTGTCACCTGCACATAGTGGACATACGTGACCTTCTTGGTCGTCAGCTTGCCGTTCTTGATGCTGCACAGGGAGGAATCCGCCGGATAAACCGACCAGTCCAGCAGCTCATTCTTGACGGTTTTGCCGTCCATCGTGACGGAGAACAGCTGCTGTGCGCCACCGCGCATGGTGCTGTCACCCACGATGACAAGCTCGCCTTCTTCCACCTCTGTCGGCGGCAGGGGCTTGGACGGCGGCAAGTCACTTCCCGTTGTGATGTCGCTGGGCGTCGTCACCGCCAGTGCATGCTGTATGCCGTTTGTCGGCAGGAACGTCAGCGCCAGCACCATGAGCAGCACAGCCACCGACCGTTTGAACAGTTCAGAGCCTTTCATCTGTCAAAAGACCTCCATTTGCTCATTTTCCACGCTGCGGCATCGGGCCGCAGAATCACTTCAATTGTAGCACGTACCCTTCCAGCGCGTCAAGAAATGCTCCTCGCTTCTGGGATATTTTACAATTGTCTCACCGACGCGCGAAGGCGTAGATGCCAATGGCCGCCGCGATGGACAGATTCAGCGAATCCACCTTGTTGCTGCTGGGAATGCGCACCGGCTGACCCATTTGGGCGAATTCCGGCGGCAGACCACTGCCCTCATTGCCGAAAATCAGTGACCACTTCTCCGGAATCTCTCCCAGCACATCCGGCAGTGACTTCGACCCGTCCAGCATGAACGGATACAGCGCATGCGCAGGATATTGCGCCCGGTACTGGTCAAAATCATCATACACATGCAATCTCAGCTGGAAGATGCTGCCCATGCTGGCACGCACCGTGCGCGGATCAAACGCATCCGCGCAGGGACGAATGACCGCCACATCCTGCACATCAAAGCCCAGCGCCGTGCGGAAAATCGTACCGAGATTGCCGCAATCGGACGGATGGTGCAGGACAATATGGGGCTTTTCCGCATCCAGGGTATCGCTGAATTTTTCAAACACGGCCGCCGCAAAGCAATTTTCCTTGCCCGAAATGCGACCAAGCGCCTTATCCGCAATTTCCACGCGCACATGATGCTGCTGCGCCAGCTCCAGCAAGCGCTGCGCACCCTCCGTGCCCTCGCTACGGCTGTGCAGCAGCACCCGGCGGCAGCTTTCGGGACGATTGAGCAGGCATTCCACCGCCGGAAACATGCCCGGCGCATACGCATAATCCAGTTCCGCAGAATAAGATGACAAAGATGGCATACATTTTCTCCTTTGCTTGTCCGAAAAAGCGCCGCACGGTGGCGTTTGTGCCACCACCTGCTGCGCATCGCTTCGTCACCTGTTTAAGTTCAAGAAGGAGATGCCTTTTTCCTGCCGGGAAGCAAATTTTCCTTTGAAAATAACCCGAGGATGGCCTCCTCCGTCCGCTGGCAGTTCATTTCGTCCCTTTGCGGGAAAAAGTCGTCCATCCGCTGGCAGAATTCAAGGGCCGGAACGCCATTTGCTTTACACGCCAGGGTAAGTGCATCCAGCAGCTTCTCTTCCGTTTCGCACACCGGGCCAAAGCCCATTTGCGCAAAGTCAAAGTACCCCTTGCCATAATGCACGCGGTGGAATTCCTCCCGGTCGAATTGGTCATACAGCACGCACTTGCGCATGTAGGCCATATCGAAGGCGACGCTGGAATAGTCCGTGATGAGGATGGCCGATTCCATCAGCAGCTGCTGCACATCGTGCGTGTCGCTTTTTGCCAGCGTGATGCGCGGCGATGACACGTGAAAATGATGCAGCTCGCCCTGCATCTCCACATGCGGAAAAAACACCAGCTGCATCTGATACCGTTCCAATAGCGCATGCAGCGCCGGATTTTCCAGCAGCTGCTGATAATGCCGATAGAACGCCGTCTGCGGAAAGGCCGCACCCTTGGGATAATGCGCGCCTCGCCATGTCGGCATGAGCAGCACCTGCTTTTTCGGCTTTTTTGCCTGCATCAGGCGGTCAAAGCGGCACAGACCCAATTCCTGCACCACGCCCGGCGCATAGCCGTATGTATCCCGGACGTGCAAAAACTCCGCATGGCCGCCGCAGGCAAACAGGTCAATGTGCATATGCGCCGCATCCTGCCAGTGCATGTCGTTTTGCAAAATGCCATGCTGTAAGAACACCTGCTTGCCACGGGCGCGAAGTCCGTGCTTCGCCAGATGGTAATGGCACATCAAATCCGGCGCACAGGGCTGCACATGCGTTCCGGCCAGCACATCCGCGCAGTAGTAACGCAGATAGTGCGCCATGCTCCGGTAGGCCACCACGTTACCCAGCGCCTTCACGCGCCCGGCATCCGGACTGTCCGGCGTGATTACGTACCAGACATTCCGCTCCGGCGCTGTCTGGTGCAAATGCCGATACAGCCAGTAGCCGTTGTCTCTGGCGTCATGGCCGCGCTCCGCAACCAGCCAGACATTCCGATAGGATGCATTCGTCCTGCGCAAGACCCACGCCACCGGGCGCAGCAACGCCATCAGCGCCAGCTCCCGGCCATAGCAGGCAAGGCGCTTTCCCTTTTGTCCCAGTGCATGCCAGCGACCGGCAAACAGCGCCGCCGTCCTGACCATCAGCAGCTTGATGCGGTCATTGCGCCCATGCAGCGCCCGAAGCGGCGTTTCCCGCACACTGCGGGCAACCCATGCATCCTCAAGCCAGCTGTGCAGCACGCGCTGTTTCTGCCGCAGGGAAAGCTGGCTCATGCCCAGATACTTCATGCCCAGCATCAAATCGCGCACCGTGGCGTACATCACCTTCCGGCAATATCTTTCCTGCCCGAGCAAGCCCCATTGCGCCACCATATCACGCAGTGTCTGGCTCAGCACGAAATTATCCCGCAATCGCTCCGGATGAAAGCGATTCGTCAGCGATCCGCTTCGCGCCTGTGTGTAGTGATACAGCGCATCCGGAATCGCCACGACACAGCGTGGCTCCTGCTGCCATGCCGCCAGACAGAACAGCGCATCCTCGCCAATGGACTGCGCCGGAAATCTCCCCTGATAGCCCGATACAAACGAGCGCCGGAACAGCTTGTTCGTCACGAAATACGCCGTTGCCAGCGCGTCAAAATGCGTCCGGAACACGTTTTCTTGATACACCCCTGTAATGGGCGGCGCATCCAGCCGTGTGGACACACAGTTTCCTTTTGCATCATACACATCGTGCCAGCGGCCAAAGAGTACCATGTCTGCTCCATGCGCCTCGGCGGCATCCAGCAGCACCTGCGCCGTCTGCGGCTCAATCCAGTCATCCGGATCAAGGAAGAACAGATAGTCACCCGTTGCCCTGTCCAGTGCCGCATTGCGCGCCTGTGCCACACCGCGATTGGGCTGGTGGACAACCTGAAAGCGCATTTCTTCCTGCGCGGCCGCATCCAGCCATGCGCCACTGCCGTCTACCGACCCATCATCGACAAAAATCGCCTCAAAGTCCGTCATCGTCTGCGCCTGAAGCGATTGCGTCACCCGCGGCAATTCCTTCCTGACGTTGTATACCGGCAGGATAAAGCTCATCCGTGGCATGCGTATTCCTCCTGCATCAGCTGTTGCTGCTGTGCGCGTGTCTCCTCGCGCGTTGGACGTTGCCAGCGCCGCCTGGGAGCAGTCGCCTGTCGACACTGCGCACAGTGTGTCAGCGGCAGCAAGCGCAAGCAGAGCGTACTCCAGAAGTAAAAGGCCGTGTTGTCCGTCATATACGTGACCGTCATATAGCTCAGCGCCATCATGTACAGCAGTGCCGTATCGCCATTCCCATACCGCCGGAAAAGCAACGGGAACACAATGTATTGCAATCCGCCCCAGAGGCACATGCCCGGAAAGCCCAGCTCCACAAACACCTTTAGAATATCGTTATGGAACGCCAGCGCCTTGTCCATCGTGCCTTCCGACACCCATTGCGCAACAATGGCATCCACATACTCAAAGCCCTTGCCCAGATACGTGATGGAAAATTCATAGTGCGGCGTGGCCATCATCCATACATAGTCGCGGCCCATCATATCAATATGCAGATATTGCAGCGCCAGCGTCACCAGCCCACTGCGCACCGCCCAAATGTAAACAAAGAATACGACCATCCATCCTGCGCCCAACACAAGCAGCCACTTGCCACTGCCACGCCTGCCGCGCAGCAGCAGCGCCAGCACGCCAAAGACCAGCAAGCCCGGAATCGCAATCCGCTTCATGCCGACCAGAAAGAAGAACGTCGTCGCGCCCAGACATGCCCAGCGACAGCGCTTCTCCTGCGCCGTTTTCGTCCGTGCAAACAGCGCGTAGTAAAGCATCAGCTGACCCATCACAAACGTCAGGTCGTGAATTTCCAGCGCCCGCGCATAGCCGGTCGCATCACCAAAGCTGCCAATGCACTGCACAAGTGACCGGATGCTTTCGGCAAGGCCGTAGTTCGGCAATTCCAGCAGCATCATCAGCCCATTCGCCGTGCAGACGGACAGGGTAAATGCGTCAATTGCCCGCGTACCCAGCAAATACACCAGCGCTCCGGCACTCAGCACCGCAATGCTCTGATAGAGTAGCTTTTCGCACCCGCGCAAAAATACCGCCTTGTCCGTCATATTCAAAATCCAGATCACCAGCGACCAGAGCAGCAGTGCCACCATCAGTGACAGGCACACAAGCACTGGCTTTTGCACCCGGTGCAGTCTTTCCCGGCTCGGCCGCATACACATCAGCAGCGCGCCCAGCCCAATCACACCGACCGTCAGCCCTTTCATCAGGCCGCCATACTGCGCATTGATGGCCTTCCAGTCGCCCATGGCTGACAGCACCAACAACAGGCACGCGCCAAGCGCCATCCAGCGCGGACATGCCGTTTCCGTCGGCGCGTCCTCACGCCCATATCGTCTCCTGACGAGGATTTCCTCCGCCGTTCGCACAGCGCGCGCTCCTTTCTATCGCTTCTGCCATCTCCAGATACATCGTCTGTAGCTTCTCCGCCTCCTGCACGACGTCATAGCCCGCACGCCGCACATTTTCCACGCCGGACAGGCGATTCTGCGCCCGATTTGCCAGACACAGGATTTCCTTTGCCCATGCGTCGTCATCCAGCGAAAGCGCCAACCGCTTCGTCTGATTGGACAGCACCGCCTCCTGCGGCACGCCCTCTGACAGCACACACGGAAGGCCGCTTGCCTGTGCCTCCACGGCCGCCAGTGGCATGCCCTCATGGCGCGACGGCATCACAAACACGTCCATCGCATGCAACCACGGAATAATGTCCGCTTGCTGTCCTGCAAAAAACACCCTGTCCCCAAGGCCCAGATATGCCGCACGCTGGCGCACGATTTCCTGCTGACCGCCACTACCCAGCAGCACCAGCACGGCATTGGGCGCCTGCTGCACGCACCGCGCAAATATGTCCAGCAAGCGCATGTGGTTCTTCTGCCAGAAGAAGCGCCCGATGTGACCAAGCACCAGCTTGTCTTCCCAGCCATACCGCCTGCGAACATCCTGCCGCACGTCTTCTGCAAACCGAAAGCGCTCCGCGTCAATCGCGTTGTGCAGCACCATGCCGCCCGGCTCCCATGCATCCTTTCCGAAATAGTAGATGCCCGCATCTGCACTGCATGCCCACAAATCCGTTGCCGCACCGGCGAGGAAGGGCTTGCAGACCATCTTCACCGGCCATTTGACATTGCGCGTCGTCTGCGTATTATGCGCATGCGCAATGCGAATCGGCAGCCCTGCATGCTGTGCGCCGCGCAGGGCGAACAGCGCCATAGCCTCGTTGTGTGCATGCAGCACGCCAATCTCCGGATGCGTCCGCAGCAGCCGCCCCATGAAGTGCTGATAGGCCGGATACTGCACCGGATGTACGCCCGGGCTGACAAAGATGCGGCCACCCAGCTGACGAATCTCCGCATCGAATACGCCCGGCTTTTTCTTATTCACCAGAAAGTCGAACTGCACCTTTTTGCGGTCGATATGCCGGTAATAATTCATCAGCACCGTTTCAATTCCGCCGCAATCCATGTTGCTCACCGAATGCAGGACGCGCAGCATTGTGGCTCACACCCCTTTCGCTTCTTTTGTTAACCAATCAGCAGGAAATACTTTCCCTGTGCTGCCCAGCGGCGGAAATCCTCCGTGGTCAGCGCTTTTTTCGCGCATGCCACGGCAAAGGGCAAGCGCGGCGACGTTTCTTCCGGCGCATTGGCCCGATAGAGCGCGCAGCAGCAGCGGAACGCCGTTTGCTGTGCCGCCTCGGGTAGCTGCGCCAGATTCGCATAGCAGAAGTTGCTCAATTGCATCAGGAGCGTGCGACTGTACAGCGCATCGTGTGGCAAATGCAGGCGCGCATCCTGACGCAGCAGCTCCGCCATCAGCCAGCAGCTTTGCAGGGCCGCCGTTTGGTGCTGTGTGGTGGCGGTAATGCCCGCAGGATTCCTGCGCCAGCAATAGACAACGGGCGAAATTGCCACGATGCGCGCCGCCTGACGAAAAATCAGGAAATGGATGATGCTGTCCTCAAAGGCCGTGAAGCCCTCCGGAAATCGCACCTGCGCAAAAAGCGTCCGGCGATACACCTTGCCCCATGGCATGCCCGGCAGGTCGAAGCGGTCGCACGCATGCGCCCCAGTGTATGCCATCGGAACGTAGCGCTGCACAGCTCCCAGCGTGCCATCAAGCGTCATGTACTGCCACGCGCCCTGCACAATGTCGGCATGCTGGTTTTGCGCGGCATCCAGCATCGCCTCCACCGCACCCGATGCAAGCCGGTCGTCGCTATCCACAAACATCACATACGCACCCTGTGCCACCGCAAGCCCTGCATTGCGTGCCGCCGCCGCGCTGCCGCCACGAATGGACAACAGGCGCACACGCGCTGCATACATGTTCAGCACCGATGCCGTGCCGTCCGTGGAGCTGTCCTGGATGACAATAACCTCCATGCGGTATTTTGTCTGCTGCATGAGGATGCTGTCCAGACACGCCGCGATGGTCGTTTCGCCGTTATGGACAGGCACAATGACCGACAGCGCCAGCCCTACCCTTGTTTTGCGAAGCGGTGGCAATGGCAAGGAAGGCCCTTCAGGACGCGGCAAATATGCTTCCAGCGCCGTCCACGGATTGCCCTGCAAAGCAGCTTGCGGATGCCGCAGGGCTGTTTTCAGCACGTATCCTGCCATTCCAGCACCCTTGGCCGCCAGCGCAACCGCCGCCGAAAGCGTCCGGCAGCCTGTCCGCGACATCATCCACTGGTAGGGGCGATGGTTCCTCAGCATGGCGTATTCGCTCCCTCCCGCATCCGGGCCTGTGCCAGACGCATCAGGTCACGCAGGTTGTACTCGTTTTCCGCACTGCTGGTCACATGTGCCATGCGGAAGCGCATCGGGTTTTCCGGATTCAGGCGGTTGTATTGCGCCACCTGATTTTCCAGCACCTTGCCCATGGCCGCCGCCTTATGCGCACTGCATTCATCAAAGAAGGCCAGGTATTGGCCCACGCCGTTGTAACCAATCATATCCTCCGTATCGCCCATCAGGCGCACCAAGTCGGAGAAGTCCCGCAAAACGCCATCGCCCACAGCATAGCCAAACTGACGCGTCAGCTCCGTCAGGTTGTCCAGACACAGCGTGAAGCACGTGAAGTTTTCCGGCAGCAGCCCTTGCGCACGCTCGGCAATATACAAATTGAGCCGATCGCGATTGGGCAGATTCGTCTTTTTATCGACATAGCGCCAATATGCCGCCATATCCGCGCCACGCCCCAGCAGCACCGCACCACAGCAGCCCAGCGCAAAGAACAGCACCAGCGCCAGCACGATATACAGCTGCACATTGACCGTCGGCGACACGCGCACGGAGCTGACCATGCGCAGGTTTTGGGCGCTGACATACAGCGTCAGCTCCTCGGCACATTGGCGCACGATTTCGTATTGCGTTTTGAGCGTCTCCTCCAGCTGCGTGATGCCTTCGGCCACGGCCGTTTGCTGATCTGCACACTGTTCCTGCGATGCTGAAAACAGCGCCCGCAGCCCGCTCCATTCTGTTCGGGTGATTTCGCCCTCAGCCAATTCCTCGTCCAGCCGCACCAGCTCCATGGTCAGCGCATCATAGGTCGTCATCGTGTGCCAGCCAGCGCCTTCCAGCGACACCTCGCCAAGCGTCTGCCCGGTCGTATCTTCTGCCATCATGCCCGCATTGGGCTGTGCATACGCCTCCCGCAGGGCTTGCAGCTTCTCCCGCTTTTGGCGGCGGTTCTCCTGCGTGCGATCCAGCTCGGCCAGCGCATTGTCCAGCATTGCCAGCACGCCCTGTGCATCACGCGCCTGCGGGCCGGAAAGCACCTGCGCATACAGTTGTGGCAGGGTCGTTTGCGCAATCAACTGATATTGCTCATATAAATCCACATAGCCCCAGCCGGTTTTGGACGAACGGAACTGCGGATATTGCTCCTTCTTGCTTTTCAGATAATCCAGCATATCCTGCACATCCTGCGAGAGCATGCACAGCGCCGGATAGTAGTCATACCCGCTTTCCAGCAGCTGCTCCGACGGATAGCCCGGCATGTACTGCTCCACATACTTTTCGGTGTAGTAGGTACAGTAGCTTTGCAGGAGCGCATCCAGCGCGTTGCGCGCCGCGTCTGCACCATATTCACCATCGACCTGCAAGCGAATCTGATAGGTATCCGGGATGTAGGCTGTTTCCTCGCCCTTGCCGGCCAACACCTCATTGATGGTCTGCTGGGTGTCAGAAATCACCGGCGTGATGCTGATATGAGCGCGAATGCCCTGATTTCCCTTTTCGCCCAGCATTTCCGCAGCCCGTGCCACCACCGCCGCGGAGGTAATTTCCTGCACATCAAGCACCGTGCCATCGGGTGCTTTGCCGTCCTTCGCGCCGGCGCTGGTGTACTGAATCGTCACCTGCGCCACATATTGCTGCTGATGATTGGCATAGACAGCAATCAGCAATGCGCCCAGCAGCGCAAAGAGAAAAATCAACCAGCGAAAGCGTTTCAGATACCGGAGCAATTCAAATTCTTTCATGCTGCTTTTTTCCCTCCTGCCGCTTGTTGCTTGTCCAATCACCCAGCACCCAAACAAGTGCCGCGCCGCCAGCAAGCTCCGCCAGCGTCTTTTTCAGCGCAATGCGCGTCCACAGGGACGTGTTCACCGCCTGAAACGTCATATATTCCTGCGATTGATAGGCAATATAGGCATTATCCAGCACCAGCAAATCCTCCGCCGCGCGATTGAGCGTTTGCGTCAGGCCTTCCAGCTGCGTCCACACCGCATCAAACGTACCGGATGCATTCGTTGACGCGTCCATGCAAGCAATCACATATTCCATGTTGCTTTTCTCCTGGCGATACCGCATTGCCTCCGACAGGGATGCTTCTGCGGCACGCGCCAGGGCGTCCAGCGCCGTTTTCGTGCGCGACATGTAATATTCGCCGCTTGCATCCAGCGTCGGAATCATAAGCACCGTTGTCATGGCCTGCTCATACGTCGCCATGGCCGCCTGATTGGCCTGATAGTACGCCATTTGCTTCTGTTCGTTGATTTCGCTTTCGTGGCGGCGATATTGCAGTATCCCCTGTAGTGCTTCCCGGTTGCGTGCCACGCCCTGACTGACGATGGTTATGCGGAGTGCTTCTATGTCCTCCTCCACCAGCTGCGTCAGGCGCTTTTCCATTTGCACGAAGCTCAGGCCGCTGTCCGCATCGGCGAAGGACTTGTTCTGTGCCATGCGCGATTGCAAATATCGCTGTAGCTGTCTGGCGCGCAGCATCAGCTCGTCCAGAATCAGATACGGTTCGCCGTCCTCCGGCAGGGTGTACGTCATGGTCAGCATCGCCTGATTGTCGCCGTACTGATGCAAAAAATGCTGGTATGATGCATCGCAAATGCTTTGCAGCACCTCCTGCGCATCATGCGCGCCGATATCCAGCCCATCCACATTCAGGGAAATATGATAGGTCGTGCTGATGTAATCGCCCGCATCTTGCTGACCGTCCGGATACACAGGCGACAGGCTCAGCGACGCCGCCAAATCGGCCACGGACACCTGTTCCGTCAGGCCCAGCGCCGTCAGTGCCTGCAACAGCACCTCGTCGGAAATCAGCGCATACGCATGCAAGCGCGTCTCGTTCGGAAACAGACCCTGCGACGCCTCCGGATAATGCAGGGAAATCCGCACGCTCGCCGTCCTTCGGCTTTGCGTATCATGTACCGCGCACAGGCCGACCGCCATCACCAGCACCAGCAGCACCGCCACGGCACAACGAACGACCTTTTTGCTTTTTCCACGCAAAAAACAGGGTCGTTTTTCCTGCCCGACCCCATCAAGGCATTGTTTCTTCATTTGCAAGCCTCTTTTCTTTTTTGTTTATTATTAAAAAGGACCGGAAAATGTGCTTTTCCAGTCCTTAATGAACCATTTCTTATATTATATCATAGTGACACGCCTTCGCCCATGATTTTTCGCACTTTCCATCCGTTTTCGCGCTTTTCGTGAATATTTCGTGCGAAAAGACGGCTATTGGTACAGAAACATCGGCAAAAAAGCAGATTAGGGTTACATCAACAGATTGAAATTCCTCCTTGACTTTCCCTCTGGGCGCGCTGTCAGCGCCGCCACCTGCACGTGTCTGGCTCAATACACCTGCACGCTGCTGCCCTTGCGAATCAGCACCGGCATGGTGTCCAGCGGCGCGGCCATCGTGACCGTCTGGCCACCAGCGTACTCCGCGCCGGAAACAGCGTCTACCCACACCGCGCCCTGCGGCAGGTACACCTCGCGCTTTGTCATGCCAGCCTCCATCACCGGCGCAACCAGCACATCCGGCCCGAACAGGTAGGCATCCTCCACCTGCCACGCCTGCTTGTCCTGCGGGAAGTCGTAGAACAGCGGGCGCATCACCGGTGCGCCATGCTCATGCGCCTGACGCATCACCTCGCGAATGTAGGGTCGCATCCGTTCGCGAACGAACAGATACTTCGTCAAAATCTCGTATACGTCCTCGCCAAAAGACCAGACCTCGTTTCCCTGACCGCTCGTCAGCTGGCGCACATCGCCGATGTACTCCTGCTCCCGCTCAAACCACGGACTGCGTTCGCCATGCATGCGGAACACCGGGCAGAAGCATGCCCACTGGAACCAGCGCACCAGCAATTCACGGAACGCCGGATCGTCAATCTGGCCACCGAGAAAGCCGCCAATGTCGCTTGTCCACCACGGAATGCCGGCCATGCCCATGCTCAGACCCGCTTGTAGCTGCTCCCGCATGGCGCGGAAGGAGGAATAAATGTCGCCCGACCACGTCAGCACCGCATACTTCTGACTGCCTGCCCATGCACAGCGCACCAGAGACAGAATGTCCGTTTCGCCTGCTGCCTTCAAGCCCTCATAGAAGCCCTTGGCGTAGCCCACAGGGTAGGTATTGGTGCATTGCAGCGCCGGCCCTGCGTGATAGCGGTAGTTGTCAAAATCATACGGGCCATACTCCGGTTCGGCCTCATCCAGCCAGAAGCAGCGGATGCCGTAGCGGTAGTAGTTCTCCTTGCACTTCTGCCAAACAAACTGCTGCGCCTCGGGATTGGTGGCATCATAGAAGAAGGTGTTGCCCATCCACGTCATGGCAATTGCATTGCCACGGTCTGCCGTCACCAGCAGACCCTTGTCGGCCATTTCGCCAAAGTTGATGCTCTTTTCGTCAATCGTCGGCCAGACGGATACGACCGTCTCCACGCCCATGCTTTTCAGCTCATCCACCATGGCCTGCGGATCAGGCCAATCGCGCGGTTCAAAGCGGAAATCACCCTGGCGCGTCCAGTGGAAGAAGTCCACCACAATCGCATCCAGCGGCAGACCGCGCTTCTTCATTTCCCGCGCCACGGACAGCAGCTCCTCCTGCGTGCGGTAGCGCAGCTTGCATTGCCAGTAGCCCATGCCGTATTCGGGCATCATGGGCGTGCGGCCTGTCACGGCGGAGTAGTTTTCCTCAATATCTGCCGGACAATCACCCGCGGTAATCCAGTAGTCCAGCTTCTTGGTGGAGTTTGCCGTCCATTCCGTCACGTTCGTGCCAAACGTCGCCGTGCCGATGGCCGGATTGTTCCACAAAAAGCCGTACCCGCGGCTGGAAACGAAGAACGGCACGCTTGCCTGTGAATTCCGGTGCGCCAATTCCAGCACAGCACCCTTTTTGTTCAGCTGGCGGTGCTGATACTGACCCATGCCGAAGATTTGCTCATCGTCATACGCCTCGAATCGCGCCGTCAGCACCACATCCGTGCCGCCCAGCACGGGCTTCAGCTCACGCGCCGGAACGCGCAGCGGCACACAGTAGCGGTTGATTCTGTCGCGATTGCGCCAATACTCCTCCGTCAGCACCTCGCCGCGCTGATTCAGGAAGCGAATCCAGCCTTCCGGCGTCACCTGCGCGGTGATTTTGCCATTCGTCACCGTCCACTCCGTGCCGGTTTGATGGTACTTGGCCCATTCCTCCCCGCGATACCAGGGATCGGTCGTATCCACGGTGCGGGATGAAATCGTTGCCTCCTCCGCCACCGGCTCCGTCAGCGCCCAATCGGATGCGTCCATCTCACTCGTTGCGCTCATCCGGACGCGCAGGGCGTCCTTGCCCCATGCTTCTATCCAGCAGATGCTTCTGCCGTCATGAATCACAAGGCGGTTGTTTTGCTGTTCCACGCGCATCTGGGGGTTCCTCCTCATCAATATTGTATTGCGTCAAAAACGGCCATTGCAAACATGTAGCGTCTGCAATGGCCGTTTGTCTTCGTTATTCGCCTTCCGCCAGCCCCAGCAGACTGGTCAGGCTGCTCAGCGTTGTGTTTGCCATTTGTGGCACGGTCAGCACATAGAGCGCTTCTTCGCCCTGTGCGTGCAACCGAATGGTATCGGTGTTTTCCATACGGATAGAGCGCAACCCTGCCAGCAGCGCACCCGTCGTGCCCGAAATGCGATAATCGCCCTTTTCAATCAGGTCGATGGCACGCGCCGGATAGATGCTGCTGATGGTCATTTCCACATTGTCTCCCGCCTGATAGGTGAGCGTCAATATGCGTCCCATGCCGTCCTCAAAGGGAACGTCGCGGCACACACCCGAAACAAACGTCAGTCCCGATGTTGCCGGCAGAAGCACCGGCGCCGGAAAACGGCTGATGAGCGACGGCAGCAACGACATTTCCACCGTGCCGACGGCCTCCGAAAGCGCAGCAGGCGCATTTTCCGTACCAATCAGTGGCTGATTTGCATTCGGCACGGTCGCGCCGGATGTGTCCGTGTCCTCCGGCTGACCCAGAATAATCGCCAGATAGCACGCCGCAATCAGCACCACAACCAGCACAGCTGTCAGGAGCTTGCGCAGCGCGTCTTTCCAGGAATGCGGGATGGGAAAACACCTTCCTTCAAATCATAAAATCAGAATTCGCAGTTCATGGGCGTGCGGGCATAGGGAATCACGTCGCGGATGTTGTCCACGCCCGTGAGGTAAATCAGCAGGCGCTCAAAGCCCATGCCGAAGCCCGAATGCGTGCAACCGCCATAGCGACGCAGGTTCACATACCAGTACATGGCGTCCTTGGAGATGTTCAGGGCGTCCATGCGCTCGGTCAGCTTGTCCATGCGCGTTTCACGCTGGGAGCCACCCATCAATTCGCCCGCACCCGGCACCAGCAGGTCAACGGCCGCAACGGTCTTGCCGTCGTCGTTCTGGTACATATAGAACGCCTTGATGTCCTTGGGCCAGTCGTAGACGAACACCGGGCTATGGAAGTATTCCTCGGTGAGGTACTTTTCATGCTCCTTGGCGGTGTCCTCGCCATACTTCGGCTCGAACTGGAAGCGATCCTTCACCTGGCGCAGGATGGTGATGGCCTCGTCATGCGTGATGCGTGCCGCACCGCTGACGGAGAGGTTGTTCAGCTTGTCCAGCAGACCGCCGCCGGTGAACTTGTCCAGGAATTCCAATTCGTCCGGGCACTTTTCCAGCACCGTCTTCACCAGATACTTGAGGAAGTCCTCCTCAATATCCATCAGCTGATGAATGTCGCAGAAGGCGATTTCCGGCTCAATCATCCAGAACTCCGCCGCATGCGTCTTGGTGTTGCTGTTTTCGGCGCGGAAGGTCGGGCCAAAGGTGTAGACCTTGGAGAACGCCATGGCGAAGGTTTCCGCCTCCAGCTGACCGGTCACGGCCAGGGACGTCGGACGACCGAAGAAGTCGTTGCTGCCGTCCTTCTGCTCAGACGGCGGCAGGGTCGTCACGGTGAAGGTGTTGCCTGCGCCCTCGGCATCGTTGGCGGTAATCAGCGGCGTATGCACATACAGATAGCCACGATCCTGGAAGTAGGTGTGAATGGCCATGCTGGCCACGCTGCGCACACGGAACACGGCCTGGAACAGGCGCGTGCGCGGACGCAGATAGGCGATTTCGCGCAGATACTCCACACTGTGGCGCTTGGGCTGGAGCGGATAATCCTCCGGGCAGTCGCCTTCCAGATGGATGGCAATGGCCTGCACCTCGGGCGTGGTCGGATCCTTGTAGGACGGAACGACCTTGCCCGACACGGTAATCGCCGCACCCACATGCAGCGTCGAAATGGTGGCATAATCTTCAATCGTATTGTCATAGACGACCTGCGGATTCTTGAAGCAGGTACCATCGAAGAAGTCAATAAAGCCCATATTCTTCTGCTTGCGGTGGTTGCGAATCCAACCCTGAAGCATTACGGTCTGTCCCTGCAATTCACTCAGGCGCTCTTTCAGCTCCCGTGTCGTCAATACGTTCATTGGTCTGTCCCTCTTTCTGTCCTCCGACATCTTGGACGGAGAAAATTCCCTCTTATCATAACACAAAGTCGCCTTCCATGCAACCACCGTGCAAAGCCAGCACACAGGAAAAGCATTTTCCCGCTTGACGGCGACGTTTATCCACGCGGCATCGGGCGCACATCGCCCAGACGGCGATCCACCTCGCGCAAAATGGCACGCGTGCTGCCGTAGGTGAGCAGACGCAGCGCATCCCGCAAGGGCAGGACACGCACCTGCAGCACCTGTGTTGTATCGGCATCGGGCGTCTGGTCGTGATAATGCGCCACAAACCAGCTCACGCGCTTGATGTCGCCACCTGCGATGGGATATTCATCGACCATCACCGGCTGCATCGTGTGCAGGATGGCGCACACGCCCGTTTCCTCCCACACCTCGCGCAATGCCGTCTCGGCCAGCGTCTCGCCCGGTTCCACATGTCCCTTGGGCAGCCCGAAGCTGCCGTTCTTCTCCATGACCAGCACATACTGCCGCACACCGCCATCCTCGGTGTACAGCACCGCGCCCGCCGATTCAATTAGCGCCATGACCCTCATCCTCCAATGCAGCCTTCAGGCGGCGAATTGCTTCTGTGATATGCGCCCGCGGACAACCGATATTGATGCGCAGGAAGCCTTCTCCGGCCGCGCCGAAGAACGTTCCCTCGGTAAACTGCACGCCGTGGCGCATCGTCCGCTCCATCAGCTCCTGACAGGACAGCCCGTAGGCACGAAGATCCAGCCACCCCAGATAGGTTGCATCCAGCGGCGTCAGAACGGCCTTGGGCAATTCCTGCTGCACCAGATTGGTCAAATGGCGGCGGTTGCCATCCAGATAGGCAAGCAGTCCATCCAGCCATGCGTCACCGTGCTGATAGGCCGCACGCGTCCCTTCCAGCGCGAACAGGTTGCCACTGCGCACACCCGCACGCTCCATTTCCGTCTCAATGCGCTTGCGGACGCTTTCGGACGGACACAGCATCGCCGCCTGCTCCAGGCCAGCGAGGTTGAACGTCTTGCTGGCCGCACATAGCGACAGCACGTTGTCCTGCGTCAGGGACAAAACCGGCACAAACGTCTGCGGCTGATAAACAAAGTCCGCATGGATTTCATCGGCAATCAGGAATGCGCCATAGCGCCCGAGCAGGGCGATGAGGGCTTTCAGCTCCTCCCTGCCCCACGGCCGGGACACCGGGTTGTGCGGATTGCACAGCACCATCGCCTTCGCACCCGCTTGCAGCTGCTTTTCCACCGCCGCCAAATCCATCTGGTAGCGGCCATTTTCGTCCCGCACCAGCGGTGCATCCATCAGGCGGCGCTCCGTCGCATCCACCGAGAAGCGGAACGGCCCGTACACCGGCGACTGGATAATCACGCCGTCACCCGGCTTCGTCATGGCAAGCAGCGCCAGACGAATGCCCGTTACGACGCAGGGCAGCGTCATCACCCATTCCGGCTGTACCGTCAGGGCATGGCGACGATGCCAGAAATCGCACAGCGCCTGTGCATCGTCCGCCAGCTGCTGGGTGTAGCCGTAGGTCGGATGCAGGGCGCGGTTCTTCAGCGCCTCCATCACCTCCGGCGGGCTGGGAAAATCCATGTCCGCCACCCACATGGGCAGCATATCCGCCTGCGTGTTGCTATCCCACTTTTCGCAGCGCGTGCCACGGCGGTTCAAGCCGGCATCAAAATAGCCTTCGTCAAACTGGCTCATTGGATGCATCCTCCTGCGAAGGCGTTATCGGCTGCTCCGCGCGGAGCACCCAGAAGCCGCCCGATTTTGTCACCTTTTCCACCTTTGCATAGAGCGTTTTGAGATACTTCATGCAGCTTTCTGCACCCTGCTGCTTGCGAATAACCAAATACAGCGCGCCGCCCTCATTCAGCGACCTGGCGGCATCGGCAAACATGCGATAAATGACCGGCTTGCTGGCGCGAATCGGCGGATTGGTAATCACAAAGTCAAACGTGCGTCCCATGACCTCCGCCATGCCGTCGGACTCCATGCACTCGGCGGTGATGCCGTTGCGCACGGCATTGAAGCGGCACAGCTCCAGCGCACGGCGGTTCACATCCAGCATCGTCACCCTGCACGCCGGGTAGGTCTTTTTGACTGCAATGCCAATTGCACCCCAGCCGCAGCCCAAATCCAGCACATCGCCATATAATTCCGGCAGTGCATCCAGCAGCAGGCGCGTGCCGGTGTCCAGCTCTCCCTTGGAGAAAACGCCCGCATCCGTCATGAAGTTCAGCCCGTGTCCCCGATAGGCAAAGGCACAAGGGACCTGCTTCGATTCACAGGTCGGTTCTGATGCAAAATATTGTTCAGCCATGCTTTTCCTCCATCTGCGCATCGCGGTAGAGCGCGGATACTTCCTCCTGTGTCAATTCGCGCCACTGGCCACAGGGCAGGGCGTCATCCAGACGCAGTGAACCAAATGTCTCCCGGTGCAGTGCCAGCACTTCTCTTTCCACCGCGGCGAACATGCGCTTCACCTGATGGAATTTGCCCTCGTGAATCGTCACGCGTGCCTGTGCGTTTTCCAGCGGCGTCAAATCAGCACTCTGTGCCTCGAAATCCGATAGCGTCAGCCCAGCGGCAAAGGCCGCCACTTCCTTGTCACCAACCGGCGCATCCAGCTGCGCCAGATAGGTTTTGTCCACATGGCGCGCCGGTGCCAGCAGACGGTGATTGAGTTCACCATCCGTTGTCAGTAGCAAAAGGCCCGTCGTGTCCTTGTCAAGGCGTCCCACCGGCATGCAGGAAATCGCCGCATACTCCGCAGGCAGCAAGTCCATGACCGTTGGCTGCTTCTTGTCACGCGCCGCCGTCAAAAGACCAGCGGGCTTGTGCAGCATCACATGGCGCGTCAGGCGCGTATCCAGCACCTCACCGCCCAGCGCAATTTCCCATGCCGGGTCAACCTGCGCCGATGGATCACGCTGGACAGTGCCGTTTACGCGCACACCGCCGGTGCGAATCACCTTCTGCATTTCCGAGCGACTGCCCTTCCCCAGCGTCACCAGAAGCCGATCAAGCCGCAGCATGCGCTTTCTCCTCCTGATCCTTGATGGCACGCAGATAAATGGCAGGCATCAGGAAGCGCACCGGATTGACCAGCAGCATCAGCAGCACCGCCACCACCGCCAGCACCAGCTGCCACGTCGGCGGGATGAGCAGGGACAGGCTCGGGAAATGCGACAGGTCGTTCAGCATCATCATCACGAAATTGATTGCATTCATCACCGTGCTGACCAGCAGCCACACCAGATACAACAGCGACGGCGCCACAAACGCCAGTCCCGACAGGCGCAGCACCATCACCTTGCCGCGACGATGGCGCAGCAGCTTGCGATCGCCCAGCGCATATGCATGGCGCGTTGCACTATGGAAGGTCATGCCCAGCAGCGGCAGCAGCAGCGCCACGCACAGCACCAGCGCATAGCTCACAACCGCACGCTCAATGTCGCCACCGCCAAAGTCAGCAATTGCCAGATACAGGCTGACAGCATCCATCGACGCATTCATGATAAACGGCACAGCTAGCACCGCCAAAAAGGGCAGGAACCACAAAAGCATCAATCCCAGCATATACAACGCATGGCGCAGATGGCGACCATAGTGCTGTATCGGCAGCATCGCCACCGTCGCCATGGGCATGCCGGACAAAAACGCCTGCATGGCCGTGGCCGTGCTCTGGCGCATGGGCAGCGCCAGCAGCAAAAGCATCACCGGGCACAAAAGCGCCAGCCACTTCGTCTGCGGCACAAGCAAAAACAGCAACGGGCACAGGCAGATGCCCCAAATACAAAACACCATTCCCTGGGCACGGAGTACATCACCCGTGTGCGCCTTGAACAGCGACAGGGATTTTTTCATCGTATCACGAATCGACATCGAGTTTCTCGACTCCTTTCGGGTTGGATAGGGATGCTTCCCCCATTTTCTCATTTTTTATTATACAGATTTTTGTCCAGCATTGCAAATGCTTTTGGAAAGATGGTATAATGTTTCAGACAAAATTCACGAAATGAGGTTATCTTTCGATGCGCGTGACCATTACGGCGCTCAGCAGCCAGTACATTCACATGCCGCTTGCGCCCTTCTGCCTGAAAAAGGCCATCAACGAATCGCTGCCGGACAGCACGGTGACATTGTGCGACCTGAACATCAACGACACGCAGGAGGAATTGCTCCGGCGCGTGATGATGACGGAGATGGATGTGCTTTGCGTGTGCATGTACATCTGGAATCGCACCGTGGCGGCGCGCCTGATTCGTTCGGTGAAGGCGGTACGGCCGGAGGTGCTGATTTGTGTCGGTGGCCCGGAGGCAACGCACTCGGTCGAGGAGACATTCGCGGAAATGCCCGTGGATGTGCTGATTCGTGGTGCCGGTGAGGAGGCCCTTCCCGCTGTGCTGACCTGCTATCAGCAGGGGCGTCTGGCAGAGGCTGATGCGCTTCCCGGCGTCTGCCTCCGTCAGGGCGACACACACACCGATTCCGGCATTGCACCGTCTCCTGCGCCGCGTGCCGATTTATACGACGACACATGGCAGCAGCATCTGAACGGCCGCATGGCCTACGTCGAAACAAGCCGCGGATGTCCGTTTTCCTGCGCCTTCTGTCTTTCCGGTCGGCGCGAAAAGGTACAGTTCATGCCACAGGAGGAGGCGCTTGCGCTCCTTCTGCGCCTTGGCAAAAGCGGCGCGGAAACCATCAAGCTCATCGACCGCACATTCAACTGCCACCGCGCGCGCACGCTCTACTTGCTCCGCGGCTTAATTGACGCCCGGCAGCGCGGCGAAATCGGCAACGTCTGCTACCACTTCGAGGTCGCGGCGGATTTATTCGACGACGAGACGCTTGACGTTCTCGCCAGCGCACCAGAAGGGCTTTTCCAGATGGAGGCCGGGCTACAGTCCTTCCATCCGGAAACGCTGGATGCCTGCGACCGTCACACGGACATGGCGCTCCTGACCGACCGCATCGAACGCATTCTCCGTCCGCAGAATGTTCATTTACACATTGACCTGATTGCCGGTCTGCCCGAGGAGGACTTTGAGGAATTCGGGCGCTCCTTTGACCGTGCCTTTGCGCTCCATCCGCACCAGCTACAGCTTGGTTTCCTGAAGCTGATTCACGGCAGCCGTCTACGCGAAAGTGACTGGGGTCAGCGCTTTTCGCCCGATCCACCATACGAGGTACTTTCCACACCCTGGATGAGCTACGGCGATTTATGCCGTCTGCGCGCCTGCGCCGAGGCGGTGGAGCGCATTCATAACAGCGGACGCTTTGTCTTAACGGAGGAGGTTCTCCTTCCCGCCAGCGGCATGCGGCCATACGAGTTATACCTGCTTCTGGGCGAGAAGATGGCGCAACGGCTTGGCCGATGGAGCCTAGATGCGCTTTCGCAGATGATTGAGCAACAAGGGCTTCTGCTTGGCGCGACGCGGGAGGAGCTACATCGTGCGATGATTCTTGATCGTCTTGCGACGGACAACACGGGATATATTCCGCCCTTCTTGCAAGAGGACGCAGAACGTTTCCGGCGCACAAGCCGGTGGTGGCGTGATACGCAGGGTACACATACTGATACCCGCCGGGCGCGTCTGGCGCTACTCCCCGATGGACAATTGGCCGTTGCCACCTGGCACACACCACACCCCATGTCCGGGCGTGGGGATGTCACCATTGTTACGCCGCCTTGGCTGAAGGCAGAAGAGACGATGCCAAAGCGCATCTGATTTTTCCCTGAAAAGGGCTAGGCAGAACGGCAAAAACGTTGTAAAATAGAGAAAATACGTATGGAAAACGGAGGAATCCCCGATGCTCCCGGAAAAGCTGGCGGCGGCGCGTGCGCTGCTGGAGGATGTGACCCCTTTGCAAATGGATTGCGGTGAAGTCTGCGGAGGCGCATGCTGTGTGTCTCATCCAGGTGAGAAAACCGGTATGTTGCTCTTTCCGGGTGAGGAAGCCGCGTATACGCAGGAGGACGGCTATACCATCACGGATAGCCCCATGGGAAAATTGTTGACCTGCTCCGGGCGGTGTGACCGAAAAAATCGGCCGCTGGCGTGTCGGATGTTTCCGCTGGTGATGCTGCTGCGCGATGATGGTGTGAAGGTCGCCACGGATGCGGCGGCGCGCTCCGTTTGCCCGCTGGCACGGCAGGGAAAAAACGCCTTGTCGCAGGAATTCGTCGCGGCGGTTCGTCAGGCGGCGCAGATACTGGCCGAGGATGAAATGCAACGGGAACACCTGCGGCGCTTAACCAGCCAGCAGGATGAATGGAAGGCGCTCCAAACGCAGTATGGCAGGAGGAATGAGCATGTTTGAGGCCATCAATGTGCCCCGCGAACAGCAGGGTGGCGGCAGCAATTGGCTGCTGTGTCATGACGCCGCGAGCAGTGCATCCCGTCTGGCCGCCTTTGCCGGACAGGTGCAGGCGGTGTATATCGACCCGCCGTTCATGACGGGCGAGGTGTTTTCGCGTCGTCGTCGTTTTGGCACAGCCGGATGGCGCAGTGGCCGCCCGATGGCGGAATTCCCGGCATACTCGGATTGCTTTGCCGATCGGGCGAGCTATCTGGATATGCTCCGCGCCCTGATTGTGCAGGCGAAAATGCTGCTGAAGGATACGGGTGTGTTCTATCTGCATCTGGATTGGCGGACAAGCGCCTATGCGCGCGTGCTATGCGATGAAATTTTCGGGGAGGATATGTTCCTTAACGAAATCGTCTGGAGCTATGAAAGCGGTGGCCGCTCGAAGAAGTTCTTCAGCCGTAAGCACGACACCATTTTGCTGTATGCCAAGACGAAGGATGTGCGCTTTGACCTGCGCCGCGTGCCGCTCAGCCGCACGGACTATCGCAAAAATCACATGCGCCGCTGTGTGGATGAGGACGGCCGCACCTATAGCCAGATTACGACTGGCGGCAAGGTGTACCGCTATTATGACGACGCGCCGGTGTATCCCGGTGACGTGTGGACGGACATCAGCCACTTGCAGCAGCGCGATCCGGAGCGCACGGGATATCCGACGCAAAAGCCGCTAAAGCTGCTGGAACGTCTTCTGCTGCCCGTTGTCGAAGCGGGTGATTTGGTGGCTGACCTCTGCTGTGGCAGTGGCACAGCGATGGAAGCGGCGCAGAAGCTCGGCTGTCACTTCATCGGCATGGACAAAAGTCCTGAGGCCGTTCTGGCCACGGCCGCACGCGTGGAAAGCGACAATCTGTCACTGGAGTGCCCCTGCACGCTGGATGACACCACGCTGGAAGGCGAATACACCGGTGACGGCGGCATGCTGTTGCTGACCGGCTTTCGCACGACGCACGAGAACTTTCCGGCCACCGAGCAACAATTCGACACGCTGGAAAGCTGGGGCGTGGGCGAAATTCGAGGGAACACCCTGCACATCGTGCAACAATTCCAGCGCACACGCAAAACGCCGGAGCTTCCGCGATTCTGTGTTCTGCCATCCGGAATGCAAAATATCGCCGTGGCCACGGTTGATGCCGCTGGGCGTAGACGCGTGTTCCGGTGGACGGAAGGGAAATAAATTACATAGCAATTCCACGCAAACATCCGCGCCAAAACAACGCGGATGTTTGCGTGTTTTTTTTAATACATTTTTTAAAAAAACAAACACATTAAAAGGCACTTTTTGATATAAATTTACATTACACTATTGACAAATAAAAAAAAGTAGTATGGAAATGGAATCAAATCAACCAAAAAAGAGGTGTTGCCAATGGGTCATAGCGCAATATAAACGCCTTTTGCTACGCTTATACTGCACGACAAAAACAAAGGAGATTTCATTATGAAGAAATATGGTCGTTTCGTTGTTTCTCTGTTCCTTTCCATTTTGCTAATTACAACAATTGCTTTGGCGCACACACATTAACAATCAAAAGGAGTATTGTAAATGACTTATAAACTTAAGTGTCTTCTTTCGCTCCTGCTTTTGACCGTTTTTCTTCTTCCCTGCGGTATCGCCTGCGCGGAGGACGCCACCGAATCCAGCTTCACCATTTATTACGAGGAAACAGACGACGAACTCATGAACGCCGTCCTGTCCCGTTATTTTCTGACTTCTCCCGTATCTCGCGTCAACCTCAAAGCCGTTTCCCATGACACACTCTACGATATGCTGGAAAACGGCACCGAAGGCGACTTGTTCCTGATCGAGGACAACAAGGTCGATTTGCCCCGCCTGATCGGCGAAGGAAAAATCGCGCCTCTGACCTCCGAAACACTTGCCACCCAGCTGACCGGTATGTATTCCATCTTCCAGAACGTCGTGACGCAGGATGATACGCTCTATGCGTATCCGGTGCGGTTGTTGCCGAAAATCTGGACGGTGCGCACCGATTTGCTGACGCTCTATTCCGGCTATCTTGGCGAAAACGTCCCCACGACCATGAACGAATACCTGACGCAGATGACCCGCTGGTATGATTCCGACGCGACCGTTTCCGGCGAATATGCCTTCACCACGTTGAATGAACCGGACACGTTGCTGGAAGATACGGCGACCGCGCTCATCATGGCATACTTGCAGGAATACTACACCGGCAATCAGTACCGCGATTTCAACGTTCCGGCCTTTGCGGATACGGCACGTCAGCTGTCCTTCCTCGTCACGGCACAGCGCACGATGGAAACGGCCTGGAATCAGAATGCCTGGGGCGATAAGAAAGCGTCCCTCTATTCCGTGACTGGTTTCACGCCCATCACCATCCCGCTGGATGAAAATGAGCAGTATATGCTCACCCCCGCCTTCGATGAAGATGGCACGCCGGCCATTCATGCCTTCCTGCAAATCATGGTCGTGCGCAACGGCAGTCAGTATACGGAAGCGGCCGAACACTTCATCGAAGTCTACAGCCAGTACCTGATGGAAAACGAAGCGTATTCTTATGAGTTGTATGAAAACACTGCTACCCTTGCTGATTTCGGTCTGACCGAGGAACAGCTGACGGCTTATCAGGAACTTCTGCCGCATTTTGACCTGCACAGCAACAACATGATTCACGCCCTGCTCTACGGCGAAGAAAATGCCGCGGACATCGTTGCACTGTGGCTCAATGGCAACACCTCTGCTGAGGATGCCCTGACGCGCCTTGACACAATGCAGAAAAATGCAATTTATCATCCCACCAAATAATTTACCAGATTGCTTTACCAGACCGCTCCTCATCTCTGGGAGCGGTTTTTTCTTGTCCTTTTTGCGCAAACGGTTTCGGAAAGTGGAAATCCGCTCTTTACGAAACCATTTTTCCGTTGTATAATCGTCTTAACCGCATTGGATTGCCGGGACAGTAAGGAGGCGACGGAAATGGGCGAAATCAAGCGCTGCCTGATTGTGGTGGATTATCAGAACGACTTTGTGGATGGCTCGCTCGGCTTTGCAAAGGCCGCGACACTCGATCACGGCATTGCACAGAAGATTCGTGCGTATCACGCACAGGGCGCTGATGTCATTTTCACCTTGGACACGCACAGCGATGATTATCTCTCCACCCAGGAGGGGCACAATCTGCCCGTGCCGCATTGTATTGCTGGCACCTTGGGTCATCGCCTGTACGGCGAAACCGCCACCTGCCGCCAGATGGAGGACAAATTGTTCTTCAAGCCTGCGTTCGGCTCGATGGAGCTGGCGCTGTTCCTGCGCACGCATCCGTATCAGGAGGTGGAGCTGGTGGGCGTGGTGACAAACATCTGCGTCATCTCCAACGCCATGCTGGTCAAGGCGGCGCTGCCCGAGGCGCATGTGGTGGTGGACAGCCAGCTGTGTGCCTCCAATGACGATGCCCTGCATGAAGCGGCGCTTCGTGTCATGCGCGGGGTGCAAATTACTGTTGTGTAAATTATCAGACTGAATCAGACTGGATAGAAAAGGACAGGTGTTTCCTGATGGCAAAAGAAAACGAAAATCTCACGATGCTCTGTGACTTCTATGAGCTGACGATGGGAAACGGCTATTTCCGCAACGGTTACTATAAGCGCAATGTGTATTTTGATGTGTTCTTCCGCAACGTTCCCGACGGCGGTGGCTTTGCCATTGCCGCTGGTCTGGAACAGATTGTGGAATACATCCAGCAGCTGCACTTCTCCGAGGAGGATATTGCCTATCTGCGCAGCAAGAACATCTTCGACGAGGGCTTCCTGGAATATCTGCGCAATTTCAAATTCCACGGCGATATCTATGCCATTCCGGAAGGCACGCCTGTCTTCCCCGGCGAACCGCTCTTGACGGTTCGTGCGCCCGCCATTGAGGCGCAGCTGATTGAGACGTACCTGCTGCTGGCCATCAACCACCAGTCGCTGATTGCCACCAAGTCCAACCGTATCGTCCGCGCCGCACAGGGCCGCGCTGTGCTGGAATTCGGTTCCCGCCGCGCCCAGGGTGCGGATGGTGCTGTCATCGGTGCGCGTGCCGCCTACATCGGCGGTGTGGCCGGTACCGCCTGCACGCTGACGGACGTGCTCTATGGCGTACCCGCTGGCGGCACGATGGCGCATTCCTGGGTGCAGATGTTCGATACCGAATATGATGCATTCAAGACCTACTGCGAATTGTATCCCGACAACGCAACGCTGCTGGTCGATACCTACAACACGCTCAAGTCCGGCGTGCCCAACGCCATTCGCGCCTTCAAGGAGATTCTTCTGCCGCGCGGCATCACCAATTTCGCCATCCGTCTGGACTCCGGCGATATTTCCTACCTGTCCAAGAAGGCCCGCAAGATGCTGGACGAGGCCGGTCTGCCCAACTGCAAGATTACCGCATCCAACTCCCTGGATGAATACCTGATTCGCGACCTGATGATGCAGGGCGCACAGGTGGATACCTTCGGCGTGGGTGAACGTCTGATTACCAGCAAGTCCAACCCCGTTTTCGGTGGCGTGTACAAGCTGGCGGCTGTGGAAGACGACGAGGGCAACATCATCCCCAAGATCAAGGTGAGCGAAAACACCGCCAAGATCACCAACCCGCACTTCAAGCGTGTCTACCGTCTCTACGACCGCGAAAGCGGCAAGGCGCTGGCAGACGAATTGACCCTGCGCGACGAGACGATTGACGACACCAAGCCGCACGTGATTTTCGACCCCAACGCCACCTGGAAGACCAAGGAGCTGACCAACTTCACCGTGCGTGAATTGCAGGTGCCGGTTTTCCTCAATGGCGAATTGGTCTATGACCTGCCGACCCTGCCAGAAATCAAGGCGTACTGCCGTCAGCAGATTCACACCCTGTGGGACGAAGTGAAGCGCTTTGAAAATCCGCACACCTACTATGTCGATTTGTCCCAGAAGCTTTGGGATGTCAAGCGTAGCCTGCTGGAAGTCGCGAAGCACTAATCCGATATTCTCTGCCACCCGTTTTTTGCGGGTGGCTTTCTTTTTCTCCGCTTGAAACAGCTGCCGATGCAGGTTATCGCGACACTTTGCGCAAAAAATCACCTTGCATGCAAAAAAACTTTTTTCACGCCGGAAAAACATCGGACTTGCCTCGTCTAATCACATGAGCAACATCCGAAAGGAGGCGCACGCGCATGGAAACGCCCGAACGGGAACACCTGCTGGAAAGCTGGATGCACGAATTCGGCACGGCCATTTTGCGCATATGCTTTGTCATTCTCTCCGATGCCAAGGAGGCCGAGGATGCCATGCAGGATACCTTCCTGCGTGCCTGGCGCGGCATGGACGATTTTGAGCATCGCAACAACGCCAGCGCCAAGACGTGGCTGATTCGCATTGCAATCAACGTCTGTCGCGATTATCAGCGACGGCGTTGGTTCCGGCATATCGACATGCGCTATGCGCTGGATGAATTGCCGCAGGGCATCATCAGCGTCCTTCCCGAGGACAGGGAGCTGATGATGGACATCCTGCGCCTGCCGGATGATTTAAAGAAGCCTCTACTGCTGTATTACTATCAGGACATGACCCTACAGGAGACAGCCGAGACGCTGGGCATCAGCAAATCTGCGGTGCATGCCCGGCTCAAAAAGGCCGAACGAATCCTCAAATGCGCTTTGTCAGGAGGTGACTGCTATGTCTGAGCATCTGAAAAGAACCATTGATACCAATCTGGCCGGACTGCGCGTCACCGATGGACAGATACAATGCGTCATGAACCGCATCCATGCCGCCGATGCGCCAGAGGCACCTTCTGCCGCACCGACCATCCGGCGAATGGCGCTTTGCGCGGCGGCGGTGCTGGTGCTCGTGCTGGGCGTGGCGCTGTTCAAAACCGATTTGCTGCATCCTGCCTCCCCTGCGCCGCTGGCCGATATGACCCGCGACGGCCATTGGCTGACGGCCGATCAGGTGCGTGTGCTGCTCACCGACAGCGCGAAGTGGGATTTGGTCGTGCCGGACGAAGCCGCCTTCCTGCAAGCAGCAGAAGAAAACGGCGGCTGCACGCTGGACAGCCTGCTGGATGCCTATGCCACGGGCGGCCAATCGCTCTCCCTCTGCACGCTGGAGGTACAGGCGCAGTTCAGCTTACTGCTGCACCAAATCGGCTACACCGGCACGCTTCCGGCCATGACGCGCACGCCCAATCAAGACGAGTTGACCGTCACGGAGGCACTTTCCATCGCCACGGACTACATTCGTCTCTACGACGACCCGCAAGCCGATTTCAGCGACCCCGACTATTACACCATCAGCGTTCGCTTTCTTTCCGGTGAATGGGACGGCCTGTGTGAGGGCGCGTATTACGCCTTCCAGCTTTCCTCCACCAACGCCTTCGGCACGGATTACGATATTGCGGTAGAGGCGCAAAGCGGCTTTGTCCTGCGCATGCGCCGTCAACGCGGTGCGGGCGACGGCCACACCGGTGATGAGGTGACAACGGGCTTTCAGCGCATCTTCGGCCCCGACTTGCACACGTGGTCACAGCAACAGCTGCGCGTGTACATCCGTGCGCTGGGCAACGCGGATTCTTCCTCCCTGACGACGGCACAGCAGCTTTTCCTGCGCGCCGGGCCGGAGAGCTGTCCCGATATTCCCGATAATGCCATTCCACGTGACGAGGCCCTGCTGATTGCCTGCAAGCACCTGAACGCCGCAGACGATGCCGCGCTTTACGCCCAATACAGTGCCGTACAGCAAACGCCCATCTGGAAGGCCGCCATTCGCCAGCAGGGCGTTTCCGCTGGAAGCTCCATCACGTATGTGGAAATGGACGCACAGACTGGTGATGTCACCCGCATGATTCCCGGTGGCAGCCTCTATGGCCTGACGCAGGAGTTCTTCCCTGAAGCGCTGATTCAGGAGCTGATTGCCGTCAACGAAAGCGGCAGCATCACGCCCGTGCTGTCGGATGCGAATGCCCTGCTTGGTGCAACACGTGCGATTTACACGCGCTACGGCGTAAATCTGGGCATTGGGTATCAGTCGCGCGTTGTGCGCAGTCTGGAAAGCAGCTTCAGTTCCTTCTCCGTCTACACCGGTGCGGCCGTGGTTGTCTTCCAGTCCATTGACGCCACCGACGGCCAAAGCGCCTACTGGGCCGCCCTGGACTGGTACGGTGATGCGCTGGATTGCGGCTACAACCACAATCCGATGGATGCGACACGCTTTTCCCTGCTCATGCAGGGGACACTGCCCGCAGAATACGACACGCAGTCCTTCTCGCGCTTTCAGGATGCTCTGCGCCGTGCCGGAGAAAGCGAAGACAATCTGCGCATCATGAGCGACGACGGCACGCTGGCGCTCTATGAGCTGCTTTTACAGCAAACGCCCGCTGACCCGGACGCTGTAACCCGCAGCTACGAGGCGGCCAACCGCGCCGCACGTGCGGCACTCAACTACCACGCCTATTTCGATTTGTCCAGCAGCTTTGTCTTCCTGAACGTGGATGGCAAAACGCTTTGGCACATCTGTCTGGTGACGGACGGTGGCCGCTATGCCATTGACCTTTGGGACAGCGACCTGTCCGTCGCAGGGGTGTATGCGCTTGGCGACGATGATTTCCCGTGGGCACTGCGCTTCCTGCCCATTCAGGCGTGGAACACACTTCCTGCCGCCCTGCAAACAGCCAGCAGCTCCTACAACGCCTATGGCGAACCCGGTATCGTCAGTGGCATGCGCGCCGACCACATCGTGCAGCGCTACATCACGCTCTACGGCACGGACATGCTCTCCTGGTCGCCCGCCGAATTGCGCTCCTTCCAGCAGTCGATGAGCCTGAGCGAAAATGTGCTGGATGAAATGTCCATCCCCTGCCTGCAAAAAACGGTCTATCCCGACATCCCGGAGGAGGCCATTTCACGCTCCACCGCCGCATCCTACGCCATTGCCGCACTGGATGAGGACGGCCTGACCCTGCGCGGCGGCGTACTGATTGACCCTGGTCAGGGACACTACCGCTGGAAGCTGTCGCTGGATGACGCCAATGGCCGCAGCTTCACCGCCGAGGTGGACTGCATGACGGGTGAGGTGCTGCATGCCCGTCAGCGGGCAAACGCTGTTGCCTCCATCATGGTGGACTACCATCAGGTAACAGACAGCGAGGAATACTGGTTCAGCGAGCTGATTCTGGATGAGGTGATTGACGAGGTTCGCCAAGGCTGGCACAGCATCGGAAACGGCTGATGCGCTTCTCCTTCCCGGACGCGCCTCCACAAACCAACGCATTCTGTCCATTTTCTGCTCATTTGCGAAACTTTTCCGTCGCCGGCAGGAAAAACACGCGGCTTTGTCGAAATATTCACATATAGCCAAATTGGCTGATTGTTTCCCAAATACCGCAATATTTTGAGGAGGTTATTCCCATGGCGAATCGTATTGTGTTGAACCCGATTTCTTATCATGGCCGTGGCGCGATTGGCGAAATCGCTGCCGAGGTCACTTCTCGCGGCCTGAAGAAGGCGTTTGTCTGCTCCGACCCGGACCTGATTAAGTTCGGCGTGACGAAAAAGGTGACGGATGTGCTGGATGCGGCGAAGCTGCCGTATGAAATCTACTCCAACATCAAGCCCAACCCGACCATTGAAAATGTGCAGACGGGTGTGGCGGCCTATCAGGCCTCCGGCGCGGACTACATCATCGCCATCGGCGGCGGCTCTTCGATGGATACCGCCAAGGCCATCGGCATCATCATCAACAACCCGGAATTCGCCGACGTCCGTTCTCTGGAAGGCGTCGCTCCGACGAAGAACAAGACCGTCTTCACCATCGCCGTTCCGACCACGGCTGGCACGGCGGCAGAAGTGACCATCAACTACGTCATCACCGACGTGGAGAAGAAGCGCAAGTTCGTCTGCGTGGACGTGCATGACATTCCCGAGGTCGCGGTGATTGACCCTGACATGATGGCCACGATGCCCAAGGGCCTGACCGCCGCCACCGGCATGGACGCCCTGACGCACGCCATCGAAGGCTTCACCACCAAGGGCGCGTGGGAAATGACGGACATGTTCCATCTCAAGGCCATCGAAATCATCGCCAAGTCCCTGCGTGACGCGGTGAACGGCACCGACACGGGCCGCGACGGCATGGCACTGGGCCAGTACATCGCGGGCATGGGCTTCTCCAACGTGGGTCTGGGCATCGTTCACTCCATGGCGCACTGCCTGGGTGCGGTGTATGATACGCCCCATGGTGTGGCCAACGCCATCCTGCTGCCGACGGTGATGGAATACAACGCACCCGTAACGGGCGACAAGTACAAGTACATCGCCATCGCCATGGGCGTGGAAGGCGTGGAAAACATGACCGTGGACGAGTACCGCAAGGCCGCCTGCGACGCTGTGAAGCAGCTGTCTCAGGACGTGGGCATCCCTGCCGACCTGAAGGAAATCGTCAACCCCGACGATCTGGACTTCCTGGCCGAATCCGCATTTGCCGACGCTTGCCGTCCCGGCAACCCGCGCGATACCTCCGTGGAAGAAATCAAGGAGCTGTACAAGAAGCTGCTGTAATTCGCGGCATACAAATTGCCTGCGCAGCATGCATCCAAACGGGTGCTGTTGCGCAGGCAACTTCTTTTTTTGGGAATTCTTTTTTATGAAATGAAGACGATTGCCTATCCGATTATTTCAGCTTGTATACCTTTCCCGCGCCACGGCCTTGCACATCAATCAAACCTGCCACCTGCATCTGGCGCATCAGCTGATATGCCCGCGTTCGCTTGATGGATAGCAGTTCCTGTATTTCATCCTCCGTCATTTGTCCGTATTCGCCAAGATAATCCAACACCATTTGCATTTGCGGCGTGATGGTAATCTCCGTCGCGGCCGAAGGCGCCGATACAGGCGCTGCTTGCTGTGTCACATTCCTGTTGGGCAGCATCAGGCGAAACGCATTCGGTGTCACTTCAATCGTGGGCTGTACAGGGCAATGCTCATAGAGCTTAAAGATTCTGCGAATGCCCGTACCATAGCTTTCAATCAAGCGAAGGCGATGGAAAATTTCGGCCAGATTTTTGTTGCGCGGCTGAGACACGCCAATGCGAATGTCCTCCGCAGACAAGCCCGGCAAGAGGCCACCCAGCGAAATGAATTCCATTTTGCTGTCATTCACGTTGATGATAATGCTGCCACTAAAGCTGTAATCCCGATGCACCAGCGCATTGAGCAGCGCCTCGCGAATCGCCTCCTCCGGATAATCCACCTGATCCGTCCGGATAACGCCCTTAATGGTGGAGACCGTCTTGTTGCACAGTGCCAGATAGTTGACCGCCTGTTCAAACTGCTTGAAGACAGAGCCGCCAAACTCCTTGCTATCGCGGAATTCCGTGCAGGATTCGTCGTTAAACACAGCGATTTTGGTCGTGTGCTGGCACTGGTCGGAAAGGAGCAGCGCCAGATTGGTATACAGATTGTTTTGCGTGATGCCCAGCGCCCGATATTTCGTCTCCGAGAATTCCACGCCATAGCGCTGGAACGCCTCCTGTGCGGCATGGAAGGTCAATTCCTGCTCCAGACTGCGGGCCGTCTCATAATCATCCCCATCGGACTGCTTAATCATCTGGCGAATCTGCTCCGGCGAGGCCGGAACGCTGGATGCGCCCTGCCGCACATAAACGCCGTTTGGCTTCAAGCCCTTTGCTTTCAGATAGTACGGCTTTGCACTGCCTTCGCTCACTTCAATGCGGATAATCTGATTCTGCTGCAAGACATAGCGCACAAACATGGTCACATCCGGCTGAATGGCATCCCGCACGCCATTGGTCAGGCGCGTGTATGTTTCGTCAATGTTGTCAATGCCCGTCAGGTTGCCCTGGTCGTCAATGCCAATGAAGATGATGCCGCCTTCCGTATTGGCAAACGCAATCACTTCCTTGTAAATATCATCGACCAGCTGTTGCTTGTATTCTACCCGTTCGCTTTCCTGCTGCATGTTCTGCACCTCCTGTCTTTCTCTCTGTTATTATACCCTGAATTCACCTTTTTTTCAACGGCAAAAGGTGAATATTCACCTCTCCCATGTGAAAATTCACTTCCATTCATGAATATTCACCCCACAAAAGGTGAATATTCACTCTCCCTATTGAACAAATTCCCCACACCACACAAAAACTCCGGCACGCCAGAGCATGCCGGAGCAAAATCATTTTTTGAGGAAATTATGCCTCTTCACCCATGGCGACCTTGACAGCCTTCAGCGCGAAGGTCATCGTGCGGCCCATGGCGATACCGGGCATCAGGCAGGGATAGTTGTTGACGAAGAAGCCACCGGACATGTCGCCCGTGACGAACAGACCGGGAATCGGCTGACCATCGGTCGCCAGCGCCTCGGCCTTCTCGTTAACCAGAATGCCCTGCTCCGTGCAGAGGATGCAAGCGCCCATCCAGAAGCCGTAGAACGGCGCCTTGCGAATGGCGCTCAGGCGGTAGGACTGCTTGCCGAAGTCGGCGTCGTCCTGCGCGTCATACAGCTCGTTGTAGCGCTCCACCGTCTTGAGGAAGGTTTCCTTGGCCTCACCCGTGAAGCCCATCTTGTCAGCCAGCTCCTCGATGGTGTCGGCAATCACAGCCTTGCCCTCTTCGGCCTTCTTGGCCAGGCTCTTGAGCTGACCCTCGGGATTGCTGCGCGTGCCAGCGGAGCAGCCCAGGGTGTGGAAGCGCACCACGTCCTCCGGCATGTTCGCATCAAAGATGGACGCGTAGACATGGCCGGGCTGGTTGTAGGCGGCAAAGGACATGTGGTCATACGTGCCGGACTCGTCCGTGAAGCGCTGACCATTGCGGTTGACCTTCAGGAACGGCTGAGAGCCGAGGTTGAACTGGCCATCCTCAGACGGGAAGACCTTATCACCGGAGGGCAGGGTCACATAGCCCGCATCCACACCGGGCGCAACGATGCCACGGTCAAAGAGCATGGGCGCCGCTTCGGCCTGAAGGGCAGCACCAGCCCACATGGCGGCCTTGATGCCGTCGCCCGTGTTGGTCGGCCAGGAAACGTTGGAGGTGGTCACTGCCGTTGCCAGCGGGTCGAGCGCCTCCATCATCTGGGTGTTGAAGGCGTAGCCACCGGCGGCCAGCAGCACGCCGTTCTTGGCATTGATGCGAATGTACGCCTTGGTTTCGGTGTTCTGGGCGATTGCACCCGTCACGCGGCCTTCCTCGTTCTTTTCCAGCTTCACCAGTGCCGTGCAGAAGTCGATGGGATGGCCAGCTTCCTCCACCATGGTCTTGAACATTTCCTGACGATTCGAGCCAAAGCCCCAGGTATGCTCACACACCGGGAAGTAGAAGCCGGATTCCTCCGCATGCGGCCACACGGCCTCTTCGCCAGTCGTGACCGTCACCTTGGCGTCCGGATAGTACTTGGCATAGCAATCGCTGACGAAATCATGCATCGCGGCAGATTCGTTAATCCAGGTATTGAAGGCGTTCATGTTGCTCTTGCCGGAGGAATAGCGCTTCAGCTCACGACGCAGACGCGCGCGATCCACCGGCGGTTCACCGGCAGCCTTGGCGTCCTTGGAGTCAATCGCGCCGTACCAGCCACGCACACGCGCCATGGTCGTGCCCTTTTCAATCACGCGGAAGTCATAGCCCTGCTTGGCCGCATAGGCCGCTGCCGCCATGCCACCATTACCCGCGCCGACAATCAGGAAGTCGGTCGTCCAGGTATCGGTGATGTCGCTCTCGGCGATTTCGGGCGCTTCGCCCAGCCAGTCGGCGTTGCCCGCGGCTTCGTCCTTGTGCTCAATCACTTCCACCGGGATTTCGCCCTTGGCCTGCTGGATACACTTGTTGGCCGCTTCCATAACCGCCTTGGAGGTAATGGTCGAGCCGGAAATGGCGTCAATCTCCGCGCCCTGCGCCTTGAGCAGCGCATCTGCCAGCGCATCGCCGATGTCACGGCCATAGCCAGCCGTTTCACCCGACAGGTCCAGCACAACATCCGTAATCGCATTTTCGGAGAAGGTCATGGTCGCCGTGACCGTGTTAATGCCCTTGGCCGTGGCGGTGTAGGTGCCGGGCGTATAGATGCCCTCCGCCAAAGCGCTCATCGCGGGCACACCCGCCACACCCGCAATTGCTGCGGTCGCAGTGCCCGCCAGGGCACCCTTCAAAAACGAACGACGGCTGATCTCTTTCATCAGAAGATCCCTCCTTGTTATTTTTCCGTCATACTTGCATTATAAAGCTAGGTGTAACACACAGGTCAATAGAAAATTGCCAAAAAGGATGGAAAACAACCAAATTCTATGATACAATTGATGCAGGTGGTGACAAAATGCAAGAAAAAGACCGTCCTCGCCCCAAGAAGCTGTATCGCATTGGCGATTATGCCCGCTTCATGGGCGTTAGCACCGACTTGCTCAAGCATTATGAGAAATTCGGCCTCATTCATGCTGAGCCTTCACAAAACGGCTATCGGTATTACCGCTTTCAGGAATCCGTGCCGCTGCTGGAAAGCCGGAAGCTGCAAAACTACGGCCTTTCACTGCGGGAAATGGAAGCCGTGCTGCATGCATCAAGCTATGAAGCCGTGGCCGATTTGATGGATGACAAAATCGACCAGATGCAGCGGCGCATTCATTTTGAACAAATGGTTGTCGCGACGCATGGCAAATTCAAGGACTGGATGCAGGCCATGAACGGCGAAAGCCTTCGCTGTGAAGTCGCTAATGCGCCGACCATGTGGTTTTTGCCTCACAGCGTCCGGCGTGATTTCATTGAAGATGTGCGCATTTCCGCGCTGCTCCCACGCTGGGAGGAGGTCATGCCGCTGGCAGCCATCTGTCGCCTGATGCCACAGGCCGGACAAGGCCCGGAAATGCAATGGGGACTGCTCATTCGGCAAAACGACGCGCTTTCGCTGGATTTGCCGCAAAATGATGTGGTGCGCGTGCTGCCCGGTCGGCGTTCGCTGTTCATCCACTATCACCGGCAATGGCTGATGGACAAGCCACAATACCAGCAATTGCCGCTGGAGGAGCTGCTTTCACGCTACCCGGTGGATGTCTGTGCGCCGATGGTGCAGTGCTGCCTGATGTCCTCGCGCAATGCCCAAGCGCATTTCTCCTGCGGCTTCTTCTGCGTTCCGCTTAAAGACGATGGCACGGCAGAAGGATGACTGTTTCCCATTCAATTAGTAGCAAAACAAATTTCTTTGTTCTTTACTTTTGGGAAATATGACGCTATAATAAAAAATAGCGCAAAGAAAAATCGCAGGGAAAGGAGGCAGACGGCTTGTTCAATCTGGGCATGATGGAAATTGTCGTTGTGCTACTGGTCGCGTTTCTGGTCGTCGGGCCAAAGGACCTGCCGAAGGTGGCGCGCTGGCTTGCCCGTCAGCTCAAGCAGCTCAAAAAGCTCATCCGCGAAATCAAGAAGGAAGTTGGTTGGGATGAGCTGACCAAGGAGCTGCGCGACACGGCAGACGACATCAAGACCACGGTCAAGGATGCCGATATCAAAGACGATTTGAAGGATTCCACCGATGGGGTGAAGGACACGGTGGATACCCTGCGCAAAAACGTTGATGATGTCAAAAAGGAACTCAACAAAAAAATCAAGCTATAATTTTTAGGAGGTACAAACATATGAGACTTGGTGCATTGGAAATCGTTCTGATTCTGTTGGTGGTTCTGGTACTGTTCGGCGGCAATAAGCTGGCGGGCGTCGGCAAGGCGTTGGGCCAGAGCATCCATGATTTCAAGAAGGAAATCAACCGCGACGATGAGAAGAAGGAAGAAGAGAAGAAGGATGACACCAAGAGCGAATAATCTGCTTCTGCCCGCATACGTTGCGGAAGCTGTTCGCCTTGCTTCTTTTTCTTGAAGGAGAGGTGTGCCTTGGCGCAAGAGGAACAAAACAAACAGTCGTTGGGGGAACACCTTGTGGCCCTCAGAAAGCTGCTACTGCGCAGTGCCGCGGCGATTGGCATTGCGTTTCTGGTTGTGTTCTACGCATTCATTGACCCGCTGATGTCGCTGATTACCGGCCCGATTGTGGAGCGCGGCATCACCGTCATCTACACCGAGATGTCCGCAGCGCTTCTGACAAAGCTCAAGGTTGCCATCATCGCCGGTGCGGTCGTTGCCAGTCCCTATGTGTTCTGGCAGATTTGGCAGTTCATCAAGCCCGCGCTGTATGCGCACGAAAAGCGAATTTTCCGCGTCACCTTCGCGGCGGCGGTATCGCTCTTTTTGCTGGGCGTGGTGTTCTGCTATGTAGCGGTCTACTTTCTGGCGGTGGACTTCTTCCTCATTGCGGGTGAAGATTTGGCCACCCCGATGCTGGCCATTGACAACTATGTGGACTTCCTGTTCGGCTTCGTGCTGCCCTTCGGCATTGCGTTTGAGCTGCCCGTGGCGCTCTACATCACGACGCGTCTGGGTCTGACCAACTACGAGATGCTGGCCAGCAAGCGCCGCTACGTGATTCTGGCGACCGTTGTCGTGGCGGCCTTCCTGACGCCGCCGGATGTGGTCAGCCAGATCATGCTGTCCATCCCGATTCTGCTGCTCTTTGAAATCTCCCTGCAAATCTGCAAATGGGTCAAGCCCCATTCGCGGGAGGATGTTTCCGAGGAAGACGAAGAGGCGCAGGAGGAAGCGTAATTTTCCCCACATAAAACCAAATAAAACGCATGTACAACACCGGAAATGGTCTTGCACATGCGTTTTTTGTTGCCTCGGAAACCTTCTACATCCCTAGCACAATAGTGAGATAAGCAAAAAATGCATAAACATAAAAAACAAATGAATACAAAAAAGCAGTTGACTTTTTTTCGGGGGGGGGGTATAATAGAAGTAACAATGCATAAGGACAAGGAATAATGCATTGGCGAAGCGAGTAACGCCCGAGGAAATCGTGCAGATGCACCAGCTTTACGCCAAATACGGCAATTTCGCTGCTGTTGGTCGTGCGTTGGGACAAAGCGGCTCAACGGTCGCAAAGTATATCCGCATGAGAGGAACACCTGAGATTGTGAAGCACACTTTCAAGGAAGTTGTGCGAACGGTATGGTAAAAGAAAGGAGTAATAATAATGAAAAAGATGACTGCTCTATTGCTTGTATTGGTATTCCTGTTTTCTGCCACGGCATTAGCCGAAGGAAAATTGAAAGTTACAGAAAAGAATCTATTCGTCTACGCCGGTGATGATAATGGATGTTTTTACGCGAAGGTTGAGAATGTGGGAGATGTAGCAGTTGGCGTTGACTCTGGTGACCTTGTAATCTTTTCTGAAGATGATGATATTATTCTGACGGATAGTTACATTACTACGCTTCCCTCATATATTGTGCTACAGCCCGGCGACTACCTGTATGTGAAGGAATTTTTGTGGAACAGTGCATTGAAAAATGCGGCTATCGGAGATTACAAGTTTTCAGTGCCGATGCGAAAAAGCACCAAGACTTTTACCAAAGTTCCCTGCGAAGCAACTTTCGAATTGGAAGGGACTGACAGCTACGAGAATTACGTTTATGTAACCTTCACCAATACATCGGAAGAACCAATTTATGATTTCTATATTGTGGCTGCTTTGCATGATGCTGACGGCAATTTGGTGTTTGTTGATTCGAAGTCACTTTCTAATGTTGCAGTTCATCCCGGCAGCACCGTAACAACAAAACTCTACGTCGATAGAGACTTGATGGAACACTACAAGATGAATAGCATCGTTCCTGCGACAGTTGATGCAATGGTTTTGTTCTCTAATGAATGAAAATCAGCCTCCCTTTCTTGTTAGGGAGGCTCCTTTCGTGATGTTATAGTATGTCCCGCCGAAAAGGTCAGCATGGCTGGAGGAATCGTCGCACCGAAGCTCTTAACAGATGCATTCCGCTCTTGCCAGAAAAACAAAAAAGAGCTTCTCCTTTTCAGAAAAAGCTCCATTGGCAGGGGCAGAAGGACTCGAACCCTCAACAAAGGTTTTGGAGACCCACGTGTTACCATTACACCATGCCCCTATGTGCATTCGACAGCGAAAAGCAATCGAACATGTAGTATTCTACCACCGCTCGGGCATTTTGTCAAGTAGATTCGCAAAATTTATCAGAAAAGCCATGCATTAAAGCAAAGGTGCGAATTCGCGCCCCATCCATTGACACCCGCGCCGCCTGCGTGCTACAATACCAGCAGGAAAAATGCACTTCAAGGAGGCAGTCTCATGCGCTTGACGATATTAGGAATGAATGGCCCTTTCCCCGCGGCGCAGGGCGCAACGTCGGGTTATCTGCTCACCGGAAAAAAGACACAGCTTGCCCTCGATTTGGGCAGTGGTACGCTCTCCCGCCTGACCGCCTTGATTCCTCCGGAAGGGCTGGATGCGCTGCTGCTGTCGCATTGGCACTTTGATCATTGCAGTGACGTGCTGCCGCTGCTGTTCCGCTTGCAGGCATGTGCGAATCAGCCGCTGCCTGTTTATGCGCCAGTGGATGAAGCCTCCGCTGTGCGGCAGGTCGTGGCGTCCTCCGCCGCCTTCCAGCTGCATGACATTGCACCCGGCGACACCTTCTCCATTAGCGAATTCACCGCGCAGATTTTTGCCGCGCGGCATCCTGTGCCGGGTGTCATGTACCGCATCAGCGACGGCACGCGCACCCTGTGCTATACCGGCGATACGAACACGACACCCGACCTGCCAGATTTCGCCGACCATGCGGATTTGCTGCTGGCGGACGGCCTTTTCCCGACGGAAAGCTGGAACGAAGGCCTTCCGCACCTTGCCGCCGCACAGGCCGCAGCGCTGGCAAAATCCGCATGCGCGCGCCAGCTCGTCATTACGCACCTCAATCCGCGCATCGACGCCGCCACGCTGCTTTGTCAGGCACGCGCCTTCTATCCCGAGGCACGTCTGGCCGAATGCGGTGCCTCCTATGACATCTGATTCGCATGCCCGGCAGTGGCACGGATGGCTGCTGCCAGCAGGAACGTTGCTGCTGGCGCTGGGCATCCTGCTGGGACAGCACGTCCTGTCACCCGTGTATCTGCTGCTGTCCGGCGCGGTGCTGTGCGTCGCCATGGCGCTGCTGCCAACGGGACGGCGCGTCCTGCCGGGCCTGATGCTGTGCTGCCTGCTTGGGTGCTTGCTGGGCTTTCGCGCGGCGCACCCGACACTTCCCGATGCCGGACAAGCCCTTGTCACGGGTGTGATTGCCGACGAGGTTTCCCTGCGCGAGGATTATCAGGTGCAAACCATCCTGCGCGACGTGACCGTGAACGGCACACCGCTTTCTTCCGGCGCGTACTGGACATATTACCTGTCCGCAAAGGAGGCCGTTCCGGACTTTTTGCAGCCCGGCACACGTATTTCCTTCACCACACGCGTATATCATCCCAGCGCCCAGCAAAACCCGCACGGCTTTGACTTCCGCATGTATCTGCTGCAACGGAACATTTCAGTTGGCTTGTATGGCGCATCGGATTTGACCAGCGTCGAAGGGCCGTTTTCCCTGCAAGGCAGTCTTGCCAGGTGGCGTCATGCGCTGTCCGAGCGCCTGATTCGCGTTTGCGGAAAAGATGCCGGACGATTGTGCAGCACGATGCTGCTTGGCATGCGCAACGCCATGCCCGATGCCCAGACGGATGCCTTCCGCGCCCTGGGCATTGCGCATATTTTGTCCGTGTCGGGCTATCACGTGGGCGTGCTGGCTGCCCTGCTGGCACTGTTGACGCGCCCCATGGAGCGCTTCCGCAAGTCGCGCATGCTACTGACCATGGCGCTTCTGCTGTTTTACGGTCTGCTGACCGGCGGAAACGTGCCGGTGCTTCGCGCGGTGCTGGTTTGGGGCTTCCTGCAATGGGGACAAATGCGCTACAAGGTCGTTTTGCCACTGCATACGCTGTGCGCCTCCGCGCTGGTGCAGCTGGTGGTGTCGCCCTTGCAGCTGTTCAGTGCCTCCTTCCAATTGACCTATTGCGTGATGGCGGCATTGCTGGGCATCTGGCCAACCGTTCGGCGCTTCATTGCCCGTTGGCCCTTGCCGGGTCGTGGCGTGCTGGAGGCACTTGGCTTCGCCGCCACGGCGCAGTTCGGCGTGCTGCTGCCGGAATTATACTGGTTCTCCACCGTGCCGACGTTTGGCGTTTTGGCCAACACGGTGCTGATGCTGATGATGAATCTGCTGCTGGCGGTGGACTATGCAACCCTGCTGTTGCTGCCACTACCGGTGCTGTCCGATGTGCTGGGACACATCAGCCAGCGGATGAGCGAGGCCTTCCTGCAACTGGTGCAGCTGCTGGGACAGCATGCGCCGTCACTCTGGACGCGCCAGCCGGATGCGCTGGTGTGTCTGGGCGGCGTGTTGGTGTTCGTGGCGATGCTGCCCTTTTGGCGCAAAAAGCGCATTCGTCTGCTGGCGCTTCCAGGACTGCTGCTCATGGCGACGCTGCTGCTGCCCGTGCCGGTGCAGGGCACGACCTACATCCAGTTTGCCGTCGGCGCAGCCGATGCGGCACTGTTGCGCCAGCAGGATTTCGTAGCCGTTATTGATACGGGCGATAATGGATACGATCTTACCAGCTATCTGCAAAAGAACCGACTGTCCGTGGATGTGCTGGTGCTGACACATCTGCACACCGACCACGCAGGCGGCCTTGCCCGGCTGCTGGACAGCGGCATTCCGATTGACCGCTGCATCCTGCCCGAGGGCTGCACGGATTTGCCAACAGAAGCTGGCGTACTGTCGCTGCTGGACACCCTGCAAGCACGCGGCACGACCATTTCCTACGTCACACGCGGTGACCAGATTGTCTGGGACACAGGCCGGATGGACGTGCTTTGGCCGCCCGAGAAGCTTTCTGCCACCGACCCGAACGATGCGTCGCTCGTCCTGCTGACCGAGGTGGACGGCGTGACGCTACTGCTCACGGGCGATCTTTCCTCCGCACACGCACTGGACGCCTGCCAACCAGCGCAGCTTCTCAAGGCCGCGCACCACGGATCGAAAAACGGCACGACCGAGCAGGCGCTTTCCGTCTGCGCGCCCGAAGCGGTGCTTGTCTCCGCCGCCAGCGATACCGGCGCACAGCGTCTGCAAGCGCTGACCACCGCACCCGTCTACCTGACGGAGGAATGCGGCGCCATCACCATCCGGATACAGGATGGTCACTATACCATTGCACCCTTTCAGGCCACCCAAAGAAAGGAACCATGATGGATTACAAAGAATTTACCAACGCCCTGCGTGCGGGACAGCTGCACGGCGCGTACCTGTTTGAAGGCGTTGAGGAAAACATCAAAACCGCCACACTTTCTACCCTGCGCAAGGGGCTGATTCCCGACGGCCTTGGTGACCTCAACGAAAGCCTTCTGGACAATCCCTCCACGGGTGAAATCATTGCCGCATGCGAAACGCTCCCCTTTGCCGCCGACCAGCGATTGGTGATTGTGCGGGAATTATCCGCGCTTTCCGGGCGTGGCGATGCGGATGAGCGCCTCGTCAGCTATATGGCGAATGTGCCGGATTTCTGCGTGCTGGTGCTTGTCCAGCGTGGCAAGGCCGATGCGCGCAAAAAGCTTTATAGCGCCATCAAGAAAAAAGGCGGCATTGTCTCTTTCAATCCGCTCAGTGATGCGGAGCTGAACGACTGGATTATCAAGAGCTTCCGCAAAAACGGCAAGGCATGCTCCCCGCGCATCGCCAGTCTGCTGTCCTTCACCGTTGGCAACGACACGGCTTTGCTGCGCACGGAAATTGACAAGCTGGTTTCGATGGTCGGCGACCGAGGTGACATCACCGAAAACGACGTCCACACGATTGCCACGCGCTCGATTGAATGCACCGTCTTTGAGATGGTCGATGCCGTCGTTGCCGCCCAACGGGCCAAGGCGCTGCTGCTGCTGCGCGACATGCTGACCGCCGGGCAGGAGCGTCTTGGCATTCTGGCAATGCTGCTGCGCCAATACCGCCTGATGCAGCATGTGAAAATCATGCAGTACGAAAAGCTCTCGCGCCCGGAAATCACCAAATCGCTGGGCGTTGCGCCCTTTGCCGCTGAGCGCACCATCCGTCAGGCCGAAGGCTACACAAACGGTCAGGTTCGTCGTGGCGTTGAAATCTGCCTCGACACGGAATTCAAGGTCAAAAGCGGCGTTTACAACGATGATGGCGCACTGGAAAGCGCTGTGATTGCGCTGCTCGGCCTTCGGGAAGGCTGATTGCGCCAACACAAAAAAATTATCCACAGCTCGTCCACATCATGCACATGATGCTGGGACGAGCTGTTTTTTTGTGAAAAAACTTCGCAAATCCATCACTTTTCTTTCACGAAAACACCACTTTTATTCCACATAGCCTTGCTACACTATTGATGTGCCTGTTTTCACAGGCATTTGACAAGAAAGGAGCCTACAGGATGAGTGAACAGACCTCCTCTATGACAAATGAAACCGTCCGCACACGTCAAAAAAAAGGCAAGTGGAAGCGCCGATTGCTTCGCGCCGTGCTGATTCTTTTGTTGCTTGCCCTGCTCTGCTTTGGTGGCTTGATTCTCTATCAGCAGCTGAACCAAGGCAACCACATCACCTATCGGGCGTATACCGCCACGGAAGGAACAATTTCCAACGCCCTGTCCTTTAGCGGCAGCTTGCAGCTCATCAACAACGACACCTACACAGCCGCGGGTGCCGGAGATGTCCGTGCGGTGTACGTACAGGCCGGAGACAACGTGACAAGCGGTCAGAAGCTGCTTCGTCTGTCCAACGGCCAGACCGTGACCGCGGCCTTTGATGGCCGGGTGAATCAATTGCTGGTCGCGCAGGGCGATACCGTGTCGCAGGGCGATTCGCTGATACAGATTGCGGACTTTGACCACATGAAGGTCTCCATCCGCGTGGATGAATACGACATCAGCGATGTTCACGTGGGCCAAACCTGCCGCGTGACCATGACCGCCACGGAGCAGACCGTGGAAACCACCATTAGTACCATCAACTACATCTCCGTTTCCTCTGGCAATGTGGCCTACTACACCGCCACGGCGTATGTGGATGTACCCGAGGGCGTCTATCCCGGTATGCAGACCACCATCAGTATCCCGCAGGAGGAGGCACAGGACGTAGTGATTCTTCGCCTGGACGCCATTTCCTTTGATGAAACGAATCAGGCATATGTCCTGCGCCAGCTTACCGATGGCACGATGGAAAAGGTCGCCGTCACCACAGGCGTGAGCAACGGCAATTATGTGGAAATCAAAAGTGGCTTGCGTGCAGGCGACGTCGTCTACGTCCAGAGCGAGGAAAAGAGCAAAGGCACCAGTCTGCTGGATGGCCTGTTCAATTTCAGCACACCCCAGCCGCAGACGCAGACAAACCGCCAGAATAGCCCAAATCGTAATTTCCCCAGTGGTGGATGGACGCAGCGCAACGGTGGTGGCAGTCAGGGAGGAGGCGGCCGATAATGGCAGATGACGATTTCTTCCGCATGACAGGCATTCATAAGTACTACACCTTGGGTGATGAGCAGCTGCACGTGCTCAATAACATTCATCTGTCCATCACACCCGGCGAATACCTGTCTATCCTCGGACCGTCTGGCAGTGGCAAGTCCACCCTGATGAACATCATCGGCTGTCTGGACACCCCCAGCAGTGGCACCTATGTGCTGCATGGCCGCCGCGTGGATGAAATGAACGAAAAGGAGCTGGCACAGCTGCGCAGTCGCGAAATCGGCTTCGTATTCCAGAATTCGCAGCTGCTGCCACGCCTGACTGCCCTGCAAAACGTGGAGCTTCCGCTAATTTATGCTGATGTACCAATCCGGGAGCGCCGCCGCCGCGCCGAGGAAATGCTATTCCGCGTCGGGCTGCACGAGCGTCAAGGGCATTATCCATCCCAGCTTTCCGGCGGCCAGCAGCAGCGTGTGGCCATCGCCCGTGCTTTGGTAGGGAATCCGTCCATTCTGCTGGCTGATGAACCGACCGGCGCACTTGATCAGAAAACCGGCAAGCAGGTCATGCAGCTGTTTTCCTCCCTGAATGACGAAGGGCGCACGGTTATCATGATTACCCACGATATGCACATCGCCGCACACGCCCGGCGCACCGTACACATCATTGACGGAGAAATGCTGGAAGGCGGTGACGCGGCGGATGCTTAAGAAAATCATGCGCTTCCTGCGCACCCTGCGGGAATGCTTCCGCATGTCGTTGAGCAACATTCTGGGCAGCCGCATGCGCTCCTTCCTGACGATTCTGGGCATTTTGATTGGCGTGGCGGCGGTTATTGCACTGATTACCACGGTTTCCGGCTTTTCGGGATCGCTGTCCAGCTCGTTTGCCTCCATGGGTGCGGGAACGCTGACGGTTTCCGTGTCGGGAAGTGAATTGAAGGACGGCCTGAACACAGAGGACTTAACCACCCTGACGGCGCTTGACTGCGTGCGCGGCGTAACGCCTACGGTGTCGCTTTCGGCACGCGTTTCCCGAGGGGACGCCTATAAAAGCAATGTCTCCATTTCCGGACGCAACTACTTCCAGTTTCTCGAAAGCAAAGCCCTTTCCAGCAATCTGGTCAGCCGTGGTCGCGGCATCACACCGGTGGACGAAAGCAACATGTCCTACGTCTGCCTGATTAGCAGCGACATGATGCAGACCTTCTTCTTCGGCATTGACCCGCTGGACAAAACGCTCTACATCAGCGGCATTCCCTTTCAGGTCATCGGCATTTTGTCCGATGATACGCCCCAAAGCCTGACATCCCTGATGAGCGGCACGGCCGATATTGTCGTCCCCTACACCACGGCCATGCGGCTGAACAACGTCAATGTCGTTACGTCCTTCACCGTCTATCTGGCCGATGGCTATGACTCCGATCGCGCCACGACTCTCCTGGAGGAAGCGCTTGACCGCATGTTCAGCTTTGAGGAGGATTGCTACACCATCACCAGCATGAGCGGCATCGAGGATACCATGGAGTCCATGCTGTCCATGGTCAGCGCCCTGCTGGCCGGTATTGCCTCCATTGCGCTGGTAGTTGGCGGCATCGGCATCATGAACATGATGCTCACCACGGTCACCGAGCGCACGGCGGAAATCGGCCTGAAGAAGGCACTCGGCGCGCTGCCGTGGCAGATTCAGGTGCAATTCCTGATGGAATCCTTCATGCTGTCCATGATTGGCGGCCTGTTCGGCATTTTGCTGGGACTAATCCTGTCCTATACACTGTGTAGCATAATGGACATGACGTTTGTGCTGTCCGTTGGCGCGATTGTGCTGGGCGCAGGCTTCTCGGCAGCGGTGGGCATCCTGTTTGGCTGGGCGCCCGCACGAAAGGCCAGCCGCCTCAACCCCATTGACGCTTTGCGCTCTATGTAAAGGAGGTCTCTCTTTTGATGAAAAAAATCATTGCTCTGCTGCTCATGCTGATGCTGCTCACCCTTCCGGCGCTGGCCGACACCATCGAGGCAACGGGCACTGTCACCGCCACCATGATGCAGACGCTGCTTTCTCCGGCATCCGCACCCATTGACACCCTGTTTGTCCAGCAGGGCGACCATGTGGACGGCGGCGCAGGGCTCCTACGCCTGAAAACGACCGCCGTTTACGCCACGCAGGACGGCACCGTGCGCGTCTTTGGTCAGGTCGGCAACGCTACCGATGCCATCACCAGCCGCTACGGCGCGGTTGTGTATCTTGAGCCGGCCCAGCGCTATACCATTTCCGCCTCCACCAGGTCTGCCTACAACAGCGATGACACGAAGCTGATTCATGCGGGCGAAACGGTCTATCTGCGCGCCACCAATAACACCAAGCTGACCGGCACAGGAACTGTCACCAGCGTTTCCGACACGAGCTACACCGTGGAAGTGGACGGCACGCCCTTCACCAGTGGCCTTTCCATCAACATCTACCGTGACAGCGCCTTCGCCGCCACTACCATGATTGGCAACGGCAAGACCGCACAGACCGGCGCCGTTCTCTACACCGGCAGTGGTTATCTGACCGCCCTGCACGTCACCAACGGTCAAAGCGTCCAGGCCGGTGATTGCCTGTTTGAAACGCTGGAAGGTGATTTCACGCCCGGTGATCCGGACATGGCACTCCTGAGCGCACCTGCCTCGGGCGTGATTGCCGCCATCTACACAAACAGCGGCAGCATGGCCACGGCACAGACCGCGCTCATTGACTTCTATCCAGATGACGGCCTGCGCATCTTCTGCTCCATCCCGGAGGAAGACACGCTCCGCATCCATGCGGGCGACAGCGTTTCGCTGCTCCTCCCGGGCGAAGAAGTCGCCTCCCTTTTCGGTCATGTCGAGAAGATTTCTCTCCTTCCCGATAACACTGCCGCCTACGGTACGACCTACACCGTGTCCATCATTCCCGATACGATGGCGAATTTGCGCTACGGCATGCAGGTGACCGTTCAATTTGCCGAATAAAGAAACCGTATCCCTTCCGCAGGGTGATGCAAAGCCTGTTCTTTGCCGTCACCCTGTTTTTTTCTGCCGATACTGCAACATAGGCAAGCTTTCCTTTGCGAAAAACGACCCTTTCCCGCGAATGTTTTTTTCCTGTTTTTTGCGTCCAGACTATTGCAATTTAGCGTGGAAAAGCGTATGATATGCACATAAAGCAAATTTCGCCCGGTGGACGAAATTTGTCCCACTAAAATGATTTTTTCAGGAGGCGCATTGCGATGGATCGTGTATATAACTTCTCCCCTGGCCCCTCGATGCTGGCCCAGCCCGTGCTGGAAAAGGCACAGCAGCAGCTCATGATGTACGGCAACACCGGCATGTCCGTGATGGAAATGTCGCATCGCAGTAAGATGTATACCGACATCTTCGACAAGACCGTGGCTGACCTGCGCGACCTGATGCATATCGGCGAGGACTACGAGGTACTCCTCCTGCAAGGCGGCGCAACACTTCAGTTCTCCGCCATTCCCCTGAACCTGATGGTGAAGGGCAAGGCCGACTATGTGGATTCCGGCAACTTCGCGCATCTGGCCGCCGAGGAGGCCAAGCGCTATGGCACGGTCAACATCGCCGCGACAAGCCGCGCGGATAACTACACCTACGTTCCGGATATGAAGACGGCCAATTTCGATCCCGATGCCGATTATGTCCACATCACCCAGAACAACACCATCTACGGCACGCGCTTTACCGAATTGCCCGATACGCCCGCGCCGCTGGTGGCTGACGCAAGCTCCATGATTCTCTCCGAGCCGATGGATGTGAACCGCTATGGCGTCATCTACGCCGGTGCGCAGAAGAACATCGGTCCGTCCGGCCTGTGCGTGGTGATTGTGCGCAAGGATTTGCTGGGCCACGCCAACCCGCTTTGCCCCAAGCTGATGGACTGGAAGGTCGAGGCCGACAAGGGCAGCATGTATAACACGCCCAACACCTGGGGCATCTACCTGGCCGGACTGACGTTTGACTGGCTCAAGAGTGTCGGCGGTGTCGAGGCCATCTATCAGGTCAATCAGGAAAAGGCCGCGCTGCTCTACGACTTCCTGGACAACAGCCGCCTGTTCAAGGCCACGGCACAGAAGGAATACCGCAGCCTGATGAACGTCACCTTCGTCACCGGCGATGCGGATATGGATGCCGCATTCGTCAAGGCCGCCGCCGCACAGGGCCTTGTCAATTTGAAGGGCCACCGCACCGTTGGCGGCATGCGCGCCTCCATCTACAACGCCATGCCCGTGGACGGCGTGAAGAAGCTGGTCGCCTTCATGAAGCAATTTGAACAAGAAAACGCATAAGGAGGTCAACGCGCCATGTACAAGATTCAAACGCTCAACGCCATTTCGCCTGTGATTCATGAGGAGCTGTCCGCAGACAACTACGCCATCAGCCCCGAAGAACCTACGCCCGATGGCATTCTGGTGCGCTCTGCCGCCATGCATGATCTGCCACTGCCCGATGCGCTGCTGGGCATTGCCCGCGCTGGCGCTGGTGTGAATAACATTCCGCTGGATAAATGCACCCGTCAGGGCATCGCCGTGTTCAACACGCCCGGCGCGAATGCCAACGCCGTGGCCGAGCTGGTGCTGGGTGCGCTGGTGATGGGCAGCCGCAACGTGGCCGCCGGTGTCCGCTGGGCCGACACGCTCAAGGGACAGGACGGCGTCGCCAAGCTGGTGGAAAAGGGCAAAGGGCAGTTTGTCGGGCCGGAGCTGCGCGGCAAAACGCTGGGCGTGATTGGTCTTGGCGCGATTGGCCGTCTGGTCGCCAATGCCGCTTGTGCCGGCTTTGGCATGAAGGTCATTGGCTGTGACCCCTTCATCTCCGTGGAAAGCGCATGGGCGCTGTCCAGCCAGGTGCGCCGCGCCGCCACCAATGACGAGGTTTTTGCACAGGCGGACTACATCACCTTCCACGTACCGCTCAACGACAAGACGCGTGGCACGATTGATGCGGCCACGATTGCCAAGATGAAGCCGGGCGCGATTCTGCTCAACTTCTCCCGTGGCGAGCTGGCCAACATTCCCGACCTGAAGGCTGCTTTGGCCGCCGGTCAGCTGGGCGGCTACGTGACGGACTTCCCGTGCGAAGAGCTGCTGGGCGTTGACAAGGTCACCTGCATCCCGCATCTGGGTGCCTCCACGCCCGAAAGCGAGGACAACTGCGCCCGCATGGCCGCCGCCGAGCTGCGCGACTATCTGGAAACCGGTTCGATTCGCAACAGCGTCAATCTGCCCGATGTGCCGCTGGGCAAGCCGGAGGATGTGCGCGTGCTGGTGATTCACGAGAACGTGCCGAACATGGTCGCAACCATCACCACCTGCATTTCGGCCGAGCATATCAACATCGAGAATCTGGTCAACAAGTCCCGCAAGGATGTGGCCGTCACGGTCATGGAGCTGTCTGACATGCCCTCGGCACAGGCGCTCAATGTCATCAAGGCTATTTCCGGCGTTATCCGCGTCAGGACGTTTAACTGACGCCTTTCAGAGACACCCTTTCACTGACAAACGGATGCTGTTGCCGCCTTTGTGCTTTTGCAACTGCATCCGTTTTTTGATGCAGAAAGAAGGATACGCGACCGTTTTGGGATTGCCCTTGCCAAACCGCGCCGAATGCGATACAATAGACACGAAAGGTGGCGGATCTATGCCTACATGGCTCAAGGAAGGACGCGGTGCGCTCAGCGGTGCGAATATCGCTGTGCTGCTGCGTGAAATGGGCGTTACCCGACCGATGCTGGTCGCGGGTCAGCGCACGAAGGATGTATTTTTTGCCCGTACAGGGATGACATTGCCGGTCTTTGGCGGTTTTCACCCCAATCCGGATTTAGCAGACTGTGAGGCCGGTGCGGCGCTGATGCGTGAAAAGCACTGTGACGGTCTGATTTCACTCGGCGGTGGCTCGGCCATGGATACAGCCAAGGGCATCAAGGCCCTGATGCTTGCCAGCAAGGACGATGTGCGCCACAGTGCCTTGCCGGAGGGCGCAACGCTCCCGCATCTGGCGATTCCCGGTACGGCTGGCACGGGCGCAGAAACGACCGCCGTCGCCGTGCTGTATGAAAACGGCCAGAAGCTGTCCGTGGATCATCCTGCGCTCCTGCCGGAGGCGGTGCTGCTGGACGGCTCGCTGCTGGATACACTGCCGGAGTATCACAAGAAAGCCTGCGCCATGGATGCCTTGGCACAGGGCATTGAATCCTGGTGGGCAAAGAAGGCCACGGCTGACAGCCGCGTGCATGCCGAAGCGGCCATTTCCGGCGTGCTTGACCACCTCCGCGCGTATTTACAGCCGGGTGAGGATGCACATCCCGCACAGGATGCCATGCTCCGCGCCGCGTATGAATCCGGTCTGGCCATTTTGACCACACGCACCACGGCGGCGCATGCCATGAGCTATCAGATTACCAAGAAGCTGGGCGCGGCGCACGGCCACGCCTGCATGCTGACCCTGCCGCATTTGTGGCTGCATCTGGCACAGAATCCGGCGCATCACGCCTTGCTGACCTCCCTGTCCCGCTGTATGGGCGGTCACTCCCCGGAGGACGGCGCATGGCTGCTGCTGGGCCTGCTGTGTGCGCTGGAGCTGGACAACATCGCCATGCCTGATGATGACACGCTGGATGCACTGGCCGCATCGGTCAACGTGGAGCGCTTGGGCAATCACCCCGAGGCGCTGACGACCGAACAGCTGCGCCAGCTATACGTGCGTGCCTTCACGCCGCTGGATGACGAAATCCGCCAGAAGGCGCTGAATACGTGGAATGCCTATGGTCGATAAGCAGACAGGCGCATGGCCGTTTGTGCAGGCCGTCACGGATTTTCTCTTTCTCGACCATGCACCGGAGAAAGCAGACGTCATTTTCATCCCTGGGTCACGCCATCTTGGCCACACCCTGCGCGCGGCGGCCTTGTATCGGGAAGGATATGCGCCCTATGTGCTGCCTTCCGGTCTGCATGGGTATGCGCAGGCGCAGTTCTGCGGCGTGTTGCCGGAGGACAAGGCGGATTATCCCGGTACATACGACTCCGAATGGGCCTATATGAAGGATGTGCTGATGCATCACGGCGTACCGGACAGCGCTATCCTCCGCGAGGACGAGGCGACCTTCACGTGGGACAACGCCCGCAAGTCAGCCGCCGTCCTGCAAGCAAACGGCATTGTGCCTCACACGGCTATCCTCTGCTGTCGGCCCTTCCATGCACGGCGCGCGCTGTTGTATTACCAGACGGCGTTTCCGCAAACACGCTTCCTTGTCTGTCCCGGCAAGGAGGTCGGTTGTGACCGCGACGACTGGTATCTGACCGCGCAGGGGCGCGAAAAAATTCTGGGCGAGCTGCGCCGACTCGGCAGTCAGATTGCACCGCAATTTGACGAATTATGCCACGCCACGGAGAATTTTCTTCCTTCGCAAGGATGATTTTTCCTTTACCAATCGTTTTATTCATGACAAAACCATTTTTGCGAAAACAGGAGTGAACCACACACATGACACGAGGACTCAAACGATTGCTGAAAACCCTGCTACTACTGATTTTGATGGGCGCTGTGGCCTATGTTGGCCTGGTGCTGATGGTCTGCTGGAAAGAAGCAAATGTACCCGCACCCGGCAATGACTACGACGCCATGCTGGTCTTGGGCGCACAGGTCAAGCCAGATGGCGAACCGTCCCTACAGCTGCAATGGCGACTGGAAAAGGCCGCCGAAACATACCGCATCAAGCCTGTTCCCGTGGTCGTCTGCGGCGGACAGGGCGGCAACGAGCCGGAAGCAGAAGCCGTCGTCATGCGCAGGGTGCTGATTTCCCTGGGCGTGGACGAAAGCATGATTCTCATGGACACCACCTCCACCAGCACGCATTCCAACGTGCGCAACGCCATGTCGCTGCTCAAGGGGTATGACGTACACAAGGTTGTGGTGATTACAAGCGATTACCATTTGCCGCGCGCATTGGCCATCACCCGTGATGCGGGTCTGGATGCCTGTGGCGTGGGCGCCCCCACCAAGCTCGGTATGCGTTACTGGGCGAAAAACCATTGCCGCGAAGCGCTGGCATGGTGCAAATACTGGGCGGTGAAGTATCTTCACCTGCCGCTGGAGTGAAAAAGCCAATGACCACCGAACTGCTTTCCGCGCGTCTTGACGCATGCGGCATTCCCCATTCTCCCGATCTGGCGCAGAAGCTGCTGACCTACCACACGCTGCTGCTGGACTGGAACACCCGCATGGATTTGACCGCCGTCACGGACGAGGCGGACATGATTGACCGCCACTACATCGACAGCCTGATGGCGCTGACCCTGCCCGACCTGATTCCGCAGGGTGCGTCACTCATTGACGTGGGCACAGGCGCCGGTTTTCCCGGTCTGCCGCTGGCGCTGGCGCGTCCCGACCTGCGTGTCACGCTGATGGATGCCCAGCAGAAGCGCCTGAACTTCCTGCAAGCCGTGCTGGATGCCCTACAGCTGACGAACGTGACGCTGGTGCACGCCCGCGCCGAAGATGGCGCACGCACCAAGGAGCATCGCGAGGCCTACGACCTGGCCGTCGCGCGTGCCGTTGCGCCCCTGCCGGTGCTGCTGGAATACCTGCTACCCTACGTGAAAACCGGTGGACAGGCGCTATGCTGGAAGGGCCCGGCGGTGCAGGACGAAATGGCAAGCGGCAAAAAGGCCGCCTTCCTGCTGGGCGGCAAGCTGCTTGACCCGATTCCGGTGTCCATTCCCGGCCAGGATTGGCAGCATCTGCTCGTACCCATCGCCAAGCAGACAAAAACCGCACGACAATATCCGCGAAAAGCCGGCACGCCCAGCAAGTCTCCGCTGGGTGCAATCGACAAGGGCTGACAAGCCCTACCGCTGGATGACAAAACAGACCCTCTGACGGGCGAAAATCGTGTCGAACGATTCTTCTTGCCCGCAGAGGGTCTTTGCTTTATACTAATTTCATGCAATCGCACAATACTACTTGCGAAACGAAAGAGGTGCATTGTCCCATGCTGAATCAGGCGCAGTGGCCACAGCCCAGCTATCTCCTGCTGCCCGTATGGCAGATTTCGCTCCGGGAGAGCGTCCAGAATTCCAGCGCCAGTCCCATGCCTCTGGAGGCACTCGCCGATGAGATTGACAAGGACGGCTTGCGCGAACCCATTGCCGTTCGCCAGGGCAAAAACGGCTATGTCATCGTGCATGGCAATCGCCGTCTGCTGGCCTGTCGGATGCTGGGATGGCATGAAATTCCCGCACGGCTGGAGGCACCCGCGATTCGCGATTTATTGACGGCCGAGGAGCTGTTCCGCGCCCTGCGCAGTCACGATCTGGAATACCCTGAGCAGGCCGAAGCCGTTGTGCGCCTGAATGAGGAATTCTCCATCAGCCGCGCCGACATTGCCCGTCTGCTCGGCGACAGTGCCATGCATGTCATGACGCTCCACCGCATCGGGCATCTGGATGCCCAATGCTTGCAGCTTTTGCGGGAAAAGCGACTGCCGGAGCGCATCGCCGCCGCCATCACGCGCCTACCCGAGGCGCACGACCGCCTGCACCTGCTGCAAAAAGCCGCACAGGAAAAGCTGGACATCCGCGAGGTGGAATTGCTGATTGCCAGCACCCTGCATCAGCACGCACCCACATCAAGTGACACGCCAGCGTCCTGCACCATCCATCCTGTTCCGCCTGAACAGACGAATCGTCGGCGTGTGCAGAGCCTGATTCGGGATGTGCGCCCATACCTGAACACCCTGCGGGACGTAACCCGACAAATGCAGAGCGCCGGATACGCCGTGGACTTCTCCGAACGCACTGAGAACGGGTCAACAACCCTGACCATTCGCGTACCCAGACCGCGCCGCCGTCAGTCCGTCAAATAACAGCATAGTGTCTTTTCAATCCAGTACAGGTATTTCGGGCCTTCCACTTCCATGCCCTTCATGCGCAAATACAGCTCGATGCCATCCGCGACATCGTGCCAGAGGTCGGTGAACACCGTGTCATATTCGCCCAGATGCTCCTTTGCATATGCAAACGCATCCGCTTCGATGATGTGCAGACACTCCGGCCGCGGAAAATGCGGCAGCAGCAGCTTGCGGAACACCGCAATGACCTCCGGATTCCGTTCCACAACCGTCACGCTCGTGACGTCCTCCTTCAGCAGGCAGTGGAATGCATAGTACCCAAGCCCCAGCCCAAAGGTCAGCACGCGCCCGGTCGATTCCCGCACGCAGGGCTGAATCGTGTTGATTTCGTTGGGCGTGACAGTCATCCAAACACGATTTTCCTCCTTGACAGCAGGAAAAGTGAACTTCCTGTCGAACCATCCCAGTTGTGGATACACGCCCGTTTCATCGCGCACAAAGTCGTCCCGGACGAACAGCTCCATCGGCTGGATTTCCTCCTGCACCAGCGTCACCGCACCGTATGCGCCCGACACGCGTCCGATATGATGCAGATACGCATCCGCTTCATACGTTGCCGCATCACAGCGCTGCACCGTTTGGGGCAGCACCTGACGGTACAGCCGCCGGTCAGCCTCCTTGTCCATATCCAGCCCCAATTTTGCGCACAGCAGCGCCAGATAGGCCGTCGTAGCATCACCGCCACATTCGCCTTGGAGTGCCTGCACCTCCTCTTGCGCAATCGCGCAGGGCGTGAAGCACAGGTATTCACTGAGCATTGTCAGCAATCGCTCATTCTCTTCATGCGTCATCCCGCATCACCTCAGGGAAATGATAGCACAGGCCCGCGCCAAACGGAATGGTGAAAACGGCATTCGCCACGCCCATTTCCGTCCACGCAACTGCCAGTTGACGAATTTCCAGCCCGAATTGGTGGTGCGCAACCGCGATTTTTGCTATGCTGTACCCATCGCCGCCGACACAACAAAGGATATGGTGGCAGATAACAAGGAGGATGCACTTATGATTTTTGCCGATAAGCTGATTGACCTTCGCAAGAAGAACGGATGGAGCCAGGAGGAGCTGGCCGACAAGCTAGGCGTGTCGCGCCAAGCCGTCAGCAAGTGGGAAAGCGCACAGAGCATTCCCGACCTGAACCGCGTGCTGGCCATGGCGGATCTCTTTTCCGTCTCCACCGACTACCTGTTGCGTGACGAGGTGGAAACGCCTGCCACACCCATCACCGAAGCATCCACGACCGATTCTCCCCTGCGCACCGTCACCATGGAGGAGGCCAACCAGTATCTGGCTTTACAGCAGAAGCAGGCGCCCCTGCGTGCGCTGGCCGTCAGCACCTGCGTGGTATCGCCGATTCCGCTGCTCCTGCTCACCGCGTCTGCCTCCGAAACGGCGGTGCTGATTGGTGTGATTGTCCTGCTGCTGCTTGTGGCGGCGGCGGTCGTTGTCTTCATCCGTCAGGGCATGGAAAACCTCCCCTACGAATTCCTCTCCAAGGAGGATTTTGACACCGCCTACGGCATCACCGGCATGGTCAGGGAGCGTCAGGCCGCCAGCCGCGCACACTACACAACGGCCATCACCGCCGGCGTTGTGATGTGCATTCTCGCCGCCGTGCCGATTCTGCTGGGTTCGCTTTTTGCCGAAAGCACCGCAAAGCCGGAGTGTATCCTGCTGCCCTGCGTGTCGCTGACGCTGGCAATTGTCGCCGCCGCGGTCTACCTGTTCGTCCGCTTTGGTGCGATGCAGGAGGCGTTCTCCCAGCTGCTGCAAACGGGCGATTACACCTCCGAAAAGAAGACCGCCAACCGTTCGCCGCTGATTCCCGGCTACTGGTGTCTGGCGACGGCCATCTACCTGTTCTGGAGCTTCCAGAGCAATGCATGGGACAAGACATGGGTCGTCTGGCCCGTGGCAGGTGTGCTGTTTGCCGTGGTGTATGGCATTGTGACCGCCGTCTGCGCGGAAAAGCAGAAAAAGAGAAAGTAAAAAAACGGAGCAGGGCAGCGGAAAACAAGGCTGCCATGCTCCGTTTTTTCTCTCCGTCGCGCTTGTCAAGGGAGCGAAACTATGCTATGATGAAGCATACAAATTCGACTTGTCAAGCGGAGGTTTTTGGGATGAAGATTTCGACAAAAGGCCGTTACGCCCTGCGGATGCTGACCGATATTGCCACGCATCAGTCGGAAAGCGGCAGTGTCGCCCTCAAGGATATTGCCCAGCGGCAGAACATCTCCAAGAAGTACTTGGAGCAAATCGCACTGGTGCTGACGCAATCCGGCTTGCTTCGCGGTTCGCGCGGCCATCAGGGCGGCTATCGCCTGACCCAGGCACCGGAGGAAATCACCGTCGCCGCCATCATTCGCGCGGCAGAAGGCTCTCTGGCGCCCGTGGCGTGTCTGGAAACACAGCCCAACGCCTGTGAACGCTGCCACGACTGCGAGACGCTCTTCATCTGGGAAGGGCTTGACCGCGTGATTCAGCAATATCTGGACGGCATCACGTTGCAGGATGTGCTGCATCATGCCCGGCCATAAGCGTGCGCACCACGTGGGAGGCAATCAGCAATCCCATCGCACCCGGCACAAACACCATGCTGCCGGGCACATCCTTGCGCAGGCCATTTTCCTGCGCAATGGGCTGCACCGGACGATGCGGCAATTCGACAGAATAGGCAACGGTCATGTGCCGGATGCCTTTTTTCTTGCACGAAACGCGCATTGCCCGTGCCAGCGGACAGACGCTGGTCTTGGTAATATCCGCAATGCGCAAGCAGGACGGATCCAGCTTATTCCCTGCGCCCATGGCGCTGATGAAGGGAATACCGCCATCCTCACAGCGCTTGGCCAGTTCCAGCTTGGCGGCAATGGTGTCCACCGCGTCCACCACAAAGTCGTACACGGATAAATCCACCTCATCTGCCGTTTCGGGCAGATAGAACATCTTCCGCGCCGTCACCTGCACCTCAGGGGCAATATCGCGCAGGCGCTCGGCCATCACGTCCACCTTATCGCGCCCTACCGTGGAATGCAGGGCAATCACCTGACGGTTGATGTTGCTTTCGCTCACGTCGTCGCGGTCAAACAGGTCAATGGCGCGAATGCCACTGCGCACCAGCGCTTCACAGACATATCCGCCTACGCCACCCACGCCAAAGACTGCCACGCGCGCCTGATGCACGCGGTCAAACCCTTCCTGACCAATCAATGAAATCGTTCGGCTGAATTGCTCCATATACTTTCTACTCCCTTTTATGTTCACCCGACAGCATGGCTTCTGTCACCCTTGGGCCACCATCCGCGGCACGGTCAACCGTGTGTGTGGCGGTCATGATGATGATTTCCTTCGCGCCACCGTCCCAAAGCGCCTTTTGGCATGCCTCCGCCGTTGCGCCCGTGGTGTACACGTCGTCCACCAGCAGCACCGGGAAGGTCACTGCCTCACATGCCACAAACGCGCCCAGCAAGTTTCTGCGACGCTCCTGCGCACCCAACCGCTTCTGCACCGACGTTTCGCGAACACGGCGCATGAGTGGCCTGTATGGCAATCCAATCGCCCCTGCCACCTCCTGCGCCAGCAACGCGCCATGATCCATGCCGCGCTTCTGCCGGGCATGCGCCGTCATGGGAACGCTGGTCACGACCGTATCCGGCGGCAGGGAATCGCCCAGCTGCCGCGCCATGCCCTCTGCAAGGATTTGGGCACAAATGGCCTTCTGGCTGTGCTTCATCGTCAACACTAATCGCCGCGCCACCCCCTGATGCTTCCATACGGCCTGTACGCCGGGTGCAAACGCAGTGTTCTCCAGCTCGTCTTCCTTCAGCAGCGCCCGGCACGCATGGCACAGCGCTCCTGCATCCGACAAGTGCCTGCAATACACGCACATCATCTCCTGCGGGTAGAGGATGTCCTCCATCGCCCGCAAAAGCCGTCCTCCAGCCTCCCGCAACGTCTGCATCATTGCTTGCCGACCGCCTTCTGGCGCAGCTTCAGCGCCTGATTGTCCTCCACCAGCAAGATTCGGTACATGCTCGCGCCTCCTTTGATTCTGCTCTTATGATACACGTTTTCCAGCAAAAGCACAAGGGTTTACAAAACTTTCGCTTCATTGTATAATAAGGTTGGCATCATTTTTCTGGAAGGCAGGAGGGCTGAAGGCATGCGATTTCTGCGCAGATGCAGCGATTATATCCGTATGCATGGGGCGAGCTATACCCTTCGCCGCGCCGGAGAAATCGCCGCCGCGCACCTGTTGCGCACGGACGACCGCGATTTTCGCCGCCACTGTGCCACACCTGCGGAGCTGGCTAGCCAGCGTGCCGCCCTGCCCGGTCAGGTGCTGCTGAGCATCCTTGTGCCGGTATACAATACGCGTCCATCCTTCCTGCATGCGCTGTGCGATTCCTTCATCGCCCAAAGCTATCCCTACTGGGAGGCATGCCTGTACGACGGTGGCAGTACACGGGAGGACACGCGAACGTGCCTTGATGCGCTTTCCCAACAGGATAGCCGCATTCGCATCCAGCACAGCGCGGAAAACAGCGGCATTTCCGGCAACACGAACCACGCCGCCATGATGGCGCAGGGAGAATTTCTGCTCCTGTGTGACCATGACGACACCCTTGCACCCGATTGCCTATGGCGCATTGCCCGCGCCATTTGTCTTGACAAGGCCGATGTGGTGTACACGGATGAGGACAAGCTGGTCTCCTCCGGCGCATACCACACTGACCCACACCGCAAGCCGGACTTTTGTCCAGACAACCTGCGCTCGGGCAATTACATCTGTCATCTTTCTGCCCTTCGCAAATCACTCTGGGACGCGCTTGGTGGCATGCGTCCCGCATTTGACGGATCGCAGGACCATGATCTGATGCTCCGCGCCTGCGAAAAGGCGGAAACCATTGTCCACGTCCCGCATATTCTCTATCACTGGCGCACCTTCCGGCATTCAATGAGCCATCAGCATTTGCAGGTCTGTCTGGATGCCGCCGCCCGTGCGTCGCAGGAGAGCATGGCGCGCATTGGCTTTCCCGGCACGTGCCGCGTGGAAGATGGTGTCCTGCGCCTTCGCTATCAGGTGGATGCGCATGTACAGGTTGCCGTGCTGACGCTGCCCGAAAACGCATCGGGCGAGGACGTGAACCGTCTGACCCGCGAAGCCGAAGCGGAATATCTGCTCTTTGTGTCGCAGGGCATTGACGCGCCCAGTCAGGCCGGGATTGCGGAAATGCTCATGTACGCCCAGCGCCCTGACGTATGCGCCGTGACGCCGCTGATTCAGGACAAGCGTGGCCGCGTGCTGCATGCGGGATATGACATTTCGCCCGAAGGCTGGGTGCTCAGCCGCAACCGCGGTTTGTCCGCGATGATTGGCGGCTGGCATGGCATGAACCGCACCAGCTACAACATCAGCGCCGTATCTCCTGCCTGCTTCCTTGTCAGAAGAGATGCGCTGACTGCATTCCCTGCATCGGGCACTTTGCCAGCCTGCATGGTGCTTTGGTGCCTTGCGCAGGCACAGCACGGTTTGCACCATGTGTATACGCCCCATTGTCTTCTGACCGCGCCCGACTGTGATGCCTTCCGGCCATTTCAGGTGTCTGTGCCGCCCGATTGGCACGATCCCTGCCTGACCGGCGCCACCCGTTTTCACCCTTCCCATTAACAGGAGGAACGCATGAAAATTACCATGATCGCCATTGGTTCAACTGGCGATGTACGACCGTATATGCTCCTTGGTCGGGAGCTGTGCAGCCGTGGACACGAGGTCACGGTTGCCGCCTTTCCCCCGTTTGAACAGATGATTACCGATGCCGGATTGTCCTTTTATCCGCTTTCGGGCGATATTGTGGATTTGATGGGGCGCCTTTTGCAGCCCGACGCCGTTGGCGTGAACTATCTGCGCGAATTGGAAAAGGGCATTCGCGATATTGCGCCGCTGCTGCTGGACGACCTGCTGCACAGTGCCGATGGCGCAGAAGCGCTTGTCTGCACCTTTTTCGGCAGCATATTCTATTCCATTGCCGAGAAGCACCACATTCCCTGCATCCAGACGCAGTATTTCCCCATGGATTCCTGCTCCGATATGCCGATTTCCTCCGCGCCCTTCCGCAAGCTGGGCAAATGGTGGAATGTGCTGAGCTATCGCATCGGGTATTTGCTGATTTCCACCCTGGAGCACCGCTATCTTTCCACCTGGCGTGAGGAAAACAACATGGCGCGCCGTCATGTACGCGCCAAGCCGGATTACACCTGTGACGGCCATCCTGTGCCGGTCATTTATGCCATCAGCCCGTCGTTGATGCCGCGCCCTGAGGCGTGGAATAGCAACATCCACATGTCCGGCTTCTGGTGGGATGAGCATGCTCCGGCCTACACACCCTCACCGGAGCTGGAAGCCTTCCTTGACGCCGGTGAAAAGCCGGTCTACATCGGCTTCGGCTCGATGGTGTCGGGCGACATGACCGAGCTGGCCCAAATCGTGCAGGAGGCTGTTTCCCTCTCCGGCGTGCGCGCCGTGGTGGCGCTTGGTTGGGGACAGGAATCCGCGCCGCAGTCCAGTGACGATTTGTTCTATGTGGACAGTGTGCCACACGATTGGCTTTTCCCGCGCATGGCGGCCGCGGTGCATCATGGCGGTGCCGGCACGACGGCTTCGGCTTTGCGCAACGCGTTGCCGTCCCTGATTATTCCCTTTGGCGGTGATCAGCCCTTCTGGGGCGATCGGGTTTTCGCCAGGGGCTGCGGTCCGCGTCCCATTCCGCGCGAGAAGCTGACGGCGGAGCTGCTGGCCGAGTCGCTTTCGCTGCTGGTCGGTGACCCGACCTACGCCAGGAACGCCAGCGCCATGGCCGAGCAAATGCGTAAGGAGCACGGCTGTGCCAATGCCGCCGACCTGATTGAACAGGCCGTGCTGGATTGGAAGAAATAAGGAACCCTTCCGTTTTTCGAACCGTTTTTGTGCTTTTCGGAAAGAAAGTTCGGAATTTTGCCCGTTTTCCCTTGACAAATACGAATATTTCTGGTACGCTATCCCTTGCGTGCTTGAAAGAGCGCGACAATCAAAAAAATTTTGCAGAAAGGAGGCCCTCACCATGACGAATATGACGAATTTTGCATTCACCCTGGTTTCCGTTCCGTACATCGTGACGGCTCTTTCTGCTGATACGCGTCCGTAAGTCGCAAAAGGTCTTTTTGCGCTTACCTTCCTTTAACGTATTGCACCAGCTGTCCCGATTGCGGGCAGCTGGTGCTTTTTTCATATCGAAAATTCGTCAAAGGCCGTATAAGCTGGAAAGAGTTGTTTCTGAATCCCTTCCTGAAAGGAGTGTCTTCCCCCATGCAGCGGACAAAAACCGCCACGAAGCCTCAGTCGCCCTTGTCTGCCATGCTTCATCTGCTGGGCAGCAACTGGACGCATTTCCTCTGGTCGCTCATCTCCACCATCATGATTGTCATCATCGGCTTTCTGACACCCCTGATGCTGGCTGAAATCATTGACTGGCTGCTGGGTGAGCAACCCTCGACCCTTCCCGCATTCCTGCAAAGCGCGATTGCGTCCATCGGCGGACGCGATTTCCTGCGCGCGAATTTGTGGATTGCCGGTCTGGCGCTGGTGGCGCTTAACGTGCTCAACGGCGTGTTCACGTTCATCAAGGGACGTGCCTCCGCTGTGGCGAGCGAGAATATCGCCCGCACCCTGCGCGAAAGCCTCTACAGCCATTTACAGCATCTGCCGTTTGCATACCATGTCAAGGCGCAGGCCGGTGAGCTGATTCAGCGTTGCACCTCCGACGTGGACACAATTCGCCGTTTCCTCTCCGTTCAGGTCATGCAGGTGGTCAACACCGTGCTGATGATTGCCATTGCCATGGTGATTCTGCTTCAGCGCTCCGTGCCGATTACGCTCTACAGCCTGATTCTCGTGCCGCCGCTGTTCTGCTTCGCGACGTGGTTCTTCAAGATGATTCACTCGAACTTCGAGAAGGCCGACGAAGCCGATGGCGTAATGAGCGCCGTGTTGCAGGAGAACCTCTCCGGTGTGCGCGTGGTGCGTGCCTTTGGGCAGCAGCAGCGCGAGGTGGAGAAGTTCGACCGCGTGAACGATGACCTGCGCAAAAAGAACTTTCGCCTGAACGAATTGCTGTCCATCTACTGGGGCGGCGGTGACGCACTGAGCATGGCGCAGACGATTCTGACGCTGGTCGTGTGCATCTACTTTGCCTGCAACGGCTGGATTACGGTGGGCACGCTGACCGTCTTCACCTCGACGCTGGGCATGCTGCTCTTCCCGATTCGTCAGCTGGGTCGCACCCTGTCCGATGCGGGCAAGGCAATGGTCTCCATGAAGCGCATTCAGACCATCCTGCACGAGGAGGCCGAGCCGGAGGAGCCGGACGCCCTCAAGCCCGACCTGCACGGCGATATTGTGTTTGACCACGTGTCCTTTGCCTATCCGGATGACAACGTGCCGGTGCTGCATGATGTCTCCTTCACCATTCCTGCTGGCAAGACCGCCGCAGTGCTGGGTGGCACAGGCAGTGGCAAATCGACCATGATGTACCTCTTGCAACGCCTCTACGAACCGACCAGCGGCAAAATCACCATTGGCGGCGTCGATATTCGCCAGATTGACCGCAAGCACCTGCGCGCGCATGTCGGTCTGATTCTGCAAGAGCCGTTCCTGTATTCCAAGTCCATCCGTGAGAACGTGGGCATCACCGAACCGACCCTCAGTGAGGAGCGCATCCAACACGCCGCCGACATTGCCAGCGCCTCTGCCTTCATCAGCCGCGCCGACAAGGGCTGGGACACCGTGGTTGGCGAACGCGGCGTCACCCTCTCCGGTGGCCAGAAGCAGCGCATCGCCATTGCCCGCACGCTGCTCAAGGACAACGCTATCCTGATTTTCGACGACTCCCTATCTGCTGTTGACACCGAAACCGATGCCCAGATTCGTTCCGCCCTGCGCCATGAGCAGGAGGGCATCACCACGCTGATTATCAGCCACCGCGTCACCACGCTGTCGCAATCCGACCTGATTCTGGTACTGGAGGATGGTCGCATCACCCAGCAGGGCACGCATCAGGAGCTTTGCCAGCAGCCCGGCCTCTATCGGCGCATCAACAGCATCCAGACCGCCTTGGAGGAGGAATTGACCCAAGCCAAGGCCGCAGAAGAGGTGAACTAATATGCAATCCTTCCAGGAGCAGGATTATACAAAGCGGTTTGACCTTTCCCTCTGGGCAAAGCTGCTCAAGGTGGCCAAGCCGTATCACAAGAACCTTCTTTTCATCATTTCCTTCATGGCCGTTTCTGCCATCATCGACGTGCTGCTGCCGCGCCTGAACGCCTACGCCATTGACGTGATGATTGCAAACGGCGATACGAGCAACATGGTTGCCTTCGTCGCCATCTACGTGGGACTATGCCTGATTCAGGTCGGGACAATCTTCGGCTTCTTGCGCAACAGCGGCATTGTCGAAACAGGCACATGCTACCTGATTCGCAAGATGGGCTTTCAGAAATTGCAGGAGCTGCCGTTCTCCTACTACGACCGCATGCCCGTTGGCTACCTGATGTCGCGCCTGACCAACGACACCCAGCGTCTGGCGGATACCATTGGCTGGTCGCTGGTGGATTTGTGCTGGGGCGCGGTCTATCTGGTTGCCTGCGCCATTCAGATGCTGCTGGTCAACTGGAAGCTGGGGCTGGTGGTCATGCTGGTGCTGCCGCCGCTGGCGCTGATTAGCTGGAAGTTCCAGAAGGCGATTCTTTCCTCCTACCGTCAGGTGCGCAAGAACAACAGCCAGATTACCGCCGGCTTCAACGAAGGCATCAACGGCGCCAAGACGAGCAAAACCCTTGTGCGCGAGGAATTGAACATTTCCGAGTTCAATGAGGTGTCCGGCCACATGCGCGCCGCGTCCATCCGCGCCGCCACGCTGTCGAGCCTCTTCCTGCCCATTGTCGTGTCACTTGGCTCTCTGGCGACTGCCTATGCCCTGTGGCAGGGCGGCAACAGCGTCATCGGCGGCACGCAGATTTTCGGCGTCGCCATGACGATTGGCACGCTGAACATGTTCATCAACTACACGGTCAACTTCTTCCAGCCGGTGCGCGACATTGCCAGCATCTTTGCCGAGCTGCAATCCGCACAGGCCGCCGCCGAACGCGTGCTGACGCTGCTGGACACCAAGCCGGACATCTGCGACACGCCGGAGGTGGTTGAGGTCTTTGGCGACAACTTCCACCCGAAGAAGGAAAACTGGCCGGCCCTGATTGGCGACATCGACTTTGAGGACGTGACCTTCCGCTACAAAGACGGCGAAAAGGTGCTGGATCACTTCAACCTGCACATCAAGCACGGCCAGACCATCGCCCTTGTTGGCGAAACCGGCAGCGGCAAGTCCACGATTGTCAACCTGATTTGCCGCTTCTACGAGCCAACAGAAGGACAGATTCTGATTGACGGCGCAGACTACCGCACGCGCAGTCAGCTCTGGCTGCAATCAAATCTGGGCTACGTGCTGCAATCGCCGCACCTGTTCTCCGGCACGGTCGCGGACAATATCCGCTATGGCCGTCCCGAGGCCACGGATGAGGAGGTTGCCGCTGCGGCGCGCATGGTCGGCGCGGAAAGCTTCATCCTCAAGATGAAGGACGGCTATCAGTCGGACGTCGGCGAGGGCGGCAACCGCCTCTCCACCGGCCAGAAGCAGCTGATTTCCTTTGCCCGTGCGATTTTGACGAACCCGTCCATCTTCGTGCTGGACGAGGCAACCTCCTCCGTGGACACCGAAACGGAGCAGCTGATTCAGCTGGCCATCCAGAAGGTACTCAGCGGCCGCACGAGCTTCATCATCGCGCACCGCCTGTCCACCATCCGTTCCGCCGACCGCATTCTGGTCATCCAGAACGGCAAGATTACCGAGGACGGCACGCACCAGCAGCTCATTGCCAAGCAGGGGTACTATTATCAGCTGTATACCAACCAGTTCCAGGATGAACAGGGGTTGGAGATTTTGGATGGGAAGGCGTAAAAAGAAAACGCGCGGATGAGCCAGTCCACTTTGCACTGGTTCATCCGCACGCAAAATTATACTAATTTCCGTCTAAAACATGTCACCGAGCATAGTGGATTTTTCTCTCTGGCAAAGCTGAGTGCAGCGAGGCGTACTCGAAGCAAAGCCAGATGGCGGTCAGGCTTTTGCCTGACTAGCGCCGGGCTTGGCCCGGTGATGGCCGATGCAGGAAAATACGCTGTGCGAATGTCATGGGTTCGATGAAAATTAGTATTACTTGTTTGGCTTGTACCGCGTCGCACGTCCTGCCCCCACGCGAATAACCTTCCCTTCCTGCATAAGCCGCGCCAACACCTTGTTGGCCGGGAACGAGGATGTATTGAGCAAGCGCTCCACGTCCTTGCGCGTCGCTTCACCTGCGGTCGTCAGGTATGCAAGCACCCTTTCGCTTTCGTCAGCCGTCTTCGGATGCGTTTCTTCCACCTGTGCCGCATGGTAATTCACATTCGGCAGCATGACCACAAAGGACGCCGGTGCAGGCTGGAACGTCGGCTGCACATGGTAGGGCTGATAGCTTTCAATGATTCGCTGAATGCCTGTGCCATAGCTTTCAATCAGCTCCAAGCGGTAGAAAATGTCCGCAATCACCGTGTTGCGGGATTGTGACACGCCGCCCATGACATCCATCAGCGTCAAGCCCTTCACCAAACCACCCAACGACACAAACTCCATCCGGTCATCATAGAGATTGATGATGGTGCTGCCGCTGAAATCATAATCGCGATGCACCACCGCATTGAGCAGCGCTTCGCGAATGGCATACACCGGATAGTCATGCACGTCCACCCGGCGCAGGCCATCAAAGGCCGAGCGAATCTTGTTATTCAGCGACAGGAAGGCATATGCCTCCTCCACCTGCTGAAGAATCGACCCGGAAAATGCGCATCGCGTCTGGAAATTCGTCTTCCCGATACCCGCATACACGGCGCACTTGATGCTATGCTCACACTGGTCGGACAGCAGCATGGCCGCATTGGTATAATAGCCATCCGCCGTCAGCAGCTTCATGGTGCGCTGGTTGCTTTGGGTAAAGGATAGCCCACACCTCTGGAAATACGCTTCGGCGTAGGCAAACGTCAACTCCTGATTCGTGGAGCGCGCCCGGTCATAGGTCGTGCCATCGCTTTCCCGCAGCATTTGGCGAATCATATCGTCACTGGCCGGAACGGATGCGACCCCATGGCGCACATACACGCCGCTGGGCTTGAGGCCCTTGTCAGTCAAGTGGTATGGCCGCCTTTCTCCGCGCAATACCGTGACCCTAATCAGCGTCACGCCCGCATCCTGCACGCGCTCAATGGTGGTGTAGGAGGTCAGATCCGGCTTGATGCCATCACGAATCATGCTGCTGATTCTCTCCATCTCCGCTTCGGCATTGTTGACGCCCACAGGCTTGCCATCGCGAGTCACACCCACATATATCTCGCCGCCGTTGGTGTTGGCAAATGCCACGATTTCTTTTTTGAAATCGGCATTGATGATTTCCTTCAATTCGAGATATTCACTCTCGATGTACATCACGCTTCTCGACCTCCTTTTTCGTGATTATCTCTATCTTATCTCTATTTCCCCAATAAATCAATATCGAAAATAGAGCAAATCGCGATTCCAATCGAGATAATCGAGAAAAATCGCGATTTTTACCGTTAAATCTCGATAAAATCTCGATTTTCGCCATACTTTCTCTATGCCCTGTCGAAAAGAGGTGAACACCATGCTGTTGATGATTGCCTTTGCTCCATGCATGCCATGAGGGCGTGACATGGAGCGTCCCACGGCTTTGCATGCCTCTATCCATGATAACAAATTGAAGGAGCAAAGCCACCATGAAAAAGTTTCATTCGTTTACCACATCTCTGTATGAGATGCGCCACTTCCTGCTGCTGTTCATCACCCAAGCCTTTTCCGGGCTGGGGAGCAGCATGACGAGCTACGCACTGGTCATTTGGGCCTACAACCAGACCGGTTCGGCGCTTTCCACTGCACTGCTGAGCGTCAGCAGCTACGCACCCTACGTGCTGTTCAGCCTGTTCAGCGGTGCGCTGGTGGATCGACTGGACACCCGCAAGACCATGCTGCTGAGCGATACACTGGCCGCATGCACGACGGTCGTCACGCTGGTGCTCCTGCAAACAGGGCAGCTGCGCATCCATCATCTGTACCTGCTCAACGCCATCAACGGCCTGATGAACACCATCCAGCAACCCGCCAGTGAGGCCGCCACGACAGCGCTTCTGCCACGACAGCATTACCAGAAGGTCGGCGGCCTGCGGTATCTGTCTTCGAGCCTGTCCGGGCTGCTGACACCCATGCTGGCAATGGCGCTGATGAGTACGCTTGGCCTTAAGAGTGTCATCGTGTTTGACCTGGTGACATTCTCCGTGGCGTTTGGGGTATTGGCGTTCGTTTTGCGCATTCCCGCACAGCCCAAACGGGACACACAGGAGTCCTTCCTGCATGCCACAAAGCAGGGCATCACCTTCTTCCGTCAGGCGCGTGGCCTGCTGACCATCGTGCTGTTTCTGGCCGCCATCAATCTGGTCGCCTCCATGTACGAGGCGGCGCTGCCGTCGTTGCTGCTTTCCCGCGCATGGGGTGGCGAACACGCCATGGCGATTTTCTCCACCGTCACCTCCGTGGCCATGCTGCTGGGTTCGGCGGTATCTTTCCTGCTGCCCACGCCGAAAAGCCGGGTGAAGGCCGTTTGCATTTCGCTGCTGATTTCAATGGGGACGGAGAATTTCTTCCTCGCCTTCGGGCAGAGCCTTCCCGTGTGGTGCATTGGCGGCTTCCTTGGCTGGATGACGATTCCCATCATGAATGCCAATCTGGATGCACTCATGCGCCTGAACATCCCCAGCGACATGCAGGGGCGCGTCTACGCGGTACGCAATTCCTTGCAGTTCTTCACAATTCCCGTAGGCAAGCTCTTCGGCGGATTTCTGGTGGATCAGGTTTTCCGTCCACTCATGGCCCATGAGCCACCCTTCCTGACGCGCCTGTTCGGCACGGACGGCGGCAGTGGCGCGGCATGCTTCTATGCCCTGCTGGCCTTGTGCGGCGTAGGGGTCTGTCTCTTCTTCCAGCGCCGGAAGGAGCTTCTGACGTTGGAGGACGCAGAGGTGGCTGCCGAATAACACACAGAGCCGGAGAAGCAAGCAACGCTCCTCCGGCTCTCCTTATATCATTGGCACAATGGCATCCGCCAGGAAGGCCGCCGCCGTATCAGACGTAACGCCACGGTACTTTTCGCCATTCACCCGCACGCACGGCCCATCGCCGCATTCGCCCATGCAAAGCGCTTTGACGAACTCGATGTGACCATCCAGCCCCAAACGATGTGCTTCCTTCTCCAACGCGGACAAGAGTGCTTCGCTGCCGCCGCAGCGGCATGCATATCCTGTGCAGACCTGCACCTTTACCATCATGACCAACCTCCCGCCTTAGGCGATTTCCAGCGCAATCTCCATCATCTTTGTGAAGGTATTCTGGCGCGCTTCGGCGTCCAGCTCCTCTCCGGTGAAGGGATTATCCGAAATGGTGCAGATAGCCAGCGCATTCTTTCCCAGACGCGCCGCGTTCAGGTAGAGCGCTGCGGCCTCCATCTCCACCGCCAGCACGCCCAGACCTTGCAGAATCTTGCCGGGTGCGCTCTCGTCATAGAAGATATCGGAGGAATACAATGCGCCAGGCACAGGCGTCACGCCGAGCTTCTTGCCAGCCTCCATGGCCGCCGCGAGCAGCTCATAGGAGCAGCAAGGGGCGACATTGCCCTTGAAGCCATACTGCTGGCCAAAGTTACTATTCGTATACGCGCTCATGCCCAGAACAATATCGCGCACCTTCAGCTTCTGGTTGAGCATACCCGCCGTGCCGACGCGGATGATATTTTCCACGCCATAGAACTGATACAGCTCATAGGAATAGATGCCGATAGAGGGCATGCCCATACCGGAAGCCATGACGGACACGCGCTTACCATGGTACGTGCCGGTATAGCCCTGCACGCCACGGGTATTATTGACAAGCACAGCGTTCTCCAGGTAGTTTTCGGCAATGAATTTTGAGCGAAGCGGGTCGCCGGGCATCAGGACGGTACGGGCGAAATCGCCTTCTTTCGCGGTAATATGCGGCGTAGGAATCATGAGAAATCTCTCCTTTTCTGTTTTGGTTCAGGGGGTACGTTCCTATGATTGATTGTAGCACAAAGGTTGGATTTTGGGAAGGGTGGTGGAAGCTTTTTCTTTTTCGCGCAGATGCTGGCGATAGCGCCTCGGTTTTTTACAACTTTGCATCAAAGACTGCATTTTCAGGCATTTTGCGTCGGAAAAAGAAAATATTTAACCGCTGAAATGCATTTTTCTTTTGGCGTCATCCAAAAAACATGATTTATACAAAAATCCCTCTTGCCAGACAAACTCGTTTGGTGTATGATGAATCCCGTGATGGTGATTGAGGCCACCTCATAAACGGATGCCGATAGCGTCCGCTTGTCTTGAAAAAAATGTTTGCCTTTATGAACGAAAGGAGTCCTGCATCATGGCGAATTATGCTGAGCGTGTATTGAACGATTTGAAGAAGCGTTATGCCCACGAGCCGGAATTCATTCAGGCCGCCACGGAAATCCTGACGACCTTGAAGCCGGTCATTGACCGCAATGAGGAAAAGTATGAAGCCGCAGGTCTGCTGGAACGCTTCGTTGAGCCGGAGCGCATTATCACCTTCCGTGTGCCGTGGATTGACGATGCCGGCAAGGTGCAGGTGAATCGCGGCTATCGCGTGCAGTTCAACAGCGCCATTGGCCCGTACAAGGGCGGCCTGCGTCTGCATCCGAGCGTGAACCAGTCCATCCTGAAGTTCCTGGGCTTTGAGCAGATTTTGAAGAACAGCCTGACCGGTCTGCCGATTGGCGGCGGCAAGGGCGGCTCCGACTTTGACCCCAAGGGCAAGAGCGACAACGAAGTGATGCGCTTCTGCCAGTCCTTCATGACCGAGCTGTATCGCTACATCGGCAAGGACGTGGACGTTCCTGCGGGCGATATTGGCGTTGGTGCGCGCGAAATCGGCTATCTGTATGGCCAGTACAAGCGCCTGACCGGCCTGTATGAAGGCGTGCTGACCGGCAAGGGTCTGACCTGGGGCGGCAGCCTGGCGCGTAAGGAAGCCACGGGCTTTGGCCTGTGCTACCTGACCCGTGCGATGATGGAGAAGAACGGCAAGACCGTTGCGGGCAAGACCGTTGTCGTCTCCGGCTCGGGCAACGTGGCCATCTATGCCACGCAGAAGATTACCGAAATGGGCGCGAAGGTCGTTGCCATGAGCGACTCCAACGGCTATGTGTACGATCCCGACGGCATCAAGCTGGACGTGGTCAAGCAGATTAAGGAAGTGGAGCGCAAGCGCATCAAGGAATACGTCAAGGCTGTGCCCACGGCCACCTACACCGAGGGCTGCTCCGGCATCTGGACGATTCCCTGCCAGATTGCGCTGCCCTGCGCCACGCAGAACGAAATCAACGAGGAATCCGCCAAGGCACTGATTGCCGGTGGCGTAGAAGCCGTTGGTGAGGGCGCGAACATGCCCTCCACGCTGGAGGCCACGGCTGCCTTCCAGAAGGCTGGCGTGCTGTTTGCACCGGCCAAGGCGGCCAATGCGGGTGGCGTCGCTGTTTCCGCACTGGAAATGAGCCAGAACAGCCAGCGCCTGAGCTGGACGTTCGACGAGGTGGACGCCAAGCTGAAGGACATCATGGTCAACATCTTTGCCAAGATTGACGAGGCCGCGCACGAGTACGCCACGGACGGCGACTATGTGGCTGGCGCGAACATCGCAGGCTTCCTGAAGGTTGCCGACGCCATGCTGGCACAGGGTGCTGTGTAATCCCTGACAACACAAAATATCGCGGTCGCCCGGACAAACACGTTCGGGCGACTGTTTTTTTGTCCCCATTTGCGCATGCAGTGGCTTGACTTTCCCATGCGCAGGAGTATAATAACTAACGGTTAGTTTCTGCTAACCAATTCCTATTCCATCCACCCTTCACGCCGGAACGGAGGTACGCACCATGAAAATCAAGCAGCAAAAGCAGATTCGAGCCTTTTTGATAGAAGCCCTTGGCAACGACGACGGTTCTCGCCTGTTTGCCCTACAGGAGGAGAAGCTGCGCACCCTGATTGCCAACACGCAGGGCAAAACGAAAAAACAGATGAAGACGCTGACGCAGACGATTCTGCCGCGCATTGCACTCTATCAGGCCCTGTCGGACGCTGGTTTTTCGCAGGATGCGACAACACAGCACATGCGCACCTATATGATGACCAAGGTGGCGGCACAAAAACACGCCTTCACCGCAAAGGTGGAGCATTTTCCCGGCTTCTACGCCATCTACAGCGCAGTCTTTCTGAAAATCATGCGCACGACCGACCTGCAACAAAGCACACAGGTGCGCGGCAAGGGCTACTACGACATCACCATCCAGAAATGCCTTTGGCACACCGCCTGTGTGGAAAGCGGTTGCCCTGCGCTTTGCCGCCTGTTCTGCGACGTGGATGATGTGACATACGGCGGGCTGAAAAAGATTGCCTTCTCGCGCACGCAGACACTGGGCTACGGCGGTAATTGCTGTGACTTCCACTTCTACAAGAAACCATGAAAACAGCCGCCAGCGCAACGCAACTTGCGAAGCACTGGCGGCTGTTGTTGTTCTTGCTTACATACCGGAAAGCACCTTTCCCAGCACGCGCAGGAGCGCCGTAATTTCCACAGGCTTGGAGATGTAATCATCCATCCCGGCCGCAAAGGCGGCGTTCCGATCCTCCTCAAAGGCATTGGCGGTCATGGCCACAATCGGCGTGCGGGCGCGTTCATCCCGCAGGGCGCGAATCGCCCGGGTCGCCTCATAGCCATTCATGCGCGGCATCTGAATGTCCATCAGAATCAGGTCATAGTACCCAACCGGCGCATTCTGGAGCATCGTCAGGGCAACCTCACCATCCTGCGCATGCTCCACCTGCATCTGCGCATCGGCAAGCACCGTGGACGTGATTTCTGCATTCAGGGCATTATCCTCCACCAGCAGAATCCGCTTGTCCGCCAGGGCAATCTCCACGGCCGCGCCATGCTGCTCCTCATCCGGTGAATCCTGCGATGCCAGCGGGAAGGTCAATCGCACGGTGAAGGTCGTTCCCTTGCCCAATTCACTTTCCACCGAAATATCGCCGTCCATCAAATCCACAAAGGACTTGACGATTTTCAGCCCCAGACCTGTGCCGAAAATACCACTTTCCGAGGAGTTTCTCTCGCGGGAAAACGCCTCGAACAGGTGCGGAATATACGCTTCGCCAATGCCGATGCCTGTATCCTGCACCTTGATTTCGTAGCTGGCGCAATGTGCCTTCGGCGCACAGCCTTCCACCAGCGAGAAGGCAATCTGGCCGCCTTCCGGCGTATACTTGACGGCATTGCCGACCAGATTCATCACAATTTCGCGCATCTTCATCACGTCGCAGCGCACCTGCGTGTGGTCGATGCGAATATCGCGCGTGACATGCAGGTGCTTTCGCGCAATCTCCTGCGACATCAGCACGTCCAGCACCTCCTGGATGCCACGCAAATCCCACGGCGTTTCGTGCAGCGATTCCTTACCGCTTTCGATGCGGGACAATTCCAGCACGTTGCCAATCAGCTCCAGCAGGAACTGACTGGACTGCTTGAGCTTCTGCAAATACCCTGCCGCCGCGTCACGGTCGTCCCAGTGTGCCTCCATCAGGCCCGCATAGCCGATAATGGCGTTCATGGGCGTGCGCAGGTCATGCGACATGGCAAAAAGGAACGATGACTTGGCGCGGTTGCCTTCCTCCGCACGGCGCAGGGCGTTGCGCAGCGTCACCATATCCGACACATCCAGGAAGGTCGTCACCAGCGCCCGTTCACCACTGGGCAGCCAGAACACCTTCGTCTTGGCGACAATGTGGCATTCCTTGGGCGTGCCGCGATGGAGGATGCATTCGTAGTCCAGCGTACCCTCGTTGTTGCGCAGCGTCTTCAGGCGCTCCACATCCTCCGGGTTGGGATAGTAGATGCCGCGAATCACACGGCCAATGTCCTCCTGCGCATTCTCCGGCGTCGTGTCGTACATGCGCAGGGCTTCGGCATTCATGTGGATGATATGATGCTGGGGCAGGGTGTAGGCCAGCAAGCCGCAGGACTGAATGTCCAGCAAATCGCGATAGTACGTTTCCTGTGCCGCCTGCTTGCGGCGCAGGCAGGTGTTGACATCCGCCAAATGACGCTCCGTCACGCGATCCTGCTCCAAACGCACGGTTTCGGAAATATCCTGATGGATGCCGGTGATATGCACGCAATGGGTCACGGAAAAATCACGTGCGCCGCTACAGCGGATAATCATTTCTCCGCGCTGGGAATGTTCATAGCGATATACGATTTCGGTGCGCACATCGGCCAGCTTGTCCATATATTCGGCAAACAGCGCCGCATCCTCCGGATGAATCCGCTCCGACAAAAAAGCATATCGAGCCTCCGGCGTGATATTCTCATCCTGCACGCCCATCAGCATATCCATGCCCTCATCGCCATACAGGCGCGGCGGCATGCCTTTTTCAAATTCCACGCACCACATGCCGATGTTGGATGCTTGCAGAATCTTTTCCTTGTCTGTTCGTTTGAGCATGCTCATCGTCCCAGTTCCTCTTTCCTGGCCCGATGGCGGGATGATTGCCTGCATCACCGGGTCGTTCACTTGTTCTCTTCCTTCTATTATAGGAAGCTTACACAACCTTGTCAAGTAACCCTCCGCAGACGAAAATGTCCCTGAGCATGCCGGGAAACCGTCGCACAGCCCAGGGACAGCCTTATTTATTTCAGGAAAAAGCGCACCAGACGCGATTTCGCCTTCGTGTACGGCGCATAGCGCATCGGCAAATCCAGCCACGTGGCCTTGTTCACCACGCTCTTGTCATGCGTGAAGCAGCGGAAGCTGTCGCGCCCATGATAGCCGCCCATGCCACTCTCGCCCACGCCACCAAAGGGCATCCGGCTGGTGGCCAGATGAATGATGGTATCGTTGACGCAGCCGCCACCAAAGGGCAATTCCTGCAAAACGCGGCGCTGAACGGCCTTGTCGCTTGTGAACAGATAGCATGCAAGTGGCTTGGGCCGTGCCGAGACAAAGGTCATAGCCTCCTCCACGTTATCGACCATCAGGATTGGCAGAATCGGGCCGAAAATCTCCTCCTGCATCACCGCATCCGTCGGCGATACATCCCGCAGCAGTGTCGGCGCGATTTTCAGCGTGCCCTCATCCGCTTCACCGCCAAAGACGCATTGCCCGGGCACAATCAGCTGCGTCAGGCGCGCAAAGTGATGGGCGTTCACAATATGCGGATACTGGTCATTTTGCAACGGCTGCGGACAGTGCTTGGCGAATTCTGCCTTGAGCGACTGCACCAGCGCATCCGCCACACGGCGATCCACCAGCACATAGTCCGGCGCGACGCACGTTTGACCCGCATTGAGCAGCTTTCCGAAGGCAATCCGGCGTGCCGCCAGGGCGATATTCGCCGTTTCGTCCACAATAACCGGACTCTTGCCGCCCAATTCCAGCGTCACAGGCGTCACATGCTCCGCCGCGCGGCGCAGCACCTCCTGCCCTACGTGCTTGCTGCCGGTAAAGAAAATCTTATCAAACGGCAAATCCAGCAGCGCCTGATTCTCCTGCCGACCGCCTGTCACCACCGACACCTGCTCCACCGGGAAGCATTCCGCGCAAATCGTGCGGATTATCTCCCCTGTGTGCGGCGAATCCTTTGACACCTTCAGCACACAGCAGTTTCCACCCGCCAGCGCACCAATAAGCGGCGAAAGCGTCAGCAGGAACGGATAATTCCACGGCGACATAATCAGCGTCACGCCATACGGCTCATGCACAATCATGCTGCGGGACGGAAATTGTGCCAAGGGCGTCAGGACGCGTGTTGGCTGACACAGCTTGCGCAGATGGCGCATCATCCAGCGCAGCTCGGAGAGCACCATGCCCACCTCGCACAGATAGCTTTCCTCCGCGCATTTGCCCAAATCCTGCGCAAGCGCCTGTTCAATCTCCTTTTCGTGCGACAGAATCGACATGTGCAGGCGGTGCAAAGCATCCATCCGATGCGCAACGGGCAATGTCGCCCGTGTGGCGAAAAACGCCTTTTGCAGCTGGAACAGCTCTTCCAGCGTCTCCGGTGTCGCGGTTTGCTCCATGGCCGCACACAGCACGCGTTCCAGTGCAAAGCGGTCAAGGGAGGCATGTGCGGCGGTTTCCCTCGCCAGGGCAGGAATCTCCTTCTGCGTCACGCCCGGCAGTGTCTCCTGACAGCCCGTGTGGCGCGCAAAATCCTGTATCCAGCTTGCAAAGGCAGACAGAGCCTCCTCATCCGACACCTTCTCCTGAGACAGGAAGGCACGGCGAACCAGCGTTGCCACGCGCTTCTGTGCATTCCCGGACAGCTGGCGCAGGAAAGGCGGCAGCAGCAGCGGCAACGCCGTCCCCATCGCGATTGTCTTGCGCGTCCCCAGCACATCCAGCAAAGCCATCAAGGACGTGTCACAGGCCATTTGTGCCGCCTGTGCGGCCTCGGCAAATGCCGTTTGCAGCGCCTGCCGCGCCACGTGGTCGTTGGAAAAGCGCTCCTCCTCGGGCAAAAGCGCATCATCAAAGACGGATATGCTCTGTTGACGAATGGTCATGACAGCAGATTCGGCCAGCTTCTGCGCCTTTTTCGGCAGCAACGGGTGCAGCTGGGCGCACACAGCATGCGCCAGGCCCCAGAAAATGCTTTGCCCCAACGCCAGTTGCGTTTGCGGTGGCAGAAGCGTCTTGTCCTGCACGATGGTGCGGTTTTCGTGGCGGCACAGGCTGTGCGAAACCAGCTTTCCTTCCTTGCGCACCACTGTCACCGCATTGTGCCATGCCGCCGCGCGCACGTCTGCCACGGGCAGCATCAGTAGCGGAATCTGATTCCACTGCGCAAAGCTTTGGGCATGCTGACGGCTGTGCAGGGCGCACAGCACCGACTGCGCCAGCGTCATGGCACATGCGCCGCCAATGGCGATAATGCCCTGCGCCTGCTTTTGCAGATACGCTTGCAGTGCCTCGTTGCATTCCTCCTGCGGAACGCCCATTGTATCGCGCGTCACCGCCGTCGCTGTCGCATACGCCACCTGTGCCGCATCAAGTGCGGCAAACACCGCTGCTGTGCATGCTTCACCTGCCGCATCCATAACGACCAGCAGGCAGGAAACGCCCTGCTGACCAAGGGTGATAAGGGCATCTGGCAGCTGCTCCGACACGCGGGGCGCACACGCTGCCGAGGGAATGAAACGGGAATACGCCTTTTTCATGGCGCAAAACCTCCCTTCAAATAAATCATGGAATAAAAAATGCTGCTTCATGCGCATGCATCAAATTATAGCACCCCTGTACTGGCATGGTCAAGCGGGGTTGCAAACCTTTCGCCAAAATGGTATACTAGGGGTGAAATCCGAATGCCGTCCATTTGTGCGGAAAAATCACGTTTTTTGCCGCCACATGCGTCGCGCTTCGGCGTTTTTCTTCAAATTCACACACGCACGATGCGTGAAAGGAGTACCACCATGGGCGACGAGCAGCAGAAAACACCCGAGCAGGAGCAGCAGGAATGGCGTCCGGAGCGACTTTCGGCACTGGCCCTGTTCCAGCAGGATGCCGCGGAGCAGCTTTCCGGCGGCAGCCGTGACAATCGCAGAGGATTTTATCAGCAGCTGCTGACGCGCCTGTATACGGAATTGAACGAAACGGGTGCCTCCCTGCTGCTGGACCAGCTGTGTGTGCAGCTGCTCAAGGAGAAGCAGGACAAGTGTCCGATGCTGCTCTACAGCGCCGTGACCCAGTGCTATCAGGCGCTGGTGCTGGATGTGCCACTGGCCGACTACAGCCGCGCCGTGCCGGAGGTCTTCGCGCGTAACCGCGAGCCGATGACGTGGGAGGAGCTGGCCTCCTACCCGGCCGATCCGGAGCTGACCATCAAGCAGACCTTCCCCACGCGCGTTCGCGTCCTGAAATCCGTCAGCCACCTGCTGTATCAGGCGCGCCAGAACCAGATGACGCCAAACGAGGGCGAATCGGTGATGGAAAAGCAATTGGCCGACTACCGCGAGGCCATGGCACTACAGGACGAGGCGCTCATCAACGCACGCGCGCAGGTGGATGCCCTGCAAGCCCAGGTTCGGGAGCTTCGCGCCGGTGTCGCCGACCGCGAAACGCAGCGCATGATGAACGAAAAGATGGCCGCCTTCCAGGCCGAATTGGAGCGCCAGAACACAGAGAGTGCCGAAGCCGGGCGCGCCAAGTTCCAGGAAGCCTTCAGCGATCAGCAGAAAACCATCCGTCTCCGCATGGAGGACGAATGCCGCTGGGCCGCCGCGCAGTTTGCCGATGCCGGCAATCAGTATGACCGCATCCGTCAGGAGCTGGCACACATGCAGGAGGAGCAGAACCGCCGCATGCAGGAATGGCAGACGGCGCTCTATCGCGCTGACTACCGCATGCTGGGTCAGTGCTATGTGGGCATGTACACCACGCTACAGGACGCCATGGACAACGCGGTGACGCACCTGATGTCCCCGACCACCACACCGGAGGATGCGCGTCCGTTGCTGGATTTGCGTGCCGCCATCATCAGCCAGCTGACGCGACTGGAATACGCCATGAAGCGCCTTGGCTTGCAGGTCATCCGTCCGGAGCACGGTGATTCGTTCCAGACGGGCCTGCACAGCCTGCTGTCTGCCTCGGCGCAAACCATCGACGTGCCGGACAGCGCCAAGATTGACCGTTGCCTGACGCCGGGTGTGCTGGCCGCGCGCGAAAATCTACAGTTCCGCGAGGTCATTATACCCGCTGTTGTGACCCTGATGGTGGAATAACCGAATTTTCCGAATGGCGAAGGGATGAAAGCGTCCGCGCCATTCGTTATCTTTGTGCCGGAAGAAAAAGCAGAACCTTCCGGTGAATGCAGAGGTGAACATATTTCATGAAGCGAATCGGATGTCTGCTGCTCCTGATGGTGCTGCTATTGACCTCCTTCGCACTGGCGGAGGACGTCTGCCGCCTTGACAGCGGCCACGCGGGCCAGTGCATCATCAGTGACAAGAACTATCTGTCCGTCTCCTGCACGCTGGAAACGGACAGCGAAGTGGTGCTGACCATCTGCGACCAATGGGGCTACATCACCTATCAGCGCAATTATGGCTTGTGCCAGGGCGATTTCATGTCGGAGGATATTTACCTGCCGCTTTCGGGCGACGAAACGACCTACACCGTCAACATCACGGCGGGTGACACGCTCCATTGCTTTACTGTCACGCGCGTGACGCCACGCATCAGCGACTCCACCGTATCGTCCGCCGGACTTTCCATGCAGGAAATCAGTGGCAGCTCCTCCACGCGCCGTGTGTGCCCGCTGGACATTGCCGCCCTTTCCACGCAGCCGCCGATGGTCGTGCCGATGCTTTCCGGCGATGTGCAATTGGGCACTGTTACCTTCAGCGTGCGCAACGGCGAGCTGTGCGTATCGGCTGAATTGACCGCCGACGGCCGCATCGACCGCGCATCGGTCTACGTCGCCAAGACGTATTTATCTGCTCAGACGCTCGGCACGCACCGCTTTGATGGCAAGAAGAAGTCGCTCAACCAGACGTTTGACGTCTCCGACACGAACTACGCCGCCGTGCTGGTACAGCTGAGCGTCACCTACGACCAAAGCACCGCCACCCCTGCCATGCCCGATGACGCCTTCCTGCAAGAGCAGCAGCGCCTTTGGAAAACCATGCAGCTGGAAACACCCAACGAAGCAGTTGGGTAAAGTCACCGTATTTTCTTTCCCTGTCCGCTGGGCATGAAGCTGTCAGCCGCGCGGATAGGGTTTTTGTTTTTTGGAAAAACAGGAGTGACGTGGGTGTGTCACTCCTGTTCTTTGTTTGTATTTATGGGAAAACCGCATTTCGTGCTTGCAGGTAAATATCAATGTCATTGTTGACATACTGATTCCCCGTGGTATGCAGCACATCATAAAATTCGCGGATATAATCGTATACGCCGTACTTTTCAAACAGCTGTGCCACCTGTTTGCCTGTCAGGGATTTATGCACCTTGTAGCTTTCCATACAAAATACAATGAATTTTGTTTCAGCGCACATTGTGTCCTCCTCATACGTCGGGATAGCAGATGCATCCGCTTTCCCACTCCTGCTCCAGAAGAGAGTAGAGCATCGGTGTGCTATACTGCCAGACCTTTGTTTCCTCATCCTCCAGCGCTTCATACAGCTTGGAGGCATACAGCAGTTGAATCGCTTCATCTTCCGACACACCGCGCTTTTTCTCAATCATGGCAATGACATCCGCACTGATGATGGGCATAAGCGCATGAAACTGTTCCAAACGCATGTCACCAAGCCTCCTTTATTTGTTTATATCCGACAAAATGCAGATAGGATAGCATTTTGTCCGTATGAAACGTCCACTGATCATGCAGCACTTCCGTTTTCAGGCGTTTTACCGTTTCCTCCGCATCATACACACCTGTTTCAAAAAAACGAATGGATTGATAGACGTTATCGTCCGCCACAGGCCCGATATGCATATCTATCTGATCGGCAAACGGCTGACCACGTCGGTTCCTGACCACAAACATCAGCCATTCCTTTGTTGCCGTATCAAATTTGCAGATTTTTGTATTTTCTTTTGCTGCTTCATCATCAAATTCATAAATTGCCACATACCCAATCTGTTTATTTTCACGGCGCATTTTAATCCTCGCCCAACGTTCTGCCTGCGCATAGGAAGTCGTTGTATAAAAACCGGCTCCAAAGTCCAGGAACGCTGCACTCGCACGAATTTCTGGCCGTTCCACCAGCACCGTGCTTCCGTGATACATCAGCATGCCAATCCCTCCAATCCTTTTTATTGCTTTCTGCTCCTGTTTTCATGCACGGAGCGTGTGCATCACCGCCACGTATATTATACCACACATTTTTTCCCTCGCCAATACGATTGCGCGATACAGAGATATGTTCATTGCAAGAAACTGCTTTTTTCCCTCCCTTTCCCACGCAAACATTCCCATGATTGCGTTTTCTAGTCGTGGAGATGCTATTGGACGGAAGGAGGAATGATGCATGGACAAAAAACGACCGAAGCGTCCCAGCGCATTGGTGCGCACACTTTCCGACGCACAGCAGCGCCAGAGCCACACGGACGTGCTTGGCTCGTGGACAGGCGTGCCGTGGCGCGATGAGGACGAAGAACCCGTGCAGGACGCGGATGACCTGTGACGTGCGTCTGGAGCATCTGCTCGGCTTGCCAGCGGTCTACCGTGGGCAGTCGCAGGGGCATGTGGAACGCGCCGTGCTGGAGGACAATGGCCATGCCCTGCGCGGGCTTATCATCCGGCGTGGCTTTTTCGGCGCGAAATGGGTGGCGCGGCAGGACATTGAGCTACTCGGCGACGTGTCCGTCATCCTGCGAAAACGTCCCACGCGAACACCACCCGACACGGATTTTCGCCTGAAAACCGTCAAGGACACGCGTGGCGCGACGCTGGGATGCGTCACCGACGCCTTCCTCAGCCCGGAGAATTTGCATGTCAGCGGCATCGAAATTACCCTGGGGCTACTGGAAGACCTGCGCAGTGGCAGACGGCAGGTGCAACAGTTTTCCGCATTACCCAGCGGAGAGGTGCTGATTCCCGCTGGTGAGCTGCTGCTGGCAGAGGAAGGGACGCCGCACCGGAGCTTTTCTTCCTAACGATTCGTAGAAAGGAGATAAGACGCATGAACAAAATGTTGTTTGGTTCGGCGGTTGGCCTGATGATGGGCATTGGGTTGATGATGCTCCCTGTCGGACGCACCATCCGTCAGGATGTCCAAAAGGGCGCTGGAAAAGTCAAAGAGCTGGTGCAGGACATGACGGAAGCGAATTCGTAATTTACAAGAGGCAGGGAAAAAGCTCCCTGCCTTTTGTGCCTTTCTGGAAAGGAGCATCACGCCATGCAGAAATCCATTTTTCAGCGTCGGGTTTCCCCGAGGATTGTCGTGGCGCTGCTCTGCGCCGTGGCGGTTTTGATTGCCCTGCGTGGCGTGGTGACTTCCATGCTGACGCTGCTGGCGGTTTCGCTCTTGCTGGAATGGACGGCGCTGCCCATTTGTCGGGTGCTGGAAAAGCACTTGGGCGCATCTGTGGCGGCGGCGCTGTCGCTGCTGATGCTGTTGGTCGGGTCGCTGTTGTTGCTCTGGGGACTGATTCCGCCGCTTGTGCAGCAGGTGCGGCAGTTGGCGGTTCGGCTGCCAGCCGCGCTTGCATGGGTGCAGGAGCTGCTGGCGGCGGTGAGTAGCCGGCTGACCGAACGTGGCTTTCCGGCCAGCAATTTGCAGGGCGAGCTGGCCGCCCGCCTGACCAGCGCCATTGGACAGGCCGCCGCCATGGTCGTCAGCGCCATCCGACGCCTGAGCGGCAGCGTCAGCCAGTGGCTGTTGTCGCCGCTGATTGCCTTTTATCTGTTGCGGGACAGGAAACAGCTTTGCACCCTGCTGACACTCCTGCTTCCGCTGGAATATCGCGCCCGTGGCGTTCGTGCGGCGCGGGAAATGCGCCGGGAAAGCGCGCTGTATTTCCGAGGACAGTTGCTTTTATCCGGCGCAGTGGGCGCCATGACGGCGGTGGCGCTGCTGTTGACGCGCACACCGGGTGCGGTACTGCTGGGACTACTGATGGGCGTGTTGGAGCTGATTCCCTATATCGGGCCTGTATTGGCCGGATTGCCAGCGGTCTTGCTCTCCCTGCAAAGCGGCTGGACGGCGGCGCTATGGACGCTGGTGGCGCTATGCGCAGTGCAGCAGATTGAGGCGAATTTGCTATCGCCACGTCTGTTGTCGGGTGCAACGCGACTGCATCCGCTGACGGTGCTGCTGGCGATTGCCTTTGGCGGCATGGTCGGCGGTGCGATTGGCATGATGCTGATGCTGCCCGCGGTGGTGTGCGTGCGTGGCGCGGTGCGCGGTTGGCGGTGCGGATGAAGTAAGACCGCTTATGTAGATGAGCGGTTGTAGCACGATGCGTGGCCTTCTTCGTGAAGATGGTACGGTGCGTGAAGTAGGCCCTCTCAGTCGGCCAAGGGCCGACAGCTCTCCCAGAGGGAGAGCCAAGGGGTGGTCTTAATTCCAGCTAGTCTTCACTTCACAGAATGCGCTTATTCCGGCAACGTACACCAGTAACATGCACAATCGCCTCAGGCTTGAAAGTCTTGCACGGCCAGCGTTCTTGGCTCTCCCTCTGGGAGAGCTGGCACCGAAGGTGACTGAGAGGGCCGTGCCGCTTGACAAGTCCTCCTGCAAATGTGCGCGTCTGTAGTATGATGCGTGTCCTTCTTCGTGAAGATGGTACGGTGCGTGAAGTAGGCCCTCTCAGTCGGCCAAGGGCCGACAGCTCTCCCAGAGGGAGAGCCAAGGGGTGGTCTTAATTCCAGCTAGTCTTCACTTCACAGAATGCGCTTATTCCGGCAACGTACACCAGTAACATGCACAATCGCCTCAGGCTTGAAAGTCTTGCACGGCCAGCGTTCTTGGCTCTCCCTCTGGGAGAGCTGGCACCGAAGGTGACTGAGAGGGCCGTGCCGCTTGACAAGTCCTCCTGCAAATGTGCGCGTCTGCAAATAAAAAATCCCCGCTACTGGGGAAGGAAAATAGCTTTCCTTCCCGGCAGCGGGAATCAATAGCTGTTGTCAGATGCCCTACAGCAATTACTTCGCGATGAAATTGACCAGACGGCCCGGAACGAAAATGACCTTGGATACCGTCTTGCCCGCCAGAATCTTCTCGATTTCCGGCAGCTTCTGCAATTCCGTCTCCGCGCGTTCCTTCGTCATGTCGGCGGGAATCATCACGCGGCCGCGAACCTTGCCGCACACCTGCACGGCAATCTCAATTTCGGACTTGACCAGGGCCGCCTCGTCCCACGTGGGCCAGGGCTGGTAGGTCATCGTGCCCTCAAAGCCCTGCAGCTCCCACATCTCTTCGGTGATGTGCGGCGCAACCGGGTTCAGCAGGAGCAGCAGCGTCTTGAGCTCGCCGCGCGTGACCTGACCAACGGACACCATTTCGTTCACCAGCGTCATCATTTGCGCGATGGCGGTGTTGTACTTCATGGCCTCAAAGTCCTGGGAGACCTTCTTGATGCTCTCGTGCATCAGGGCGGTCAGCTTTTCGCTGTAGCCTTCCTCGGGCGTGACGTTTTCCTGCAAGCGCCACACGCGATCCAGGAAGCGGCGGCAGCCCTTGGCGCTCTGCGTGCTCCACGGAATCGCCTGATCAAAGGCGCCCATGAACATCTCGTAGACGCGGAAGGCGTCCGCACCGATTTCGTCAATGATGTCATCGGGGTTGACGACATTGCCACGGGACTTGGACATCTTTTCGCCGTTCTCGCCCAGAATCATGCCATGGCTGGTGCGCTTCTGGTAGGGTTCGGGCGCAGGAATGACGCCAATATCATGCAGGAACAGGTGCCAGAAGCGGCTGTAGAGCAGATGCAGGGTCGTATGCTCCATGCCGCCATTGTACCAATCCACCGGCAGCCAGTATTGCAGCGCCTCGGGCGAACCGATGCCCGTCTCGCAGTGCGGATCGGCATAGCGCATGAAGTACCAGCTGGAGCCAGCCCACTGGGGCATGGTGTCGGTCTCACGCTTGGCCGGGCCACCGCAGCACGGGCAGGTCGTGTTGACCCAATCATGCATGACGGACAGGGGCGATTCACCAGAATCAGTCGGCTCGTAGTTGTCCACCATCGGCAGCGTCACCGGCAGCTGATCCTCCGGCACGCCCACCATACCGCACTTATCGCAGTGGATAATCGGAATCGGTTCACCCCAATAGCGCTGGCGGCTGAACACCCAGTCGCGCAGCTTGAAGTTGACCTTCTTCTCGCCCACGCCTTCCTTTTCCAGATGCGCGATGATGGCTTCCTTGGCCTGTGCCACGGTCATGCCGTTGAGGAAGCCCGAGTTGACCATCACACCGTCCTGAATGTCGGTATACGCGGCCTCGTCGATGTTGCCACCGGCTACAACCTCCACCATGGGGATGGAGAACTTCTTGGCGAACTCCCAGTCGCGGGTGTCATGCGCCGGAACAGCCATGATGGCGCCCGTGCCGTAGGACATCAGCACATAGTCGCTGAGCCAAATCGGGATTTCCGTACCCGTCACCGGGTTGATGGCGCGGATGCCTTCCAGCTGCACGCCGGTCTTTTCCTTGGCCAGCTCCGCACGCTCGAAATCGCTCTTCTTCGCCGCCTCGGCACGATAGGTCATGCAGGCGTCGTAGTTGGTAATCTGATCCTTCAGCTTGTCAATCAGCGGATGCTCGGGCGAAAGCACCATGTACGTCGCGCCAAACAGGGTATCGGGGCGCGTGGTGAAGATGCGCACCTTCTCACCCTGCGCGGTCAGGGCGAAGTCCACCTCTGCACCGACGCTGCGGCCAATCCAGTTGCGCTGCTGCACCTTCACCTTGTCGATGAAGTTGACCGTGTCCAGACCGTCCAGCAGCTTCTGGGCATAGGCGGTAATCTTGAGCATCCACTGCTTCTTGACCTTGCGGATGACCTGCGTGCCGCAGCGCTCGCAGGCGCCGCCAACCACTTCCTCATTCGCCAGGCCACACTTGCAGCTCGGGCACCAGTTGATGGGCATCTCCGACTTATACGCCAGGCCGTGCTTATACAGCTGGAGGAAAATCCACTGCGTCCAGCGATAATACGCCGGGTCGGTCGTGTTCACCTCACGGGTATAGTCAAAGGAGAAGCCAATCTTCTGGAGCTGTTCGCGGAAGTGGTCAATGTTCTTCTGCGTCACGATAGCGGGATGCACCTTGTTCTTGATGGCGTAGTTCTCCGTCGGCAGACCGAAGGCGTCCCAGCCAATGGGGAACAGCACGTTGTAGCCTTCCATGCGGCGCTTACGGGCAATGATGTCCATGGCCGTGTTGGAGCGCGGATGACCCACGTGCAGGCCCTGTCCCGACGGATACGGGAACTCAATCAGGCCATAGAACTTGGGCTTGGTATAATCCGTCTTTGCCTCAAAAACGTGGCTGTCGGCCCAACGCTTTTGCCATTTCGGCTCAATGGATTTGGGGTCATAGGGTTTGAATTCCATGATGCTTCCTCCCTGCGTCTATGAATCGGACGGAACAAAAAAACGTTCCGCCCCTGCATGTTTTGCAAAGACGAAACGGTTGTTTCGCGGTACCACTCTGCTTGTCCGGTCAAACGCCGAACCACTCTTGCGCGTAACGTGCGCCATTCGCGGACTCTCATCCGAATACGCTCCCGGGCGAGCGGCTGTGAACATCTGGCTGCGCTTCCACCATGACGCGGCTCTCTGAAACAGATGGGTTTCCTCAGCGTTCCCGTTCATTGCGAGACAAAAACAGTATAATGCTTTTGGCCAAGCTTGTCAAGCCGGACAGCAGAAAAAACATCCCGTCCGCACAATCGCCCAAGGAAATTCTCCGGCATCGGAACTCGAAAGTTAGTCATGGCAGACCACTTTCCTCGACGAAGCCTCCCTCAAGCGCGTCATCGCTGCCACCGTTTATACCCTCCAAAGCATCACCGCCGAGCCTTACACCAAAAGCGCTTTTTGTTTTTCTGAAAAAAAGCTTTTTAATTGAATCCGCAAAACCTCTTGACGTGTCTTCTATAATATGATAAACTAACTCTTTGGCTGGTTCAAGCAGCCTCTTATTTTTTCGATGTATCATAGGAAAGGAAAATCACTGAAATGGCAGCAAAGAAGCAAGACGCCACTGCCGAGCGCAGTCAAATGCTGGGCAGCATGCCCATGACGAAGCTCGTGCCCACCGTATCCGTACCGATTATGATTTCGATGCTGGTGCAGGCATTGTATAATATCGTTGACGGTATTTTCGTCGCTCAGTATTCCCCGGATGCCCTGACCGCCGTTAACCTCGCCATGCCGATGCAGATGCTGATGGTGGCGCTGGCCACGGGTATGGGCACTGGTATCAACAGCCTGATTTCTCGCCGTCTGGGCGAAAAGCGTTCCCATGAGGCGCGTGACGCCGCCCGCCATGGCCTGCTGATTGAGGCGGCTGGCTGGCTGCTGTTCGTGCTGATTGGCCTCGTTCTGGCCGGGCCGTATATCGCCATGTCTTCTCCGGCCGCGAACGTGCTGGAAATGGGTACGTCCTACCTGCGTATCGTGACCATCTGCTCCCTGGGTCAGTTCATGGCCATCTGCTTTGAGCGCATGATGCAGGCCACGGGCAACAGCAAGCTGTCCATGCTCACGCAGCTCAGTGGCGCGGTGACGAATATCATCCTCGACCCGGTCTTCATCTTCGTGTTCGATATGGGCATTGAGGGCGCGGCCATTGCCACGGTGCTGGGTCAGGTTGTCAGCTGCCTGCTGGGCTTCTACCTGAACCAGACGCACAATGCGGAAATGCGCCTGACGCATGAAAACTTCCAGTTCAGCTGGATGACCGTCAAGAACATTTTCGTTGTGGGTCTGCCCTCCACGGTCATGCAGGCCATTTCCTCCGTGTGCAATACGCTGATGAACATGCTGCTGATGAACTTCGGCGCGGTGTATGTGGACACGCTGGGTGTGTACTTCAAGCTTCAGTCCTTCGTCTTCATGCCGGTGTTCGGCCTGTGCAATGGCATGGTGCCGATTGTCGGCTATAACTTCGGCGCGAAGCTCAAAAAGCGCGTGTATGAATGCATCAAAGTGTGCCTCATTTATGCGGTGGTCATCATGCTGCTGGGCACGCTGCTGTTCCTGACCGTGCCGAATCTGCTGATTATGCCCTTTGACTCCACGCCCGATCAGTCCCTGACGGCAGAAGGCTGCATCGCCCTGCGCATCATCTGCTCCAGCTTCCTGTTTGCGGCCGCTGGCATCACCTTCAGCACGGTCTTCCAGGCTGTCGGCAAGGGCACGTATAGCCTGATGATGAGCCTGAGCCGTCAGGTGCTGGCGCTGCTGCCGGTGGCATGGCTGCTGTCCTTCATCGGCCCGAATGCCATTTGGTGGGCATTCCCGATTGCCGAGGTTGTGTCGCTGACGGTCTGCCTGCTGCTGCTGCGCAAGTGCAACCGGGAGCTGATTGCACCCCTGCCTGATGAGGCGTAATTGATTTTATATGAAAAGCACCGTTTGCAAACCTCGCTGGTTCTGCAAACGGTGCTTTTTCGTATCGGAAACGACCCTCAGGACTTCATCCATGGGCGATTGATGTTCGCCGCCGGGTCAAGCTGCTTGACGTCCTTAGGCGGCACGCCGAATGTCTTTTTGAACACGCGGCTGAAATAATACGGGTCGCAAAAGCCGTACATGTCCGCCACCTGCTTGACCGTGTACGGCCCGCCGGACAGGGAATCATACGCCATTTGCAACTTGGTGTCCATCTGGTATTGCTGGAAGCTGCGCCCTGTCACCTTGCGGAAGCGCGCCGAGAACGTGCGCACCTGCATGCCGGACATTTCCGCGGCCTCCTCCAGGGTGAAGAAGCGCCCCATCTGCGCACGCATGGCTTGCAGCAGCCCCGCAAACCATAGCTCCTGCTCCTTGCCAGCGGGCATTTTCCGCGCGTAATACGACAGCTCCGCCAGCAGCAACGACGTCAGCATCCGCAGCTTTCGTTCCCGGTCATCCCGGCGTGACCAGAAAACCTCGATGATGTCGCGGAAGAGTGCCTCCACCGTTCCCTGCGTACCGCAATGCACCACCGTGGGAATGCACACGCTGTCCCCGGAGGCATAGGAGGCCGCCTCCGCAAAGGACAGCTCCACGTTCAGGCGGTCGTCCGCTTGACGGCCAAAGTGGATGAACATATTCATGCTGTTGGCCGCACAGGGCGATGGCGCATAGTGGTGACTGCCCGCACGTAGCAGAATCACGTCGCCAGCCGTCACGCGGTAGGCCGTTTCGTCCTGCACTATCGTCCATTCCCCTGCGTAGACGTACATCAGGTCATGATCCAGCATCGTCCTGTCCGGGTGCATCTCCGGATTGGGGTATACGTTCGTGCCGCACAGCGTCACCTCGTGCTGCTGCCTGATGGAGAAAATCTCGTATCGCATGATGCATTCCTCTCCTGTTTGCCCGAAGACACAGGCTTTCCTGTCTTTTTCTGCGCCAATTATATCGCATTGCTGACAAAAAAGCAAGCGCCTTGCCTATTTCGCGCAATGGCAAAAGGAATGCATGCCACCAGTTGCCGGATTTTGCATGCCTTTTCCCATTTCTTCATGCTTCCATGTCCTTTTATACGCTTCTTGCTGTGCAAGCGGACAGAAAACACAAATGCATCACAGCCTGTCTATCTGCCGGTTTCCGCACGTCCTGCGGCGCGAAAACGGTTTTTCCGGCCTTCTGACAGCCCTTGCTGGCGTGTTGGCATCAAACGCGCGTCCCATGCTGAATCGTCCATGCTCTTTCGCTATTATCCATTGTTTTTTACGCCCGGCAGACTTACAATAAAAGCATCAGAATTCCCCTCGTTATCCTACAATTTCATGCAAAAGGAGTGCTGGCATATGAATTTCTTTGAGCAAAATGGGCAGCAGGTCATTTTCCGCAATCACGGCGAAACAGTTGTCGTTGAGCCTTGGGGCGACGACAGTGCCCGTGTGCGTGCGGTGCTGATGGGCGATGTGCGGGACGACCGCTTTGCCCTGCTTGACCCCACGCCCGCAAACGATGTGGAAATCACCATGGAGGATGAACGGGCCATCCTGCGCGTTGGCCGCCTGACCGTGCGCATGGACGTGGACGGCTGGAAGCGCCGTGTGCGCCTGACCTTCCTGAACCAGAAGGGCGAGGTGCTGCTGCGCGAAACAGAGGGTGCAAATGCGCTGGTGCTGCAATCGCGCAAGTTTGAACCCATCATCGGCGGTGACCATGCGCTGACAGCCACCTTCGACGGCTTTGATGGCGAGCATATCTACGGCATGGGCCAGTATCAGGAGGAATACGTCGATTGGAAGGGCTGCACGCTGGAGCTGGCGCACCGCAATTCGCAATCGAGCGTGCCCTTCATCATGTCATCGCGCGGCTATGGCTTCCTGTGGCACAATCCGTCCATCGGCTGGGCCAGCTTCGGGCGCAACCGCACGTCCTGGCATGCCGATTCCACCAAGCAGCTGGACTACTGGGTCACCTGTGGCGACAAGCCTGCTGACATCAGCCTGCATTATGCCCGCGCCACCGGCTTTGTGCCGATGATGCCGGAATACGGCCTGGGCTTCTGGCAATGCAAGCTTCGCTACTGGAATCAGGAGCAGCTGCTGAATGTGGCGCGGGAATACAAGCGCCGCGGCCTGCCCATTGACGTGATTGTGTGCGACTTCTTCCACTGGCCGCACATGGGCGATTTCCGCTTTGACGAGGAGTTCTTCCCTGACCCGGCGGCCATGGTCAAGGAGCTGAAGGACATGGGCATTGAGCTGATGGTCAGCGTGTGGCCGCAGATTTCCCTCTACAGTGAAAATTACAACGAAATGCTGCAAAAGGGTCTGCTTGTCCGCGCCGAGTATGGCGAACAGGTCGGCATGCGCTTTGTGGAAGACAGCATGTTCTTTGATGCCACGAATCCGCGTGCGCGCAAGTATGTGTGGGAGAAGTGCAAGAAGAACTACTATGACCACGGCATCCGCGTTTTCTGGCTGGACGAGGCCGAGCCGGAGTACGGCACGTATGACTTCAAGCAATACCGCTATCACATCGGTTCCAGCCAGCAGGTCGGCAATATTTATCCGCAGATGTATTCCCGTGTATTCTACGACGGCATGCGCGAAGCCGGACAGGAAAACCCGGTCAATTTGGTGCGCTGCGCCTGGGCTGGCTCACAGCGGTATGGTGCGCTGGTCTGGTCGGGCGACATCATGAGCGACTGGACGTATTTCCGCCGTCAGGTCTGTGCAGGTCTGAGCATGGGTGCGGCCGGTATTCCGTGGTGGACGACGGACATTGGCGGCTTCCACGCTGGCGACCCGCAAAACGAGGGCTTCCGCGAATTGCTCATCCGCTGGTTCCAGTGGGGCTGCTACTGCCCGGTGATGCGCCTGCATGGCGACCGCCAGCACGGCGAGGCAGTCACGCGCAAGGATGGCAGCCCTGCGCTTGGCTCGGGCGGCGACAACGAGGTGTGGAGCTTCGGTGAGGAAGCCTATCCGATTCTGGTCAAATACCTGAACCGCCGCGAGGAAATGCGCGACTACGTGCGTGGTCTGATGCAGCAGGCACACGAGGCCGGCACGCCGCTGCTGCGCGGGATGTACTACGAATTCCCCGAGGATGAAGCCTGCGCCACGTTGCAGGATCAGTACATGTTCGGCGGACAGTATCTGGTCGCGCCGGTCATGGAGATGGGCGCACGTCAGCGCAGCGTCTACTTCCCAGCCGGTCAGTGGCGCAATGTCGATACGGGCGAGGTTGTTTCCGGCCCGCACCGCATGGACGTGCCCGCACCGCTGGATGTCATTCCGGTCTTTGAGCGGCTGTAATGCCGTCGCCAATGTTCTTCCGGCCTCCTTAATTAGGGAATCTCTGAATCATTCGGCCGCTTCCTTAGCAAATTCTAATCTGTTTCCCTTGCGATTCACAGACAAAATCGGGTATACTGAGGATGTCAGGTGGAACGAAAGGAGTGACGAACATGCCTGATTTGGAGAAAATCGTGAAGGATGTTATGTACGGTGGTATCGGCGCGGCAGCGTCTTTGGTGGAAAAGGGCGGCGATTTGGCCCGTGTGCTGGTGGAAAAGGGACAGGAAACCGTCCGCAACAACCAGCCGGCGGCCGATGACATCAAGCGCCGCTTGCAGGAATTCTGCGAGGGCTTGCTCAACCGCGGCGAGCTGGACATCAGCAAGCTGACGCCCGATCAGCGCGCTGAGCTGCGCCATCAGCTGGAAGAAATGGATTATCAGGACACACAGGCAGCAAATACTCCTGCCGAAACGGATGATACAGACGATACGGCTGATGCGGACACTTGCATCGACGAGGACGATGCGGTGGACACGCCCGACGCGCCCACGGACGACAACGTACCCGTTGGTGGCGAGCCGGAATATCACGCCGCTGAATAAACAATGCACCGACAAAGGATGCCTTGCCACGCCTTGTGGCATCGCATCCTTTTTTGTCGCACCACTTTGCCGCCGCGCGGCACAGGCTTGTCTGCAAAAACCCTTGCAAATCACCGCATAGAATGGTATAATGAACGATGCAACTGAACCAATTTCAATGATAATTGGCACGATACTGAAGGGAGCAGACCTTTATGAAGCAGATTACCTCCGCGCAGCTGCGTGAAATGTTCCAGCAGTTCATGGAAGACAAGGGACATCACCGCATTCCCTCTGCGTCCGTTATTCCGGAAAATGACCCGACGGTGCTTTTCACCACCGCTGGCATGCATCCGCTCGTTCCCTACCTGATGGGCACGAAGCACCCGGCTGGCACGCGCCTGACCGACGTGCAGAAGTGCATCCGCACGGGCGATATTGACGATGTGGGCGACCCGAGCCACCTGACCTTCTTTGAAATGCTGGGCAACTGGTCCCTGGGCGATTATTTCAAGACGGAAATGATTCCGTGGAGCTGGGAGTTCCTGACGAGCGAGAAGTATCTGGGCATTGACCCGGACAAGCTGGCCTTCACCGTCTTTGAGGGTGACGAGGACTGCCCGCGCGACGAAGAGGCCGCCAATCTCTGGCGCAGCTGCGGCGTGAAGGATGACCACCTGTTCTACCTGCCCAAGGAGCACAACTGGTGGGGTCCCGCTGGCATCACCGGCCCGTGCGGCCCGGACACGGAGATGTTCATCATCACCAAGAAGCCCTGCGGCCCGAACTGCTCTCCTGCCTGCCACTGCGGCGCGTATCTGGAAATCTGGAATGACGTGTTCATGCAGTACAACAAGCAGAAGGACGGCACGTTCATCCCGCTGACGCAGAAGAACGTGGATACCGGCATGGGTCTGGAGCGCACCATCTGCGTGCTGACCGGCAAGAAGACCGTCTACGAGACGGATGCCTTCACCGGCATTCTGGCCAAGATCACCGAGCTGTCCGGCAAGGAATACGACGCGGATGAGGAAACCACCAAGGCGTTCCGCATCATCGCCGACCATATGCGCACCTCCACCTTCATCCTGGGCGATGACCGTGGTGTGTCGCCCTCCAACACCGACCAGGGCTACATCCTCCGCCGCCTGATTCGCCGTGCCGTGCGTTATGGCATGCAGCTGGGTCTGCCGGATGGCTTCACCTGCGAAATCGCCAAGGTTATCATCCAGCAGTATCAGGCTGTGTATCCTGAGCTGGAGCGCAATGCGAATTTCGTCATTGACCAGCTCAAGCTGGAGGAAAACCGCTTCGCCCGCACCCTCAAGCAGGGCAACAAGGAATTCGACAAGGTGGCTGCCCGCGCTGTGGACGGCAAGATTGACGGCGAGACGGCGTTCCACCTCTACGACACCTTCGGCTTCCCGATTGAAATGACTGTCGAGCTGGCCAAGGAGCGCAACCTGACCGTGGACACCGCTGGCTTTGAGGAGTCCTTCCGCAAGCATCAGGAGCTGAGCCATCAGGGCGCCGAGCAGAAGTTCAAGGGCGGTCTGGCCGACGCGAGCGTGGAGACGGCACGTCTGCACACCGCGACCCATCTGCTGCACGCGGCCCTGCGCAAGGTGCTGGGTGACGAAGTGGCCCAGAAGGGTTCCAACATCACCGCCGAGCGTCTGCGCTTTGACTTCTCCTTTGGCCGCAAGATGACCAAGGAAGAGCTGGCACAGGTGCAGGCGCTGGTCAACGAGGCGATTCAGGCCAAGGTGCCGGTCGTCTGCGAAGAAATGACCGTGCCGGAAGCGAAGGAAAAGGGCGCTATCGGCCTGTTCGAGTCCAAGTACGGCGAGAAGGTTCGCACCTACAAGATGGGCGAATTCTCCTTTGAAATCTGCGGTGGCCCGCATGCCGAAAACACCGGCGACCTGGGCGCGTTCAAGATTCAGAAGGAAGAAAGCTCCTCCGCTGGCGTGCGCCGCATCAAGGCTGTCCTGATTCCGGAGAACAACTAATTTCTTTGGACTTTTTTTCACGAACGTCAAACCCGGCTTGTTGCAAAGTATTTTTGCAGCAAGCCGGGTTTTTGATTGAAGTAGGCCCTCTCAGTCGGCCAAAGGCCGACAGCTCTCCCAGAAGGAGAGCCAAGTGGGGTGTCCTGATGCCGACAAATATTCACTTTACAAGACGTTCCTGTTTCGGCAACACGCACCAGTAACAATCCAAAACGCCTCGGGGTTGAAAGTCTTGCATGGCCAGCACCCTTGGCTCCCCCTCTGGGAGAGCTGTCACCGTAGGTGACTGAGAGGGCCGCGCAGCAAGACAAGTCAATATGGAAATGTTCGCTTGTAATATGATGCGTGTCTTTCTTCGTGGAGGTAGCATGGAGCGCGAAGTAAGCCCTCTCAGTCGGCCAGAGGCCGACAGCTCTCCCAGAGGGAGAGCCAAGGGGTGGTCTTGCTCCAACAAGTCTTCGT